>NZ_JBQKLQ010000027.1:0-305 GCF_052116145.1 Fundicoccus sp. Sow4_F4 | reverse complement strand
TAATTAGCTGGAGGTTGCTATTATTATGGGAGTTAATCATAACTCTCTATAAGTCGTCGTGTCATCTTCCGCCACGTCTTTTGCAAGCACTGAAAACGCGTGACAAGAGATGACACGTCCTTTTTTTGATAAAAGTAGCTGGATTTGAAGCAGAAAGTCTATTATTTGGTCGAAATATCTGCAGAAAGCGTTAGAACTCTCTATAAGTCGTCGTGTCATCTTCCGCCACGTCTTTTGCAAGCACTGAAAACGCGTGACAAGAGATAACACGTCCTTTTTTTGATAAAAGTAGCTGGATTTGGCAA
>NZ_JBQKLQ010000026.1:0-378 GCF_052116145.1 Fundicoccus sp. Sow4_F4 | reverse complement strand
CATTCACAATGGAGACTAGCGGGATCGAACCGCTGACCTCCTGCGTGCAAAGCAGGCGCTCTCCCAGCTGAGCTAAGCCCCCAGAATAGTGGTAACACTACTGAGTTATTATTATATGTTATTTTCAGTTTTATTTCAATGGATTGGAATAAAACTGATGGGCCTGAATGGACTCGAACCATCGACCTCACCCTTATCAGGGGTGCGCTCTAACCAGCTGAGCTACAGGCCCGTTTTCAAACCCTTATAGAGTTAGCGAAAAAAAATAAGCTCACTCAAAACTAAACAAAGATAATAGCCACTTGGTAAGATTCCTATACTCCTTAGAAAGGAGGTGATCCAGCCGCACCTTCCGATACGGCTACCTTGTTACGACTT
>NZ_JBQKLQ010000025.1:0-379 GCF_052116145.1 Fundicoccus sp. Sow4_F4 | reverse complement strand
AAGTCGTAACAAGGTAGCCGTATCGGAAGGTGCGGCTGGATCACCTCCTTTCTAAGGAGTATAGGAATCTTACCAAGTGGCTATTATCTTTGTTTAGTTTTGAGTGAGCTTTAATCGCAAGATTAGAGAGACTCAAATTTTTTGTCTTTAAGTGTTGAATCAATGCTTTTTGACAAGGTGATCATTGAAAACTGAATACTCAAACAAAATCCTATTAGAATTGATTCAATGCGAGTCAAGACTAATAGAACCAAAATTATAATTTCAAAAAAGATATAATTAAACCGAGAATTGACCGAGTCTATAGCAATATAGATGAAATAAAGCAAGACCAAGTAATAAACCGATACGAAAGTATCAGCGCAAAAATGTGGTTAAG
>NZ_JBQKLQ010000024.1:0-404 GCF_052116145.1 Fundicoccus sp. Sow4_F4 | reverse complement strand
ATATAAAAACACAGGCAGATATTGCCGGGGTGGCGGAACTGGCAGACGCACAGGACTTAAAATCCTGCGGTGAGTGATCACCGTGCCGGTTCGATTCCGGCCCTCGGCATTCGTTTTAAAGCAGCCATGGCTCAATTGGATAGAGTACCTGACTACGAATCAGGCGGTTGCAGGTTCGACTCCTGCTGGCTGCATGCTTTAACTAATCATCACATCGGGAAGTAGCTCAGCTTGGTAGAGCACTTGGTTTGGGACCAAGGGGTCGCAGGTTCGAATCCTGTCTTCCCGATTTTTTTAGAAATATTTTGGGGGCTTAGCTCAGCTGGGAGAGCGCCTGCTTTGCACGCAGGAGGTCAGCGGTTCGATCCCGCTAGTCTCCATTTTTTTCTTTAAATGTGAATAAA
>NZ_JBQKLQ010000023.1:0-619 GCF_052116145.1 Fundicoccus sp. Sow4_F4 | reverse complement strand
GCAAGACGAGTCTAAAGCTACTGAGTGGACAGGTAGAAAACCAGAAGATGGAGAGCTACTAAGTTCAATGACAATGGATGAAGCAGATAAACTGGTTAGAGCAGTTACACATCCTTATCCCGGAGCTTTTTATAAAGATGGAGATAAAGTAATTAGGATTTGGTCAGCTAAGATTGACCTAAATGAAGGTGAAATAAAATTAAGCGATGGGTACTTAACACCAATCGATTATGAAATAGAGGGATAATATGCAGAAGGCAATTAAAAGGTTAATAGATATCATTCTTTCATTAATAGTGTTAATAGTATTTTTGCCTATATGGATTATCGTTGCCATTCTTATTAAAGGAACTTCAGAAGGACCTATTTTCTTTTTACAAGACAGACCTGGACAACATAAAAAGCTCTTTAAGGTGTATAAGTTTAGAACAATGAAGCCTGGATCTGAAAAGATGGTTAAAGGCCAAGAGGTTATGAAGGATGATGACAGAGTTACTTCTATTGGTAAGTTTTTAAGAAGAACAAAGATAGATGAAATTCCACAGGTGCTTAATGTTCTAAAAGGAGAAATGAGTCTTGTTGGTCCAAGACCAGAGAGAATTGCATCTCTTGAAGAGTA
>NZ_JBQKLQ010000022.1:0-723 GCF_052116145.1 Fundicoccus sp. Sow4_F4 | reverse complement strand
GCCAACTATCGTCACTCGCCGGTCCATTCTACAAAAGGTACGCCATCACCCATTAACGGGCTCTGACTACTTGTAGGCACACGGTTTCAGGTACTCTTTCACTCCCCTTCCGGGGTGCTTTTCACCTTTCCCTCACGGTACTTGTTCACTATCGGTCACTAGGGAGTATTTAGCCTTGCCAGATGGTCCTGGCGGATTCCGACGGGATTTCTCGTGTCCCGCCGTACTCAGGATCCTCCTAAGCTTCACACACATTTCGCATACGGGGCTCTCACCCTTTCACGCTCACCTTCCCAGATGATTCTGCTATGTCTGTTCTTGCCATATCGGAGTCCTACAACCCCAGTGTGCATGCACACTGGTTTGGGCTCTTCCCGTTTCGCTCGCCGCTACTCAGGGAATCGAATTTTCTTTCTCTTCCTGCAGGTACTTAGATGTTTCAGTTCTCTGCGTCTACCTCGCTTTCGCGTAACAATCCATAACGATTGTTGGGTTCCCCCATTCGGAAATCTCTGGATCAGTGCTTACTTACAGCTCCCCAAAGCATATCGGTGTTCGTCCCGTCCTTCATCGGCTCCTAGTGCCAAGGCATTCACCGTGCGCCCTTTGTTTCTTAACCACATTTTTGCGCTGATACTTTCGTATCGGTTTATTACTTGGTCTTGCTTTATTTCATCTATATTGCTATAGACTCGGTCAATTCTCGGTTTAATTATATCTTTT
>NZ_JBQKLQ010000021.1:0-828 GCF_052116145.1 Fundicoccus sp. Sow4_F4 | reverse complement strand
CTTCCCCAGGAAACCTTAGTCAATCGGTGGACGGGATTCTCACCCGTCTTGCGCTACTCATACCGGCATTCTCACTTCTATGCGCTCCACAGCTCCTTACGGTACTGCTTCTCCGCCCATAGAACGCTCTCCTACCACTCAGTAATTATACTGAATCCACAGCTTCGGTGTATTGTTTAGCCCCGGTACATTTTCGGCGCGGGGTCACTCGACTAGTGAGCTATTACGCACTCTTTAAATGATGGCTGCTTCTGAGCCAACATCCTAGCTGTCTATGCAACCCCACATCCTTTTCCACTTAACAATAACTTGGGGACCTTAGCTGGTGGGCTGGGCTGTTTCCCTTTCGACTACGGATCTTATCACTCGCAGTCTGACTCCCAGAGATGAGTCCTTGGCATTCGGAGTTTATCTGGATTCGGTAAAGCATAAGCCCCCCTAGTCCAAACAGTGCTCTACCTCCATGACTCTTACTCTGAGGCTATACCTAAATATATTTCGGAGAGAACCAGCTATCTCCAGGTTCGATTGGAATTTCTCCGCTACCCACATGTCATCCAAACACTTTTCAACGTGTCCTGGTTCGGTCCTCCAGTGCGTCTTACCGCACCTTCAACCTGCACATGGGTAGGTCACCTGGTTTCGGGTCGACGACACCTGACTTACGCCCTATTCAGACTCGCTTTCGCTACGGCTCCGTTTCTTCAACTTAACCTTGCCAACTATCGTCACTCGCCGGTCCATTCTACAAAAGGTACGCCATCACCCATTAACGGGCTCTGACTACTTGTAGGCACACGGTTTCAGGTACTCTTTCACTCCCCTTCC
>NZ_JBQKLQ010000020.1:0-911 GCF_052116145.1 Fundicoccus sp. Sow4_F4 | reverse complement strand
TTTAGAAATATTTTGGGGGCTTAGCTCAGCTGGGAGAGCGCCTGCTTTGCACGCAGGAGGTCAGCGGTTCGATCCCGCTAGTCTCCATTTTTTTCTTTAAATGTGAATAAAGTGTTACCCATTCACAATCTAATGGCGGTGTAGCTCAGCTGGCTAGAGCGTCCGGTTCATACCCGGGAGGTCATGGGTTCGATCCCCTTTGCCGCTATATAGAACCGGACCTTTAGCTCAGGTGGTTAGAGCAGACGGCTCATAACCGTCCGGTCGTAGGTTCGAGTCCTACAAGGTCCATGTTCAAGTTACGGAGGATTACCCAAGTCCGGCTGAAGGGAACGGTCTTGAAAACCGTCAGACGTGTAAAAGCGTGCAAGAGTTCGAATCTCTTATCCTCCTTAACCCAACTAATATTATCGCGGAGTGGAGAAGTTGGCATCTCGTCGGGCTCATAACCCGAAGGTCGTAGGTTCGAGTCCTACCTCCGCAATTTAAAATGGAAGATGCGGGTGTAGTTTAGTGGTAAAACTACAGCCTTCCAAGCTGTTGTCGTGAGTTCGATTCTCATCACCCGCTTTTAGTAGAATACGGGCCTGTAGCTCAGCTGGTTAGAGCGCACCCCTGATAAGGGTGAGGTCGATGGTTCGAGTCCATTCAGGCCCATTTAGCAGACTAAGGATAGACAAACCATTTGATCACTTAAGATGGGGAAGTACTCAAGAGGCTGAAGAGGCGCCCCTGCTAAGGGTGTAGGTCGCTTTATAGCGGCGCGAGGGTTCAAATCCCTCCTTCTCCGTAGTTTAACTGCTAGACAGCATTAATAAACACAAGGCCCGTTGGTCAAGCGGTTAAGACACCGCCCTTTCACGGCGGTAACACGGGTTCGAATCCCGTACGGGTCATGATTGAATAGAATA
>NZ_JBQKLQ010000019.1:0-1000 GCF_052116145.1 Fundicoccus sp. Sow4_F4 | reverse complement strand
GCAAGAAGGATACACCTGTTCCCATGCCGAACACAGCAGTTAAGCTTCTTAGCGCCGATGGTAGTTGGACCTTTGGTCCTGTGAGAGTAGGACGTTGCCACGCAAGTGTTGACTGTTATTAGACACAACGTATAGTTGGAGGATTAGCTCAGCTGGGAGAGCGTCTGCCTTACAAGCAGAATGTCGGCGGTTCGATCCCGTCATCCTCCATTATTACGACTCGTTAGCTCAGTTGGTAGAGCAACTGACTTTTAATCAGTGGGTCGCAGGTTCGAATCCTGCACGGGTCATTCGTTTCTTTTTAAGAATCGAGCGGGTGTGGCGGAATTGGCAGACGCACCAGATTTAGGATCTGGCGCCGCAAGGTGTGTGGGTTCAAGTCCCTCCACCCGCAGTCGCGTTTTTTATAAACGTTGAAATTTAAATAAGCATTTAACATGTGCCGGCTTAGCTCAGTTGGTAGAGCATCTGATTTGTAATCAGAGGGTCGAGGGTTCAAGTCCTTTAGCCGGCACCATGCGAAAGTAGTTCAGTGGTAGAACACCACCTTGCCAAGGTGGGGGTCGCGGGTTCGAATCCCGTCTTTCGCTTGCCAGATATAAAAACACAGGCAGATATTGCCGGGGTGGCGGAACTGGCAGACGCACAGGACTTAAAATCCTGCGGTGAGTGATCACCGTGCCGGTTCGATTCCGGCCCTCGGCATTTGTTTTAAAGCAGCCATGGCTCAATTGGATAGAGTACCTGACTACGAATCAGGCGGTTGCAGGTTCGACTCCTGCTGGCTGCATGCTTTAAATAATCATCACATCGGGAAGTAGCTCAGCTTGGTAGAGCACTTGGTTTGGGACCAAGGGGTCGCAGGTTCGAATCCTGTCTTCCCGATTTATTTAGAAATATTTTGGGGGCTTAGCTCAGCTGGGAGAGCGCCTGCTTTGCACGCAGGAGGTCAGCGGTTCGATCCCGCTAGTCTCCATTTTTTTCTTTAAATGTGAATAAA
>NZ_JBQKLQ010000017.1:0-1880 GCF_052116145.1 Fundicoccus sp. Sow4_F4 | reverse complement strand
ACACTTGCGTGGCAACGTCCTACTCTCACAGGACCAAAGGTCCAACTACCATCGGCGCTAAGAAGCTTAACTGCTGTGTTCGGCATGGGAACAGGTGTATCCTTCTTGCCTTCATCACCACACACAGTGTCTGTTGTTATTTTTTTTAGAGTGCTTGATTGATCACTCAAAACTGAATACTCTCAACAAAATCAGACCATACCGTCAAATTGTTCTCGTGGTTAAGTCCTCGACCGATTAGTACTAGTCCGCTCCGTACATCGCTGCACTTCCACTTCTAGCCTATCTACCTGATCGTCTCTCAGGGGTCTTACTCACTTGCGTGATGGGAAATCTCATCTTGAAGCTGGCTTCGCACTTAGATGCTTTCAGCGCTTATCCATCCCACACATAGCTACCCAGCGATGCTCCTGGCGGAACAACTGGTACACCAGCGGTGTGTCCATCCCGGTCCTCTCGTACTAAGGATAGCTCTTCTCAAATTTCCTACGCCCGCGACGGATAGGGACCGAACTGTCTCACGACGTTCTGAACCCAGCTCGCGTACCGCTTTAATGGGCGAACAGCCCAACCCTTGGGACCGACTTCAGCCCCAGGATGCGATGAGCCGACATCGAGGTGCCAAACCTCCCCGTCGATGTGAACTCTTGGGGGAGATAAGCCTGTTATCCCCAGGGTAGCTTTTATCCGTTGAGCGATGGCCCTTCCATGCGGTACCACCGGATCACTAAGCCCGACTTTCGTCCCTGCTCGACTTGTAGGTCTCGCAGTCAAGCTCCCTTCTGCCTTTGCACTCTACGAATGATTTCCAACCATTCTGAGGGAACCTTTGGGCGCCTCCGTTACTCTTTAGGAGGCGACCGCCCCAGTCAAACTGCCCACCTGACACTGTCTCCCGTTTCTTAAACGCGGGTTAGAGGGTTCATATCACAAGGGTAGTATCCCACCATTGCCTCCATGTAGACTGGCGTCCACACTTCTAAGGCTCCTACCTATCCTGTACATGTCACACAAACACTCAATATCAAGCTACAGTAAAGCTCCATGGGGTCTTTCCGTCCTGTCGCGGGTAACCTGCATCTTCACAGGTACTATAATTTCACCGAGTCTCTCGTTGAGACAGTGCCCAGATCGTTACGCCTTTCGTGCGGGTCGGAACTTACCCGACAAGGAATTTCGCTACCTTAGGACCGTTATAGTTACGGCCGCCGTTTACTGGGGCTTCAATTCGTACCTTCGCTTGCGCTAAGCACTCCTCTTAACCTTCCAGCACCGGGCAGGCGTCAGCCCCTATACGTCATCTTTCGATTTGGCAGAGACCTGTGTTTTTGATAAACAGTCGCCTGGGCCTATTCACTGCGGCTGACATTGCTGTCAGCACCCCTTCTCCCGAAGTTACGGGGTCATTTTGCCGAGTTCCTTAACGAGAGTTCTCTCGATCACCTCGGAATACTCTTCCTGACTACCTGTGTCGGTTTGCGGTACGGGTTGGTTAACACTCACTAGAAGCTTTTCTCGACAGTTTGATTTGCCACCTTCGCTACTTAATTTCGCTCCAGGTCACACCTCGTGGTTAGATAATCGTAAGCATTTGACTCACAATCCCACTTGATGCTTCTACATCCTCTTCCATCCGGATGCGTGGCGCTACCTCCTGTGTCCCTCCATCGTTCAAACATGTTACCCAAGTACAGGAATCTCTACCTGTTGTCCATCGCCTATACCTATCGGCTTCGGCTTAGGTCCCGACTTACCCTGGGAGGACGAGCCTTCCCCAGGAAACCTTAGTCAATCGGTGGACGGGATTCTCACCCGTCTTGCGCTACTCATACCGGCATTCTCACTTCTATGCGCTCCACAGCTCCTTACGGTACTGCTTC
>NZ_JBQKLQ010000016.1:0-2874 GCF_052116145.1 Fundicoccus sp. Sow4_F4 | reverse complement strand
GAGCTTTGTGTCAGTTGCGAATGTTTTGTTTCGCTGTGACAACTTTTATATTGTATCACGTTTCGATTAGGCTTGTCAACCACATTTCAAAAGATTATTTAAATTCTTTTTTTGTGACTGGATGGCTGTGAAGCGCATCGCCTTAACGGAACTTTTATATAATACCATGATTCTCTGTCGCTTGTCAACCACTTAATTAAATTTCTTTTAAGTTTTTACAGAGGTGTTTCAAATATATGAAATATTCTTTACAATTTCTTCGTCCTCTTAACGACAAGAACTAATATACCACGGGAAGCTTCCATCTGTCAAACACTTTTTGAAAGTATTTTTAATATAAACAGCTTTATACTTTTTTTAATCCTTATCATAGTATAAAAACCCTTTGCACTGAGCTTTCATATCTTTTTCATTTATAAAATCATCTTTACTATCTTTCTGAAATTACTGACTATTTTTGTGGCTCTTTACATTTCCACTCAACAGCAGGCTTCATTTTGTTTGAGTATGAGGCCGTTAATGTACTATTTTCGCGAATTCATTTATTTATTTATTTTATTTTTATTGATGAGATTTAAGTATGCTTTCTATCTTTATCTTTTAAGTCATGTTTTTGCTACGTAAATGTATTTCATTAATTATTTGCTGTTTAATTATAGTATTGTCCTATTACAGCTTTTCTTTCTTATAGATATTTGCGGCCTACGTTAGTTATGAGTAATTAAATTGATTCGATACTTCTATTATATTGTTTTCTTGTGAATGGATTATCTCTAATCACCTTAGCCAGATACTGCTAGCTTTCATTATTTGTAAAGTTCTATTGAAATTCCAAGCAACAGTGATGAATTTATTAGTGTCTAAGTGTTTATCAAGCGACTTTCTAATTCAGCTATTTACACTACCTACCTCTTCCCTTTAAAGTATAATTTGATTTCATTCTTACTATTATACTTTAATTACTGGCTATTAAAATAAATCTTTGACTTTTTTACTATAGTGATTGTTTAAAAAGGCACTGATTTACAGCACCCAATATTAAATTTGCTCTATTCAACTTTTTATTTCCAATTAGACACAATTCCTTACTCGGAATATTTTTTTAATATTTTTATTGTCATTTTTGTGTAGCTTTAGTTGTTTCATTTAATTTTTGACACCAGGATGGATAGATGGTCATCGCCATTTTTTCTCTTTGGGTTTCATTAGTTAAAATCCAATGTTTAATTGCTGCATCTTCAGAAATGATAAAAATCCCTTCATAATCAGTATCTTTTTCGACTATTGCTAGTTCTTTAGAACTAGCTTCTGATCGAAAAAGCAGATTTTTATTTAAAGGATCTTTCCACCAAAAAGCAACAAAGTAGTCAAGCTTTCTAGCGGTTTTCTTTCCAAATCTACTTCGTATTATTTTCCCCCATTAGTTTCAATAAGAATTCCTTCACACTTTTCTTTATGCTTTTCGTACTTTAATAATTTAATTTTCCATACTCTTTCAATAAAGTCTTGGTTGATATTATGAAATTCCCCTTTTAAAACTTGATTAGGATTACTCGGACACCTAAATTTTAATACTGCTTATTTGTTTGCTTTCCCATTCTTCCCTTAAAATTCCCATGCGAATCGAATCATAATAGTTTTCCTCGTATAATCTTACTTTTCTTATACGTGCTTCTAGCTGCATCCCTAGCTTTTGTGCTACTCGTATCATACGCTGATTGCCTGACCAAGGGGTCAACCCCACTCTCACTTGTGGTAAAGTATTGAAAATATGATCTACCAACAGCTTTAGTGCTCGGGTACCGATGCCTTTATTCCAATTCAGTCCATCATGTATCACTTCCCCTACTTCCAACCATACAGATTGACTATCTTCAAAATAATTAGAAACAATTCCTCAAACAATGTCGTCATTAGTGATTACCAAAAATCATTCTGTTCAATATATTTAGACGAAATCTCCTCAAATTTTTTGAAAGATATGGGCCTATGAAGATAATAGGGTCCATCCCACTTTTTCTATTCCGGTGCTTCATCTTTAAAAATTAATTCCCGCATTTTTCCAGTCTTGCTTAATTGCTGGGCGTATAGGCAATTCTTTATCCTTATACATACAATCCTCATTTCAACAGATAGTTTTAAATTACAAGTAAAATTGTTCAAATTTTTATTAGTATCTTTCTTTTTTATCATTCAAAATATAACGATTGAATGATTCCAGTACTTTATTCCAAGCTAAAGAATATGGCTCAATTGTCATGAAATGATCTGTATCAAAAAGAATTTCGAGATGAACTCTCGTTCCTTTTTTAGGGCTTTATTATAATAGTTTATACTCATCTCAACTGGTACTTGTCGATCATTTCCCCCTTATAAACTCACCAACACCCGTTGACAAAGAACCTTAAAAAACTGAATTCACGCCTCCTTACGAGAACGAGAGTTAAGTTGATAACCTATCCTAGTATAAAAAAAAGAATCGTCACAAACATTGAATTAACAACATCTGTAACGATTCTATGAATTTTGATTGACTCTCTATAATAACCTCTTAAAGCCACCTGCCGGAATCGAACCGGCGACCTCTTCCTTACCATGGAAGCGCTCTACCTACTGAGCTAAGGCGGCGTATATCCTAGGTTAAAAAAAAAACACTCCGCAAGCAGGGCTCGAACCTGCGACATCATGATTAACAGTCATGCGCTCTACCAACTGAGCTATTGCGGAATAATAATTATATCAGTGTATAAAAAAAAAATAACGACACTTGCGTGGCAACGTCCTACTCTCACAGGACCAAAGGTCCAACTACCATCGGCGCTAAGAAGCTTAACTGCTGTGTTCGGCATGGGAACAGGTGTATCCTTCTTGCCT
>NZ_JBQKLQ010000015.1:0-11458 GCF_052116145.1 Fundicoccus sp. Sow4_F4 | reverse complement strand
GGATCATTTTCGGCTGATTTTACTAAACTTAATTCTAATTGTTCCACTCGGAGTTAGAGTGGTCACGTTAAAGTTTTAATTGTCCCACTCAAATCTTGAATGGGCTAATTAAACTGAACACATGAGTCACATGAGTCATATGATTCATTCGATCAATTGTGTCCCATGGTTAGTGTCATACTATCAAAGAAACTAATAACTTAATCTTGAATAGATTCTCTATCAACTAGCCTAATTCTGTACATTAATGATTGACATATAGTCACAAGGATTGGCTAGTGTTTTTTCTAATTGTTTTTTAAAACCCAACACTAAATGATGTGTTGTTAAAATGAATTTTATGTTTAAAAGCAGTCGGAACAGTGATGAGACCACAATATGTTGGGTTTCAATTGTGGTATTAGCACTATATGGTGCGTTTATTTACTTGCTTAGTCAAAGGAATCTGTTATCATTATTAAGTGAGTTATTTCTAAAGGGGCGAAGTGAAAATGTTAGTTGTGTTTATGTCTTTGACGGGTCAAACGAGAAAGTTTGTTAAAAAACTAGGCTGGCCAAGCCTGGAAATTACGCTCGACAATGCCTTTACTGAAGTTGACGAGCCTTTCATTTTCGTAGCGCCGACCTATGAAACCGAAGCGACAGATATAATCGGAGATTTTCTGGAGACAGGAGCTAATCGAAATTATCTGAAGGGTTTTGCAGGCAGTGGTAATTTGAATTTTGGAAAATTGTATTGTTTTACGGCTAAAGATTACAGCCGTGATTACAAGGTGCCTTTACTCCATTTGTTTGAGTTTCAAGGAACTCCAAATGATATTGAACAATTAAAAAAAGAGGTGGAACAACTTGGATAAACCAGTACTTGCTACTAAAGCAACTGAAGTTACTTATTTTAAATTAAACAATGAATTGAACCGACCGGTTGATAACCAGATTCCTTTACATAAAGATCGCGAGGCAGTGCGTGCCTTCTTCTTAGAACACGTCAATCCGAATACGGTATTCTTTTACACATTAGACGAGAAGATTCGCTACTTAATTGATCAAGACTACTTAGAATCCGACTTTATTGAAAAATATAATCGTACCTTTATCAAAGACTTGATTTCAAGCACTTATGACATGCGCTTTCGTTTTACATCCTTTATGTCGGCTTTCAAATTTTATACACAATATGCCTTGAAAACGAATGACGGCAAACGCTACTTGGAAAGATATGAAGATCGTATAGCCTTTACGGCACTCTTTTTAGCCGATGGCGATACACAATTAGCCACCCGTCTACGTGATGAGATGATTGCTCAAAGATATCAACCAGCTACACCAACTTTCTTAAATGCTGGCCGTAAGCGACGTGGTGAATTGGTGTCTTGCTTCTTAATTCAGTTAACTGATGATATGAACAGTATTGGTCGTGGGATTAACTCCGCCCTACAACTGTCAAGAATCGGTGGCGGGGTCGGTGTGAATTTATCGAATATTCGTGCAGCTGGTGACCCAATCAAGAAGATTGAAAATGCATCAAGCGGTGTAGTGCCGATTATGAAGTTATTAGAAGATAGTTTTAGCTACTCTAATCAACTGGGGCAAAGAAACGGTGCTGGCGCTGTTTACTTGAACGTTTTCCACCCAGATGTGGTGTCTTTCCTATCAACTAAAAAAGAAAATGCGGATGAGAAAATACGTGTGAAAACTTTATCACTAGGATTGACGGTGCCAGATAAGTTTTATGAATTAGCTGCTAAAGACGAGATGATGTATTTATTCAGTCCTTATGATGTCGAGCGTATTTACGGCAAGCCATTTTCTTATGTTGATATTACCAAGGAATACGATCAATTAGTCAATAATCCTGAAATTCGCAAGTCGAAGATATCTGCACGCGAATTAGAAAATGAAATTAGTAAGCTACAACAGGAGTCGGGATATCCTTATATCATCAATATCGATACGGCCAATCGTGAAAATCCGATTGACGGCACAATTACGATGAGTAACTTATGTTCGGAAATTCTACAAGTCCAAGAGCCTTCACTGCTGAATAATGCCCAAGAATATGAAGTTTTAGGAACCGATATTAGCTGTAACCTTGGTTCAACGAATATACCTAATATGGTTCAATCACCAGATTTTGCGGCTTCTGTTGAAACAGCGGTGCGCGGCTTGACTTACGTGACAGATCATTCAAGTATTGATGCGGTTCCGACCGTCAAGAATGGTAACGACCAAGCCCATACTATTGGTTTAGGTGGCATGGGCTTACATACCTTGTTTGCGATCAACCAAATGCACTATGGTTCACCAGAATCGATTGAACTAACAGAAGCCTACTTTTATGCCTTAAATTATTACTCTCTACTCGCTAGTAACAAAATAGCGCAAGAAAGAGGACAGAGTTTTAACAACTTTGAGAATTCAGCTTATGCTTCAGGGGCATATTTTGACAAGTATGTTGAAAATCCCTTTGTGATTACTTCACCGAAAGTGGCTGAAGTGATGGCGAAAGTGGCGATGCCGACGGCCGAAGATTGGGCCGACTTGAAAGAAAAAGTACAAGCCAATGGCTTGTATCATCAAAATCGATTGGCGATTGCGCCGACAGGTTCGATTAGTTACGTCAATGAAACGAGTGCGAGTCTACATCCGATAACGCGTTTGATTGAGGAGCGTCAAGAGAAGAAAACTGGGAAAACTTACTATCCGGCGCCTCAATTGTCGAATGAGACGATTCAATATTATCAATCGGCTTACGATATTGATATGCGAAAAGTAATCGATGTTTATGCGGCGGCACAAAAGCATATCGATCAAGGAATGTCGCTGACATTATTCATGCGCTCGGAAATTCCAGAAGGCATGTATGAATGGAAGGATGGTCGTACGAATAAAATGACGACGCGTGATCTGAATATTCTGCGTCATTACGCTTGGAAGAAGGGCATTAAATCAATTTATTATGTCCGTACCTTCACAGATGATGGCGATGAAGTGGGCAGTAACGCTTGCGAAAGTTGTTCAATTTAAAAGAAGAGGTGTCAAAATGAGCTTAGAAAAGACCTTAGCGAAGGCTGGCTATAATGCCATCAACTGGAACGAAATTGAGGACATGATTGATAAGTTGACTTGGGAAAAGTTGACCGAGCAGTTCTGGCTGGATACGCGCATTCCTCTGTCGAATGACTTGGATGACTGGCGTACACTGACGGCTGCTGAAAAAGACATGTTAGCGAAAGTATTTGGCGGTTTAACGCTGCTAGACACGCTACAATCCGAAGATGCGATTGAGCGCTTGCGCTTGTCGACGCGGACACAACATGAAGAAGCGGTTTTAAATAATATTCAATTTATGGAATCGGTGCACGCGAAAAGTTACTCATCGATCTTCAGTACCTTGAATACTAAAGCCGAAATTGAACAAATTTTTAACTGGACGAATACTAACGAAGTGATTCAATACAAGGCTTTAAAAATCAATGACATTTACCAAAACGGAAGCGATTTGCAGGCCAAAGCAGCTAGCGTTTTATTGGAATCCTTCCTATTCTACTCAGGCTTCTTCGCGCCTTTGTACTTTTTAGGTAATAATAAATTGCCTAACGTGGCTGAAATTATCAAGTTAATCATTCGTGACGAGTCGGTCCATGGGACTTACATCGGCTACAAATTCCAAATCGGCTTTGACAAGCTGCCGGAAGACGAGCAAGCAGAATTGAAAAACTGGGTGTATGAAGTCTTGTTCGACTTATACCAGAATGAAAGCAAATTTACTCAGATGTTATATGACGGCGTTGGCTGGACGGAAAAAGTCAAAGTCTTTATCCGCTACAATGCGAACAAGGCCTTGCAGAACCTTGGCTTTGATCCACTGTTTCCTGATACTGCTGACGATGTCGATCCAATCGTGATGAACGGAATTTCAACCGGCACCAGCAACCACGACTTCTTCTCGCAAGTGGGGAATGGTTATTTACTGGGTGCGGTCGAAGCCATGTCAGACGACGACTATACTAGGTGGCTATAATAAAATTGCTCAGTGCTCAACCAGCACTGGGCTTTTTTTCTTGCCAAAATATGACCGCCAGTCAGCTGGCGAAGGAAGACTCGCGGTCACCAATGCATAACCTTACGTTCGTTGTTTCAATTCCACGAGACTCACCAATTTTCTTCACTAAAATCCTAAAAGCAAAAGGTGACCTTCACTCTTAGCTCAAAAGGATTAAAGATATCTGTTCGCTTTTATATAATCATCAAGACACTTACATAGGCTGGCGTTAGAACAAGGCTCACAGTGCGACCAGGACAATCCTCACAACAGCAAGCGGACCAAGTCGTCAGCCTAGCTATCAGACCTTAGTCTGAACTTTGGAGTAATTACTTTATCTGTCGTAGTAAACGTGTTACAATTACTACAACAGATGGAGTAAAAGACAATTGGATGAAAAGAGGTGGCGGGTTGATATCAAGTGATGTCATGCGTGGCTTTCATGATTTGCTGATATTAAGTTTATTAGCGGAAGGCGATAGTTATGCTTACGAGATTGGGAAAGAAATTAAATTACGAGCGGCACAGATGTATCAATTGAAAGAAACCACACTCTATTCTGCCTTTGCTCGGCTTGAAAAAAATGGATGGATTTCTTCATATGATACTCAAGAAACCCACGGTAGAAAACGGGTAAACTACACCATCACTTCCGCCGGACGCCAAGAGTTCAAACGTCGCAAGGAAGAATGGTCACTAATAAAAAGCTTGATGACACAATTCATCTAAAAACAGGAGGCAAGAAAATGGAAGTTTTCAATACTTATTTAAATAATATATTTGCAGCTTACCAGGAAACCGAACAAGCTCTTAGACTCAAAGAATCGCTATTAATGACCATGGAAGAAAAATATCGTGACTTGACATTGGAAGGCTTGTCCCATGATGCGGCAGTCGGAAAAGTCATGAGCGAATTTGGAACGATTGATGAACTGGCGGACGAATTAGTATTGAAAGAGCGAACGACTGAGGATAAATTAAGCGCCAAAGACGAAGAAATAATCGAAGAATATCAACTGTTTATGAAAGATTATTCGATGAAGTTCGCGGCAACGATAGCATTATTAATCTTGCCATTAGTCATTACCATTGTGTTACGTCAATGGGGCGGAGGAATCGTAGCGGGAATCGGTTTTTTAGTCAGCGGCGCCATCGCACTCTTTTTCTTCCTATCACTGATCAATCAACACGAATATTACATGAA
Source organism: Fundicoccus sp. Sow4_F4 (assembly GCF_052116145.1). Classification (NCBI taxonomy): domain Bacteria; kingdom Bacillati; phylum Bacillota; class Bacilli; order Lactobacillales; family Aerococcaceae; genus Fundicoccus; species Fundicoccus sp. Sow4_F4. The sequence goes on along the minus strand of NZ_JBQKLQ010000015.1, from coordinate 6,209 downwards.
ATATTTCAGGTCACGGGAACTACTTCAATTTTTAGACCCTGGGGAAGCCGAAAAAATATTAAAAGACAAAGCCCCTCGTCACAATAGAAATGATAATCTTTGGGCAAAAATTAGAAGCAACATTTGGCTCGTCGCAGTCGCAATTTATTTAGTAGCCGGCACATTTTTCAATATGTGGGGGACCGCATGGGTTATCTTCCCAATCGTAACAGCGCTTTTAGCTTTCGACTAAGGGCTATCAATTCAATTAAGTATTGATTTTTTGTATAATGAAGTTAGGACTGAGACATAAACACACTTGTGACTCATTAGGGAGAAAAAGAAAGAAGGAAGATTCATGAATATGAAAAATTTCCGTCTAACATCAGTTGCTTCAGTCATTTACATGGTGCTTGGTGTTCTATTTAATTGGTGGGGAACTGCTTGGGTAATTATCCCTGTAGCGGCTGTCATTGACCAATATTTAGTACGCGACACACAATAAAACTAGAAAATGATACAGCGCTGGAGCTAGAATGCTTTGGGGCTGTATTTTGTACAGATAAGGGCTTTTAATCGTGTTTAAAAAGCGGTCTGTGTATAATAAAAGTATGACTATGGACTAAGAAGGAGAGTGAAAGAGATGTATAAGAAACTAATGATGCTGATGTTAGCTACTGTTGCATTAGTGGGGTGTGGCACTGACTCAACGAGTTATCAAGAGACACAACCTTATGTACGTGAAGCTGAGCAAATGGCGATGGATTCGTCTACGGAACAAACGCAGACTGGTCAAGAAACAACCGATACTCAAGCGTTGATTTATACAGCAAGTGTCGAGTTACAGACAATTACTTATGAAGAAACGAAAGCGGCTTTGTTGGAGGCAATCGAATCTGGAACAGCGCAAGTACAGTTCCAAGACGAATATACGCAAACCTACTATGATAACCGAACAAGTTCTCAAAGTGATGAGCGTTTATATACCTTATCCTTGACCTTAAGAATTCCGCAAGATGATTTCGAACCGTTTTTAGAAACATTAACGAATGGTGAAATCGGAGAGTTATTAAGCACATCACGTGGCTCACAAGATGTCACGATGTCAATTCGTGATTTAGATATTCGTTTAGAATCCATCAATGCTCGAGTAGAGCGGTTAAATGAATTATTAGATGAAGCTCAGAATATCTCAGATATTATTGAAATTCAAAACAGTCTAGATGCGGCAATTTTAGAACGCGATCAATTATTAGCTGAACAACAACATCTAAACGATCAAGTCAGCCGTTCGACCATCACTGTGACCTTAAGAGAAGTGTTGGAATTAGAAGAAGGAGGCAGCCAGCGTTCATTCTGGGATGACCTTGTCAGAGCATTTGCTCAAACAGGCTACCGTGCGATTGATGTTTTACAGCAAGGGATTTTATCGCTAATTTTCATACTGCCTTACTTATTGTTTATCGTGATTCTTTACTTGATTTACCGTTATATTATCAAACCTGTTTTTAAAGCGGTCGGTTTACGTAATCCATTCAAGCGAAAAAACAAGAAAAAAGCAATAGACGAAGAGGTTCACACTAACGATAAACTGAACTAATATCTTTCATTACAAATGAATAGTAGTATTGGGCTTTAAAGATTTTTGAAAAAGGTGTAAGATAGAAGTGAAGTTAATAAGTTTATGGAGGAATACACACAATGGATATGTTTACAAGTTTGTCGCAAAAGATTGAAGGCAAAGGCTTAAAAATTGCTTTTCCTGAAGCAAATGACCGTCGAGTTCTAGGTGCGGCAATTCGTCTTAAGACTGATGATTTAGTGGAGCCAATTCTAATAGGTAATCCAACTGAAATTAAAGAATTAGCGGATGCTAACAACTGGCTAATTGATCAATTAACGATTTATAATCCAGAAGAATATGATCAATTTGACGACATGGTAGCTTCATTCGTTGAACGTCGTAAAGGTAAAGCAACTGAAGAGCAAGCACGCCAAATGTTGAAAGACAAAGCTTACTTTGGTACAATGTTAGTTCACATGGATATTGCAGATGGTATGGTGTGTGGTGCTGTTTACGCAACGGGTGATACAGTAAGACCAGCTTTACAAATTATTAAAACTAAACCAGGTGTATCACGTACAAGTGGTGCATTCATCATGGTTCCACCTCAAAGAGATGGCCAAAAATTAGTATTCTCTGACTGTGCGATTAACATCAAACCTGATGCTCAAGCATTAGCTGAAATCGCAGTAGAAAGTGCTAAGACAGCTGAGTTATTTGATATTGAACCACGTGTTGCTTTATTAAGTTTCTCTTCTCATGGTTCAGGAAGTTCAGAAGATGTTGACCGTGTAGTTGAAGCAACGCGCATTGCGAAAGAATTAGCTCCAGAATACGAAATTGACGGTGAATTACAATTTGACGCTGCATACTCAGAAGTTGTAGCAAGACAAAAAGTGCCAAACTCAACAGTAGCAGGACGCGCAACAGTTTATGTATTCCCAGAAATCCAATCAGGTAACCTTGGTTACAAGATTGCACAACGCTTAGGTAACTACCAAGCAGTTGGACCAATCTTACAAGGTTTAAACAAACCAGTTTCTGACTTGTCTCGTGGTTGTGTGGAAGAAGACGTTTATAACGTTACAATCATTACAGCGAACCAAGCAATCCAAGCTTAATCAGTTTTATATTCCTATTAAAAACAGCCAGCCTCATTTATGAGTGCTGGCTGTTTTTGTAATTTGGCATCAAATAAAGAAAAGGGGATATATATTGCTGTAAGCTTGTCTGAGTATAGGTTCCAAATGTTAATTTTAACAATTTAATATAGTCAACGTGTTGACTCACGAGTCGATCCGGCAGGTTAAACCAGATTATTATTAACACTCGAGGCAATTAAATCACAAGGAAGTACTGGTTATATTCATTTCACTAACCCCATCAAGTCCATCAAGTTTACCCATGGGTTAAATAAGGACATTTACAAGCAAAAGACCAAAATAAAAAAGAAATCCTACTGAACTGTAGGGACCCCCTGAACAACCAGCAAGCACAAGTCCATTCCAATAAAAAAAAGACCTTCCGGAGAAGGTCAAAAGCGAGCAATGATAAGGATTATTCTGTATCTTCGATGACTTCAACTTGTTCTTCAGCTGCTTCGTCTTCAACAGTTACATCTTCTTCGACAACTTCATCGTCGGCCGGAATAATTGTAATTGGAATTTGATCGATTGTTCCGAAATACCATTTAATATCGTCACCTTCAACTAAAGTTTGAGAAACTACTCCCATTTCAGCCATTTGGTCATTTAATAAGTATACCCAAGTTTCGCCGGTTTCGTAATCGTTAGTAATGCCATCGATAACATCAATTACGCCGTCTTCTTCATTAAATGTGAACTCTAAACCTTCAGCAGCTTCCATTGCGCCAAGTACATTCATACCATCTTCAAACGGAACTGAAAATTCACCTAAAGTCTCTTCAGTACCAGAAACTACAAGCGACAAAGTAATAGCTGTTTCGTCAGCGTCCTCAGATTCTTCGACAGATTCTGATTCTTCGACAGATTCACTTTCACTCGTTTCGCTTTCTGTAGATTCAGAAACTGATTCCGTAGTTTCTTCAACAGACGAAGTCTCTTCTACCGCAGAACTTTCTGTATTTGGCTCTTCTGCTTCATTCCCACAAGCAACTAGAATAGTTGCTAATAATGGAAGTGTAATTAATTTTAAAAATTTCTTCATGCATGTCGACCTCCAATCGATTCTATGTTATAAAGTTAGCAATAAATCGGCTAAAAGTCAAATGATTAGCAGTCTTGACACAATTTTAATATAATGATTATATAGTATGATGTGTGAATTACCCATACAAATGAAATTGACATGAAGGAGGAAAAAACCGTGAAGCTTTTATCGGTTAATTCTTCACAGGAAACCCAATATTTGGCAGCAGAACTAGCAAAAGTATTGCAACCAGGCACGGTTGTATTATTGGATGGACCTCTAGGTAGTGGGAAGACTACATTTACCCAAGGTTTGGGAAAAGCGTTGGGTATTAGACGTGCAATAAAAAGCCCAACTTATACCATTGTGAAGGAATACTCAATCGAAGGGGATAAGCCCTTAGAATTGATACATATAGATGCTTACCGTTTAGAAACCGGAGGCGCAGATTCAATTGATTTACATAGTTATTTAAGACCAGATACCGTTGTTTTCATCGAATGGTCAGAATATATTGCAGACTATTTACCAGAAACTTTTATCAAAATAGGATTTGTACCGCAGAATGAGTTGACCGCGCGACAAATTGAAATCACCGTACACGGAGAAAAAGAAGCCAAGAAATATGAACAGTTAGTGGCAGAGTGGATGAAAAATTGGGAAAGGAATGAATCGGAAAATGCATTCGTATAGGGACTTTCGACACGAAGATGATATGCACGAAATAGATACGATTATTCGGCAAGCAGAACCAAATGATGCTCGCGCCTTGATTGGCTTAACACAACAAGTTGGTAAAGAAACGAACTACTTAACATTCGGATCAGAAGGCGTTGGTTTAACCGTTGCGCAGGAAATGGACTTAATTCATACCTTTGCAACCTCAGAAACGAATCTGATGTTGGTCGTCGAAGTGGACGATCAAATTATTGGCATGGGAAATTTAGCTACTTTTGGTAGTCAAAAGCAAGCCCATGTAGCTGAGATTGGATTAAGTCTGATCCAAGAATATTGGGGCTACGGAATTGGTGGCCTTTTGATGGAAGACTTATTGGATTTCGGTAGACAGGTTGGCTTAAAAGTCATTACTTTAGAAGTTGTTAAAGATAATCGACGAGCGGTTAAGTTATATGAACGCTTCGGTTTCGAAATAGTTGGCACACTTAAACAACGATTAAAATACAATTGCAATTACTATGATTCATATGTAATGGAATTGCTATTATAATAAGGGCATATAGTTAAAAGCATCCTAAGTTATTAAAAGGCAATTATTCAGATTGTTACCTTTTCTTAACTTGTGGATGCTTTACTTTATTGACATCTTTCACTAGAATAGTAAAAGACTTAACAATGTGCGAGAGGGATTGACTCATGAATTATCAACAACTATCAGTTTTATATCCAACAATAAAAATCCAATACAATGATGCCTTAGCAAATTATACTTATACAAAAACAGGCGGTAAGGCCGATGTCACAGCCTTTCCTAAAACGGTTGAAGAAGTAAAGACAATCGTTGACTGGGCACGTAATCAAGAGGTGCCTTTAACTATTCTTGGTAATGCAAGTAATTTAATTGTGCGTGACGGTGGTATCCGCGGTATTGTCATGATTCTAACTGACTTAGACTCAGTAGCTGCAACGGAAGACGGAAAAATTATTGCAGATAGTGGCGCTCGTTTAATCGACGTGAGCTACCGCGCCTTAACTGAAAAATTAACTGGCCTAGAATTTGCATGCGGTATTCCAGGTAGTATCGGTGGCGCTGTTTATATGAATGCGGGTGCTTACGGTGGTGAAGTAAAAGAAGTGATTACATCAGTTGATGTGATTACACGAGACGGCGAATTTAAAACTTTAACCAATGAAGAATGTGAATTCAGTTACCGTCACAGTATTTTCCAATCAAGCGCAGACATTGTGCTAACTGTTACTTTCCAATTAACTGACGGCGAACCAATTGCCATTAAAGAAGAAATGATGCATTTAACAGAATTACGCGAAGAAAAACAACCTTTAGAATACCCATCATGTGGGAGTGTCTTTAAACGCCCAGTTGGTTATTACACAGGTAAGTTAATTCAAGATGCTGGTTTACAAGGTTACCGTATCGGAGGCGCAGAAATTTCTCGCAAACATGCGGGCTTCATCGTCAACGTTGACCATGCGACAGCAACTGACTATACAGATATGATTGAATTTATTCAACAAAGAATCTGGGAACTTAATAAAGTTGAATTAGAACCAGAAGTAAGAATTATCGGTGAAAATCCAGAAATAACGGAAAATTAAATAATATGATGACAAGAAAAGGTGGACGTTGGTCTGCCTTTTTTTTATGTGTAAGAAATGTTATATTTAAGCTTAATTTACTATCGCTCTCTAAAATAGGGACGATACAATGTCCACCTTTTGACGAATAATTCGTGCTTTTCGCTCTAATTATCCCACTCGAAAGTTGAGTGGGACAATTAAAACTTTAACGTGCCCACTC
>NZ_JBQKLQ010000014.1:0-17932 GCF_052116145.1 Fundicoccus sp. Sow4_F4 | reverse complement strand
GTTTTTAAGAAGAACAAAGATAGATGAAATTCCACAGGTGCTTAATGTTCTAAAAGGAGAAATGAGTCTTGTTGGTCCAAGACCAGAGAGAATTGCATCTCTTGAAGAGTACGATGAAGAGATTTCAAAGAGACTCAATATGAGGCCTGGTATGACTGGACTAGCTCAGGTGAGTGGAAATATTCATTTGAACCTTCAGGATAGATACAAACACGATGTTTACTATGTGGAGCATTATAGTTTATGGCTTGATATTAAGATTATCTTTAGAACCGTTGGTGTTGTATTGTTTGGTGAAGATAGATATGTAGATAAGTGCTTGGTTGATTTAAATTCGAGTAAAAGAGGTGTCTCTGTATGAAAAAAATATTGATTACAGGAGAAGGCAGTTATATTGGCACTTCTTTTGAGAATTGGGTTAGTCAGTGGCCTGAGTAGTATCAGGTAGAGACACTAAGCGTACATGGTGACGACTGGAAGAATGAAGAATTTAGTAAGTTTGACTCGATTTTTCATGTCGCGGGGATAGCTCATGTGGATGCCAAGGCAGAAATGGAAGAGCTTTATTATAAAGTAAATAGAGATTTAACAATTGAAGTGGCAAATAAAGCTAAAGCTGATGGTGCTAGGCAGTTTGTTTTTATGAGCAGCATTATTGTTTATGGTGATAGTAGTGAGATAGGAAAGAAAAGAGTTATTACAAAAGAAACTGTACCAACACCGGCAAATTTTTATGGGAATAGTAAATTGACTGCTGAGCAGGGAATTATTCCTTTGGAATCTAAGAATTTCAAAGTAGCTGTTTTGAGACCTCCAATGATTTATGGAAAAGGATCAAGAGGTAATTATCCAAGATTAGCTAAACTGGCTCAAAAGCTTCCTGTTTTTCCAGATATAGAAAATGAGCGAAGTATGCTTCATGTTGAAAATCTATGCGAATTTGTTCGCTTGTTAATTGATAATGAAGATTCAGGTGTCTTTTTTCCACAGAACAAAGAGTTTGTGAAAACCAGTGAGATGGTTTATTTAATAGGTGAAGTTTATGGAAAGAATATTAAACTCGAAAATTTCAAGTTTAAGTTAGCCACTTTGTTTTTTAGTGTGTTACCAACTAACTTAACTTATTTTATTACCCGTCAGTGTTTGATAACAAGCTGAGGTAGAGCAGTCCTTGGTCGATCGTGCACTTGTCAACTTCTTAGCAATCAAGTCATGTCGAGTGAGACTCGGTATCAAGCACTAACCGGTTTTTTCGTCTGTTGCACTTGGCGTTCTTTGTGAAATTCTCTCACGAAACAGTCATAAGGCGTTTGATAGCCTAATAGCTTGCGTGGATAATCGTTCATCCAGTTTTGAATTCTTAGGCACTTTACCTCACATAATGCTTGGAGTGGTTGTCCTTTAGGGAGAAAGCGACGAATGATTTTATGTTGATTCTCACTCGTTCCACGTTCCCAAGAAGCATAAGGGTGCGTAAAATAGACGTCGAGTGTCTCCTGTAAAGCGGTATGCAGGCCCGCAAATTCCGAGCCATTATCTGATGTTATCGTTTTAAATAGTTGGTTGAAAGCATCACCTGCGCGTTGACGCAGAGAGTCCATTGCTTCATCCACAGCCTGAGCCGTTTTATTCTTGAGTTTCAGAATGACTTCATAGCGCGTCTTACGTTCGACTAATGTCAACAATACAGGGTCACAGACCGCTTGACTGCCAATCACTGTATCAATTTCCCAGTGTCCAAAGTGCTCTCTGGTTTCGATTACTTTTGGGCGATCTTCAATCGATGGTCCTAAGACACGTTTGTTTCGACGCGTTTTAGTGGTTCGTTTCTTGGTATGACGCGACAGCTTTTCTAACAAATCCAAGTTGCGAGTTTTCATCACACCGCTATCGATCCAATGGTATAACGTCGTTGTACAAGGAACAATCGCAGCGTCAAACAACTGATGTTCACGAGCAAAACCCACGACAACATCGGGGGACCATTTATCTTGAAGCATCTTTTCATCTGCCCAGTCAATAAAGGCATTGGAATCCGCCCATTTAGGTCGCCTACCGCAGTGAAGACGTTGACGCTCATAATTAGCTTGTCCGGCATCGGCATCATATAGTGTGTAGGAATAGTCGTAGAATCTATCGTTTTGTTTTTGACGTTTCAGTTGCGTGATGGTGCCTCTTTTCACTTCATTATGAATCGTTTGAAGGGAACGCCCTAGTAACTTGGCAATGGCGCGATGAGAATAGGCTTCTTTCTTGAGAATCTGAATGTGACAACGTTCTTGATAAGAAGGTGTGTCTCTTTTCGTGAGACTATGTTAAACTGGTCTTGCGTCGTGTGAATTCATCCTTGTCTATTGAGAGTTAGTGGTAACTTCAATAGAACATGACATTCACGTGGCGTTTTTTTATGGATTTTTAGAGGTGGCTAACCTCATTATAAAATCCTCCCTTTAATTCATATGAATACTTTTTTGATATAAAAATAACCCCCATAAAGTTAGAATTTTCACTCTAACTTTCGGGGGCACATCACATCGAAAATTCGAGGCAGGCTTTTGTCGCAGAATATTTCTTTAGGAAACTTGATTTGAATCCGATCTTTGAAAAATCATCAAGGCTAAACAATGACGGCTAGTCGACAATTAACACAATTTCTTGGTTTAATAATTCAGTTAAATTCTCAGCTAATTCCTTGGCGGTTTCCGTGTCGCCTTGAGCCTTTAATTCAGCAATTTCAGCTTCGGCCGCCACTTGTTACTCATCGGCCGTAAAAACTTCCACGCGTCCAGCTTTATATAAGTCAGCTAATTCAAAAAATTCTTCCTTACTAGAAAAATGATTCCCTAGTAAACGTGTATAATTACGGTTTTGTAAGCCATTGATGACTTTCATCTTTAAATCATTTGATTTAGTCATATTTAGTATCCTCCTATGGGTATTGATTACTCTCTAGGTCTAGTATAACCTAAAATGAGGAATGGTGTTAATGAATTAGGGATAATTAATTTAGTATGACAGTGGCAGGTAATGTGGTTGAGATTCTATTGTGACTTTTATTAAATAGTTGTGTCATCATTGCCTGCCAAGTTATCAGTAAGCGCAAAATGAAACGGCATCTAGCTACGACAAATAACCCTTGCTATAATGTCTCTATATTATAGTGAGGGTTATTTACAATTGGCTTGAACTTTTGCACTCCAAGGCAATAGTGGATACGGCGCTCTAATAGTGCCACCTCGTCGCGGTTCATTGTACCACCTAAATCGCTATTGTTTGTACCACCCAAATCACTCTAATAGGACCACTTTTGTGGTTCTTTTTGTTCTTCTAATGGTATAACTAGGGAGTATGAGGAAATCGTACAAAAATATGATGGAGGTGCAGATATGCCCAATTATTTAGAAATGGTGCGTCTACACGAAGCGGGTTTTAGTTTAAGACAGATAGCTAAAATTGTTGGTTCTGGTAGAAGTACAGTCACAAGAACGGTCAATATTGCTCAAGAAAAAGGTTTAGGATACGAAGGCTTATCTCAATGGTCAGTGAAAGAAATCGAAGAGTTATTTAGAGTGTCTCAGAAAAAACAGGCGATTACTTACCATGTGATGCCAAATTATGAAGCCTTATCGAAGGATTTAGTCAAACCAGGTGTCACGATACAGTTATTGTGGGAAGAATATGCTCAAACTTGTCGACTAAATGGACAGATTTACTATCAGTTGACTCAGTTTAAAAAGTACTTCAATGATTATCTAAATAAAACGAGATTTAGCCACATACTCAATCATAAGGCTGGCGAACAAATTCAAATGGATTGGGCGAAATGTAAAGCTTTACATTTCGCCCAATCAATCTCTAAAATCTCGCCGGGTTTTCGACGAATACGCATTGTTGCCTTATTTTCATTGCATAATTGTGATAGTGTTCAGCGAAAGTTCTATAAGCATATGGAATTCTCTCCACACTTTTCGCTTCTCGCACATACTCATCATGCAATAAAGGTAAGGTCACATTTGGTTTTGCTAACTCTTTATGCACATTCTCAAAATCCATCACGTGCCGTCCACTATTTTCCTGTTTCTTTTCAGGGTAAAGAAAATCTTCCAACCATGGATCAGTGATTCCTTCATCCAATGGAATGATGACTCCTCTCTTTTCTGCAAATTTAATCACCTCCGTTATTTTTTGCCGTGAGTGTTGTGTAATTGTTGCTACACTTCTAAGCGATACACCTTCACTATGTAGCTCCAAAATCTTTCGATAAGGAAACATACAAAAAAACCTCCTATATATCCTATTGTCACGCCCATCTTTCAGAAAGATGTAAACGTGTCCAATAAGTATGCAGGAGGTTTATTATGTATTGGTACAAACCTCCGCAAAGAGTGGTAAGTTTGTCTGCAATCACTGGTAAAAACAATCGCAAGGTTGGTACAAATCAAATGCAATAATCATGGAATTAGACTAAGGGAATATTCGGACAGGAGAATTATGATGACACTATACGATCAAATCATCAATAAAGAAACGAAGTTATCGGTCATTGGCTTAGGTTATGTCGGTATGCCGATAGCGGTAGCATTTGCGAAAGTTGCGGATGTGATTGGCTTTGATAATAACGAAAGCAAGATTGAGTTATACCATCAAGGCATTGACCCGACAAAAGAAGTGGGGGTCGAAGCCATTAAAGCGACGGCCCTTGAATTTACAAGCGATGCGACACGGTTAAAAGAAGCCCTGTTTCATATTGTGTCGGTCCCTACACCGATTAACCAAGATAAAACGCCTAACTTAAATCCAGTGGAAAGTGCGACGCGCACCATCGGAAAAAATTTAAGTAAAGGATCCATTGTTGTTTATGAGTCGACGGTATATCCGGGTGTTACGGAAGATGTGTGTATTCCAATTTTAGAAGAGGAGTCTGGTTTGAAACACGGCGTTGATTTTGCGGTGGGTTATTCACCTGAAAGAATTAATCCAGGCGACAAAGTACACACACTAGAGAATGTTATTAAAATCGTATCCGCAACGACCGATGAGGCTTTAGAAGAAATTGCGAAAGTATATGAGTTGGTGATTAAGGCAGGTGTACACCGTGCGCCAAGTATTAAAGTAGCGGAAGCTGCTAAAGTGGTGGAAAACAGTCAACGTGATATAAACATTGCTTTCATGAATGAATTAGCTTTAGTGTTTGACCGAATGGGCATTGATTCAAAAGATGTGATTGATGCGATGAATACGAAATGGAATGCTTTAGGCTTTACACCAGGTTTAGTGGGTGGGCACTGTATTGGGGTCGATCCTTATTATTTCGTCTATGAAGCAGAAAACTTAGGCTATCATAGTCAGATTATTAAATCAGGTCGTGAGATCAATGATGGCATGGGTGAATTTATTGCGGATAAAATTATCAAAGGCTTAATCAAAACAGGCAAAAAAGTCATTGAGGCAAAAGTGGTGGTATTGGGTTTAACCTTTAAAGAGAATACCCCAGATTCGCGTAACTCTAAAGTGGGCGATATACTCAAACGATTAGCGGAGTATGACATCAAACCCGAGATAGTCGATCCGTGGGCGTCTGAAACAGATGCATTAAAAGAATATGGCGTGACCTTATCTAAGTATGAAGACATCCAGGATGCAGACTGTGTGGTCTTAGCCGTAGGTCATGAAGCGTTTAAAGCATTGACAAACGAAGATATAGAAGCATTATATAATCCCAAATTAACAAACGGAGAGCGTGTTCTGGTTGATATTAAGAGTATCTTAGATCATGAGCAGTTTACATCAAAAGGTTATGCTTATTGGAGATTGTAAAAGATTTTCATAGAAAACGAAGTAATAAAATTGCTTCGTTTTTTTTGTATATACTTGAATAAAATAGCGTTGTTACAACAATAGGAAAGTATATAAAAATAAAACTAATCTTTATATATGTTTATTTAAAATATTCATTGAACAAAGTAACAATTAAATAGTATAATATGTTTAGTCAATTGTTTTATGAGATTCTAGTTAGTAAATTAGTCGATAATGGTTGTTTTATAATAGTCGGTAATGATTCGAAGTATTGACAATTAGCTTTGATACACTATAAATTCTATTATAGCTTTTAGTGAAACGAGTAACTAAACAAGTTGAAACTATATAGACTTATTATCGCTGATAAATTAATCTGTAGAAAAAGTGATAAATTTAGGCTTGTTTAAAAAAAACGAAAGTATACAATTCTGAAATTATTTATAAAAAGGATGAGGGATATCTTTGAAAAAACATATATTAGTTTATTCTCAATATTTTTATCCTGAACAATTTCGTATTAATGATATTTGTTTAGAGCTAGTTTCGCGAGGACATAAAGTTTCCGTTGTCACTGGGATTCCGAATTATCCGGCAGGGAATTTTTTTAATGGATATGATTGGAAAAATAAAAGAAATGAGAACTGGAATGGAATTGAAATATATAGAATGCCAATTTTCCCAAGAGGAAGTAATAAATTTTCACTTTCATTAAATTATCTATCATTTGTAATAGCTGCAAAATTTCTAGAAAAAAATTTACCTCAAAGTGCCGACTTAGTATTTACTTATGAAGTCAGTCCAATTACTCAAGCATTACCAGCCATTTGGTATGCAAAAAAGTATAAACTTAACCACTTGTTGTACGTAATGGATTTATGGCCTGAGAATGTTGTGGCGATTACTAATTTAAAGAATAAATGGTTAATGAAACCAATAGATGCTATGGTGAACTATATTTATAAACATTCAAGTTTAATTTTGACGTCATCTCAAAGCTTTGTTGAGAGTATCAGTAAAAGAAATATTAATAAAACGAAAATTATGTATTGGCCTCAGTACGCAGAAGACATATACAATAAGAAATTAAAGAATAATACAGAGGTAGAGGTTGAGAAATTTAACGAGAAAACATTTGTATTTGCTGGGAACATTGGAGAGGCTCAAGGATTAGAGATTCTTATCGAAGCTTCTAAAATTTTAAAAAAAGAAACTATAGAAGTTAAGTTTATTATCATTGGTGATGGACGTGCAAAAAAAGAGTTAATTAATAAAATAAAAAAAGAAAAAGTTATGTCGTATTTTCATTTCATTGATCGTCAACCAGCTGCACTCATACCATATTATTTAGCGAAATTTGATTTCGCTTTAGTTACATTGACAAAAAGCGAAATTTTTAACCAAACCATTCCCGCAAAAATCCAATCTTTGATGGCTTGCGGCAAGCCATTAGTTGTGAGTGCTGATGGTGAATGTCAAACCATTGTTGAAGAATCGCAAAGTGGTTACTTCAGTGATGCGGGTGATGTGAGTGCACTGGTGTCGAATATTAAGAATGCCGTTACTTTATCAGATGCTGCCATCACAGCTTTAGGGAATAATTCACATGGCTATTATCTAAAGAATTTCGAAAAATCGATGCTGGTCGATAAATTTGAACATATTATCAGAACACAAGGGAGTATTAACCATGTTTAAAGACAAAATATTACTAATAACAGGCGGGACTGGATCATTCGGAAATGCGGTATTGAAACGCTTCTTGTCTTCTGAATTCAAAGAAATTCGAATTTTCTCGCGTGACGAGAAGAAGCAAGATGATATGCGAAAAAAATATAACAACGACAAAATCAAATTTTATATTGGGGATGTTCGGGATATCAATAGTATTCGCAACGCAGTGCGTGATGTTGATTATATCTTCCATGCAGCAGCTCTGAAACAAGTACCGTCTTGTGAGTTTTTTCCGATGGAAGCTGTTAAAACGAATGTCATTGGTACAGATAACGTATTAACGGCTGCGATTGATGCAGGTGTGAGCAATGTAGTCTGTTTGTCAACTGATAAGGCGGCTTATCCAATCAATGCGATGGGGACGTCTAAAGCGATGATGGAGAAAGTAATTGTGGCTAAGGCGCGCAATATTGATCCAGCTAAGACAAGAATTAGTGCAACACGTTATGGGAATGTGATGGCATCACGTGGAAGTGTGATTCCCTTGTTTATTGAACAATTAAAAGCAGGCCAACCATTAACATTAACCGATGGCAATATGACACGTTTTATGATGAGTTTGGATGAAGCAGTGGACTTAGTTTTATTTGCATTCGAGAATGCAGAACAAGGCGATATTATGGTTCAAAAAGCACCTGCTAGTACAATTAAAACCTTAGTTCAAGCAATCTGTAAGCTGTTCAAGGTTGAACCAGAAATCACTGAAATCGGGATTCGTCATGGTGAAAAGATGTATGAGTCACTGTTAACTGCTGAAGAAGCGGTTAGAGCGATTGATATGGGTGATTTCTACCGAGTGCCTTCGGACAAGCGTGATTTAAACTATGGCAAGTTTTTCGAAGAAGGTCAAGTGAGCGCTGGTTTGTTGGAAGAGTATAACTCGAATAATACGGAACAATTAACCGTTGATGAATTAGCAGATAAGTTATTAGCTTTGGATGATGTACAGGCAGAATTAGCCAATTGGAGGACCAATAAATGAGAATTCTTGTGACGGGTGCGAATGGCTTTGTTGGGAAGAACTTGAGAGCAAACTGGAACAGAATGAAGAGCACGAATTATTGTTGGTGACACGTGAGACAACGCAAGAGGAATTAACTGATTTTGCGACTAAGGCTGAGTTTGTTTTCCATCTGGCGGGCGTTAATCGTCCAGTGGAAGAACAGGAGTTTGAGACTGGAAATGTTGGCTTTACGCAGACTTTATTAGACACACTACGTCAGGTAGGCAGTCAAGCTCCCGTGTTAGTCACTTCTTCGATTCAAGCAGCTAATGAGTCCGCTTATGGTTTAAGCAAGAAGGCGGGCGAGGAGTTAGTCTTTGCCTATGGTGCTGAACAAGGTGTGGAAGTCTTTGTTTATCGTTTGCCGAACTTGTTTGGGAAGTGGTCTAAGCCTTTCTACAATACTGTGATTGCGACCTTTAGTCATCAAATCGCGCGTGGCGAGGAGATTACTATCAATAATCCGTCAGTTGAGCTAAACTTGGTCCATATTGACGATTTAGTAGAAGAGTTTCTAAAAGCTTTGAAGAGTGAAGCAACACGTGAAGGAGATTACTGCCAAGTACCTGTTTCTTATCAAGTGATATTGGGACACATTGCGGATTTATTGAAGGAATTCAAAGCTTCAAGGGATACTCGCTTGATTTCTGATTTATCGGATGATTTCACACGAAAGTTATACAGCACTTATTTGAATTTCCTCCCTGAAGATGACTTTAGTTATCCTTTAATAACACATGGTGATCAGCGTGGTTCCTTTACAGAATTTGTGAAGTCACCATATGCTGGACAAGTTTCAGTCAATATTTCAAAAGCTGGGATTACCAAAGGCGAACACTGGCACCACACCAAAAACGAGAAATTCCTAGTCGTATCTGGTCAAGGAGTAATTCGCTTCCGCGATGATTTCGCAGACAATGTGATTGAGTACCACGTATCGGGCGATAAACTTGAAGTCGTCG
Source organism: Fundicoccus sp. Sow4_F4 (assembly GCF_052116145.1). Classification (NCBI taxonomy): domain Bacteria; kingdom Bacillati; phylum Bacillota; class Bacilli; order Lactobacillales; family Aerococcaceae; genus Fundicoccus; species Fundicoccus sp. Sow4_F4. Next base: position 8,434 of record NZ_JBQKLQ010000014.1, on the reverse strand, counting down.
ATATTCCGACTGGCTACACGCATTCCATCGTGAATACGGGTGAAACGGATATGGTGACGATTATGTGGGTGAATGAGATGTTTGATCCGAATAACCCAGACACATTCTTCTTGGAGGTTTAAGAAATGAAAAAATTAAAAGTTATGACGGTAGTGGGCACGCGCCCTGAGATTATTCGCTTGTCTTCAGTGATTCAACGTTTAGAAACATCGGACGCGATTGAGCATATTCTCGTTCATACAGGTCAAAACTACGACTATGAACTAAACGAAGTATTTTTCGAAGACTTTGGGTTAAGAGAACCAGATTATTTCTTGAATGCAGCTGGAGGCTCTCCCATGGAGACAGTCGGTCAAATCCTAGCGAATATTGATCCTATTCTAGCAGATGAAGCACCTGATGCTTTCCTAGTTCTAGGCGATACGAATAGCTGTCTGTGCGCAATTGCTGCTAAACGCCATCATATCCCGATATTCCACATGGAAGCTGGCAATCGTTGTTTCGATCAACGTGTCCCAGAAGAGACAAACCGTAAGATTGTGGACCACGTAGCGGATATTAACTTGACTTATAGTGATATTGCCCGTGAATACTTGTTAGCAGAAGGTTTACCAGCTGATCAGATTATTAAGACTGGTAGCCCAATGTTTGAAGTGTTAAATGAAAAGAAAGCAGCCATTGAAGCAGCTGAAAGTTATCTCAAGTTAGGTTTGACCAAAGGTCAATATTTCGTGATTTCAGCACACAGAGATGAGAACATCAGCTCAGAGCGAAACTTCTTGAACTTGGTGGACTCATTAAATGAAATTGCTGAGACGTATCAGCTACCTGTTATTGTCAGTACTCATCCGAGAACACGTAATATGATTGAAGCTAAAGGTGTTGAGTTTCATGATTTAGTTCAACTAATGAAACCAATGGGCTTTACTGACTACAATAACTTACAGTTGAATGCGAAAGCAGTCCTCAGTGATAGTGGTACAATCAGTGAAGAATCGTCGGTTTTAGGTTTCAAAGCCTTGAACTTAAGGGAAGAACATGAACGCCCAGAGGCGATGGAAGAAGGCGCTGTGATGATGGTAGGTTTAGAGAAAGAACGAATCATGCAGGGGCTTACTATCTTAGACATGCAAACTGATCAGACACTGAAATTGGTTGCTGATTACAGCATGCCGAATGTATCCGAGAAGGTGTTGAGGATTATTGTGAGTTATACGGATTATATTAAGAGAAGAGTATGGGGGGAGTAATAATGAGAATACTGCAAATTAATTCTTTTTATGGTTTTGGTTCCACTGGAAGAATTGTAGAAAATCTTCATCATGCAATAATGGAGAGTGGCAATGAAAGTTATGTAATTTATGGTCGTGGAAAAAGTGTTAATGAAGCGAACGTCTTTAAGATTGGTAATCCACTTGAACAAGCAATTGATTTAGCAGCAACTCGACTATTTAATCGCCATGGACAGACTATTCTTTTAGCAACTCGAATGATTATCAATAAAATTAAAGAAATTAATCCAGACATCGTACATCTTCATAACATCCATGGTTATTATGTTAATTTTCCAAGGCTACTCAAATATTTGAAGGAGAGTGGTGTTAAAGTAGTTTGGTTATTGCATGACCCGTGGATAATATCTGGAAGCTCAGCAGATTCAGGCGCTATAGAGTATGAATGGGAGAATCCTATCAATCATTCAAAGTTGGTAAAAATTTCAAAAGAATATCCTATTCACTCTCAATGGAGTAGTGAGCGAAGCATAAAAAATTATGAAATTAAGAAAAAACTCTTGCAAAAGAATAATTTTACATTTGTAACACCATCAAAATGGCTTGCTGAAATAATAGACAGATCCTATTTACATGGTAATGACATAAAGGTGATTCATAATGGGATTAATACTAATCAATTTAAAGTGGTAGAAAACCATAGTCGAAATCAGAGTAAAAAAATTAATATTTTAGGAATTGCTAGTGTCTGGGAGAAACGAAAAGGCTTAGAATACTTTAATAAATTAGCTGAGGACTTAGAGACCAGTTATAGTATTACTTTAGTCGGAAAATTAATTCCAGAATCTGGTACTCCTCATACACGTATAAAACATATTGAACGAACTGAGTCTATAGATGAATTAGTAGAATTATATAATCAAGCAGATGCTTTTATTAATCCTACATTATTTGATAATTTTCCAACGGTAAACTTGGAATCGCAGGCTTGTGGCACACCTGTTGTTACTTTTGATACTGGGGGAGCCGGAGAATCGATTACTGATCTGACGGGACGAGTAGTTGAGAAGGGGAATTACTCGGAATTATTAAATTGTATAAGAAATTCTCAAAATAAAAACAAAGAAACTTTACTTAAGTGTACTGAAAATGCTACTAACTATTCGATTAGTGGAATGATAAAGAATTATCTTGAGCTATATCAGAGTAAATTAGATGAAAAAAAATAATAGTCATCTAAATCATTCGCAATTAATTACTAAAATAGGCATGACGAATTGCAATAATTATTGCGACAATTTTTTTACTCAATTAATGAAGTTTCGTGAATGTATTTTTCTAAAGGTGTTTGATAATTCAGACATTTTCTTGGTCGATTATTCATTAGCCATAAAGCCGTGAATAATTCAGTTTCACTCACTTTAGCTAAATCAGTTTTCTTCGGAAAGAATTCGCGCATTAAGCCATTCGAATTTTCGTTTGTCCCTCTTTGCCAAGCGCTGTAGGCATCCGCAAAGTAGAAATCAATGCCTGATGCCTCTACTTCTGGATAGCAAGCGAATTCTTTCCCGCGATCGGAAGTAAATGATTTTAAGGCGTGCTCAGGCAGATTACTTGTTAACTGCTCAATTGCATTGTGCATAGCGTCTTTAGTGCGGTTAGGTATCAGAAAAGCAAGGTATAAACGACTTTTATGCTCTGCGAAGATCGCTAAACAACCTTTACTCTTTCCGCGTGAAGAAACCATTGTATCCAATTCCCAATGTCCAAACTCTTGTCTGTTTCTAACTGACTTAGGTCGTTTGGAGATCGAGCTACCAACATTGAACTTACCACGTGTCTCTCGAGGTTGACGACTCTTACCTTTGTGTCTTAGAACTTGTAAGGGAACGTTTAAGATACCTTCATAAATCCAGTTATAGATTGTTTTAAAGGATAGTTTCTCTTGATAATCTCGACCCACAATCTGTTCGGGTGACCAGGTCAGTTCTAATTTATGTTGAATATCCTCAGGCAACTCTGGCGTATGTTTCGTTTTTCTGCCTTTGTGAGCAACAACTTGATTAGCATCTGCTTGAGAAGCTTTCGCAACATAGGTTTGAGCCGAACATCGATTCAGCTCACGATAAATAGTTGAATGATGACGACTTAATAAATTCGCAATATGGTTAATTGTATAACCTTCTTGAACAAGCACTTCTATTTTTGAACGTTCTTCTATGGTAAGATATGTATAGCTCATAATAGACCTCCGTGTGTATGTTTTTGTCGTTATTAACATCTTACACGAATCTATTATGAGTTTCTTTGTTATCGCATTTAATTTTACAATTCATCAATCAAAAAAACGGGTTTCTCACAGTGATTGTGGAAACCCGTTTTTCTATTTTAGAGGAGTTTTTGCCCAGCCCCGAAATAGCTCAGCGAATTGATAGCAGAAGTGTAAAGGGTTAGTTAGCAAAAAGGGGGGTGCGGATATTATTTTGGACCTAAATACGGTTGATTGTTTTTGTTGCAACCTATTGAATAGGTTTGTTTACTTCTAGTGGACAAGAATTGGTATTATTCCTTAAGCTATTAAAGGAAGTGTTTTTCGAAAATCCATAATACTCATCCCACCTAAAGATAGCTTGATTCTTTCGTGATTGTACCAATGAAGATAGTTGTTTAAAAGTTGCATAAAGTGCTCAATTGACACATCTAACCAATTCTCATCGTAAAAGAATTCGTTTTTTAACCGCCCAAAAAAACCTTCACACGCAGCATTATCAGGCGTGCAACCTTTTTTAGACATAGAACGAGTTAAGTGATGCGATTCCATTCGCTCAATCCAACTTGGCCAGCGGTAATGAGCCCCTCGGTCCGAATGAACTATCGGGTTTTCACCTTCTTTTAGCGTTAAAACTGCTTGATCTAGCATCGAATTAGTCAATTCAGCATTAGGAGAAGCACCAATCGTCCAACTCACAATTGCACCATCGAAACAGTCTATCATAGGAGACAGGTAAACTTTTCCAGCAGGGAGACGGAATTCTGTTAGATCAGTTACCCATTTTATATTGGGTTTACTGGCTGTAAAATCGCGTTCTAGGATGTTAGGAACTGCAGGCGATATTTCTCCTTTGTATGAACTATACTTCTTAATTTTAACGGATTTAGCGAAGAGATTTTCTTCGCGCATGATACGTTGAACAATTTTTTCTGAAAGAGTCATCCCTTTATGTTTCAGAGCAGTATGAATTCGGCGATAGCCATACCGCCGCTTATTCTTGTGAAAAATTTCAATTATCATGGTACGAGCCTTACAATATTTATCAGGTAAAGCGAGTTGCGTGTGGTGATAACTATAACTGCTTTTAGGGATACTGACACAGGCTAATAATTCCTTTAACGGATAAAAAGGGCGAAGGGCATCAATCAGGAGTGTTTTCTCTTGATTGGTGAGTTCTTCTAGATGGATGCCCTGATCTTTTTTTAGTAGTTCACCCGCTTTTTCAAGAACGTCTTTTTGAATCTGAAGGCGGTGAACCTCTTCATGAAGTTGCTTGACTTGACTTTTTAATTGATTAACATCTGTTTCCTTTGAGTCATTGACCATACCAAGCACGTCCTTGCCGAGCCACCGTTCTTTATAATTGTAGAGGGAATTTCGGCTAACACCTAGTTGATCCGCAATCGATTGTGCGGATGTGGTCCGAGTTACCAGTGCAAGAACTGCGGCTTCTTTTTCTTGTTGTGTTAAGTTTACCCCTTTTTTAATCAATTGGCGAGGTTGAGGTGCGCGCTCCATGACCCATTCTGTTAATAAGCCCCGGCTTGGATAGCCAAGTTTTCTGCAGGTACGTGAATAACACTTACCATGCTCAAGATAGTGGGTGACTGCTGCTTGTTTTTGTTCTTCGGTGTATTTTGGCGTTCGCGTCATCTCTTTTTGAACATCTCCATCCGTACGGTAAGCCTCTATCCAATCCCGAAGAGCCATACGCGAAGGATACCCCAGTTCATTGATGACAGCCGCATAAGATTCGTACTTCAAGTAAAGTTTGACGGCTTTTAATTTTTCAGCGTAAGCATACATAGACTTCCTCCTGATCGATTTGGTCTAAGATTTTGTCCGCATGCCCTATTTGTTGTTTTTAGTTTAGCATTCACATGAGTTAGTGATTAAGGCGGGTGTACACCGTGCGCCAAGTATTAAAGTTGCTGAAGCAGCTAAAGTGGTGGAGAACAGTCAGCGTGATATTGACATCGCCTTCATGAATGAATTAGCTTTAGTATTTGACCGTATGGGCATTGATTCAAAAGATGTGATTGATGCCATGAATACGAAATGGAATGCTTTAGGTTTTACACCAGGTTTAGTGGGTGGGCACTGTATTGGGTTCGATCCTTATTATTTCGTCTATGAGTCAGAGAACTTAGGTTATCATAGTCAAATAATTAAATCAGGTCGTGAGATCAATGATAGTATGGGTGAATTCATTGCCGATAAAATCATTAAAGGCTTAATCAAAACAGGCAAAAAAGTCATTGAGGCGAAAGTGGTCGTATTAGGTTTAACCTTTAAAGAGAATACTCCAGATACGCGCAACTCTAAAGTGGGTGATATACTCAAACGATTAGCAGAGTATGACATCAAACCTGAGATTGTCGATCCCTGGGCGTCTGAACCAGATGCATTAAAAGAATATGGTGTAACGCTATCTAAGTATAAAGATATCCATGATGCAGACTGTGTGGTCTTAGCCGTAGGTCATGAAGCGTTTAAAGCATTGTCAATTGAGGACATTGAAGCATTATATAAACCAAAATTAACAAACGAAGAGCGCGTGTTGATTGATATTAAGAGTATCTTAGATCATGAACAGTTTACTTCAAAAGGTTATGCTTATTGGAGATTATAATTAACAAATTAATCTAGAAAAAAACATCGTGATTCGAACTATTAAGAGATATAAGGGTTGAACTATACGATTACACTAGGTAAAACTAGTCCAGTTATGCAATTTGAAGAGACTTCTGTCGATACTTACCAATGCGAGAATTTTCGTGAAGACTTATACCGTTTAAGCGCTAGAGAAGAACCAAAAAGTTGAATAGGGGCTGGGCAATAACTCCCTCGTTCTCTGGTTCTTTTTTGGTTTCATATTTGAAAGAGCCAGAAGCTTGGCTTTGTTTCCCCCATTTATCAAATGCATAGGCTGTAAGATCATATTCACGTATAATGTCTGCACGTGGTTTTCCGCTTTCATAAAGTCGTACTACTTGGCTTTTAAATTCTGGCGTAAACGTTCTGCGTACTCTTTTTTCAGTCATGGTAGATTCTCTCCGTTTCAGGTTCTTTTATTTCATTCTACTAGACCTTATTTTTACTGTCTAACTTAGTGTAGCCTATTCATTAGCCATATGCTAAGAGACGAAAGTTAACTAAGCAATAACAAACGAGTCAAGGTGAGTTTTTCACTTTGGCTTGTTTTGTATGTTCGTATATAGAAAAATATGATATTATAGAGTTGCCGTCTGACATTAAAAATTAATGAAATGATGAATAGGATTTATAAAGAGTTAATTATTTTTAGTTGTTAAGATAATGAATAAGGTTATTTTTTAGCTTAAGAGTCCAAAGCATATCTCCAATTATATAAGTTTAGAACTATGTTTACGAATCACCCAATCGATAAATCTATCAATTAGGTGATTCTAATGAGTCTATTATAAAAGTTGATGGATTCTTATAAAAATAAACTTCGAAGAATTATCATAGATTTTTTAAGAGCCTTTTTAAGAGCCTTTGGATGAAAGGTCTATTATTAAAACAAGGCTTGTCTTTTTGAATTGACGTGAGATGTTTTGTAGTAACAATGACCAGTTTATTAAGAGGTGAGGTTATTTTTGAGAGGACTAATAATAGATTAAATAACAGTGGATTCTTCTAAACGATTTTATGATTATACGTAAAGAAAATATAACTGAACAAAAAAATATTGAGTGCACAGTCAAGATATATGTGCATGAATAGTATTGAATGGAACAAATATAAATTGTGATATGAGACTATGCAATTCTTTAATTAAAATAGTGTTGTTGATTGAATGAGTATAACGACGTGAGTATCTTGAAAGGATCACTAGATATAGTAGCTCGAAAATACCGGACCACAACATATAGTTATCGAATTCTCACAAAAGTGGTACGCAAAAAACTATCGACCACCGTTGAAAGTTAGTGATATCAAGGGTTTAAACAGAAAATCAAAAATGTACATTTTAGAATACTAATCAAAATACTTAAAGTAGAAATTAAAGTGCTCAACATAGGAGCACTTGTACTTATATAGGAAATTACATTACATGAAGTGAGGTATGAAAGATGAATTATTTAGTAGTAGTAGCACATCCAGATGATGAAGTATTAGGCGCAGGAGCCACAATGTATAAATTAGCACAGGAAGGTCATACCGTGAATGTATGTATCATGTCTGGGGAAGTAAATGCCAGAAATCATAGACCTGCAACAGATGAACTTCATGAGGATGTTAATAACTCATTAAGCTTATTAGGCGTTAAAAGAGTCATTAAAGGCGAATTTCCAAATATCGAATTCAATACAGTACCTCATCTTAAATTAGTTCAATTCATAGAAAAAGCAATCGAAGAAACTGGATCAGAAGTTGTATTTACACATCATCCAGCGGATTTAAATAATGATCATCTACATACGTCTCTTGCATGCCAAGCTGCAGTGAGACTTTTTCAACGAAGACCAGAAGTTAGTCCATTAAAAGAACTGCTCTTTATGGAAGTCCCTTCTGCAACTGAATGGGCACTGAATAAAGCAATGAATCAGTTCAATCCAAATACATTTATTGAAGTAGGCGAAGAAGCTGTAGATAAGAAGATAGAAGCTCTTTCTATGTATAGAGGAGTGATGAGACCCTATCCACATCCTAGAAGCAATGAAGCTTTAAAAGGTCTTGCTGCTTATAGAGGCGGACAAGCTGGCATGGTTTATGCAGAAAGCTTTGAAAGTGTATTTAGAAGAGGGTTTTAGTCTCAAGCAAACTCAACATTGAATTGGAGAGGAATTGAAAATATGAAGAAGAAAATTGCATTTACAACTTGTGTCCAGTTGGGCTTAAGTTGCATTGAAGAAATATATAGAATTGGTGGCAAACTAGATCTTCTTATCACATTGAAAGATGA
>NZ_JBQKLQ010000013.1:0-29091 GCF_052116145.1 Fundicoccus sp. Sow4_F4 | reverse complement strand
GTTAGAAAAGCATATCATTAATGCCGGTGTGGCGGAATTGGCAGACGCGCTGGACTCAAAATCCTGTGCCCTCACGGGCGTGTCGGTTCGACCCCGACCATCGGTATCAGCTTGGCATCAAGCTTAGGAGCAGTTTCTCATGTGCGTGAGAAACTGCTTTTTTTGTGTTTTTTGAAAAAGTTACCATAGATTCTACCATACTTTTTTCTAACGAAAATTTTATTGGGTAAAAACTTATGATATATTGTAAATCATTAAAATGATATAAAATTTTCGAACTTTTGTGCTGTATCTTCACTTCGATGTTTCGTAACATGATCATATATATTACGTGTTGTAAGAATACTACTATGACCTAATCGTTCTTTTATGGCCCCTTCTTCAACCCTGGCATCGAACAGTAGTGAACAGTGTGTATGTCTAAATCCATGAATTGTCATTTTAGGTAAATTTGGATGATTAGCTAAGATTCTTTTTAAGTTATTGTTAAGGAATTTATGATTTAGAAATGAATTGTTTTCATTTGTAAATACATATTGATTTTTCCTATTTGTATTTTGTCCGTGTTTTATTAATCTTACCTTTTGTACCGTCCGCCACTGTTTTAATATCTCCCAAGTTCTTGAGTCAATAGAGATAGTTCTAAAACTACTCTCGGTTTTAGGGTCTTGAACGATTAATGAACTTATTCCCCGTGCCACAATTCTTTTCACAGATAAAGTCCGGTTCACTTCATCTAAGTCTGCCCACTGTAAAGCTAATAATTCAGATTTTCTTAACCCCGTAAAGGCTAACACTCTAAACATTGTTCTCACCATAATATCCTCAGATTCACTGATGATTCTTTCAAATTCAATTAGTTGTTCCTTTTCAAAAAAGGGCGATTCGTATTTCTTTTTATGAGTATTTTTAGGACGCATAATTTTGGTCATTGGATTAACTGCACAGCACTCGATACTAATTGCAAAGTCTAGTATCCGTTTAGTTAAATTTACTAAAAAGGAAGCTTTCGAATAGGTTTCATACCAAAGATTAGTGGCTTCTTGACATAGAACTAAAGGAATTTTACTTAGGAAAAACTCACCAAAGACGGGTAAGATATGCTTCTCTGCAACTTGCATAGCTGTAATATAAGTGTTTTCTTTAACACTGAGTTTATATTGCATAAACCAAAGTTTAAAGACATCTTTAAATGTATATTTTTTCAAAGATTTTGTTAAGCTGTTTCCGTTGTCTAAAAAGTTGTTTTTTAAATCTGTTTCATATTTCACCGCATCCGAATATTTTTTAAAGCCACTCTTCATAGGCGCAACTACTTTTCCAGTCGCGTCGTCGATACCTAAGTATATTTTTGATTTGTATCGGGTTTGACCATTTTTTAATTCATATTTTGTAATCATGTTTATTTATTCTCCTTTTTCAGCGTGAGAGGAATAAATAAATATATTTTTATAAATCGTGTATTACCTGGATAGCTTTGCCAAGAATTATATGTGAGTTCTCAACATCATCGCAATAGATATCTTGTGACAAATCCAATGGTAAGAATAGTCTCCTATTCCTAACGGTGCGTAATTTTCGAATGATTGGAACAGTAGAATTATGAGGTAGCACACAGACTATTGTATTATCTATGACATCCTGTGATTTTTGAAATAGGACAAGTGCACCTTCTTTAATTTGTGGCATCATTGAAGAGTCTTTTGATACAAGGTAGAATAACTCTTTTTTTGGTAAAGCGAATGAAGCAACAGCAATTTCATTTGTAAAAGTGAAGACTCCATCTTTAATACTTTCAATAACCTTAACTTTAATTATTTTATCACTAAAAGTATCTGTAAAACCTTGTAGATATTCTATTGACACGCCAAGAGCTTTAGCAATTTTTCCAATGATTTTGTTGTCAATTCCTTTAACGTGATTTTGCTCATAGCGACTCAGAGTGGAAGGCGAAATATTAATTAAACTACCTAACTTTTTTTGGCTGAGATGTTTGTTTTCTCTGGCCAATTTAATTCTCTCGCCAATTGTCAAAATATTCACCACCTTTCTTATTTTCTCCGTCATTATAATCAATCAATTCATCTTTTGCAAGAGTCGCTGATGAATCGATTCATCTTTTGCATTTATTTGTTGAAATATTAAAAACTATATTGTATCTTTGTCTTGTAAGTTTATTCACAAAATTCAATATTGCAATAAAAAATTATTTACTAGGAGGATAGGAGTAATTGAATCATGTAAATCAGAAGAAACTAAAAGCAAGTATTGCACGTTGTGGCTTGACTAATGAGTCTTTAGCACACAAAATCCAGGTCAATCGAGGAACAATTAGTAATGTTTTAACGGGTAAAACTAAACCCTCTTATCAAGTTGTGAATGGTTGCTTCCATGTTTTACATTTAACACCTTTGGAAGTCGTCGAGATCTTTTATGCAATTAATGTACTTGATGGGGAACCTATGCAGGTAGCTGGGCGGGGTGAATGAAATCGAAACAGCCAATTTAGAGAAAGCCTTGGAGATATTTGCTAGTTCTTTGTTTGATAATAAGATTAATCATTTCGTAGAAACAATAAACATGCTTGAGGAGCGTATTGAAGTACTTGAAGTGAAAAATAAAAAAAACTATTTAAAGCAGCAGGATGTTATTTCGGAATTTGGTATTGGTCATAGAACTTTGAAAAATTGGGTTAGTGATGGACTGAAAGAAATTTGGCTTGGCAATCGTGTTTATTATGATCAAGCGGATATTGAATCATATATGCAAAAATATAAAACTTCAAACAGCGTGAGGGGATAGTATATGAATCAATTAATGTTATCTGGAGATTTAAATGTCTTAGAGTTTGAGATTAAACAATACAAACAACAAGCTGGATCAGCCTTTTGGGAAATTGGTAGACGTTTGACCTATGTAAAGACTAATGATCTTTCACACGGTCAGTTTGGAAATTGGCTGGAAAAAGTGGGCATAGATCATACAGCTGCGAATCGACTAATGAAAATCGCGCAAGAGTTACCAAATTCAGCAACGATGCAGAATTTAGGAATAAGTGTTCTGTCAATGATTGCTAGTTTGCCAGCAGATGTTAGAGAACAACAACATGTTACAAGTACCGGAGAGGTTAAGCTACCAGTAGATATGAACGTGAAAGAACTAAGAAATTTAAGACAAACTATTAATCAAGTGGAACCGTCTGGCCCAAGCATCGATAATACTACACAGGTCCTTCAAACAGAATTGACTGAAACTACGAAAAAGTTACATCAAGTGCAACAAGCATACCAGCAATCATTAAAATCGATTCATGAGAATCAAGAATTAAAAGAGCAATTTGAAGAATTAAAGGTAGAAATAGATAAATTATCAACTAAACGCTTGAATATGGTTGAAGAATTAAGTTACTTACATAACTATACAAAGTTTAGAGAAGAATTGAATATTCTCTTGACCAAGATATCACCGTTACGGTTTTCAGAACAATTAGCCATTATTAATCGTAATCCGGTGTACGCAAACCAGTACTTGAGTCTGGTAGCGTTAGTAGAGGATTGGTGCGCTGATATGAGGCGATGTTTGGAAATAGAAGATATCATTGATGGAGTAATAATTGACTAGAATCAATTATTAACTAAAACGAATATATTATATCTATAAAATGCAAACGTTATCATAAAGAAAAGAGGTTTTATCATGAATGAATTACAAGCTAATGCATCTGTAAATTATGAACTAGAAGAACTCGTTCTCAAGCTAAGAGAGAACAATACGTTTAACCAAGAATTGGCCAAGCGTGTAGATTACTTAGAGAAAATTCAACCAGTTAATCCGGTGATCACATCTTTTTTAAACACGGCTCGCAAGCAACATGTGTTGAAAATATTGGGAGGGAAATCTTCTAAAGCTTATCAAAATAAGAAATTAGTATCGGAAGTGTACCGTTCAGCTGCTAATGATTTTAAATCTAAATTTATGATTGCCCGTTATGATTTGTTGAGACAAACGGACCAAGCATCGGCGATGAATTATTGGCAAAATTGGTTGCCTAACCAAGACTTGCTGAAGCGTATTAGACAAAGTAACGCATAGGTTGATTATGGTAGTTAAAAGAATTGTTGACACACGTTTCTGGGAAGATTCAACAGTATTAGATAATTATTCTGTAGAAGATAAATACTTCTTATTGTATTTAATGACGAATCCCCGTAGTTCGCAAGTAGGTATCTATTCTCTACCTAAGCGCGTGATTAGTTTTGATACTGGTTATACGATTGAAGTAATTAATGTTTTACTGGATCGATTTTGTAACTTCTATAAAAATATTATGTACTCGGTTGAGACGCAAGAGATATCGCTCTTAAATTCATTGAAGTATAGTATCGTAAAGGGCGGAAAACCGGTAAGCGATTTACTGATAAAAGAATTATCAAGGGTTCAAGATGCCAATCTGTTGTATGCCACTTACGAGAATATGTTTGAGTTTTGGACTGTATCAGATAGACCGTTTGATAAAACAGTTAAGCAATGTTTTGAAAATGAACTGGTCAAGAGGCAACAAGTTAAGCCTATTGATCAGCAAATTTTTAAGACAGACTTTTCTCTAGTAGACCCAGTGAGAGAAGAAGTAATGGATTATCTAACTTTTTCATACTTTCAAGCAAACTTTGGTGAGATGAATGACGAAATGAAGAATGCTTATAAGAAGTGGATTGATTATTTCGGAGATGATATCGTGGTGAGTGCATTGCAACGATCTATTTCATCAAATAATCCATATAAGTATTCGTTGAAAATATTGGAGAATTGGTCAGTCAAAAAAGTAAAGTCAATCACAGATATCGAAAAACTAGATTTAAAGTATTCACAGAAATCTTCAATGTCTCGTAGTTATACAGCAAGCGAAAGTGAAGCATTAGCAAAAACCTGTACAGAGGAATTAATGAGACAGGTGACTGCGGACAGAAATAGGAGAGAGCAAAAAAGAAGGTCATAAATTGCATTCCAATCATGCTTTTAAAACAGCTGCCGGTAATTGATGGTAGCTGTTTTTCGTTATCTAATGATTCCATTTACATGTGTGATAGTCATGTATTGCCTGTAATTGTGTTTGAGTCTTTAGACACATCATCATAATGACAATGATAAGTATAATGATAATTAAAATGACAATGACAATGAAGAATCGTCCCCCGATTCGGGCGACGATTCGTTAAAGGCTATTTGTGTGAATAAAGTTGTAGATACTCACTAGGAGAAACTGGCTTGGTTTTCTTAGAATCTCTTATGTAGATTCTTTGCTTATTCTTATCATTCTTAGCAGTTAAATGATAAGGCGCATCATTACCTGGTGTAATTTCGATATCTAGTATCCCGTTAATTTGGCTGATTTTTATATTATTTACTGGATTAGGGACAATACGTTCTTGTTCGATCCAAGTATTGAGAGCTAGTATCCAAGAAGGATGGTGAGAGCCCATACTTATGTTAGGATTCTTTTTGTTTACACCTAATAAGATAGTACTGATGTATCGATGGTTCAATAGAGCAACGATATCTTTAAGAACTTCATGCTGATTCTTTTCCAAATCGTCGTATATAATCATATCCCCATTAATGTTCATTTAGGCCTCCCTCAGTATCCTAGTGGCCTTACCTTTTGTTTTTTCTGTCTTCGTTTCCTTAGAAACAGCTATTAATAAACAACTCTCATTAATAAGACAAGTGACACGGTCTTGATCAAAGTTTTTATCTTGCTTAAGCATCCAGAGATATATTTGTACTAACCAACTATAATTTTGAAGAACTATACTCCTTAATTCTTCAGGACTCTCAACTTCATCATATTCTTCATTTAAAACTAAAATAGTAAGTTCCTCATCACAATAGTATGCGCTTTCAATTTGTAGTTCAATTTGTCGCTGGTTAACATAAAAATCATAGTAAATTTTTTTTCTTGTTTCCATCATATTTCACCTCTATATGTGCTTTTGTGTAACTCTTCACACATTATTACATATTAATCTATGAAAATATAGAGGTATGTGTTATTTTCATAAATATAAAACAAATTCAAATAATGTATATGATATGATGTGAAAAAAGTAAATAATATTAATCTAATGATAATTATAAATAATAGGAGAAGAATCATGATAACTATAAATCACTATACTTACCGAGATGAAAATGACATAATAGAAAGCTTTAAAAATACATTGAAACCAAAATACAAATCAGATACAGAATTTTCTGATTTTAACAAACAAGACCATGTAGAATTTCAATCAATAATGGGATGGTTTAAAGAAAATGATTATTTCAATACTATACTTTAGTGACAACCCTATTATAATTGACGATGTTAAAACAACCCCTTACACCATAGGCAATACACACCCTATACTTTAGCGAGGCGATCCCCCTGATATACATAGACAAACACCCTGATTATATTAAATGTAGTGAATGCTTAATGTATAAAAAGAGACCCACTAATTTATGATATGTAGACGACTACCCTACTCATACTTTAGCGCATCAATCCCCTCATGTGATGATGTGAAGAGCCAAGTATACTTGTATACGACGGCATTACATCTAATCATTTTAGCGTATCTTTACTTATTTATGATATATAAGTCAATTTAAATGTGCATTTATGCAAGTATTACACACAAATCAGGTGAGATATGCTACTATATATAGTAGTAAACAAATAACTTAATACTAAAACAGACAAATAATCTATGCGATATTTTAGAGGAGGATTTATTTTAATGAGCAGAACAAGACGAGAGTACCACTCAACGGGGGCGCGTATTATGCGTAAAGTAAAAGGTAAAGGATGGATTGCGGTAGCAACTACAGCCTTAGCACTAGGAGTATCAATCCCAACCAATATTTTAGCGGCATCACCACAAGCCATACAAGCAGTGCTGACATCAGCTAAATCATCATCATTTGACGATAAAGCATCACTTGCGTTAGACGAGGCAATCCAAACAGAATCATCAAAAGCCCTTGAAGCTATTACATTAAAGTGGACGATGAACAATTTAGATCAAGTTAAAGCTGAAATCGAGCGTCAAAAAGAGTTAGGTTTAGAGGCATATGTTGTTCAATGGGGGGATACATTATCAGTAATTGCAGAAGCGATTGAGTCAGATGTACAAGAATTGGCAGATGCAAATGGTATTACAGATCGTGATTTAATCTTAACGGGCGATATTCTTAACGGGGTATTATCTGAGGCTGAATCAGTAGTCGTATCACAAGCACCTACACAAACTAACAATTCTAACCAAGTAACACCCGCACAACCGTCTACACCAGCACCAGAGGCACCAAAACCAGTAGAACCAAAACCTGAAACACCAGATACTGACAAACCAGTAGAAGAAAATCCAGACACAGATAAACCGGTAGAGGAGACACCAGTAGAAGAAAATCCAGACACTGATAAGCCAGTTGAGGAGAATCCAGATACTGACAAACCAGTAGAAGAGAATCCAGATACTGACAAACCAGTAGAAGAGAATCCAGATACTGACAAGCCAGTAGAAGAGAATCCCGATACTGATAAACCAGTAGAAGAGAATCCAGACACTGATGAGCCAGTAGAAGAAAATCCAGACACTGATGAGCCAGTAGAAGAAAATCCAGATACTGATGAGCCAGTAGAAGAAAATCCAGACACTGATAAGCCAGTAGAAGAAAATCCAGATACTGATGAGCCAGTTGAGGAGGATCCAGAAACACCAGAACCAACACCAGAAACACCCGCACCAGAGGAGCCAAGTGAAGAACTACCAGCAGAAGAGTCAGTAGAGTCCGAGCATGTAGTAGGTGAGGCAACACGTGTAGTAATTGGTACTGAAGATATTGATTCTGGAATTGTAGGACGTGAGGGTGAAGAGTATACAGAGGGTGTTGTAACAGTAAGTGAAGAGCCATCCGAGATTAATTATAACGACTATCAAGATCCGTCAACATATGAAAACGTAGAGACAGAAGTACCATTATTTGATGAAGAGGGCAACCCTTTATTAGATGAAGAGGGCAATCAATTATTTGACGTAGTGATTGAAGAAGTTGAAATTCCGGGTGCATGGCATCAACGTTCAGTAATCTATAGTACAACTGTACATACAACATCACCGGGTGTACGTGTAATCTATGATAACACTTTAGCGGAGGGAGTTGAAGTTGAGGACTTTGCGGGTGTAACAGGGGTACGTAACGTAACGGATGTTCAAGAGGTTATTGATGGGGAGGTAGTTGATCAGTTTGTAGATGACGTTGTGGTTACAGAAATGCAAGATCGAGTAATTCGATTGGGAACAAAACCAGCGGGTTACATTAGAGAGACAGCAAAAGAGACACAAGTCATTACACAAGGTAAGAAAGTTATCAAAGACCCTAATAAGTGGGAGGACTTTGTTGAGGTAGTACCAGGTAAAGCTGGATCGATTGTAAAAGTATATGAGACATTATACACACAAGATGGGACAGTATTAGCGACAGTTGAGGTTTCAGAGGATGTAATTGAAGCAGAATATGACGTAACCATCGTAGGTACAAAACCAATTAAAGGACAAAAAACAGTAACGGATACAGTAGCGATTCCATTTGAAACAGAGGTTCGTGAAGTCGATAGTTATGGTACAGAAGAGCGAGTAATTCAAGCAGGGGTTAATGGTTCTAAGGTAGTTACAACAACAATTCACACAGAAAAAGGTGAAGAGGTAAGTCGAGAGGTAACGGGTGAGGAAGTCACAAAAGCACCTGTTAATAAAATTGTTGAGGTAGGTAAAGCTAACTTAGCAACAAAAGAGGTAAAAGAGACAGAGGCTATTGACTTCCAGACAGAAACACGTGATAATGCAGACTTACCAAAGGGTGAAACAAAAGTAGTTCAAGAGGGTAAAGCTGGAGTAGAGACAATCACTTATAAAGTAACAAAAGTTAACGGTAAAGAGACTAAACGTGAGGAAATCAAACGTGAAGTTACAACACAACCAGTTAACAAGATTGTTGAAGTTGGGACTAAGGTAGAATATCAAGAGCCAACAGTAACAAAAACAGAACACACAAATGGATCAACCGAAATCCGCAATGAAGTATATAACGAAGTGAACAATGGTGCGCATGGTAACTTAGCAATGTCAGGTGGAGACTATCAAACAGGACGTGGAGAGATTGTATCCGAAACTGAAAATAGTTATGTGGATGCAAATGGGGATACAATCGTAGAGGTCACAACAAATCAACGAGGGTACTTCACTTATACACCTGATTATTACAATGACAACACATTAGAACCTGGAGTTAATGTAACAACTGTACAAGGACAAGAAGGATACACGACATTTGGTTACACAGATGTTTATAAGAATGGTGTATACCAAACTACAACTTACTATGACAATGGTACAGTGGTGGACGCAACAGTAGCGACAGTCTTACGAGGTACAAAAGACATTACAGGTTCACGCACATGGACAGAGTTCACGCCAATTATTGCAGGGACAATCACAACAAACGACCCTAACAAGTCATCAAGTGAGAGTTACACAGTAGCAGGTCAAGACGGCTATATCGCAATTAATTACAAGTCAACAAACGGTGGTTCAGCAGTAGAGGTAAGTCGTGAAGTAGTAGACGCAGTCTATCATGAAGTATTTAATGGGACTAAGTAATTAAATTAAACAAAACACTGAAGAGGGGTATCTTACCTCTCTTTTTTTGTTTAAATATATATATCACACCTAACCCCTGACGAGGATATAACACCCCTAACCCTTATTTAACGTAATCATATATCATTAAAGGGCATTTACTAGTAGATAGGAGATACATCACGCTTTGTAAAAATATAATAATCTTGTATAAAATAACAACAAATAAACTTTTTGTAAACCCTGCAAACGTTGATATAACAACAATCTGAAATCGTCTAAAATTTGCAAAGATATACATAGATGGTATTATATAGATGTAGACAAAGACGAGGGTGGTCAAAAAACAAAAAGTTGGATCGGGACTTATAAGCAAAAGTATAAAAGGCTTACAAACAAACAAAAGAGGAGGAGATTTACATGGTAAAGGTAGCAAGTAGGGTTTAATGACGGTGATTTTTACGTAGATGTAGCAAACTTGATCAAACACGACATAGAGGATTTGGCGAGTGATTGGACTAATAACTTTTACTCATAGTAAACAACAATTGAACAATTTCCAAATGTAATATTACAACAATTAAATTTAAATGCTTTCGGTGTGGATGTTATTAAGGGCGAGATTCAAAAGACGCAAACTGGGACCACTGTGCGTTGGCAGGACCGGAGAAAATTAATAGATTCCTTGGTTATAAAAAGAAAACAGGATTTCCCAGCTTTCCAATTGAATGAGGACATCCAACAAATAATAGAGAATATTCTGGAACGCAAGGGAGAATTCTATAATATGACTACAACTGAGCAATTAGCAACACTGAACAATTGTATTGAGTACCTCTTAAAAGAGGGGAAAAATTTTAAAGCAGTCGATTCAAGTCTCTTTTATGATTACATAAATGAAAACGATATCAGGCGTTTTAGACAGGAAACACAGGTGTTTCGTCATCATTCTAAAGAATCAATTGAGGAAAGAAAATTATGGATTGAATCTAAAAGGGAATTCTACATACGCTTAGGACTCTTAATAGTTATGAATTTGATTAATAATTCTACTACTGAGTCTTTTATTTTTTAATTAAAAGTGAACACAATGATGAGTTAATTGCTCTGTAATTATAGGTCTTAATTATATAAAATGAGTGTAAAGAACTGAGGTGGTGAGCACGCTTGGATTATCAGTCGCTGTATAAAAGTCGCATTTTAAACCAATTTGAACCACTCATACATAAAACTCTACAAAGGATGACGATTCCTCAACGGCATATTAACTATGAGGATTATGCCCAAGAGTTACGAATGAAACTGTTGACTATTGAAGATTCCTTCGATGGTAAAGCTTTAGGGGGTGATCGCATACGGTTTGTTGCCTATGCCGGTAAGGGACTATATTGGTACTTGGTCACTTTATTGCGGAAAGAACAGAAGAAGCAAGAGGTCTCTTTCGATGAAGTTGAAAGAGCAGTCGATTTTGACATGCCAATTGAAAATAGCAGGATTGAATTAGTAATATTTTTGGAAGAAGTTAGGCGACGATTAGATCGGGAAGAGTATGAGTTATTCCTTATGCTATCTGATGAAACTTTAACAGTGACAGAAATAGCCAGAAGGTACGGAGTTGGTAGAAAGACGATTTACCAACGGAAAAATAAAATTGTTGATAAGATAAATGATTTGAAAACATTGTTGTTATAAGGAACATACATATTATTAAATACGTTTATATGGGTGAGGGTATCGTTTGTCGGTATGATCACCCATTTTAATTTGTAAAGGAGGGTTCGAATGAAAGAGTTTAAAGATGCCAAATTGCAATTTAAAAGTGTCGATGAGTTAACAGAGAAGGTCAACTCCTTTAATCTAGGCAATATTAAGCAAGATACTAGTGCTGCTGAAGCACACATCGTGCGTGATGCAATTCAGACTTTAACTACAAAGCCTTTAGGTAAGACATATATCGTAGAAACCAGCGAGTTAGTTTAATGTAACCAAAATATTTGATAAGGAGGTAATACTACATGTTAGATAACTCAACTACAAACACCCTAGAACTATTATTTAATGATGCGGCAGGTGCTGCACGTAAGATTACAGTCAAAGATCCAATTGAGAATTTAACGGCTGAAGTTGCTCAAGCGGCTATGGATAAAATAGTTGAAACAGATATCTTCCTAGATGAAGGTATGGACGTCTATGCAGTTGCAGAAGGTGCTCGTTATGTTACTCGTTCTATTCAAGACGTTTATAAAGCCGAAGCATAAGTTAATAGTGTGTTGATGGCCCCGCTAAATACTAGCGGGGCTATTTTGATAAAGGGGGTATAAATATGACATTGATCGAAATCGGTAGTATGGCTGGAGCAACGGTGGCCATCATTACGTTAATTAGTAAATTGGTTGCTTTGATTACAGCAATCCAAAATCTCATTTGCAGGTTAGATAAGATGGCCATTGAAATTGAAGAAGGGAATAAAGAGCGAGTGATTCTAGCGCAAAGTATCAGTCGGCAAGATATAAAAATACATGAGATAGAGTTGCTGTTTAATAATATAAAGTATGAATTGTCAGAATTAAAAGCAACGGTGAAGGAGTGGTTGCAACGTGTCAATTAATAATCAAAATTATGACCGTTTGAAGTGGCTGGTGTTAATTTTTTTGCCATCATTTTCTGCGTTTATTGGCGGTTTGGGGCATTTGTATAACTGGGTAGATGTTGACTTGTATCTAGCGACGATGAATCTATTAACCGCGTTTTTAGGCGGTTTAATACAAGTTTCCAGCAATCACTATCATAAAGAAGGAGATAATCAATATGACAGCTCAACAGGTGATTAATTTGGCGCTAAAGTACGTCGGAACGCAACAATACGGTAGTGTGCATAAAGCGTTAATTGACCGTTATAACAAAGTAACACCACGGCCAAGTGGTTATAAAATGACTTATGATGATGCTTGGTGTGATGCCTTTGTAACAGTAATTGCAGATGAAACAGGTACGGCTAGTTTGATTGGGCGTGAATGTGGAGTTGAAAGGCATATAAAGTTGTTTAAACAAATGGGAATCTGGTTAGGACGGGTAAAGCCCAAGGTAGGAGATTTAATTACCTTTGATTGGGATGGGGGAGGCTTTGCTGATCACATAGGTTTTGTAGCAGAAGTATCGGGCGATATATTGAGAACAGTTGAAGGTAATGCGAATGCGCGCGTCGCCCAGGTCTATTTTGACTGGAATGATTGGCGTATTAAGGGGTTTGCTAGGCCGAAATATAGTGATGAAAAAGTTAATGTTCCAGTACTGAGTGATAAGACTATGGAGGACTTGGCTTCAGAAGTGTTGTCGGGTAAGTGGGGGAATAATCCGGCGAGGGAAAAAGCTCTGAAAGTTGCGGGGCATGATCCTGTTAAAGTGCAACGTATGGTCAATGAGTTGATTGCTAAACGTATAGAAAATGTCGGTAAAGATGCTGATAAGGTAAAGGTATTGCCTAATGCAATGACATACTATACTGGACAGAAAATTGCTAGTTGGGTGCTTGGGGCTCAGTTTGATGTCCTGGAGCGGAAGGCCATTAGGGGTGGAGAAGTTTATTTATTAGGCTATAAAGGTGATGTGATTGGCTGGATGCGGGATAAGGATGTCACGGTCATGTAGAAGGGTATGTGGCCGGAGGTCGCGTAGCGGTCTCCGGTAGCTTGTCAGGTAGGTTTTATAATTATAGCCCAGCGCATCATTTTGCGCTGGGCTATAATTATGTCATGAGATACGCGCCTGACGGCTGCTTGGGCTGGATGCAAATTCGGCAACGTTGCAGATTTTGGCAACTTCAGGCGATTGCGAAGCATTCGCGTGGTGTTGTTGGGGGCAGGTGGACGCTTTAAATTAGATTTAGGATGATGCCACGTGCGTTAGCAGGTGGCTTTCGTCTTTCTTTAGGCGAATCGTAAGGTGAGGTGCCATGTGCGACTCTGTCGCACGAGGCACGGTACCTACTCCAAGGTTTGTGGTTAGACGAGTTAATAGTCGCAAGCTTGATGAGGCTCATCTCGTTATGCGCAAGCGCAAAACGAGGCGAGCCAAGCCTAATGTTTTAGGCGTATAATGTGAAGGCTGACGCTGTAGTGTTTAGGTTGGCCATATTACTCAGCTTCTATGAGCGAATCGGTTCGGGTGAGTCCGTGTGGAATACCAAAGGTATGGAGCCAGTCACGAAAACGAAACGATGAGCGAATAGATGCTGAGTAATATGTTTATTGGATGTATTTTGAGATGATTTTTAAGAAAAGAGAAGCAAATATGAACGCTTTCAATAATCGCATTTTAGTGATATTCTTAATCTGTATAATTTGAATGTATATGTTGGGATTAAGTCAAAAATAGAGACTAAATAGGAGGATATCATGTCAAATCCATTTGATAATATTGGGAAGTTAGCTAGCGGTGTCGGAAAGATTATTAGCGATAGTAAGGATAATGTAGGGAAAATAGCAAGCGGTGCAAGTAAGACCATCAACGATAGCTCAAATAACGTCGTAGCTATATCTCAGGAGAAAATGATGGAAACTTTAAACTGGGCTTATGACAAAACTTTAACAGGATTGCCAGGGCAAAAGGATATTCAGGAACTAGTGGATGATTATCTTTCGAGATATGATAAAGAAACAGCAATAAAAAAGCTTGTTAATGCCCAAGTTACAAAAGCTGCGACATCTGGATTTGTAACTGGATTTGGTGGCTTTATAACGATGCCAGTCTCTATACCGGCCAACGTCACCTCAGTGATCTTATTTCAGATGAGAATGATTGCAGCGATAGCATTAATTCGAGGCTACAATTTAAACAGTGATCAAGTTCAAACTTTTGTTTATGCCACACTTGCTGGGACTACCGTATCTAATATTATGAAGAAAAGTGGTGTTGTAATGGGCAATAAGATGTTACTTAGTTTAGTCAAGAAAGTTCCAGGTAAGACATTAACTAAAATAAATCAAAAAGTTGGGATTAGATTAGTGACTAAATTTGGTTCTACGGGTGTGATTAATCTTGGAAAAGCAGTGCCCGTTGCTGGTGCATTTGTTGGCGGTACCTTTGATACTTTGACTACTAAGACAATCGCATTACTGGCACAAAAGACATTTACTGATGAAGGAATCAATGCAGGAGATGGACTGATAATTAATAAATCAGACCTTGTAGTTAACGAATAAGGCTACAGATTTGATAGAACTATGACTAACAAATTTGCCACCAGTTCCATTTGCTAGTTTCAGGGTTATGAGTTATAGCAATTGAATAATAATATTAAACACAGCATAAATGAATTAAAAGAGGGATACAGTGAGTAGTTCAAGGTGTTAAGCGAGTGGATAGCTAAGCAGAATATTGGTGTTGGCAAAAGCGCAGAATATCAGGTTTTATTGTTTGCGAGCTTTGAATATTGACTAGTTTCGGAAATTGCTAACAGATCCAATTACACTGGTCCACCGACAATACGAGAAGTGTAGTAGTAGGACGAGGTAGTATCCTTAAGATTGTTAGAGCTCATCTCGATACGCTTTCTCGCGTACTGAGATGGGCCATTTCTTTTTGTTAGACATAATTAGCTACAAGAAATGATTTTTCAATTTGAGAAGCTTATAGCATTATTTTTAGAAATATTTTGAAAAGAGTATTCTTTTAGAAAGAAGTATAATAGCTAGACTTACAGAACGCTTGTTCGTATAATAGATATATCAAATGAATAAGGAGGCACCAATATGATTGATATAAAAGCCCGCTATTATTTCGAACACGTTCTATTGCCAAGTTTATTTTTCGCAAATCCACAGCACTTTATTAATCTAGTTCGCCCACACCACACTTACCAATTATCGGACAAGTTAGAAGAAGTAGAATCAGAGTATCCCTTACAAGAATTGTTCGAGGGGATGGACTGTCAGGTAGACTTTAAAGAGTTTATGCCAGGTGTCTTTAAATTGGAAGTTAAGATGTCTGAACCAGAAGAACAGGGATTATGTCATAAGGTAATCTTTATGGTGGACTTTGAAGGTAGTTTACCCGTCTTTATCACGATAGAGGAAGGGTACGGTCGTGTCGTTTTATGTAGCAAATTGGAAGATGGCACACGCATGAATTATGGAGAATTTGCTGCTGACGCAGTAGAACAAGAGAACCAGCTAATTGAGTTATATGAAAACTATCCAGGATCGCTTAATTTTCTAGAAAAAATAAAGCAAGAGAGAAACGCTTAGCGTGCGAACGTCAAAAGAATACTGGCTTAATAATTACCACCAGATTTACTCGCTTAGTTTCAGTTCCGCTGCGCCTACATACCTACGGTATTCCGGTCGGCCTCACTGAACCTTCGCTCCTAAATCTGGTGGTAATTATTTTGCGTACAATGGCGCCCTCAAAGAGTTGGCATGTCAAGTAGGCGTACAAGCATCGAAGCGAGGTGCCATGTGCGACAACGTCGCACGAGGCACTGTAGCTGCACCAGTCTTGTAGTAGGGGGAGTTGATAACCACACAGATGGCTAGGGCTCATCTCTATACGCGTAAGCGCGTATAGAGGAGAGCCAACTCAAGACTAGCCTAGGCGTATAAAGTCTCCAGCTTTGAATTTTCACCAGGATAGGATACTTATACCACTCTTGGGAGCGAAGTGGTTCGGGGGAGTCCGAGCGAATCCCGCAGGGATGGAGCCGGTCACGACAACGAAACGCGGAGCGAGCAAGTGTGGTATAAGTATCCTTAAAGCTTATTAGCTATTCCCTGCTCCCTTGCTAGTCCAATTATGGAAGGTTCATCTTCGCATCATCCAAGTAACTTCGATTCTAAGCTCATTTCAATTAGCTCCTTGCATAGTTCTACCTGGATGCTTGCTACAAGGTCTCTATAGACTGAACCTGTGGCCAACGTACTCATAGATATGGACTGTCTTAGGCTCAGAGATAACTTTGACATTGAATAAGTAGTAGTGATCCCTATGATCATTAGCATTATGACGATTCAATATAAAATAAGATTTTTGTGCCCCAGCCATGCTCATTAATAAATCATCCGTTATAAATAGTCAAAGTGTAAGGCGTTTTGTCTAATTCTTGGTTTACTCATTTGTGTCTTCCTCCTCGTGTATTTTTATTTCGCAATATAATAAGTAATATCACTCTGTACTCAATTTAGAATCGTAAACTTAGTAATCATCCGATGATTAATTCTCCATCTTTTTATCCTAGTATCACGAGCTCTTTTGATAGGTGAATAACTGCGATCATTCTTACTAACACATCCATTTTAAAAGTAGCACATGATTCATGATCACAGGTTAGTTAAATATAGTATAAGGTCTGTTAATTTACAAAATAGGAACTGCAATATTTATATCTACAATATAATTTTTATTCAGTTTAATGTGGACAATCCAGGCCACCTCGTTTGAAAACCAAATGACTATATCCAATCATCCACAATAAAGTGAAATTGATTAGTACTTCAGCGAATAATAACGCCATATCCTCACATGGTATTACCTCATACCTGATTATTTAGAGTCATATTGTAAACCATGACTTAAGTATTAATCGTAATATAACTAGAATGTAAAACTGTTTTTTAAGCATCAACTTAAAAAACTACATGTCATATATTTCAAGAAATAAATTTTTCAAAATATTAAATGACTAGTATAGAGATACCCCAATTTGTCTGAATATACATTATACGAACTAATGTTTTTTATCGCAATAAGTAATATTGATCTACCCATAAAACCAGAAAGAAATATGTTAGATGATTTAATCGAAAAACTAAAGAGCAATATTACAAAATAAACTAAAGTAGGTGGGAATAAACTTTTATGATAATATACAAATTATACATACCTATAAATTTTAAATCACTGAAGGAGGATATAAATTGTTTAATATTACTTATGAAACGTGGGAAAAAGTAGTAAAGTTGTATTTCGAAACTGATATAAGAAAACTCAACAGTTATCTGCAGTGGTATCCATTTACAAGAAAAGCGTCAATGACTAGGTTGCTTGAAAGAGAGTATTTTGATGAATTTATTGATAAAGGTTACTTTTTATTAGATGAAAATTTAATGAGAGTGCAAAGAAACTATATGCAAAGATCCAATGGACAATATAGACAGTCTCAATTGATATCTCCAATAATGTATCTTTTACTGCAAGCAATCTGTGTTAATATCTCTGATAATGTTGAGTCACAGAGGAATGAGGCCATAAAAGTTTATTATTCTGGGAATCTTCATTCGCTAAATCCGTTATATCAGGAAGAGTATTCAAATTTTTATAAGGAAGTTATATTGACAGAAGATATTCATGATTATTTCATAAAGTTGGATATATCAAACTATTTTCCAAATATAAATATAGATAAACTTTTTTCCAAGATAGAGAAAAAGTCTAGTGGATTTGATCAAATTGAATTGTTAATGTATAAGGAGTTTATCAAATACATAGGAAATGGAAATTTTCCAGTAATTCAGAACAGTATGGGAACTTCGTATCTTGCTACAGATATATATCTTGAAGAAATTGATAATACTATTTTTGATTACCTCAGCCATATTAATTTAATTTCGCGTTTTAAGATGATTAGATATGTAGATGATTTGTATATATTATTTGATTCAAAAGCTGACGGAATAAGTATGGCTAACATTTTTGAAGAATTTCAAAAATTTGTTAACACCTTGTTTCATGCGAATGAATTAAATTTAAATTCTGAAAAGATTAAATATGGTGACTCTAGTAGAATTTCTGAAGTTTTATCCACCCCGTACTATGAAGAAATAGTTAATGGTGAGGAATTTGATATTTATGAATTAGACGTAGAAAAAGCAGAGCAATTACTTTTAGATTTTTTAACGCAAGTCGAATTAGAGATAGAGAATAAATATATCTTAACTAATAAGAGATATATCGAAATAATTGAGAACATATTCTCTATTGAAGCTAACAATTTATCACCGAGTGAGATATTAAATAGAGTAATCTATTCTAATGATTTGAATTTTACGATAGATCCGATAAAAAGCAAGGTTCTTAATGTTACAGACGTTCATATTCTTAGGACTACACCTAAAGTCTTCTTAACTTTGCTATTGAATACAAGAGACGGTGAAAGAATAAGAGAGGTACTTAACAATTTGTTTATCAAATCTAGAGAGGGCTTTTGGATGTTGAATGATTTGGAGATTGCGATAACTTATTTGATGAAAAGAAGGTTCAGTCATTATGATTTAATTGAAGCGTTGGTCCAACAATCTCCAGAAAATATTTCATTATATCAATTCATCGACTCTTATTGTATAAAGTATGAATGGCAGTATAAGTCAGTAGAAAATATAAAAGTTTTTAAGCATTTGAAGGTATCGAAACTTACTTTACAAATTTTCTTTTTGTACCTTTGTAACAAAAAAAGAGATGATTATTTAGCAGCATACTCTTATTACAAGTCATTTTTTGATAGAATAACGGCAGAATTTGCATGGTCTGAATCAGGATTTACCAAAAACGCTAATTATAAATCATATCATCAAAGTAAGGTGTTAAAGAAATTCTACGAGAGATTTGATGGTAGTCGTGAAATTATTGATGAAGCATCAAAATTTAGAAATTTTAATCCAATAAACCATGGGTCAGCAGAACTATTATCTGGAGATACGATATCTAAAGAAATGTTAGCCCAATCGTTAGAAAAACTCTCTAGAATGATTTACTCCTATATAGAATCGATTGAAATAGTTTAAACATAATTGGATTATTATTTAATAGAATGATGATAATGTTGTTTCTTAAATAAATCTTAAGATTTACGTGGTATAATGAATGTAAATTGAATAAGAATATATTGATAATTATATAGAAAAAGTTTTTTTATTACTAATAGCAAAATTTTATTGGTACAAAGAAATTATATGCAGAAATTTGATGGTCAGTACAGGCAATCACAATTAATTTCATCTATTATATTCTTAAGAATACAAAAATAATTATTATCTAAGTTAATAACAACTATTTATCTTATAAAACTAAGTAGTTATTATGATATGTTTATCACTAAACTGGAACTTGTAATATTCATTATTGAAAAGCTAATGCAAGGATTCTGAATAAAATGAATCCATTTGATATATATATAGTTAAGTTATAGAATTATAAATTATAACTAATATTCGTTTATTGGTTTTTTCAATTCTGTAAATTAAAAACTAATTATTCTAAGTTAGGAGACAATAAATTGGGGAAATTAAGAGGAGATTGGTTTCATTCAAGAACTGGGAGTCAACTATCAGAACTTGCAGCTATACAATTGCTAGTAGAATCGAGTAAAAGAGCTGAATTCATAAAGAAAAGATGGGGTGCAGGACGTAAGGGAGCGAATGGAGCCTGGCTATATGCATTTGCTGCTACTGCAAAAGTTGGTGAAGAAGAAATTCGACCATCAACAATGCAAACTAAAATTAGGAACTGGATAAGATTAGGTTTTTTAAAAGACAGCAAACTTTTACCTTTAAAATGGACTGAATTAGGGCTATTATGGATAGATGCTGTTGAAAATGGACGCGGCCAAGACGCTAACTTGCTTTATAGGCTAATAATAGCTAACGCAATTTCTGTAGCATCATTAATACCAGATGGACATGGATTTGATGAAACGCCAGTTGAAGAAAGATTAATAGTTAAGTTTCTAATAAACGAAATGAAAAAAAATTCAAACGAACTCAGTAGAGCACAATTATCGGAATTGATTGATGGCGACACGACTAGACAAAAAAGTTTTAATTACTCATATTGGGTGACTGATTTAATACAGTCGGGTCTATTCATAAAAAATGACGATGGTGGACTTAAATTTTCAAAAATGTACCCCGAAATGTTGTCAGCGATAGTACAGTATAAGCCATCAAAATTATCAGCAACCCAGATTAAAGAATTTCCCTTAGCGTATGGATCGCCTTTCAGAGAAGCATTACTTATTGAGTTTAAGAAATATGGTTCTATTGACTTATTAGAAGCAGTTAGGACAATATCTAATTATAACATAACACTAACAAATGAGCAGTTGGAAGTTAACTCATATGTTAGATTGAAAAGAAATTCAAAATGGGCTAATGAAATAAAAAATATATATAATTATAAGTGTGTACTGCCGAATTGTGATGCAGAAGGAACCTTATTCATTGAGGCAGCTCATATCATGCCTTTTAGTGTACATGATGAATTAATATTAAATAAACATAGAGATGATTTGGAAAATGGATTAGCAATGTGTCTAAGTTGCCATAAAATGTTTGATGCAGGGTTATTTACTTTTGATGAAACAGGGGAAATTGTTCCCTCAAAATTTATATATTCATCCGATTTAGTTAATAATTTGTACCAGACTAATGTTATTAGAGTAATTAACAGTGGAAGAAAAAAAATACAGACAACATTAGGTAACAGCATTAATAAACTATATGTTAGTTATCATAGGGAAAATATATTTTTAGGAGAGTAAGAGAATTGGAGAATGAAGGCAAAGAGTTTTTAATAGAACTTCAAAAAAAGTACAATGTTTTTGAGGACGACACATATTCAAGTCTTGTAAACTTTCAAAAGAATTCTGATATACCATTTCAAAGGTGGTATCCGTATCGAGAAGGGTATTCATACGAGCTAGTTGACAAACTTATAAAAAGATTTTCAATAAGTGGGAACTTATTGGACCCATTTATGGGGAGTGGTTCTTCAATACTAGCTGGAAGATACAATAATTTAAAAACTTTTGGAATTGATGTTAATCCAATTTCGGTATTTGTTGCAAAAGTAGAAAACTATACACTTGAAGAATCAGAAATTCATCGTGCTTTAGGTTACAAGAATTCATTTGAAAATTTAAGAAGAGATAAACAGACTAGATATTCTACTTTTCTTTTAGCAGAAAAGTATTTTAACTCAGATATATTGCAGGCTTTATTACAATTAAAAGATGAAATAAACTTGATTAAAGAATCAAAGGTTAGAGATCTTTTATTTTTATCTTGGCTGTCAGTTATTGAACTGGTCTCAAATGTAAAAAAAGAAGGGAATGGACTTAAATACAAAAATAGAAAAAGACAAAAGAATACATACACAACAATTCCAATAGAAGAATGGGAAGAAGCAAACTTTCCGACTGATAAGTTTGAATTTGTTAAAGAAAAAATATTGGTTAACTTAAGTATGATATTAGAAGACTTGCTTTTATATAAAATAAAAGCTCCAGAACCAACGATTATCTTAGGATCATCAATTGATAAAGTAACAGAGATTCCAGCTGAGATTGAACTAACTGTTTTTTCTCCACCTTATGCAAATTTTTTCGATTATTTTGAAATACATAAGATGGAATTATGGTTGGGAGATTTTGTCGAAAGTCAAGAAGAATTAAGGATATTAAAAAGAACTGGTATGAGATCCAATCCTAGCGCTGTTAATTCTAAATCATTACACTATAATAACGATTCAGTGAACTTTTTAATTAATTTAATATCTCAAAAGAAGTTGTGGAGTAAGAGAATACCTGATGTTGTCCTTGGGTATTTTGATGATATGGAAATATTACTAAATAATTTATTTATTAAAACAAAAAGTGGTGGAAGAGTAGCAATAGTAGTCGGAAATTCTGCTTATAATGGAGTAGTAGTTCCTTCAGACTTATTAATAGCGGAAATTGGAGAGAAAATAGGGTTTGTTGTAGAAGAAATCATAATCACAAGACATTTAACATCCAGTTCGCAACAAAGAAAACATTTGATAGATGTGATGGATTTTATGCGAGAATCAATAGTAATTTTAAGAAAGAGGTAACAATGACAGTTTTAAATTTTGAAGAATTACCAAATAATATACCATTTGATTCTGTAGTCAGTATTAATACCAAAAATGTCACATCTCTTACACATGGCTTTCATAAGTATCCTGGAAAGTTCATTCCGCAAATTCCAGAATGGGCTATTAGAACTTATTTAAATGGCAGCGGTAAATTTGTACTTGATCCATTTTCAGGAAGTGGTACTAGTTTGGTACAAACATTAATACAAAATCATAATGGATACGGTATAGATATTGATCCATTATCTTGCTTAATTTCCAAAGTAAAGTCTACACCTTTAGAATCTGAAGTTTTCTTAGATATAAGTGATTGGATCTTGTCAAAAAAAGATAATTGCATTCCTAAATTTTATCCAAAAACTAATAATCTAAATCACTGGTTTACTGATGATGCAATACATAAACTTCGAATAATCAGAACACTGATTGATTTAATACCAAACGAATTTTCAATGTACTCAGAAATAGAAGATTATTATGACGCTTTCATAATTGCTTTTTCTAGTATAATTAGGAGAGTATCAAATGCAGATAATCAGTCTCAAAAAACTTATGTCTCAGGAACAAAAATAAAGAAACCTGCAGAAGTATTCTCTTTATTTGCTAAACAATTAGGACTCTACTTTGAAGGTTTTAGATTGCTAGAGAAAACAAGTAGTGAAAATTATGAGGTGAAAATCTTTAAATCTGATGGAAGTCCAGATTTTTCAACAATCATACCAAACCAAGTAGATTTAATAGTGACTTCACCACCATATATTAAGTCCATAGACTACGTTTATAACCAAATGGTTGAACTTTTTTGGGTAGGAGATTTATTTGAAATGGATACTCAAGTAAAACAAAATATAAAGAGAAAACTTTACGCTGGAACTACACTAGTAAGGAAAGTAGAGTATAAGGACATCTCAAAACAAAGTTTGTTTATAACAATTGATCTCTTGAATGAATGCATTAATGACATACTGAAAGATGAAAAGAATGGTGAAAAACATGCTTACATTGTTTTGGAATATTTTAAGTTTATGAATACGCACTTTGAAGCATCATCTAAGGTCCTTAAAAAAGATTCAGTTTATGTTATGGCAGTCGGAAACAGTATGGTTAGTAATGTAAATGTTAATACAGCCAGCATATTAATCGAGTTGGCAGATCGGTATGATTTAGTTTTGGAAAATAGATGGAGTTATATTATCAAAAATCATTATATGGGATTTGATAGAAAAAATAGAGGTGGAAAGATTAAAGAAGATCATATGCTGATTTTTAGAAAAAAAAATTGTTAATGTAGGTCTATTAAGTAATTTATGCTATTATATATTATTCTTTTCCGATTATATTTTTTTAATGATCAAAAATAGTCTGTAACATTCAATCTAATAATTTACAGATTGAATGTTACAGACTTTTTGCATAATAGTTCTTTATAAAATATATTTATTTATTCCTCTCACGCGTTTAATTTGTACCATAAATTATGCCATATAATAGGAAGAGATTTAACAACGATTGATGATGCGTGGTTAAAAATATCCTAATAAATTAGTCTTTGTTAACCCATGCTAACGAATAGAATAGTGAGTCACTGGACTCAAAATCCTGTGCCCTCACGGGCGTGTCGGTTCGACCCCGACCATCGGTATCAGCTTAGCAGTTTCTCACCCACATGAGAAACTGCTTTTTTTTATGCTTTTATTATGGCTGTAAAACTTTGAGAGTTGATGGATATAGAAAGTATAAATAGGGTTATTATCCTTTATTGATTGGTTTCTATCATAATAGCTTCAGGCCAGTTGCGCTATATCTCAAAACAGCAGCTTTACTGCCAGTAGCCGATGTCCCTCCACATTCACTATAATCTGGTTCAGCAGTAGCATATGGGATTGTTTCATTGAGATTTCTATTTCGTCTAATATATATACTGCGTCCTCAGCGTCAAAAACGTACTTTGACCCCGTATCATCAACAACATATACTTCATCTCCATTTTGTATGTTATATACTTCTCTAAATTACTTTCAGATACTAGAGATCCCTCTTGAGCATAAACAAATTTATTTGAGGATAATAAGAGATTGGCAATATGAATGACCATTGAAAATAAAGACATTGTTTCATATTTAATTCTTCCTTTACAACCAAACAAAATAAACGATATATATTTTTACTATCGATATAATTATAAAAAGTTTATTTTAGATTCTACCATGTCATGTTTAGAAGAAAATAAAGATAAGCCACTGTATTCAAAATTAGTAGAGAGTTATCATACAGAGGATGTTAAAGAAAAATGTAATCGTCAATTACAATTTTAGATTTTGCTAAGTAGAATTTTACACTTTTGTTAGTTAAATATTTTTGTGTTTATTTTTCATGAGATAGCTATCAGCGTCCATTTGAATGACTTCTACACGGAGTAATAAACGGTCTAAAATCGCTGGGATAATGCTTTAACCGCCCATTAGCTCATTCAATTGGTCGGGAGCTTTATTGAACGTTAAAATAACCGAAGGTTGTTCATAGAAATGATTATTAAGTTGAAAAAAGCTTGGCTTTATAGAAATCCATCGCTAAGCACATTAAATGATTGATAATGTCTAAACCCACACTTCGAACGCGTTTTAAATGGATTTGTGACTGTCGTGTACATAACTCTGTTTCTAATACAGACGTCAGCTCGTCCATGGTAATGTAAAAAATTGATAAGCGCGTTGAATGGCCTCCAAGCCCAGCCACACACTCAAGGCTGGTTTACCGACTCTGGGTGGATCCAGTAAGATTAAATTAACCAAATTTAATGTCGCAAGTTGGTTTAGTTGGCGCTGGGAAAGAGGACACATCAAAGCTGGATAAGGGGTTACGGTAAAGATAATGAGCCCGTTTTAATCGCCGTTGAATCCCTTTAGCTTCACGTTGTTTCCATTCAAAATACTTTATTTCCATTAATAATTTCATATGGGTCCAAGAATATGTCTCAGCTTGCCGCAATTGTTGCGGTCAAAGCTGTGACATTTCTGCTAAACGCAGTTGTTTAATGAGGCTTAAATTACTTCAACCGATTGACTTATGCTTCTTCTCCCGCTTCTAAAATCGCAGTATAGGTTTCCGTCGAACGGACGGTGACGTCATAGTGTGATCTAGAAGGCCATGGCTTCTGTTCATCTTGGCCACATTGGTCTGTTGCGTTAAAGTCTTATGGTGTTCAAGGTGCTTGGCCATGTTTTTCATATCATTGGTACTCCATAACTTCCGTTCATAACAGCCCTGAATGGGCTTGAGCGTCAGTGGGTGATTTGATTCGAGTAAAGCACATGAATAATCTGAAATTTGTCTCGCCGATACCGTTGGTATTTCGTTAAGAGCTGGATCATAAAGGTTTGAGTGATTTCATCTGCAGTGAAAGCCTGATAGACCTGTTGCTTCAATCCTTTAATCTGTTAAGAACGGTCACGTTTATGGCTGATTTCTGATTAGCTTGTCTCTTAACATAACACACGGAATGGGAAGCAATGCCTTCAAGGGTTTGAGGATGAATTAAATGTCATTCATTTTCAGAAATGTCAATCAATACACGCTTATTTGGCCAGGCCTGGTAACTCGCTAAAGGAAGAGAATAACGATTGTTTTGATAGACCACCGTATTGTCCTTGTGGCTAAATCTTGATATGCTTGCAGTGTAAGTGCTTTCGAAAGAAGGCAAGGAGAAGGCTGGAATTAAGTGTTGGTTTTCAAGAGAATATACTTTTTCGGGTCTATTTTTAGTGCCTTCATGAACCCAACGGTTCCCTTTTCGTTCTAACCGCGCTAAAAGATAGTCAAGCAAATTATCAAGGATGACATAAATGCGACTATCTGCAAAAGTCTGCTTGATATATTTCTCACATTTTAGATTTTTTCTTTGGAGCACAAAAGCAACGACATTGGGATTTGATAAAGGGAATGGAGGTCTGATTACTTTGCCAGTTGTATTACCAACAAATTTCACAAATGTAATATTATTTCAAATGAGAATGATTGCAGTAATCATGAGTTATAAATTAAAAGGTGATCAAGTACAGACATTTGTGTATACAACTTTAGCTGGAGCTTCAGTTTCAAATATTGTGAAGAAATCTGGAATTGTTATTGGAAACAAAATGATGTTTGCTTGAGTAAAAATGGTTCCAGGAAAAGTGTTGACGAAAATCGATCAAGCAGTTAGTTTTAGATTACTTACTAAGTTTGGAATTAAAAGAGCAGTTAACCTTTGGAAAGCAGTATAGGTTTGCTGGCGCATTTGTTGGAGGTGCTTTTGCTTGTGTTTCACAACAACCATAGGAGTGTTCGTCGATAGAACTTTATTAAAAGTGGGCTTATTGTAGAGGGAATTATTATTTCAAGAGACTATCAAACTCAACAATAATGGGTTATAACGAATATATCCATTACAAGACAATTTGTTTAATGAGCGTATTTTCTTTTAATCAGTCTAAAATGGATAAAACACTTTTAGTGTCATACTGTTTAGAATGGAAGACACTGCGTATTTTAAATTAACCACTAATGATAAATATATATATATCAAGGGAATCGACTTTATATTAAAGGATAAAAACAAAAGTTTTAATGAAAATTTGAGTTTTAGGTAGGTGAAATACTAAAAGTAGATTGTGATTATAAATGTTCAAATGAAAAATATAATATATTAGTTCATGTCGTCAGTCGTCTAAATTTATACATGACACTTTATCTATCTTGATGGGAGTATTAAACTGTTCAAACAATAAGGGGAAATTTTCCCAACTCAATGCGTTAAATTGATAACGTGCGGCTCTTTGAATCCAGCGTATAAGGACAAAGTTATTTTGCAGAAATGAATGACTATAAGAAAAGTGTAAAAGTACTGATTGTTACCAAGACGATATAAAATAAATTAGAAAAAAGTAAATATATCTATTCTAAAATCTAAACTATAAAAATTGTTGTATAGTTTACGAATTTCTATATTGTGTGGATCGCAAATAATGGCATTGTTTTTTGAACGTAACAAATCAGACAATGGTTAATGTAACCCTAAGATAATTTTATCAATGGAATAACCCAAAAAATTTTGCTGTGTATTCATAAGACGTTAGATTTTGAGACTCGTCCCAAATGATAATTAAATTATGTGTTTCTAGACATGACTCTTAGGAGAAGAGGTTAAGTTAATAGGCGCTTTGCTTAAATGGTTAATTTCGAACCGACTTATATTATTCACTGCATCGAAAGATTATATTAGAGTGTTCACATAGCAAACCATCCACGTCGAATTCCTCACTAACTCAACGTTAAATTTTATATAACTAATTTACATTAGACAAAGTAGATATGTTATCTATAGAGAAAAAGTCATTGACGATTGTGTTGAAAGTCTAACACGAGTGAGATAAGTGTGGATAATAAACAATTCAAGATTTATCCACAATGATATAGGCAAAAGTACTGAGTGAAACTAAACATAAAAAGGAATAGTATATTTAAGTCAACGGTATTAAGCTAGCCTTTATGTATAATTAATTAAGTGGAGTTTATAATAGTTGCAAATAAATAAAAGCGATATTGTATGGTAAATGAATAACTGTGAAACAAAATCTCGTGATTTAGAACCACGGGAGACTTTATCAGTCTTTAACTTATTTTTAAATGAAAGAGAATCCAATGTAAACAGAATTATATATGAGCGCAGAGTTAGGATTTAAAAAAACGTTGTTTAAAATATATAAGGTTTCCACACAAGACAACAAAAGACTTTGTAAATAAAATTATTTAAAGATGGAATTTAAGTATAGTTGGCCCAGCATGTAAAACATAAGTGTTAAAGTTTTTGAAAAATAATCGATGATAAAATTTTTTTATCGTAAGTATAGGTAAAATGAATAGAGCAGGTCAACTTATTCGAAAAAATCAACAATGTTAAATATAAAATCGTTTCTAAAAAGAATAATTTAAGTTTTTTACTGGCGAATTTGAAGTGATTTAAATTTATCCAATCGAAGTGCCGCATTATGTCAGATTAAAAAGGGAAAATAAGACAATAAAATTTAAGATGAAAACTGCGTCAGTATAAGTTTGTTAATTAAACTGAATAAAAATATTAAGAAAAGCTTAAAAAAGGTTTGACAGAATGATTGCTTCCATGTTATATTATTTCTTGTCGTCACGAGGCGATAAACAACTCCGAAAGCGAAAGTTAAGTCGGAAGTGTCAGTTTAAAAGTTGAAAACTTTCTTTGAAAAGTTCTTGACATTAACTTAAACGACATGTTATTATAAAGACCTTGTTGTTGTGAGAACTACAAACAAGCGAGCGAGTGAAAAATTAAGTTAAAGAAAAAGTAAAAGTATTCTTGACACCAAGAAGTAACTCGTGTTATGATATAGAAGTTGTCGCGGTAAGGAACGAAGCGTTTCCAAAGTGACACAAAGCTCATTGAAAACTAAACAAAGATAAACACCAAGATGTGTAAGAGTTTATTGGCTACGGCTGATAAACACAACCGAATAAATTT
>NZ_JBQKLQ010000012.1:0-44259 GCF_052116145.1 Fundicoccus sp. Sow4_F4 | reverse complement strand
AGTACCTGAAGTTGAAGTGCCAGTAGAAGAAACTCCAGTCGTAGAAGTACCTGAAGTTGAAGTGCCAGTAGAAGAAACTCCAGTCGTAGAAGTACCTGAAGTTGAAGTGCCGGTAGAAGAAACTCCAGTTGTAGAAGTACCTGAAGTTGAAGTGCCGGTAGAAGAAACTCCAGTTGTAGAAGTACCTGAAGTTGAAGTGCCGGTAGTCGAAGATAACACTGCAGCAGAAGAAGCGGCTCAAGCAGAAGCGGACAGAATCGCAGCAGAAGAAGCAGCCCAAGCAGAAGCAGACAGAATCGCAGCAGAAGCGGCTAAGGCAGAAGCAGATCGCTTAGCTCAAGCAGCAGCAGACGCAGCTGAAAAAGCTGAAGAGTCAGCAGCTAACGCATCAACATTACTTGATAATGCCTCTCAATACTTAGGAACACCTTATGTATGGGGTGGAAAATCACCAAGTGGTTTCGACTGTTCAGGTTTCGTTCAATATGTATTTAAAGAAACTTACGGCGTTGATATCGGTGGTTGGACTGGCGCGCAAGAACATTCAGGAACAAAAATGGATGTTTCATCAGCCCAAGCTGGAGACTTATATTTCTGGGGTTCACCAGGAAGCACTTACCACGTAGCGATCGCAACGGGTAACGGAGACTACATTCACGCTTCTCAACCAGGAACACCCTTAGAGTACAACAGCATTAGCTCTTACTTTATGCCAAGCTTTGCATTAAGAGTTAACTAATTATATAAATAACAAGACAGGTCCTCGTGATCTGTCTTTTTTATATATAAAATTAGCCGAAATAATTAAATCCGCAACTAGGCTAACTGGACTCATCCAACTAATAAGATTGAGTGTCCGTATAGATAAGCGATACTCATGCTAACAGACAGACCACAATCGTCTGTCTGTTAGTATGAGTTTAAGCAACAAGTTTTAGGCTATAATTTGTTTACGGTATGCAGTAGGGGAAAGACCGTATGTTTCTTTGAATTGTTTACTAAAGTAGCTATGGCTTTCGAAGCCGCATGTTAATTCAATATCCGAGATATTATAAGAGCGTTCGCATAAATATTTAGCTGCTACTTCTAAACGATAGTGTATCAAATATTGAATTGGGGTAAGGGATATAAAATGGGTGAAATAGCGCTGACATTCACTAGCGCTAATGTTTGCGACATCAGCTAGACTTTGTAAAGTAATTACTTCTGCGAAGTGTTGGTGGATTTACATCATGGATAAACGTTAGCTCGAAAGCGATAGGCTCGTATTCAGAATAATAATGTATTTTACTGATGGCATCTAAGGCGACGAGTTGCCAGGCGGTGTCTTCTGTCAAAACTAGATAATTTAAAGAGCTATTCTGAAAAATCGGTTGTATGTAACGGTGGAAGACTAAGTTGCTTTTGGTGGCCACGACTGTTGGGTCAAAGACAATGGAAATCATATGGGCATGCTTGGAGTTAACCGGTTCAGCGCTATGTAAAACTTGTGCATTGATAAATCCCCCTCTACCTGAGTTAAGAATGACGGTCTCTTGATTGAGTTTCCATTTGACTGTTCCTTGGAAAACATAAGCCATTTCGACTTCAGGGTGCCAATGCAAACTGATGATACCTAGATCATAAAAAGCTAGAACAGACTTTATTATGATGATATTATGATAGTTAAAGTTATTATTATACCGTTAGTTAGAAAAAGTGAAAGGACTTAAGTGAATGAAACAATTTACTTATCAAGATACGTTACGAGCGAGTTATTTGGGCTATGTGACGCAAGCAATCATCAATAATTTTGCACCGCTATTATTTTTAATTTTCCGAGATTCTTTTAATATACCTTTAGAACAGATGACTTTACTAATTACTATTAACTTTTTAACACAATTAGTTGTGGATATGTTAGCCATCAATTTTGTTGACCGAATTGGCTACAAAATTTGTATTGTGGCGGCCCATATTTTTGCGGCAGTTGGTATTCTGGGCTTGGGTGTTTTCCCCTTACTGACTAATCATAAGTTTTTAGCTTTATTAGCAGCAGTGATGACCTATGCGGTTGGAGGTGGGTTAATTGAAGTCCTAATTAGTCCGATTGTCGAAGCGGCGCCTACAGGAAATAAAGCCTCGTCAATGAGTTTATTACATTCCTTTTACTGCTGGGGGATGGTCCTAGTGGTTGTTTTCTCAACATTATTCTTACATGTATTTGGCTCACAGTCATGGAATATCTTAGCCGGTATTTGGGCATTGTTTGTTATAGGGAATGCTTTTTACTATTCGCAAGTTCCGATTGCGATGTTAACGCAAGAGGGTGACTCGATGACAGTCAAAGCCTTATTTTCAATGAAGACTTTTTGGATTTTCATTGTGTTAATGATTTCGGCTGGAGCATCAGAGCAAGCGATGGCGCAGTGGTCGTCAGCATTTGCTGAGAGTGGCTTGGGAATTTCTAAAACAGTGGGTGATTTATTAGGCCCTACAATGTTCGCAATTTTAATGGGGCTTGCTCGTGTATTCTATGCGAAATATAGTGAGCGGATTGATTTGTTAAGTTTTATTACGGGAAGCGGCGTTCTATGTATTGCCTCTTATTTATTGGTAGTATTTGCACCTAATCCGGTATTGTCTCTGGTCGGTAGTGCAATCTGTGGCTTGTCAGTTGGTATTTTATGGCCGGGAGTTTTCAGTATCGCTGCCCAAAGCATTCCCAAAGGAGGAACAGCCTTATTTGCTATCTTAGCCTTGGCGGGAGATATCGGTTGTGCAGTTGGGCCAAGTATCGTTGGAGGCGTTGCAGGCCTGTTTAGTGAGAATTTAAAGTATGGTTTCATTGTAGCGACGGTTTTCCCAATTTTATTAGTAACCTTCAGTTTTATTTATCGTTACCGTCAACAAGTTCGTTCCTTACTAGTGAGAACGTGATGATAAAGGAAAGAAAAGAGTGCCATTCAGCTGTTATATATAAGGCTGAATGACACTCTCTTTTTAATGTTTAAAATGAATTGTCGAAGAAAATAAAGCTTTCACCAATTCCTTGTTCAACCGCTTTTTCATAAGCTCGAGCGGCGACAGCCACATCTAAAGCGCCCGTACCAATAGGAATACACAAGGTGATCCCATTTGAAAGGTCGCCAACGCTTGCTTTGCCAACAGCTAATTCGCCAATCGTAGTTGTGATGTTTTCTTCAGTGATTATACCATCACTATTTAAGCTTTTTAGCGCGCCGCGGTGCAAGGCTTGTTCTGCATGGTCGACGATAATTTTATCTGCTGCTAAAATCAAATCATCGCTAACTTCTTGGAAAGAGCCCATTGGAAAGACAATGGTACCAGGCTTGACCATCTCTTTAGTTAAGAAGGGTTCTTGAGCCGGAGTCACTGTAATTAAGGCATCGTTATTGGCTGCTTCCTCCGGTTTAGCAGGGTCAGCAACAATAATCTCGCCAGTTACATATTGCTTCATCTCTTGGGCAAATGACTCTGCCGTTACACGGCGGTGATTCCAGACTACTAAACGAGTAATGTCGAACCATTCAGATATTGTTTGGATTTGCGTTCTGGCTTGAAGGCCGGCGCCATACATACCAATGGTGATTTCTTTTTTAGGATGTAAATATTTCAAAGCAACAGCAGTTTGCGACCCTGTACGCATATTCGAAATATATGAACCTTCAAGAACAGCCTCGAAATTACCTACTTGTGGATTCACTAACAAAATCATTGCAGTAATATAAGGTAAGTCAGCTTTCTTTCTTTCACCAGCAAAGCCACCTACCCATTTCAAACCAGCAATATCTGAAGTCCCACCGATATAAGCAGGCATCGCGTTCATGAAGCCTTCATAATAAGGATAATTTCCTGTTTCACCTAAATCTAAATTGACTTTTGGTGGATTAATCACTTTATCGTCACCGAAATCTTTGAAAGTTCGATCGACGATTTCGTTGATTTCTTTAATTGTCAGCAATTCTCTAATCATCTTTTCGTTTAGTAATCTTGTCATATTTTTCCTCCCAGTATCAGTTAATTGCTCAGTCTATATTTGGCTAATTAAAAATACAACACCCTTTACAAAATATGAATTAAAGCTGTTTAGGTGAGTTTTTCAGCCGGGATTATTGAGCATAATTACTATATAAATAGTATTCATATTATTAGTTTAAACGATTTCTTTGTGAATTGCTAATTAAGTTTGATAGAAAGGCGATGGAAGTGGTAAATATTGTCATTCACTAGACAATCTATGGCCCTATTTTGTCCACAGGGGTGTGTTCTGTGTTATAATTGAACCCAGTTATGATTACTTAATTTGAAAGGGGCACTCATTCGTGACCGAACAATCGAACAAACCAACTTTTTATATAACAACGCCTATTTATTACCCAAGTGGCAAGCTCCACATTGGGAATGCTTATTCTACTTTAGCTTGCGATGCGATGTCGCGTTACAAACGACTGATGGGTTATGATGTATTCTTTTTAACAGGTACTGATGAACATGGTCAGAAAATTGAAGCCAAGGCAAATGAACTTGATATAAGTCCAAAAGAATATGTGGATGGCATGGCAGATTCAATTAAAGCTTTATGGAAGTCTTTAGATATTTCTAACGACTACTTTATCCGTACAACAGATGATTATCATATAGCGTCTACTCAAAAAGCTTTCGAGCAATTATTAGCGCAAGGCGACATTTACCTAGGAGAGTATCAAGGTTGGTACTCAATTAGTGATGAGGAATTCTTTACTGAAAGTCAATTAATTGAGGTCTACAAAGATGCGGCTGGTAATGTCGTTGGTGGTAAAGCACCAAGTGGACATAATGTTGAATTGGTTAAAGAGGAATCTTATTTTTTCCGTATGAGTAAATATGCGGATCGTTTAGTGGAATATTACGAAGCGCATGAGGACTTCCTAGTACCAGCCTTTCGTAAAACGGAAATGATCAATAATTTTATCAAGCCTGGCTTGGAAGATTTAGCTGTTTCAAGAACGACTTTTACTTGGGGAATTCCGGTTCAGTCTGATCCTAAACATGTGGTTTATGTATGGATTGATGCTTTAATTAACTATATCACGGCTTTAGGCTACGGTAGCGATGACGAGACTTTATTCAATAAATACTGGCCTGCAGATGTGCATGTGATTGGGAAAGATATATCACGTTTCCATATGATTTATTGGCCAACAATGTTAATGGCTTTAGGTTTACCATTACCTAAAAAGATTTTTGCGCATGGTTGGATGTTAATGAAAGACGGCAAGATGTCTAAATCTAAAGGTAACGTCATTTATCCAGAACAATTAATTGAGCGTTATGGTTTAGATGCGACACGTTTCTACCTACTACGTGAAATGAGTCAAGGAAATGATACGGTCTTTACGCCAGAGAGTTTCGTTAACCGGATTAACTTTGAATTAGCAAATGATTTAGGAAATTTATTAAATCGTACGGTTGCGATGATGAATAAATACTTCGATGGTCAAATTCCAGTAGCTGCAGAAGGTGTAACGGCGACTGAATTTGATAGTGTGTTTGAAGAATATGTATTGACTGAAATTGAAGCCTTCCACGCGTCAATGGATGCTTTATCTTTCAACCAAGCGTTAGATCATGTGATGAACATTGTCTCGCGTGCGAATAAGTATATTGATGAGACGTCGCCTTGGGTATTGATTAAAGATGAAGCAACTCATCCACAATTGAAATCTGTGATGAATCATTTAGCTGAAGTATTGCGTCTAGCTGGCCATTTATTACGTCCGTTTATGACGAGCGCTCCAGCTCAGATTTTCGAGCAGTTAGGTTTGGCTAATGAGTTAGACCGTAGCTTGGAAAGCTTGGCCTGGGGACAGATTGAAGCAGGCCAAGTAGTCATTAAAAAAGGTGTGCCAATCTTCCCACGTCTAGATACTGATGTTGAAGTCACCTACATTCACGATTTGATGGCGGTTGATAATAATGACGAGACTGCTGATGGTGGTGAACCAACTGTGAACGATCCTAATTGGAATCCAGCGGAAGTTGAACTTGTACACTACGAAACACCAGCGATTGAATTTGATGATTTCATCAAGCTTGAAATGAAAGTTGCTGAAGTGATCGATGTTCAACCCGTGGAAGGCTCAAATAAATTGCTGCGTTTCCGCTTAGATGCCGGCGACAAAGGGCACCGTCAAATTTTATCAGGAATTGCGAAATACTACCCAGATCATGAAGCGTTGATTGGTCGCAAACTAACGGTTGTAGCGAACTTGAAGCCGCGTAAAATGATGGGTCATATTAGCCAAGGGATGATTCTGTCTGCAGAAAGCGATGGCGACTTATCGCTTATCTTTGCTCCGGATGACGCTGAAAACGGTGCATTACTAGGTTAAGTGAATAACACAACAGACTTACAGCCTGACGAGCGTCAAACTCGTCAGGCTGTTTTTGGGTTTATTGTGGAATGTACTTGGTTGTGGGCTGTTTGAATGTATACATGTTGACTCGTAGACTCAGTCAATCTATCAGTCTGGCTAGTTTTAGTGGTCAGATTAGAATAGAAATCACGAGTCACTAAACAAGCGAGTGACTTAAGGACTCATTTATGAATAGATAAAAAACCAGGTTATCCTTCAAGGAAGACCTGGTTTTCTTTTAATAGGCCGTATGTTTAATGATTTCGTCGAACAGTGGTAGCAAGACGCCCTCACGCAGACGCGTTTGAGGCAGGCGGCCTGTAATCGCCACGATTGAATAAAAATGGTCAGGGTCAAAGGCCAGGACCTGGTCAGATACAGAAGGGATTTCCTTGCCCGGCAAGTAATAGTAGCTTAAGGGGAAAGGTGCGCTCAGTTCGGCGCTGAATTCACCCAGTGTCCGGGCACTGAAATCCAACAAGTAACCATCGGCTGGGTAACGATGTTCAATCCAAGACTGAATGTTTGACAGCGTCACATTTTGTTGAAGCCAAGACTGGTAAATTGTACGCTCTGGTCCCAAGGGATAGTCAATTGCTTGATTTCGCAAATTTAACAAGCGATTCTCAATAATTTCTGTGTGATCCTCGTAAACTTTAAAGCGTTGTAAACCAAAATAATGTGCGCGTGTTCCAACTTGTAAGAAGGCGGTTTGGTGAGGTGGATTCCAGTATTGGTAAAGTGTTGGTGGCCACAAATTAAGCTATTGATTTCAGGAAAAGCTTCCATCAGTTGATAGGCTTGGTCCTCCAT
Source organism: Fundicoccus sp. Sow4_F4 (assembly GCF_052116145.1). Taxonomy (NCBI): domain Bacteria; kingdom Bacillati; phylum Bacillota; class Bacilli; order Lactobacillales; family Aerococcaceae; genus Fundicoccus; species Fundicoccus sp. Sow4_F4. The sequence continues at coordinate 37,048 of NZ_JBQKLQ010000012.1, read as the reverse complement.
TGAGGGGTAAAACCAAGTGGCACCTGTTTCAGGATCGTTGGTTAAGCCGCCGTGGTAGCTCACAATCACTAAATCGTAAGACTCTTCATTATTCAAGTGCTCCAATACATCTTGCAACGCCACAAAAGGATTTTCGACGACAACTTCTTCTGCGACTTTGCGGGAACATAACTGGTTAAAAGCGGCGGTCATCAAACCGATGATGGCTACTTTTACACCTTTGACCGATTTAATCGTATAGGCTGGAAAAATAGGGGTCCCACTAATATCCTTTAAATTCGCGCAAATATAATCTGCTTTCAACTCACTTACTTGTCTTTGTAGCCAAGCTAAGCCGAAATCCAGATCATGATTTCCTGGAATCATCACATCATAAGCTAAATCATTAGCAACGGTGACTAGCGGACTAATCATCTTTTGGTCATAGCTGTAGGCTGCAAAGGGGCTACCGACGAAAAAATCGCCATTATCCATTAAAAGATCAGCAGTCACGACTTCTAATACAGTTGGTATGATTGCCAGGCCTTCATCTAAAAAGCCATGAACATCTGTTGTGGCAGCGATGGAAATCTGCGTCATAAAAGCACCCTTTCTATAATAACTTCTGGCGAATTTTACTACTCATCAAATCAATTACAACAACGACCAAAATAATCGCGAGTAAAATGATACTGACACGGGCCCAATTTCTTTGTTGTAAAGCAAAAATAATGGGTGCACCAATCCCGCCAGCACCAACCAAGCCTAAGGTGGTCGCACTACGCACGTTGATTTCAAAATGATTGAGCACATGCGACGCGGCAATGGGTAAGACTTGTGGTAAGCGTGCGTATTGGAAAATTTGACTGGAACTGGCACCGACTGCTCGCATCGACTCAATTGGAGTTTCATCAATGCGGTCGAGTTCCTCACTGACTAATTTTCCCAGCATACCGACTAATTGTACACCTAAAGCCAAGGCACCCGCAAAAGGACCTGGACCTACAACGCGTACAAATAAAATTGCATAAATCAAAGCTGGAACGGAACGCATTAAGTTTAATAAACCTCGCATCCCTAAAGGAATCAAAGTCAGACGTCCCCATGTCGATTTGGCACTTAGTAAAATAAATGGAATCGATAGAATCGAGCCAATAATTGTACCGTAAAAAGCAATCACGACTGTTTGGAACATTAAATGTACTAAGTCTTCGCTTGTGCCATCATAGACGTAACTAAAATCAGGTTGCAATAGGCTGGTGACAATATGCCAAATATTGCTGAACTGTAAATTAACGAGGTTAGAGTAATCAAGCGTTAAAAAGGCATAGAAGGTGAGGGCGACCAAGACAAACAGTAAACTTCGATTAATCAATTTATTCGACTTCATTAGATAACCTCCCGTCTAATATATTCGCTAATCCAACTCGTAAGGAAAACTAGTAATAAGATAATTAAAATAATTAAACTTACACGGCCAAACTGCATGAAGCTTAAAGCGGTATTTAGCATCACGCCAATCCCGCCAGCACCGACATAACCTAAGACAGCCGACGCACGAATGTTTACCTCGAAAGCATATAAGGCATAGGCGAAGACGCTGTGAGCGACTTGTGGCCAGACAGCATTAACTGCCATTTGAAAACGTGTAGCGCCAATTGATTCATCCGCTTCAAGTGGACCAATATCAATCGTTTCAATCGTCGAGAAAATTAATTGTGAAACCATGCCGAAAGTAAAGATGGCTATCGTTAACACCCCGGTTAACTCACCAATTCCAATAATTGCCACCAACAATGCGGCCAGTAACAAGTTAGGGATCGTGCGAAATAAACTAAAGTAAGTCCGGAAAACAAAGGTGATGATTGGATTGCGTGTTACCAAATTGGTTCCTAGAAACGCAGCCGGAATCGCAAATACCACACCTAAAAAGGTACCAGACACTGACATTAAAATGGTTTCAATCATTGGTTCAATCAGTCTGTCAATATAAGACCATTCAGGTTTCAAGAAACCTTCTAAGAACATAGCGGCTTGTCTGCGATTATCTGCGACTTCTGACCAATCGGCATTAATTAAGCTACCAGCCATCAGAAATAAAAGCACTATCAATAGAGTGCCGCCGAATTGTTTAAGAAGATTGTCATAGATTGTATCTTTATGTTTCATCATTAACCCATCCTTCCTACTTAACCCTCAGTCGATACATTAGTCGAGTCGTCATTTACATGTTCTTGGCGTAAATCTGTTTCGATTTTGACTTCCAAGGCCTTTAAATTAGCCTGTGCTTCATTTTCGAAAATTGCTTTACCGTATATTTCATTTAATTTTTCATCGGTTGCTGCATAAGCCGGACCATCAAAGACAATTTCGCCAGCGCGCATGCCGATAATTCGTGATGCATAGCGGCGAGCTAAATCAACCGAGTGAATATTGATGACAATTGTGCGTTCGTTTTCTTCGTTCAAGCGTTTGAAGTCATTCATGACTGTTTCAGAAGTTACCGGATCTAAGGCTGATACAGGCTCATCCGCTAAAATAAGATCAGCTTCTTGGACAATCGTTCGAGCGATTGAGACTCTTTGTTGTTGCCCACCACTCAAGGAATCACTACGGTCCTTCAACTTGTCAGCCAAGCCCACTTTTTCCAGAGCTGTCTCAGTTCTAGCATAATCTTCTTTTGAAAAGAGACCTAATAAAGTTTGCCAATTAGAGTAGTAACCTAAACGCCCAGAAATGACATTCTTTTGAACGGTGTTTTTTCGAACTAAGTTAAATTGTTGGAAAATCATCCCGATATTGCGACGCATACGACGCAACTGACGAGCGTTAGCATTGGTAATTGACTCACCCGCAATTTTGACTTCACCTTCTGAGACATCATTTAAACGGTTTAAACTGCGTAATAAAGTACTCTTACCAGCACCACTAAGGCCGATAATACACACAAATTCCCCCTTGTGAATCGTTAAATTGATGTTTTTTAAACCAGTGACCCCGTTTGGGAAAATCTTCGTGACATTATTGAGTTCTATCATATTTTTTCCTCCCAGTTAGCCAAAAAAATAGCCAACTTTCTGTATGCGAATCGCTACTGAAAGTTGACTATCTGTTGGACTAATCAAAAATTATTTATTGAGCGGCAATCTCAGTGTATTCTTTAATTTGGTCATAAATTGCTTCGTCAACCTCTGTGTAACCTAAGTGGCTCCAAAGAGACATGATTTCTAAGCCTTCTTCTGTGTCGCCCATTGTTAAGAATGCTTCTTTAATCGCTTCTTGCAAATCTTCATCCATATCTGGTTGAACCGCAATCGCGTCGTTAGGAATTTCACCTTCCGTTAAATAAAGCACACGTAACTCTTTCATTAAGTCATTATCTGGGAAAGCACCTGCGAACACTACACGAGCGCCTTCAAATACAAACGCAGCATCCTGTTGACCATTTAAAACAGCGGTAATCTCACTTGGAATATCGTTAACTGTCGTTAAAGTCACATCTTTATTGATATCGATCCCTGCATTAATCATTTCAGCCACTGGATAAATGTATCCTGAAGCAGAGTTAGGACTTAAGGTTGCGATTTTTTTGCCAATTAAATCAGATAGTTCTTGCATATCGCTATCCGCTTTGACTAAAATTTCACCTTGGAAAGCGCCGGTAGTTTCGCCTGCCACTGGCAAACCAGTTTCGTCATCAAATTTACCTAAAACAGATGTCAGAATCGCTTTAGCAGAATCTAAATCGCGCGCTTGTACGTAAGCAGCCGGTGGCATAATACCTAAATCAACTTGGCCCGAAGCCATGGCTTGAACAATTGTTGTATAGTCTGTAGCTAGTGTTACATTCACTTCGCGACCTAAAGCTTCTGATAAATATTCAGCCAGCGGCAAAGCGCGTGCCTCCATTGAACCATCGTTGCTAGTAGGAACAAATTGAACTTCCAGTGCTTCCTCGTCTTGTGCCGTAACGACTTGACCAAAAGCAACTGTATTGAGCATCGTGCCTAGAACTAAACTGCCTAAAAGTAAAGCTTTGATTGATTTAAACATTATTCAATCTCCTTCAAAATGATATTTGTCTTCAGTATTCGCTAACTATTGTAAAAATAGTGTAAAGTTTGTTTTAAATTATAAATAATACAAGAAACGTTCGGAAAGTCGCTGTTGTCAAGACACCACGAGTGGAATAGACACATTATCTGACAGTAGAAAATCAACTTTTGGCTAATCGTTCTATTCCTGAAAGGTGGTTAGAATTTATTGGAATCGTATGTTCTTTCATTAATTAAGGTTTGGCTGTAAAAATCAAAGAGTTTGAATTGAATGAAGGCCGAGATGACACCAATTAAACTACCAATTAACATTCCAAAAAATCGTGAATGAATCAGGCTGGGCCAGATGTCAGGATTGGTTAGCGTCATTTGTAACAAAATCATGTTGGTGACGAAAAAGATACCGATTGACTAATTGCGTGGCATAAAATATTCAACCACTACTCAGATAATCACAACGAGGATGATTTTGACTTCAATGGTCATGGGCACCAACATCAATAAAGTAGCTGTAACGAGCCCTAAAGTTGTCCCGATCATTCTTCGAAAATGTCGGCTGTTGATACAATCAGCCAACTTTTCTGATCTAAGCCGACCGCGAGATTAATGTAACTAGCAATAAATAGAGTAATCGAAAACTGAAGCTATCAATAATCGAGCGGGGGCCTTGGCGAATGCGTTCGAGCAAGTTAAGCTGGAAGCTAGTTGACTGCTTCGGTGTTTGTTCGATTTTTAAAGAGAGGTAGCCCATCAAGATAGACAGGGTGACACCGGAAAAAAATACAAACTCAGCTGGGCGACTTCTTCTGATTGAACTGGATTAGATGCCCCAGCTGCCACACAAAGGATGATAAACAAATCCCCTGGTTTATCAAGCTTAAAAAGTCTAAACAGCAGGCGACTAACGAAAGCAATCAATCCAATGATGAGTGGTCCCATCAGAATATAAACGGTTGAAAGTAAACCAAGGACATAACTAATAAAAAGAATGAGTCCGACAAACATGAGGCGTTTTATGATGCGGTCGTCTTCGGTTGGTGTGTAGTGTAAAAAAGTAAAGACACCTAAAGAGGCGACGGCGTTGATGCTGTAATTACCTGATAAGAATCCGACGAGGTTAATGATGAGAATACAAATTCCTGCTGATATTAGCCTGACCTTGCTATCTTGGGGACGATTGTAATGGAAAATGTGTTGTTTTAGACCTTGCATGTCATTGGCTCCTTAAATAAAATTTTTTTGTTTGGGAAAGCTGTATGGAATGGCAAAGCACTCCTATTCATTGTATGGATTATAACATGGTGTGATTTGTTAGGAGTAAGTGGTAATTATTAGTGTGACAGCACAGCCTTAGTGTTAATATTTTGTTGTCAATATTACTCTTGTTGGAGGCTTGTTTTTAACGTTTTTCTGTCAATATGTGGTATACTATAGATAATGATTTTTTTGTAAACTTACGAAAAGAGTGGATAACATGAACAATATTGAAAAAGTAAATCAGTTTCGTGACGCGCGTCATTGGCGTCAATTTCATAATGAAAAAGATTTGGCCTTGTCGATAACTTTGGAGTCCTCAGAACTGTTGGAAATATTCCAGTGGAAAGAGGCGGAAGAAGGGGTTTCAGATATTGAGGCGATTAAAGATGAATTAGCAGATGTGTTAATTTATGGACACATGTTAGCTGGTAATTTGGCATTGGATATTGACTATTTGGTGGACCGTAAATTACAAAGAAATACTGAAAAGTATCCAGCTAAACCGAATGCATCAGAAATTTCGGCAGATTTGTCTTTAGAAGATAAAATTGTCGCTTATCGTGCAGCGCGTAATTGGGCCTTATGGGACAATGCCAAAGATGTCGCAATTGCGATTGCGGTGGAAGCAGCTGAGTTGTTGGAAGTTTTCCAGTGGCGTGAGTCGTCAGAAGTCTTAGCCGATGAAGAGGCAATGGACGAATTACAGGATGAGTTGGCTGATGTCATTATTTATAGTTATGTCTTGGCTCAGTCATTAAACTTAGAAGTGAATGACTTGATAACGAATAAACTTGAGAAGAACAATCTTAAATATCCGGTTCATAAGAGTCGTGATAGTAATAAAAAGTACGACGAATTACTGTAGAGTCATTGACCCTTATGCGTGAGGGCTTGCTAAAAGCTACAAGTCAGCAAAAAAACTAGACACTTTATCAGCTATTAGCTGAAATGAGCGTCTAGTTTTTTATTTTGAGGTATACAAGCATTAAATTTTATTGCAAGCTACTAGCTATCGAAATATATTATTCGCTGTCTTCGTCGCTTGAAGCGTCATCTGCATTAGCGTCGTCCGATGTATCGTCCGTCGCATCATTTGCGTCTTCACTTGAAGCGTCAGATGAGTCTTCTGCGTAAAATTCACTATCCTCTAATGGGGCAAAGATGACAGCGGCTGCTTGACGATCCCCCGCATCACCAGTAGGTTGCGTGGTGTAGTCGTCTGTTCCTTCGTGAATAATCAATGTTGTCCCATCTGTAGAGTTTAAAGTATTTTCTCCTTCTGGATCTAGTGAAACGTTTGGAATTTCAATCGTTTCTTCAACGGTACCCTCTTCGCCAACGACTAAATTTGGTAAGTCTCCAGCATGTGGCCCGGTTTCAGATTCAGTTCCGTGTTCAACCTCTTCGGGGTTAAAATGGCCCCCGGCATCTTCAAACGTTGGGGCTGTTGCTAAACCAACCGTGTGAATGTGCATACCGTATTCGCCTGCTTCGAGTCCTTCTAATTTCAATTCTAATGTTACGACACCATCTGTATCTTGTTTGAAAGTAGCTGTTCCAATTTCTTCTTCATCTGCATTGATGACCTTAGTTTCGACTTCAAAGTCGTATTCTTTATCATCCGTTGCTTCAGTTGACTCATTTGACTCATTTGTTTCTGTTTCAATTGTTTCCGATGTTTCTTGTGTATCAGAATCATCCTGAGCAAAAATATTTAAGGTTGAAGGATTGAAGGTGCTTAATAGTAACCCTGCACTTGACAATGTTAATAACTTTTTAAGTTTATTCATAGTGTAACTCCCTCTCTTGTACTTAATAAATGTATCCTATCACGGTCCTTTTTCGATGTCACACGATATGCACCTTCTTGACCTTTACAATAGTGTCTCTAGAATGTGACAGTTAATAGCCAAACAGTGAAAGCCTATTCGAATAGCATTGAGTGGCGTCAGTATGATAAACTTAAGAATGTTTAAAGGACGCTCAACTTACATGTGAGAGAGCACCTAATTATGGTATGATTATTGAGTTGCCCACATAGTGTATAATGAAAGAAGTAAGTAAAGGGGTTTTTTAATTGAAAATTTTCGATACACACACGCATTTGAATGCAGATCAATTTGTTGATGAGGTTGGGAAGTTGGTTCAAGAAGCCGCTGAGCAAGACGTTCATTACATGGCAGTCGTGGGTTTTGATGAACAGACAATCGAACGGTCTTTAGCTATTAGTGAGACTTATAAAAATATTATTAGTGTTGTTGGCTGCCATCCGACTGAAGCGAGTAATTATACGCCGGATTTTGAGCGTCGTTTGGAACATTGGTTGGAATTACCAAATGTGTATATGCTCGGTGAAATTGGTTTGGACTATTACTGGGATAGCGCGCCACGCTCGACTCAAGCTGACGTATTTAAACGTCAAATTGCAATTGCCAAAGAACATAATTTACCGATTACGATTCACAACCGCGACGCGACGGAAGATGTTTACCGAATCTTGAAAGAAACGGGTGTACCGGACGCTGGAGGGATTATGCACAGCTTTGGTGGAACGGCGGAAGAGGCTAAAGGCTTTATTGATTTAGGCATGCATATCAGTTTCAGTGGCGTACTGACTTTTAAAAAGTCGATTGAAGTTAGAGAAGCAGCAGCAATTGTCCCTAGTGAATTATTGCTGGTAGAAACTGATGCCCCATACCTAGCACCCGTTCCTAAACGAGGTAAACGTAACGAACCCGCTTATGTCCGCTATGTTGCAGAACATCTAGCGCAAGTGCGTAATGTCTCCTTAGAAGAAATCGCGGCTTTAACGACGAACAATGCTTTTGAACTTTTTCGTTGGCGACCAAATGAATGAAAGATTGAGTGACCATGACAGATAAATATATTAACAAAATACCAACGCAAGTCATCATTGTGGAAGGTCGCGATGATACCGCCCGATTAATTGAGACCTTTGGACCAGAAGTCAAAATAATTGAAACAGGGGGCTCGGCTTTGAATAAATCGACGCGTTTGCGAATCAAGCAAGCGGCCGAGCAATTCGGAATTATTATCTTTACGGATCCAGATTTTCAAGGTTTACGTTTGCGCCGCATAATTAGTGAAGCCATTCCTGAAGCTAAGCAAGCTCATTTGTCGCCTGAAGACTCACGGGGCAATAAAGTAGGTGCTAGTTTAGGTGTGGAACATGCGACACCAGAAGCCATTCGAACAGCAATTGCGGCTGTAGCAGACTTGGCTTTAACCGATGCTGTTGAACGGATTCCCCTTGCGGATTTAGTTCGATTACAATTGATTGGACACCCCGAAGCTGCCAGTCGTCGTGCTAAAGTAGCTAAGCATTTTCATTTAGGTCATCTAAATGGTAAGCAACTACAAAAGCAATTAGCACTTTACCAAGTAACCTTAAGTGAATTAACAGAATATTTAAAAGAAGCAGAGCGCTTAGACGCAAAGGAGGGTCAGGATGGAAACGAATAAAATGATTGCGACACCGTCGCGTACGATTGAAATCATGCAACAATATGGCATTAAAATGAAAAAGAGCTTAGGTCAAAACTTTCTTGTCGAACCACATATGTTAGAAAAAATGATCGAAGCAGGCGAGGTCGATGAAACAACCACTGTTATCGAAATTGGACCAGGAATTGGTGCCTTGACAGAATACTTAGCGATTCACGCTAAAGAAGTGTTGGCCTTTGAGATTGACCAACGCTTTGTCAAGATATTATCCAAAACATTAGCGCCTTATGACAATGTGCGTGTGATACATCAAGATATTCTAAGCGTCGACTTTGCAAGTGAGGATTACGAATGGTTACATCATGTTAAACGTCTAGTAGTGGTCGCAAACTTACCTTATTATATTACGACACCTATTATCATGAATTTATTAGCAAGTGACCTGCCTTTCCAAAGTTTAATTATGATGATGCAAAAAGAGGTTGCTGAACGAATGACGGCCTCAGTTGGCACGAAAGCTTATAACTCCTTGACGATTGCTATTCAAAATGATATGGAAGCTGAAACAGCTTTTATCGTTCCTAAGACAGTGTTTATTCCTAAACCAAACGTAGATTCAGCTGTTCTGAAGCTCACACGCCGTGAAGAAGCTTTAGTGACAGTGGATGACACTCATCGCTTTCAAAAATTTGTTCAAGCGTGTTTTAAACAGAGACGTAAAACAATCTGGAATAACTTAAAGGCAGCATTTACTTCAGACGAAGTATCAGCGGACGATGTTCGTGCGATAATGGATCAAGTAGGACTGGATGGTTCTCGTCGTGCGGAATCACTAACAATTATCGAGTTTGCACAATTGTATGAAGCGTTTTCAATTTTGTATTAAAATATCGTAAGAAATGGTGTTTAACACTTGCACCTGTCCATTGTCTATGATAAGATTGATTGTTTTGAAAAGGTATGGTATAATATTAGGTGAGGTGATACCATGCCAAAAGATTTAATAGAAATTAAATCATTGCTTGATGACAAGGTTGGAGAAGAGATTATTGTTACGGTACAGATGGGTCGCAAGAAGAAGAAAGAACGCAAGGGGATTTTAAAAGAAACTTACCGTTCTGTGTTTATTGTGGATCTAGATCAAGATCATAATAAAATCGGTCGCGTGTCTTTTAGTTATCAAGATGTATTAACTAACTCGGTTGAGTTAGAATTCGTATAGATATCATTTATATATAGTAAAAATAACTAAGATTCTGTCTGCACAGAATGTTAGTTTTTTTTTGCATTTTTTTAAGAGGAGCTTGTATCAAACCTAAAACTCTACCTAAAGAAATAACCCTTAAGCGAATACACTATTCGCTCAAGGGCTATTCTACATAACGTACCTTTCTTAAAGCTTAGCTGTCTAAGCGGGCGAAGCCCTCTTGAATCACTTGTTTCAGTGTAGAAGCAGAGTGATTCATTTGTTTTGTTTCAAGCTCATTCAATGGAATCTCAATAATTCGCTCAATTCCTTGACGGCCAATAATCGCTGGTGCTCCGATAAAGACATCTTCTTGGCCAAATTGACCATCAAGGTAAACAGATAAAGGAAGAATGGCTTTTTGATCTTCAAAAATGGCCTGACAAATACGAGTCAAGGCAGAGGCTATACCGTAATAAGTAGCTCCCTTACGCGAAATGATTTCATAGGCTGCGTCACGTACCTTGATGAAAACTTTATCTAAGGCTTCTTCAGTGGTGCTATCGTCGATCTTTAACCACTCATTAATCTGTAGACCCCCAATATTCGCGTGAGACCAGACTGGGAATTCTGTATCGCCATGTTCACCTAGAATATAACCATGAACGTTACGTGCATCGACCCCAACTAAAGTCGCTACTTCTTGGCGTAAACGTGAAGTATCTAAGGATGTTCCTGAACCAATGACGCGTTCAGCCGGGAAACCACTAAATTTCCAAGTGGCATAAGTTAAGATATCCACGGGGTTAGCAGCCACTAAGAAAATACCATCAAAGCCTGAGGCTACTATTTGACCCACGATGTCTTGATAAATCTTCAAGTTTTTATGAACCAGATCAAGACGTGTTTCGCCAGGTTTTTGCGCAGCGCCCGCACATAAAACCACAACATCCGCATCGACACAGTCAGCGTATTCGGCGGCATAAATGTATTTGGGTGAATAGAATGGAACAGCATTAGATAAGTCTAAAGCATCACCTTCTGCTTTATCGTGATTGACATCGATGATGCCTAATTCACGGCCGACACTTTGCGTTACTAATGAGTATGCGAAACTAGAACCAACTGCGCCGTCGCCTACAAGAATTATTTTGTGTTTTGAAAAACTTTGTGTGTGATTCATTCTGTGTAACTCCCTTATATTTGAATTGTAATGAATTTATTATAACAAATATTAAGCTAATTGCGAAAGTTTTCCCGCTCTATATTTGGAGTGCTATTTTGGCTTTGGGAAGGTTGTTTGTGTTATAATAGGCAACGAAATGAAAAAGGAAGTTACGGTGATGGAAGCGTGAAATTAATTATTGGCTTAGGAAATCCAGGCAATCGTTATGATGGCACACGTCATAATATCGGATTTCATGTGATTGATACCTTGATGGCACGTCATGGTTTGACGATGATGGACCAAAAATTTAAAGCGGATTATACAATTTGGCGTCATCCGCAAGACAAAGTGCTTTTGCTTAAGCCTTTTACTTATATGAACCTTTCGGGTGAGGCGCTACTGCCATTTATGAGTTATTATGGCATAGCGATGGAAGATATTGTCGTTGTTTATGACGATTTAGACTTGGAGCCTGGACGGATTCGCTTGCGTCAGAATGGTAGTGCCGGTGGACATAATGGGATAAAGAGTATTATCCAAATGCTAGGCGCGCAAGATTTTAAACGTATTCGGGTCGGCATAGGACGACCTCAGGGAGGTTGGAAAGTTGTCGATCATGTACTCGCCACTTTCAGACCAGAAGAGCAGGACTCAGTCAATGAAGCAAGTCAACTAGCGGCAGATGCTCTGGATGACTGGGTAGATGGAAAAGATTTTTTGAAAATTATGAACACATATAACCAAAGGAAATAATACATTAGAGGGGGTCAGTTAGCTGAGCTCCTCCCTTGAGTTTGTTATGACGCCATTAAGGCTTTGTAACAGCCCATATTAGAAATAAGGAGTTTATCAATTATGCTATCGAAGTTATTTACACCAGCATTTCAACCCGCCATTAAACAAATAAATAGTGCTTCTCTTAAAGGGTTGCCTCATCTAGTCACAGGACTTGATGCTAGTGCTCGTTCGGTGATGATAGCTCAGCTATACCATCAGCGCCCTCAACAATTACTAATTGTTGAACCGAGCGTAATCCAACTGACGCAACTTTATGATGATTTAGTTCAGTTATTGCCTGGCGTGAAAATTCTACAATTCCCAGCTGAAGAATCACTGGCTTTGGAATATTCCTACGCTTCAATGGACAATATGGCACGTCGGGTCGAAGTCCTCAATACCTTATCACGTGGTGAGGATTGTATTATTCTATCGCCCGTTGCAGGCATCCGTAAACGCCTAACGCCTGTTGATAAATGGCGCTATGAAATGACCCATCTTGAGTTGGGCGATGAAATGGAACGTATGGCCTTAGAACAAAAATTAAGTTACTTCGGTTATACACGCCAACCAATGGTGCAAACTCCAGGAGAATATAGCGTGCGTGGAAGCATTGTTGACTTTTATCCACTGAACAGTGATTATCCCGTTCGGTTGGATTTCTTTGACATTGAATTGGATTCCATTCGCTATTTCGATGCCGAAACACAAACCTCCATTCGAAACTTAGAAAGCTTTGACCTGATTCCTGCAAAAGATATCCTCTTTAGCATCACGGAACAACAAAGCATTAGTCAGGCAATTGAAAAGCATACGGCCAAAGTAATTGAAAAAATCGAAGATGACACCCTAGTGACAATTATCCAAAGAGGCATGCAACAGCAACTTGAAATGCTTAACTCTGGTGAAGCATTGATGTTTTCGTCAGCATACTTGGAATTTTATGACCCTCAAGGAACGTCACTTATCGATTACTTGAACCCCAATTGTCTCATTGTGATTAATGATTTTGGGAAAATAAATCAAACAGAAATACAATCAACGAATGACGACATGTATTGGTTAGAACAAGAAGTTAGTAAAGGTCAATTACCACCTAAGCTGACTGTTCACTTGAGTGCCTTTGACTTATTGAAGCATACTCAATTGCCTCGTGTGCATTTTGTCACCTTGCAAAAAGGTTTAGGCAACTTAACATTTGAGGCGGTTCATTCTTTTCAATACCGTAGTATGAATCCGTTTTTTAACCAAATGCCTTTGATTAAAACGGAAGTAGACCACTGGTTTAAACAAAAAGCTACCATTCAAGTCTTGGTCAGCAGTCAAAAACAAGCCGATAAAACACTTGAGCTGTTCGAAGAGTATAATATTAGACCAAGTATCATACAACACGGTGATGAAGTTCAAAGCGCAGTCGTGAACATTGTCATTGGTAGCTTGTCGAGTGGTTTTGAACTCCCTTTAGCCAAGTGGGTGGTATTAACTGAAAAAGAACTCTTTAACCAAGTTAAAAAACGAAAAATAAAAAAACAACATCTTTCGAACGCGGAACGAATTAAAAGTTATAGTGAATTAAATATTGGTGATTATGTCGTGCATGCTAATCACGGGATTGGTCAATATACCGGTTTAGATACAATTGAAATCAATGGTGTTCACCGAGATTTACTAGCAATTGAATATCAGAATAATGCGCGTGTATTAATTCCGGTTGATCAAATTGACATGATTCAAAAGTACGTCGCCTCTGAATCGAAAACACCCAAAGTCCATAAATTGGGTGGGTCGGACTGGGCGAAAACGAAGCAAAAAGTTGCTGCTAAAATTGAAGACATTGCCGATGAACTGATTGCTCTATATGCCAAGCGAGAACAAGAAGTCGGTTATGCTTTCGGCAAGGATACACCTGAACAAACAGATTTTGAGAATGCCTTTTCTTATGTCGAAACAGATGATCAATTACGTAGTACAATGGAAATAAAAAAAGACATGGAGAAAAGTCGGCCGATGGACCGTTTACTTGTCGGAGACGTCGGTTACGGTAAAACAGAAGTTGCGATGCGAGCAATTTTTAAAGCTGTAATGGACGGTAAGCAAGTGGCATTCCTAGTTCCTACGACAATCCTTGCCCAGCAACATTATAATTCCTTAATCGAACGTTTTGCAGAGTATCCTGTTGAAATTGGCTTACTAAGCCGATTCGTGACCAGGTCGAAACAGAATGAAACGTTAGAAGGACTAAAAAACGGCGCCGTTAATATTGTGGTTGGAACGCACCGTGTGTTGTCTAAAGATATTGAATTCCAAGATTTAGGCTTATTAATTGTCGACGAAGAACAACGTTTCGGAGTGAAGCATAAAGAACGTTTGAAGCAACTGAAATCGGAAGTGGATGTCTTGACTTTAACGGCGACACCCATTCCAAGAACCTTACACATGTCGATGATTGGAGTGCGAGATCTTTCCTTAATTGAAACGCCTCCTAGCAACCGTTATCCTGTCCAAACGTATGTGATGGAAAGAAATGAAGGGGCAGTAATGTCTGGTATCGAAAGAGAATTAGCCCGAGGCGGCCAAGTATTTTACTTGCACAACCGCGTAGCGACTATTTTCCAACGAGCGGATGAAATTAGTCAACTTGTGCCTGAGGCACGAGTGGCAGTGGCGCATGGGCAAATGTCTGAAGTGGAATTGGAAACAGTCTTAGTCGATTTTATTCAAGGTGAGTATGATGTCTTGGTGACCACGACGATTATCGAAACGGGTGTGGATATTCCTAACGCCAATACGATGTTTATTGATAATGCCGATCACATGGGGCTATCAACACTGTATCAATTAAGAGGGCGAGTGGGACGTACTAACCGAATCGCCTATGCTTACTTAATGTATGAACCGTTCAAGCAACTAAGTGAAGTAAGTGAGAAGCGTCTCCAAGCGATTCGCGAATTTACAGAACTCGGTTCTGGTTTTAAAATCGCGATGCGTGACTTATCCATTCGAGGAGCTGGTAATCTTTTAGGGAAACAGCAGTCTGGCTTTATCGACTCAGTTGGTTTTGATATGTACTCGCAAATGTTGAAAGAGGCGGTCGATATTAAACGTGGGAAAGCACCCGTAAGTAAATCTAGCTCGCAACAAATGGAATGGGACATTGGGTTGGATGCTTATATCCCAAGTACTTACATTCCTGATGAGTTACAGAAAATATCTGTCTATAAATCGATTCAACAAATCGATTCCGAAGAAGAATACCGTAATTTACAAGATCAGTTGATTGACCGTTTTGGCGAATTTCCTAGCGAAGTTGCTGACTTATTAGATATTGCCTTGATTAAGCATTATGGACTGCTGTCAGGAGTCAACCTAATTAAGCAACAAGGTCAATGGGTGCATCTATTCTTTAATCCAATCGCGAGTGATATTCTGAAAGGGCCAAATGTGTTTGAAGCCTTGCAGGATATTAAGTTGCGTGCTGAAATCGGCATGGAAGGGACACAGCTGAAAGTTTCTTTACTTGTTCAAGGGAAACCAAGTTATCAGTGGTTGGATATGGTTCGCAAGTTCACTGTTAATACGAGTGAAATTGTGGCGCCAGAAACGCAAACAGAAGAGGGATTTCAAGAGAAGGAGGAAGTTTAATGAGATTAGATAAATTTTTGAAAGTATCACGTTTAATCAAGCGTCGTAGCGTTGCCAAAGAAGTGGCTGATCAAGGTCGAATTGATATTAATGGTATCACGGCTAAATCTAGTTCAACGGTGAAAGAAGGCGATCAATTAACGATTCGTTATGGTAACCGCACTTTAGTAGCTGACATCGTACGTATCCTTGATACAACGAAAAAAGAAGACGCAGCACGTATGTATAACATTGTGTCTGAAGAACGTGTGCAAGACACGAACACTTTCACACCTTATGATTAATTCACTGGAAGCTACTCAACTTGAGTAGTTTCTTTTTTCGTATGAGAAACATGCTGTACTTTATCGAAATATTATGTTTCAGTTAGACTTACTTAAGTTTGGCTAGTATTTTGTCCAATAACATGGAAATGTACCTGAATTAATGGTAAACTCGATAAGTGTAAAGGAGGGGTGGGATGAATTATCGTGTTGAGTCTAAGACTCCAGAACGGAAAGTGCTCGAATTTCAGCAACTTAGAAGTGATCGAGCAAGACCTAGTAATCGCGTGCAAGAGCCGCAATTTCGAGGCATGGCTGAACCTATTGAAAGCAAACCGTCACCTCCTAAAAAGGGACGCAAAATCGCACTAGCATTTATAGGAGCTGCAGCCTTAGCGCTTGCAGGTATTCCTTTGCTTCGTACGATGTCCCATTCGACTGAGGTTGCACGAAATTTCGAACAAACTCAGCAGGCGCATAACCAAACAGTTCAACAGAATCGGGCAGTTCAACAAGAGTACTTGAGATTGCAAGACCCTGAATATTTAGCTGAAATTGCACGACGCGATTATTATTATGCAAAACCTGGAGAAATTATTTTTGATTTAGGCGATGCAGATTCGCAAGCGGATACTGACTTGTTTCAGAATAAGTCGGTCACTGATCCAGCTGTAGATGATGATGGCTCTGAATAAATAAGTGCCAGTCGATTGGTTAGTTTAATTTGGTTTTAATGCTGGTAATCAGCGTAACGGTTTGACAACCGTATAATATTTTAGGAGGAACATATTTTTTATGTCATTTGAAGTAGGTCAAAAAGTTGCGGGTAAAGTCACTGGGATTACACATTTTGGAGCATTTGTTTCATTGCCTGATAATAAAACAGGGTTAATTCATATTAGTGAAATTTCAGATTCGTACATTAAAGACATCAACACTGTATTAACTGTAGGTCAGGAAGTCGAAGTAAAGGTATTAACGATTGCAGCTGATGGTAAAATTAGTTTATCGTTACGTCAAGCTAACGAGCAAGCTAAACCAGAAACAACTGGTAGACCAAAACCTGCCTTTAATAAAGAGAATGATCGTAAGTATAATAAACAACCGCAATCTGATCAAGCACCAAGATTCAATAAAAGCAGTGCTGCTCCATCTCGTTCATCATACACGCCAAATCAAAATAACTCACCTAAAAAAGAGGGAGATTTTGACTCGCTAATGAGTGGATTCCTGAAAGATAGTGAAGATCGTTTGTCGTCATTAAGACGCAATACGGAAGGAAAACGTGGCGGACGTGGCGGTCGTCGTAGCTAATTAATTTGAATATTTAATCGATGCGCTTAGTGCCTGAGAAAATCTCATGCTTAAGCGCATTTTGTTTTGGTATTTTATCTAATAGTACGGTCATTTTGTCGAATGTAGTTGGCGATAAGAGAATTAAATAGTAAGATATATAAATAGTTAGGGGCATCCACTATTCATCGGATGGTTGTGAATGATGCGACACCGAACAATGTCAAACTGATGATGGAAAATAGAGAGGGCTTGTGGTTGTTTATAAGCTCAGGAACTTTGGTTTGGGTAGTTAAAGCGAACGGAACGTTCGAGGTGCGAGAAGAATATACACACAGGGAACTCTGTTTGTGGGGAGAATTATAAATATGTTTAGAAAAAAAAGGAAACAACCTCAATTTAAAATCGTACCGATTGTCATCGGTGTTTGTGTCGTCTTGCTCGCTTTGGTGGTAGCTGTTAGTTACTGGCCGAAACAGCAGGTGACCATTGAACGCGAACAAGTGGTTTTAAGAAACTCACCGGATACATTAGCTGAAAGTATAGGTGAATTGACGAGCAGTACTAAAGTAAGACTGCTAGAAGAACGGAATGGTTGGGCGCGAGTACGTACTGAAAATCAACAAGAGGGCTGGTTACCCATTTGGTTTTTAGATAATAGGACGCTAATAAATGATCAAGCTATTGCGGCTCAATTACTAATTGACACACCAGTCTATGGTGAAAGAGAGGAATCTGGCCCTTTAGTTACGACAATTGTGGCAGGAAGCTATTTATTGGTTAGTCAAGAGGCCGAAGGTTGGTTGAGTGTGCAGCTCACTTCAGAAGAACTAACTGATGAAGATTCAACTGAGTTGGAAACAAAAGGTTATATTCCCACACGATTAGTGAATTTAGTGCCAGAAGAAAGAGCATTAGCTCATAATGAAGCATACAGGTTTGAAAAGTTGCGTGCGTATGATCCGGAAGCGATTGCTGCTGCACGTTTAGAGGTTGAACCAGAAGTGACCATCCAATTTGCTAATGAGCCATTATATGAAGAAGAGTCAACTTATTCCCAAGTTCTTTATCGTGCCATGCCTGGTGAGGTGTTCTCCTTAGTTGGTGAGCTAGCAAAGCACAAAGATGATGATTTCTATTTGATTGAAAGTTCAGAGGGTGAACGTGGTTATGTAGATTCCGATCGAGTGGCTGTGAACACATTTTCTGTAGGGAGACTTGAAGGCCCCATTATCTCACAGTTGTCTAAAGCGTCAATTATGTTGGATCCAGGACATGGTGGTGTAGATACGGGAGCACTCAGTTGGGATAGTATGGCTGAGGAGAAGGTGGCTACTTTGGAATTAGCCTTGGAAATAAAGAAACAATTGGAAGCTAAAGGGGCTACCGTTTTAATGACACGTGACGAAGATCATTATGTGGAATTGATCGAACGAACTGAAGCCAGTAATGTGAATGAAGTCGATTTATTTATTAGCTTACATATTGATGGTTCAGAAGATTCTTATTGGTCTGGTACAAGCACTTATTATTATCATCAAACAGACAAGACTCTAGCGGAAGCTGTGAATCAAGAATTGGATAACCAAGAATTAGAAAATCTCGGTATAATGTTTGGGAATTATCATGTTCTGCGTGAGAATACTCGACCGAGTATCCTATTGGAGCTCGGTTATATTAGTAATTATTATGATGTAGAAGTGATTTTTAGTCATGAGTATCAAAAGAGTATCGCGAAATCGATTACTAAAGGCTTAGAAAATTATTTTACGACAAGTGAGTAATGGAACGTGGATTTACTGAGTGGTTAATTTTATCGTGTCAAAGAGACTGTGTGATTTGTCTCTTTGGCACTTTTTTTGTCTTATAAGGGCTTCTAAGTTTAAGGTGCTTATTTGGAAGCGCGTCTAAATATAGGAAGATAATCGCTTTAATCCCCCCATATCTAGCTTGTATATTTTAGTGTTTAACTCGCGGGTCTAGTCGACCTGTTAAAAATAAAACGTTCACTCAAAGTAATAAAACCGTAAGGAATTACAGGCTTTATTCAATGCGCTAAGTCCTCTAATTTTATCGTTAACCAGACGAAGCAAATGGAGTACCACAGGTTAGCGCTTGTTTATATGTTAGGAGAGTTTCAATGGGATAGGTAAAGTGCCGCTAGAATTTCCTGCTAGAACCAAGGGGGTGATTCCCGCCTGAAAGGCATCATCACCTAAAAAAATCTCCATCCCATCAAAAGTGGGGTGGAGATCAAAAAAATGTCATCAGTAAAAGTTCCTTTACTTATCAGCAGGTAAGGTAATTCTAGCGGTTGTCCCTTCACCTAGTTGACTCGTATAGTGAATCTCAGCCTTATGCAAATGAAGAATTTGTTTAACCAATGATAAGCCTAATCCATTACCAGAGTTTAAGCGGCTACTATCGGCTTGGTAAAATTTATCGAACGCTTTATTGAGTGTATCGTTCGACATCCCAACACCTGTATCTGCAATGAAAATTTGCACACGACCGTCTGGAGAGGGCTGCTGTGATATAGTAATTTCTCCATTAGTGCGATTATACTTAATCGCATTATCGATAATATTGGTCCACACTTGTTGAAGCAACTCTTCATTACCGATAAAACTTAAGCGTTCTAGCATGATATTGAATGTAATCCCTTTTTCTTCCCAACGGGGTTGCAAATAAAGAATCGCCTGTCGGATTTGTTCGTCTAAACGAATCGGTTTGCGCTCAATACTGATTCCTTGATGCTCAATTTTGGTTAGTTTCAGAATATTATCCGTTAACTGTGTTAATTGTTGAGTAGCAGCAATTAGACGAGACGTTAAATCTTTTTGTGTATCAGGGTCTAAGTCAGGATCTTGTAAAAGCTGAGCATAACCTTGAATGGCAGCTAAAGGTGTTTTAAATTCGTGGGAGACGGTAGAGACAAAATCGTTTTGTAAAGCATTAATCCCGTCGAGTTCATGAACCATTAAATTAAAATCATTGAATAGCTGACTCACTTCATCAATCTTGTGTTGTGTGTCTAACTGAATTGAAAAATTACCCCCAGAAACTTTCGTCATATTATCACGCAAGGTTTCGATAGGTTGAATAATTTGGAGCCCAACATAAGTCGTGATCAAAGCCGAAATCATGCCACTCATAATAATTAAGAAAACTAGAATATAAAAACGACCACTTAAGGCTAAATTCCACTGAAAATAACTATTCAATACAAACAATACAGTGGTAAAAATCGTCAAAGAAATAAAAGTTGCAATGCATGTTATAATTGCAAAGTGGAAGCGCATTTTACCATAGACTATGTTTTTCATTAGCTCACGACCGCTTTATAGCCAAGACCGCGAACGGTCACGATTTCGAAATCAGTATTATTGTCGAAACGATCACGTAAACGTTTGATGTGTACATCGATGGTTCTCTCGTCGGTATCGGAATCTAAGCCCCAAATTTCATCCATCAATTGTTGGCGTGTAAATATTTTGTCTGGGTAGGAAAGCAGTTTATATAATAATTGGAATTCTTTTTGAGGTAGCGTTAACTGTTGATCGAGATAAGCAATCGTGTAACTCATCTGGTCGAGCGTCGTCTGCTTTACTTTCAATTGTTTGGTGTGTGCAATCTTTGCCCGACGTAGCAGAGCCTCCACTCTTAAGACCATTTCATCAAGGTCGATCGGCTTGACCATGTAATCGTCAACGCCAATTTTGAAGCCACGTTTCTTATCGTCCAGTGAATCACGCGCAGTAATCATCAGAATAGGAACGTCAAATCCAGTATCGCGCATCAAGGCTGCAAACTCAAAACCGTCCATATTAGGCATCATCACATCGCTAATGATTAAATCGACATGGATTCTTTCGAGTAAATCTAGGGCTTGCTGTCCATCTGATGTAATGAAGACATCGAAATAATTTTTGGTGAGCATTGATTTATAAATGCGAGCTAAATTGTCATTATCTTCGATGATAAGAATTTTATTCATACTGACTCCTCCTTGTTTGGTTTATATTAGCAAGCGATTATGAATTGATTGTTAATAAAAAACCATTTGTTCACAGTGACTTAATATATATACTATACACTAAAACAGGTAAATTATATTCACAGAATATGAACGGAAATCACACTGTGTATTTTGTAGTGGAATCTGAAATAAATCGAACGTAAAATGAAGAGGTGCAACATGTTAGAATTAAAAAACGTAAAAAAATATTATACAGTAGGTGAAACAGTCACTAAAGCCTTAGACGATGTAACAATCGGGTTTCGTCAAAAAGAATTTGTAGCAATTTTAGGAACAAGTGGCTCTGGTAAAACAACCTTATTAAATGTCATCGGTGGACTAGACAATTATGATAGCGGAGACCTTGTCATTAATGGTCAATCAACAAAAGCTTTTAAAGATTCTGAATGGGATGCTTATCGAAATAACTCTATTGGCTTTGTTTTCCAAAGCTACAATTTAATCAGTCACTTAGGGATCTTAGACAATGTGAAATTGGGCATGACCTTAAGTGGTGTCTCAAAGGATGAAAAACATCAAAGGGCAGTCGATGCACTCGAACGTGTTGGTTTGAAGGATCATTTGAATAAAAAACCCAATCAATTATCAGGGGGACAAATGCAACGAGTGGCCATCGCACGAGCGTTAGCTAACGACCCGGACATCTTATTATGTGATGAGCCGACTGGAGCCTTGGATACTGAGACCAGTGTCCAAATTATGGACTTAATCAAAGAACTATCTGAAGAAAAACTTGTCATTATGGTGACGCATAATCCGGAATTGGCTCGTGAATATGCCAGTCGAATCGTGCGCTTGTCAGATGGTAAAGTAATCACGGACTCGAAACCATATGAAGAAGCAGATAAAGATAATCGTTTTCAATTAAAGAAAACTCAAATGAGTTTCTTGACGGCTTTAAATTTATCATTTAATAACCTCCGAACGAAAAAAGGCCGAACATTCTTAACAGCCTTCGCTTCAAGTATTGGTATCATAAGTATTGCGATTGTTCTGTCCTTATCAACAGGTTTTCAACATCAAATCGACTCCACTCAAGCAGAAACAGTATCAGCTTTTCCAATTTCAATGTCACGAGTGGCCTCTACTCAACCGACGAATGTTGAAAGTCCATTAGGAACGACAGATGGTGATTACCCTGATACGCAACTATTGATTGCTAAAGAACATATTCAAGATCAAGTTCAACACATTAATCCTCTTGATGAAGCTTATGTAGATTACATCAATGAGATTGATCCCAACTTGATTCAAGCAGTGGGCTTTAATCGTCCCCTTAAATTAAATCTTCTTCGTGAGGTAGACGGTGAGGTTCAATCAGTAGTCTTTTCGAATGCCCCTCAAACAGAAACAGGCTTACCGAATGCAGCCGACATGACATCTTTGTTAGGTGTTTCAACACCCGTTATTCCAACTGATGTTGAAGGCAACAGTCCCGTGTTAGTTGATAATTATGATTTGTTGGCAGGAGAGTTTCCAACGACTGCGCACGATGTTGTATTGGTAGTAGATAGTAACAACCAAACGAACTACAATGCATTACGTAATCTTGGCTTGTCTATCGATCCAGAAGAGGAATTAGATTTTGAAGAACTCCTCGGCACGACAGTGACTTTAGTCAATAATGATGATTTTTATACTGAATTACCAACGGGTCACTTTATTCCAAATCAAGACTTAGCGACTATCTATAAAGCAAGTGATAATCAAGAGTTAAGGATCAATGGGATTGTCAGAGCGAAAGCCGATGCAAAAATGGCGATTCTTGCGCCAGGAATTGCTTACTCAGAAGATTTATTAGCAGAATTTATTGACCAAAATCGTCAATCCGCAATTGTTGTCGCCCAAGAAGCAAGTGACGTTAATAGTCTAAGTGGTGAAACAATAGATGGCCATAGCCGTGAAATGTTATTGAGCGTTCTTGGTGGTAATGCGATTCCAACAAGTGTGCAAATTTATCCAAAAAACTATGAAACCAAAGATGAAATCATTACCTACTTAGACGCTTATAACGAAGGTAAGTCAACCGAAGATAGAATTATTTACTCTGATTTAGCTGGAACGATGACGGAATTAACAGGTGGTTTAATGGATGCAACAACGTATGTACTCGTAGCCTTTGCAGGTATTTCGCTTGTAACGAGTATGATTATGATTGGTATCATTACCTATACCTCCGTATTAGAACGTACGAAAGAAATTGGTGTCTTGAAAGCTTTAGGGGCGCGTAAAAAGGATATTACACGAGTGTTTGATGCGGAAACCTTTATTCTTGGGATTGCCTCTGGTGTATTAGGTGTTTCAATTGCTTATCTGGCAACGATTCCAATCAATATGCTATTAGAAAACTTCTCTGGCTTGAAAGACGTTGCACGTCTTGATCCGGTTCACGGACTTCTATTAATTGTGAGTTCAACACTCTTAACAGTTCTGGGTGGACACATTCCGGCAAGAATGGCTGCAAAAAAAGATGCCGCTATAGCATTAAGAGCGGATTAAACGGTATAATATGCCTATTAAATAGTTAGTTTAGGAGAATTTATGATGGAGGCTTTACTTAGACAGGTCAAACAACAACTTGAGTCATGGTCCGAATGGGGAACCTCACGGAAAATTGTTCTAGCCGTCTCTGGCGGTGTAGACTCCATGGTTTTACTGCATATTATGAGTGAGTTAGTTAAGCTCCAAGAATATAGAACGAAAGAAATTATCGTTGCTCACTTTAATCATCAACTGCGCTCACCGGAGATTCATGCAACTGAGCAAGCTTTGGTTAAGCAGTATGCAGAACAACATGGTTTTACTTACTTTGTAGGTACTTGGGATCATCCGGCAGACGCAAACGTGGAAGCTGCAGCAAGGGATGCGCGTTATCAGTTTTTTGCCGATGTATTAAAAGGAAGTGAAGCTGACGCCTTGATGACGGCTCATCATTTAAATGATACGGTCGAAACATTTTTGATGCGACTCTTAAGAGGCACATCGATCAAGGGCAGTCGAGGGATACCAGCAAATTATCGACGGATTCTAACGGATCAACACCGACATGCTGTTCTAACCAATATTATGAGACCGTTGATTTCTATACCGAAACAAGAATTATACGACTATGCGCAGGAGCAGCAAGTTGAATTTATTGAAGATGCGACAAATGATAGTCATAAGTTTTTACGTAATCGCATTAGACATCAAATCGTGCCGCTGTTTGAAAATGAAAACCCGAGATTTCTTAATAATATGTTAGCCTTGCAAGAGCAGTATCAAGCAAGTTATTTAACACATTTTCATGATTACTTAGCCATAGAGCCAGAGTTACTCATGAGGACGGAACAAGGTCATTGGATATTATATGTACCGGCACTTCGGGCCCTCAGCTCATATAAATTGAAAACTTATTTATCGGTTTTCTTTGAAGAACGCTTAGTAGAAGATGTGCCCAACTATAATAAGGCGATGTTGGATCAGGTTTATCAATTGCTTATGAATGAGACAGAACCTAATGCAGAAGTTATGTTGGGTGCAGGTTGGCTTGCTATTCGCCAATACGATTTTGTGCATATCCAACCACATGATTTTATTGCTTCAATACCTAAAAAGAGTGAAATTCAGCTTGAAGAAGTCAATAAGTGGTATCGTTTGTCGGAAGATGAGGAATTAGCTGTTTTTGAGGCAGATCAAGTCACGATGCGTATGAAAAACGAAGCAGAGCATATATTGGCCCTAGATTTAACCGGAACAGATGTATCGAACTTCTACTTAAGACATCGTCAAGATGGGGATGAGATGCTTGTTATTCAGAATGGACAACCTTCTTTTCATAAGAAAATTTCACGCGTGATGATTGATAACAAAATACCCGCTAATCAACGAGATGCGATGTGGCTATTATGTACAAAAGACCATCAAATCGTTTGGTTGATTCCATTAAAGTATTCTGGATTGTATCAACCTCAGCAAACTGATACAATTACACATATCTTTTTATGCAGAAAAGTAAGAAAATAAAGGATTAATATGTTACAATGCAACTTGTTACAACACTACTAGGTTGATTTAAAGGAGAAGCTGAATGCTAGAAAATGACATTGAAGAAGTTCTTGTTTCAGAAGAGGAGCTACAAGTAGCTATCAAAAGACTGGGACAACAATTAACACAAGAGTACCAAGATAAAGAAGTTGTTGTCGTTGGAATACTGCGTGGAGCAGCATTGTTTATGGCGGATATCATTCGTGAAATGGACTGCTATTTGGAAATCGACTTTATGGACGTGTCCAGTTATGGAGAAGGGTTTGTTTCTTCAGGAGAAGTAAAAATTGTCAAAGACTTGGATACGCGTGTTGAAGGACGCGA
The DNA here is from genome assembly GCF_052116145.1 of Fundicoccus sp. Sow4_F4. Classification (NCBI taxonomy): domain Bacteria; kingdom Bacillati; phylum Bacillota; class Bacilli; order Lactobacillales; family Aerococcaceae; genus Fundicoccus; species Fundicoccus sp. Sow4_F4. The sequence continues at coordinate 11,574 of NZ_JBQKLQ010000012.1, read as the reverse complement.
CTTTTTAATCGTGGAAGATATCATCGATACAGGACGTACATTAAACTATTTAGTTGAATTATTACGTTATCGTAAAGCGAAATCGGTTAAAGTTGTTACTTTATTAGATAAACCAGAACGCCGAATCATTCCAGATTTAGTGCCAGATTTCGTTGGAATAGAAGTACCTAATGCATTCGTTGTTGGGTACGGCTTAGACTATAAACAAAAATACCGTAATTTACCTTACATTGGTGTATTAAAACCAGAGATTTATACTGAACCAGAAGAGTAGCAAAAATTATTCAAATTATGGTATGATTAATAAGATATATAATACACAGATAAGGAGGAGATATATCTAATGCAAAATCCAAATCCGAATCGTAATCGCAATGTATTCAGAGGAACGCTCTTCTATATACTTGCATTTCTTGCAATTGCAGGAATTTTCCAAATGATTTCAGGAGATTTCGGTTTAAATAATCAAACTAAAGAAATATCATCATCTGAATTTATGACAGAGTTAGAACAAGGGGCCTTCAATGAATTTGAAGTTCAAATTGGTTCGGGAGTCTATCATATTAAAGGGACGTATGATTCATCAACAACGGTGAATGAAGAAGAAGAGAATTTAGTGCAAATTTTCCAAAGTTCAGATACAGAACGTCGTTTTGAAACTGAAGTATTAGGCAATGATGCGACACTTGAGCGCGTGACCCAATTAGCGCTACAAACTGAAACTAAAATGGATACTGTTCCAGAATCAAGCACAGGCTTGTGGTTGAGTTTCTTACCTTTCTTAATTTTAATGATACCAGCTTTCTTCTTGATGTATTCAATGATGCAGCAAGGTGGTGGCGGCGGTGGTAAAGGTGTGATGAACTTTGGTAAATCGAAATCAAAAGATGTTTCGAAACAAAAAGTTAAAGTCCGCTTTGAAGACGTGGCTGGAGCTGAAGAAGAGAAGCAAGAATTAGTTGAAGTGGTTGAATTCTTAAAAGACCCGAAACGCTTTACAGCACTCGGAGCTAGAATTCCAGCAGGTGTTCTCCTAGAGGGACCTCCAGGAACTGGTAAAACATTACTTGCAAAAGCTGTTGCTGGGGAAGCCGGTGTACCATTTTATAGTATCTCAGGTTCTGAGTTCGTTGAAATGTTCGTCGGGGTCGGTGCAAGTCGTGTGCGTGATTTATTTGAAAATGCCAAGAAAAGTGCACCAGCTATTATCTTTATCGATGAGATTGATGCAGTAGGTCGCCAACGTGGAGCTGGAATGGGCGGAGGTCACGATGAACGTGAGCAAACGTTAAACCAGTTACTAGTTGAAATGGATGGTTTCGAAGGTAATGAAGGTGTTATTGTCATTGCAGCAACGAACCGTTCAGATGTCTTAGATCCGGCCTTATTAAGACCAGGTCGATTTGACCGTCAAATTTTAGTCGGTAATCCAGATGTTAAAGGCCGTGAAGCTATCTTGCATGTACATGCACGTAATAAGAAATTTGGGCCAGATGTGGACTTGAAAGTCATTGCTCAACAAACACCAGGCTTTTCTGGTGCTGACTTAGAAAACTTATTAAATGAGTCTGCATTGATTGCTGCTCGTTTTGATCGTAAATTTATTACGGCTGAGGACGTTGATGAAGCGCATGACCGTGTGATAGCAGGACCTGCTAAAAGGGACTCGGTTATCTCTGTTAAGCAGCGTCGTACGATTGCTTTCCATGAGGCTGGTCATACAGTAGTAGGAATGGTCTTGAGTGATGCTCGAATCGTCCATAAAGTGACAATCGTTCCTCGTGGTCGTGCCGGTGGTTATGCGATTATGCTTCCTAGAGAAGATAGTTTTATCGTCACTAAAGTAGAGCTATACGAGCAAATCGTTGGTTTACTTGGTGGGCGAGTGGCGGAAGAAATAGTCTTTGGTTCTCAGTCTACTGGGGCAAGTAATGACTTCCAACAAGCAACTCAAATTGCACGTAGCATGGTAACTGAATATGGAATGTCTGACTTACTTGGGCCAATCCAATACGAAGGTAACGGCAAGGTGTTTATTGGACGTGATTATGGACAACGTCCAGCTTATTCAGAACAGGTTGCTTATGAAATTGATAAGGAAGTTCGTAAAATCATTGAGAAAGCTCATACAGAAGCACATGACATTATCAATCAACATCGTGACCAGCTAGAAATCATTGCTGAAAAATTATTAGAAATCGAAACGTTGGACAAACGCCAAATCAAAGCTTTATTTGAAACAGGCCAAATGCCGACTGACGTAGAAAAAGTTGATGAACCAGTTGAAAAAGCTGATACTTTTGAAGAAGCATTAGAGAAATCAACGGATGAAGAGCTAGCCAAACGTGAAGAGTCAGAAGGATTGACTGAAAGCGATTCTGATTCACAAGCATAAGATATTTTAAATCGAACTACATCCAAGCTGAGTAATTTGCTTAGATGTTGTTCGATTTTATTTTGCTAAATATATCCTTGATTGAGACTGTAGTCTTTCAATCAAAGGAGTTTTTGAGTAAGATATATAAGACTTTGGAATGTTAAAGGAGAGTATATAAAATGACAGATCAATTATTAAAAGCATTAGCCTATGATGGTCAAGTAAGAGTATTTGTATTAGATGCAACTAAAACAGTGAACGAAGCACGCGAAAGACATCAAACTTGGCATACAGCAACGGCTGTCTTAGGTCGTACATTAGCGGCGACTGCGTTACTATCAGCAAACTTAAAAGGGACAGATCGTTTAAGTGTTGAAATTATTGGGGAAGGGCCGGTTGGTCGCGTTGTGACAGATGGTGATGCGTATGGTCATGTTCGTGGTTATGTAACCAATCCAGAAGTTGCTTTAGAATTAAATGATCAAGGTAAACTAGACGTAGCTGCTGCTGTTGGCTTGCCAGGTTCATTGATTGTTCGTAAATACATCGGCGATAGCGAACCCTTTTCAGGACAAGTGCCTTTAATTAGTGGTGAGTTAGCAGAAGATTTTACCTACTATATGGCAGTCTCTGAGCAAACGCCATCAGCGATTGGTTTAAGTGTGTTAGTAAATCCCGATGAATCGGTAGCTGCAGCAGGCGGTTTTATGATTCAAGTAATGCCAGGTGCAACAGAAGAAACGATTACTGCTATTGAAGAGCGTATCGGATCACTTGGGCGTTTTTCTGATAAATTAGAAGAAGCCGAAAGCATTGAATCATTATTAGATCTCCTAGTAGGAGAGAATAATTCAGAAATACTTGCCTACCAAGATGTTAAATTTTTATGTTCATGTAGTAAAGAACGTTTTACTGAAGGATTAAAGTTAATTGGCCGTAAGGAAATTGAAGAGATGATTATCGAGGATCATGGTGCTGAAACGGTATGTCACTATTGTAATAACCATTATCAATTTTCTGAAGAAGATCTAGAAGCGATCTTAGTGGATAAAGAGATCGCTGACTAATTTTAAGGTAGATAGAGTAAACAATTGAAGTCTGGAGATAAATTCTTTCTTTCAATGACTTTTATGATGTTTTCAGTTAAAATATGCAATGTGTAAAGATTAAGTGAGGAGTGAAATGGATGACAGATAATCATCAACATGAAACTGAACAAGAACTAAATGATCAGTTGATCGTGCGTCGCGAGAAGATGCAAGCGATGGCTGAGGCCAATATAAACCCATTCGACATTGGCTTTGAAAAAAGCCATTTGTCAGCTGATTTGCTTGCTGAGTATGACTCGATGGATAAGGCGGAGTTAGAAGCGGCAGAGCCAATTATCGTTTCGGTAGCGGGACGTATCGTATCAAAACGAGGTAAAGGCAAAGCCGGCTTTGCTCACATTCAAGATATGAAGGGCCGTATTCAACTGTATGTTCGTAAAGATGGCATTGGCGAAGAACAATATAGTTGGTGGACAACCGCTGACTTAGGCGATATCGTTGGAATGACAGGTAAATTGTTCAAAACAAATACTGGAGAACTTTCAATTTGGGCAAGTGACTTCAAACCATTGACCAAAGCATTGCGCCCATTACCGGATAAATATCATGGTCTAACGAATGTTGAGCAACGTTACCGTCAACGTTACTTAGATTTGATCAGTAACGGTGAAAGTTTTGATCGTTTTGTCAATCGTTCGAAAATCATCCGTGAAATCCGTAAGTTTTTAGATGATAAAGGGTATTTAGAAGTAGAAACCCCTACTTTGCATAACTTAGCAGGTGGCGCATCTGCTCGTCCTTTCATTACCCATCATAATGCTCTAGATATGGAGCTTTATATGCGAATCGCTTTAGAGCTACACTTAAAACGATTAGTAGTAGGTGGCATGGAAAAAGTTTATGAAATTGGCCGTGTCTTCCGTAATGAAGGGATTGATACAACGCATAACCCAGAATTTACGATGTTAGAAGCCTATACTGCTTACTCGGTGTATACAGACGTTATGGATTTAATTGAAGAAATGATCCGTACTGTAGCTGAAAGAGCATTAGGCACAAGTCAAGTTAATTATGCTGATAAAGTTGTGGATTTAGGTTCTCCATGGCGTCGTGTTCACATGGTAGACATTATTAAAGAAGAAACTGGTGTAGATTTCTGGCCAGAAATGGACTTTGAAATAGCTAAAGCATTAGCCAAAGACCATGGTGTTTACTTAAATCCTCACGATAACACTGTAGGTCATGTGATTAATAATTTCTTTGAAGAAAAATGTGAAGATTCAATTGTTCAACCAACGTTTGTTTATGGACATCCAGTTGAAATTTCTCCATTAGCACGTAAAAATGACCAAGACCCTCGCTTTACTGACCGATTCGAATTATTTATTGTAGGTCATGAGTATGCGAACGCATTTACAGAGTTGACAGATCCGATTGATCAACGTGAACGTTTCGAAGCGCAGTTAAGTGAAAAAGATGCAGGAAACGATGAAGCACATCCATTAGACGAAGACTTTATTGAGGCTTTAGAATATGGATTGCCGCCAACAGGTGGACTAGGTATTGGAATTGACCGATTGGTTATGTTGTTAACAGACTCTCAATCAATTCGTGATGTTTTATTATTCCCAACAATGCGTAATCACTAGAATAAGTGCGTTCAATCATATTTTTTTTGAATAGATATCATCTATGTTATACTCTTTATGAAGTGTCGTATGTATTATAAGGAGGAGATAACGTGGAATTAATTAGAGAAAACAATGCGTTTGTCCATCGTGACGCGAATGGTGAAAAGTTAGCTGAAATAACATTTAGTTTAACAGATGATCCAAAGGTAGTTGTTGCTGATCACACTTTTGTGTCTCCAGCTTTACGCGGCCAAGGAGCTGCAGGTAAGTTATTAGATCGCTTAGTCGAAGAGATGGAAGCACAAGGCAAGAAAATTAAAGCGAGCTGTTCTTACGTTGTGAAAAAATTTGAAGAAGAACCAGAAAAATTTGATCATATCAACGCGGACGCATAAGACGCAAACAAATAATACTGAGGAGATGGCGATGTTTTGTAGCTATCTCCTTTAATTTTATGGGGATAAATGATAATTTAATTAGAATTCATAAAATGCATTATCAAAGGTTGACGTTAGCAAAAGTGCGTGCTATTATGACTAAGGTGTTTTTTATTGACAGATTCCTGTTTCACAGTCGTGCTGACTGCTATAGACTCACCCAGAATCGTGATGCTTATGCATCGCGGTTGGATTTTATACAAAAATGACACACTTGGATGTGTGGACTAAGATTGAATACAAGGGAGGAGGACATTTAATGCCTACTATTAACCAACTAGTGAACAAACCGCGTAAGTCAAAATTGACTAAATCGAATTCACCAGCTTTAAACAAAGGTTATAACAGCTTCAAGAGAGCCCAAACAAACACAATGTCTCCACAAAAACGTGGGGTATGTACTCGTGTGGGAACTATGACACCTAAAAAACCTAACTCTGCTTTACGTAAATATGCACGTGTTCGTTTATCGAACTTAATGGAAGTAACTGCATATATCCCAGGAATTGGACACAACCTACAAGAACATAGTGTTGTTTTAATTCGTGGTGGACGTGTGAAAGACTTACCAGGGGTACGTTACCATATCGTACGTGGTGCTTTAGATACAGCTGGAGTTAACGAACGTAAACAAAGCCGTTCTAAATACGGTACTAAGAAACCTAAAGCTTAAGCTCAGGTTCAATATATTATATAAAATAAATAATTCTATTATAAACATGAAAGGAGGAATTTGAATGCCTCGTAAAGGTCCCGTAACAAAACGTGAAGTTTTGCCAGATCCACTTTACAATTCGAAGTTAGTAACACGTACAATTAACCGTTTAATGGTTGATGGTAAACGTGGTAAAGCTGCTACGATTTTATATTCAGCATTTGACATTATCAAAGAACAAACTGGTAACGAACCAATTGAAGTCTTTGAACAAGCAATTGAAAACATTATGCCACTATTAGAAGTTAAAGCTCGCCGTGTAGGGGGTTCTAACTACCAAGTTCCTGTTGAAGTTCGTCCAGAGCGTCGTACTACACTAGCTACTCGTTGGTTAGTAAGCTACTCACGTCTTCGTGGAGAAAAAACAATGGAAACTCGTTTAGCTCGCGAAATTATGGATGCTGCTAACAACACTGGAGCATCTGTTAAGAAACGTGAAGATATGCATAAAATGGCAGAAGCTAACAAAGCATTTGCTCATTACCGTTGGTAAGATTTATAATGGTTATGTCAGTTGGTTTGACCAGCTGACATATATCGTTGCTAAACATCTATTCACTATATGAAAGAGGGGAAACATAGATGGCAAAAAGAGAATTTTCTCTTGAGAAAACTCGTAATATCGGTATCATGGCCCATATCGACGCTGGTAAGACAACGACAACAGAACGTATCTTATATTATACAGGTCGTATCCATAAAATTGGTGAAACTCACGAAGGTGCGTCACAAATGGACTGGATGGAACAAGAACAAGAACGTGGGATTACAATCACATCAGCAGCAACAACTGCAGAATGGGATAACCACCGCGTAAACATCATCGATACACCAGGTCACGTGGACTTTACTGTAGAAGTAGAACGTTCATTACGTGTACTTGACGGTGCGGTAACATTACTTGACGCTCAGTCTGGTGTTGAACCACAAACTGAAACAGTTTGGCGTCAAGCAACTACTTATGGTGTACCTCGTATTGTTTTCATTAACAAGATGGATAAAGTCGGTGCGAACTTCTTGTACTCAGTTGGTACATTACACGAACGTTTACAAGCAAATGCTCACCCAGTTCAATTACCAATCGGTGCTGAAGATCAATTCAACGGTATCATTGACTTAGTTGAAATGAAAGCTTACAAATATAACAATGACGAAGGGACAGATATTGAAGAAATTTCAATCCCTGAAGACATGCAAGAGTTAGCTGAAGAATGGCGTATGAAATTAGTTGAAGCAGTAGCGGATACTGATGAAGACATTATGATGGCTTACCTTGAAGGTGAAGAAGTAGATGCTGAAACACTGACTGCTGGAATCCGTAAAGCGACTTTAGCTGTAGAAATGTTCCCAGTATTCTGTGGATCTTCATTCAAAAACAAAGGTGTTCAACTTCTATTAAACGGAGTTGTCGATTACTTACCAGCACCTACTGATATCGAATCTATTAAAGGTATCGATGCATCTACTGGTGAAGCAATCGAACGTCACGCTGATGATAACGAGCCGTTCTCGGCTTTAGCATTTAAAGTGATGACTGACCCATTCGTAGGACGTTTAACGTTCTTCCGTGTATATTCTGGTACTTTAAAAGCTGGATCATACATTAAAAACGCAACTAAAGATAACCGTGAACGTGTTGGACGTATCTTACAAATGCATGCGAACTCTCGTAAAGAGATTCCAGAAGTATTCTCTGGTGATATCGCTGCAGCTGTAGGTTTGAAAAACACGACAACTGGTGATACTTTATGTGACGAAAAAGATTCTGTAATCTTAGAGTCAATGGAATTCCCAGAACCAGTTATTGAAGTCGCTATTGAACCAGATTCAAAAGCTGACCAAGATAAAATGGGTATTGCATTACAAAAACTTGCAGAAGAAGATCCAACTTTCCGTGCATCAACTGATCACGAAACTGGACAAACAATCATCGCTGGTATGGGTGAATTACACTTAGATATCATCGTTGACCGTTTAAAACGTGAATTTAAAGTTTCTGCTACTGTAGGTGCACCACAAGTTTCATACCGTGAAACATTCCGTGCGTCAACTGAAGCTGAAGGTAAATTCGTTCGTCAATCTGGTGGTAAAGGTCAATACGGACACGTTTGGATTGAGTTCTCACCAAACGAAGAAGGAAAAGGCTTCGAATTCGAAAACGCTATTGTCGGTGGTGTGGTTCCTCGTGAATACATCCCAGCAGTTGAAGCAGGTCTAAAAGACTCTTTAGCAAATGGTGTATTAGCTGGATTCCCATTAGTAGACATTAAAGCTAGATTGTTTGATGGATCATATCACGATGTCGATTCATCTGAGACAGCCTTCAAGGTTGCTGCATCACTAGCTTTACGTAACGCTGCTAAAAAAGCTAACCCAACTATCTTAGAGCCAATGATGGCTGTAGAAGTAACAGTTCCTGAAGAATATTTAGGAGATGTTATGGGACACGTTAGCTCACGTCGTGGACGTATCGAAGGTACGCAAGCACGTGGTAACGCACAAATTGTTAAGTCATTAATTCCGTTATCAGAAATGTTTGGATACGCAACAACATTGCGTTCATCTACTCAAGGACGCGGAACTTTCTCAATGCAATTTGATCACTATGAAGATGTGCCAAAATCAATCGCTGAAGATATCATCAAACAATACGGTGGTAAAACAGACGCTTAATTTTTAGCATCAAGCTAAAAGCACAAGCTTCACTTTTACCGAGTTGGTAAGCTAAGGATTGAAATTAGTTTAGTAACTCGGTATAATTAATTTGATAGGTTTACTTTTAAATCTATAACAGAAGAATTTAAATCTTAGGAGGATATAACTAAAATGGGAAAAGAAAAATTTGACCGTTCAAAACCGCACGTTAACATTGGTACTTTAGGACACGTTGACCACGGTAAAACAACTTTATCAGCTGCAATCGCAACTGTATTAGCTAAACAAGGCTTTGGTGGCCAAGCGGCACAATCATATGCAGAAATCGATAACGCACCAGAAGAGAAAGAGCGTGGAATCACGATCAACACTTCTCATATCGAATATGAAACAGCTAACCGTCACTACGCACACGTGGACTGTCCAGGTCACGCGGACTACGTTAAAAACATGATCACAGGTGCTGCTCAAATGGACGGCGCGATCTTAGTAGTATCATCAGCTGATGGTCCAATGCCACAAACTCGTGAGCATATCTTATTATCACGTCAAGTAGGTGTTCCTTACTTCGTAGTGTTCTTAAACAAAGTAGATATGGTTGACGACGAAGAATTATTAGAATTAGTTGAAATGGAAGTTCGTGACTTATTAACAGAATACGACTATCCTGGTGACGACATTCCAGTAATCGCTGGTTCAGCTCTAAAAGCTTTAGAAGGCGTAGAAGAATACGAAGCTAAAATTTTAGAATTAATGGAAGCTGTAGATACTTACATTCCAGAACCAGAACGTCAAACTGACAAGCCATTCATGATGCCAATTGAGGACGTATTCTCAATTACAGGTCGTGGAACTGTAGCTACAGGACGTGTTGAGCGTGGACAAGTTAAAGTTGGTGACGAAGTTGATATCGTTGGTATCGCTGAAGCTACTAGCAAAACAATTGTTACAGGTGTAGAAATGTTCCGTAAGTTATTAGACTACGCTGAAGCTGGAGACAACATTGGTGCATTATTACGTGGTGTTACACGTGATCAAATCCAACGTGGTCAAGTATTAGCTAAACCTGGTACAATCACACCTCATACTAAATTCGAAGCTGAAGTTTATGTATTATCAAAAGAAGAGGGTGGACGTCATACTCCATTCTTTACTAACTACCGTCCTCAATTCTACTTCCGTACAACAGACGTTACAGGTGTTGTAGAATTACCAGAAGGAACTGAAATGGTTATGCCTGGTGATAACGTAGCAATGACAGTAGAATTAATTCACCCAATCGCGATTGAAGATGGAACTAAATTCTCAATCCGTGAAGGTGGACGTACTGTTGGTGCTGGTGTTGTTTCAAAAATCAACGCTTAATCCAATATACTCTACAAATATAACGCCCCTTTTGGGGCGTTTTTTTGCTATTTATAGAAGAATCTACAGGTGTAAATGATTAATATGGCTTAGGCAGTGGTGTAACACTTGGAAAAGGGGTTAAATGATAACTGCTGCCACTGAAAGAGAACTAGACCTAAAGAGATGAGCGTATAAATGCTTCAAGAATAGCTCAAAATGGAATGGCGCCTCTATTCTAAGTCATTTATGAAAACTCAATCAAAAATAAGCAGTTTGAGTTTAAGAGAGTGTTCTGTAGAAGCAGTTAATTGTTCTTTCTATAGAAGAGATGATGTAAACGCTCTGCTAAAAAAAGGAATAACTCTGTCACAAGAATTTAGTAACAGCTCTTTGTAGATGTGTAAATATTACTTTGGACTACAAACGTGTTAACGTGCCTTGTGTGAAAGTAAGACTTGATAACTTGGATATAATTTTAATGATCATGAATGACTGACGGTATTAATAATAAAGTAAACGCATGATAGAAATAAATGTCTATTGATGTGTGTATAGCTAGTAACTAATAAAGAATTCTTAAAAAAAAAGAATAAGAAAATACAAAGGAGTAAAGTTATATTAAATGGATATTAAAACCATAGTATTAGATAAAAGAATAAACTTTATCATTGAGGCAGGTAATTAAAAGACCCAAAGGTTTATAGTATAAATGCGAAACTCTTTCTTTGGTAAATAAAAATCACTAAATTAAATAAAATTGAACGGATCTATAAATTTTATTGCCATGTTTAAAATGAAAATCTGAATTCGTAAAGTTAAAGAGAAATAATTAAATTCAAAACTAACTTAGAACTGAATCGGTAGTAGAATAATCCATTAATTCAGCATCCATGTTTGAGAGTAGTATTGTTGATTTAAAAGGCTTTTAAAACTGTCGATAAAACAAGAAATAGAAGTGTCATAATATTTCAAAGAAATTTGAAAAAGTTGTTGACAGAATGTTTGAAACCATGGTATATTAGTTCTTGTCGTTAAGAGGTCGTACAAAACGTAAAGAAGTCTTTACAAGAACAAAACCTTTCTGTAAATAACTTAAAAGAAATTTAATTAAGTGGTTGACAAGCGACAGAGAATCATGGTATTATATAAAAGTTCCGTTAAGGCGATGCGCTTCACAGCCATCCAGTCACAGAAAAAGAATTTAAATAATCTTTTGAAATGTGGTTGACAAGCCTAATCGAAACGTGATACAATATAAAAGTTGTCACAGCGAAACAAAACATTCGCAACTGACACAAAGCTCATTGAAAACTAAACAAAGATAAACACCAAGATGTGTAAGAGTTTATTGGCTACGGCTGAT
>NZ_JBQKLQ010000011.1:0-55872 GCF_052116145.1 Fundicoccus sp. Sow4_F4 | reverse complement strand
TTCAATTAAAGTAGTCGACCAAAACGAGGCGGTTGTAGCCGGCGCGGTTATAACGATTGCTGAACAAGACTATACAACTAACGCAGAAGGTGTGGCGGCCATTAGTGAGTTACCAGTGGGCGAGTATGCATATACTCTTACGAGCTTACCTGAAGGTTATTCAGGCGAAGGTTCAGGCAACTTAACAGTGACAGCGGCTGAAACAGCAACTGCCACCATTAGTGTCACCAAAGCGCCAACTGTTGGGAATGCGACCTTTACAGTCCTCGACCAAAGCGAGAGTAAACTGGAAGGTGTCAAGATTACGATAAATGATACGGCGATTACGACAAATGCTGATGGTGTGGCACAAGCAACGGATTTACCAGCGGGGGACCATGCTTATAGTGTGACAGCTTTACCTGAAGGTTATTCTGGAGAGCTATCAGGGACAGTTAAAGTGGTGGCTGGAGAAACAATCAGCGAAACACTTTCTGTGACACGTGATCCGCGTTATGGCAATGTGACCTTTACGGTCAAAGATCAAGAAGGACAACCAGTCGTTGGAGCGGTCATTCGCTTAAACGAGAAGGACTTTACCACTAACGCTGAAGGACAAGCGATTATTCTTGAGCTTCAAGCGGGTAAAGAGTATGTTTACCAATTAACTTCTTTACCAGAAGGTTATACTGGTGAAGCCGAAGGTAGTCTGACAATTAGTCAAGACCAAACGGCTGAAGAAGCAATTGAAGTCAGTCGTACATTAGCCAAAGGTCAATTATCGGTTGTTGTGATGGATCAAACGGAGGCAGCCGTTGAAGGGGCAGTCATTCAGTTAGCTGAAGGGACTGAAGCAACAACGAATGAGCAAGGACAAGCTGTTTTCAATGAAGTGACACCGAAGACTTACCAAGTGTCGATCAAGCAATTACCAGAGCGTTATTCGCATGATTTGGCGCCACAAGAAGTGGTGATGACTGAAGGCGCAACCGAAAGCTTAGACTTGTCAGTCAATCGTCAAATCACGACACGTCAAATAAATCTTCGTGTCCTAGACCAAGAAGATCAACCTGTTGAAGGGGCGACAATTCTACTGAATGACCAAACCTTAACGACGAATGCGGAAGGTCGAGTGAGTTTAGCTGACTTGAACCCGGCGACTTATCCATATGACATTACAGGCTTACCAGAAGGCTACCAAGGCGCCCATCAAGGGGAAGTGACATTGACGGAAGCGGAAGATATCACGCAAGATATCCGTGTGGAACGTATCATTGAACCAGGGCAAGCGACTATTACGGTGGTCGATCAACAGGACCAAGCAGTTGAAGGGGCGACGGTTAAATTCGGTGGCTTATCACAAGCAACAGATAGCAACGGTCAAACAACTTTCGAAGGCTTGGAACCAGGCAATTACTACTATTCAGTAACGGAAGTCCCTGAGGCTTATAGCTTACTTGAAGATGCTGAAGAACAAAGAGCTGAGATTGCTGAAGCTGATACGTTCGAAGCAAGTCTTGTAGTTGACAAGAAACCAGAAGTTGGACGAATCGACTTAAAACTTGTCAATTCACAAAACGAACCAATCGAAAATGCCAAGGTCAAAATAGGCGAGATAGAGGTCACGACGAATGCAGTTGGGGTGGCGAGTTTCATTGATTTGGTACCTGGCGAATATAGTTTTGAAGTCACACAAGCGCCAGAAGGTTATTTATTAGAGACGACGGCTGCGCGTCTAACGGTTGCAGCCAATCAAACAGTCACGCAGACAGTCGTCTTACAAACGAAGCCTGAGGAAAGTTCAAGTGAATCGTCTGAATCGACGTCTGAATCTCAGGAATCTGAAGCGGATGAGTCTGAAGTAGCTGAGGCAACTCAGCGTTACGTGGATGATGCGACGGGCGTCGAAGTATTAGTCAACCCGGCTGATGCAGGTAAAGTGGTGAAATTACAGGTGACAAAAGTACCTCAACCACTCGATCCACTACCCGCTGCGTTACAGAATATGAATGCTGATGTTTATGAAGTGGTCTTGTTAGACCGCAACAATGCGCCAGTTCAGTTGACGAGAGTTGCCCAAGTTAAATTGCCAACTCAGCCAGTCACAAGTCAACTGAAAGTAGTCAGAATTTCAGGTGCGAATACATCGACCTTGACTTTCTCATTATTCAATCAGAAAGTGAACTTTAGTACGCAAGAGTTAGGTAGATTCGCAATTGTTTACGGAGAAAAAGCCGTTGAAAGTGAATCGTCTAGCGAAACAAGTAGTCAAATTTCAAGCGATACCACGAGTGAATCGGTATCGACTTCGATCTCTGTATCTAAAACGACAGATGTTGAAGCAAACCTACCTAACACAGGTGAAATTAGAAATGTCTGGTTAGTAGCACTAGCAGTTCTTCTAGGCTTGTTAGGAATTACGCTAGTTGTCCGCAAACGTGGGACAAATAAACAATAAGTCAATAAAATTTAGAAAATCAGCGAGTTCCCTTTTAAGGAGCTTGCTGATTTTTATTTGCTTTAATAAACTTTTTTGTTCATAAGAAGTGGTCACTGACGATTGAACACACAGTGCCCAATCAGCTAACATGAAACCGGTTAAAGCAGTCAGATACATTAAAGTAATCATAATAACGTGGAAGTTACGATTACTACGAGAGTTAATCGCAAACGGACAGACTGAAATAAGTAAGACACAATACTTCATGCGCATTAGCGTGACCACAGGCTTCAACGAGCGTTCACTATTCTAAAAATATGAATTTAAGTCATCTAGGTAAACATCGCACAATTTTTTTAAGCATAGCATGTGTCGTATGTATACTTTAAGGATAAGTCCTTTTGAAAGAACGCCAAAAACCCGGCTGCCTCTAAGAAGGGCCAAGAGGAATTTATATTTCTTTAGGTAGTTTAACCCCACGTAGAATTACCGCAACGTTGCGTTTGAAGGACTAACACCACGTCGCTATTTTACAGCCATTGCATGAAGTCACCAAGATAGTAAGCAACAACAAAAGTGCCGACCAATTGGCCGACACGAAGTTAGAAAAACTTATGGTTTAATTTTAATCGTCGTGGCCGCACTGACACTGACTTTGTCTTTGTTAGACGCGTCGCGCCAAATTTTAAATAAAGCCTACGAACGCTTAGCAATTATTTCTATTTCTACTTCCGCTTCAAGTGGCAGTTCTAAAACTGCGACACAGGTGCGGGCTGGGAAAGGCGCTGTGAAATAGGTTTCGTACACGTCATTCATTGCGGTGAAGTTTTTCATACTTGTTAGATAGACGTTGACCTTAACTACGTCGTCTGTTGTTAAGTCCGCCTGTTCCATCACATTTAATAGGTTCGCAAAACACTGATGGGTTTGGCCAGCAATGTCACCCGTTAAATCCGGCGCGTCACTGGCGTTTTTAGCTGTTTGTCCCGAAAAGAAGACATAATCTCCTGCATCTACCGCATGTGAATAAGGGCCCGACGAACTTGCATTGCTTGCTGTATAAATTTTTCTTACCATACTGTCATCTCCTCAATTAGTTTCTACGTTAAGTATAACTGATAGCGATTCATAAAGTCCTTATTCAAGTCAGGCCATCATTTATAAAAACTCGGTCAAAATAGCCAAATGATTTAAAGGCGTATTTTGCTTGTGGTGAAAGTGTGTTGTGTGTATAATACAGTTAGAGGGTGTATTAAGTGGTTGGTACACTTTAAAGAGGAGGTGCCCAATGGAATTCGATAAGCGAATACCAATTTATGAGCAGTTGAAGCATCTTGTGAAACAAGCGATTGTCAGTGGCGAGTATCAGCCCGGTGAGGTATTGCCGTCAAGGCGGGAGATGGCCCAGCGGTATAAGGTGAACCCGAATACTGTCCAGCGGGCCTTGAAGGAATTGGAAGAGGAGGCGTTAATTATGACAGGAAATAATGTACCAAGTCAGGTGACGGATGATTTAAAGACGATTGAAGGCTTGCGGCAGTCCATGATTGAAGCGGCTCTTTCGGTCTTTTTTAAGGAAATCGAGCCGTTGAAGGTTAAGCCAGAGCTGCTGGTGAATTATGTAGTGGAATACGCCAAAAACATGCGAGGTGAACAGGATGCTTGAGATCAAACAGTTAAGCAAGTTTTACGGGAAGAAAAAGGTGTTAGATGGGGTGAGCTTTACGGTTCAGCCGAATGAAATCACGTGTTTGATCGGCTTGAATGGAGCCGGTAAGACAACTTTAATGAATGCGATGATGCAATTGACGCCTTATCAAGAAGGCGAGGTGTTACTGAATGGACCGGCTGTCACGGTTCAGGATTTCAACCGAATTGCCTATGTGCCAGACAAGAATATTCTATTAAAGCAGATGACGATTCAAGAGGCTTTGGATTATCAGGCAACTTATTATCAGTCTTTTAATGAAAAGAAAGCCTCTCGCTTGGTCGAGTTCTTTAAGTTGAAACGAGATGATGTGATTGGCAGTTTGTCAAAAGGCAATATTGCCCGTGCGAACTTGTTGATGGCGATGTCTTTGGATAGTGATTATTTGTTGCTGGATGAACCTTTTTCAGGCATTGATGTCCTAACGCGTGACCGAATTGCGAGTATCTTTTCGACTGAGCTCTTGGAAAACAAAGGCGTTTTACTGGCGACACACGAGATTCAAGAGATTGAACATCTAGTCGATAAAGTGGTGATGTTGGATGAGGGGCGTGTGGTGCGTGAATTTTATCCAGAAGAAGTCCGGCTGAATGAGGGCTTGAGCATTGTGGATGTCATGAAGGAGGTGTACGGGCATGAAGAAATTTATTAATTTATTGAGTGATGAATTGAGACGGGCGCGCGTCTTTTACGGCATTGTAATCGGGTTAGTGGTGATCAGTCAGCTGGTGATTGCCTTCTTTACAATCTATCGATTCAATCAAGATACTCAACGCCATTCTATGGTGACCTTGGGTGAGTTGATCGATTTTAGTGGCTTTTATCAACTCTTACTGATAGCAGCGGTTGGCTTGCTAGCTATTTATTCGGCCTACACTTGGGCACGTGAATGGCTAGGCGGTAGTACTTTCATCATCCGCTTGTTGACCTTACCTGGTAACCGTTTTGTGATTGTGCTAGCCAAATGGGTCAGTCTGTTATTGATGGTCGGTGGCGTCTTTTTCACTCAATTATTGATGGTTTGGGCGATAAATTTTCTAGGCGCTAGCTTTATGAATCCCGGTACCTATGCGAGCATTCCTTGGTACTATAGTTACGCGCAAATGTTACCGATGACGCAAATCTTCATGCCAATGACCGTCGGCGGTAGCTTGCTGAGTTTTGGAGCAATCTCGTTGGGGGTTCTCATCGTATTCTCAGTGATGGTGACTCTTCTATTTAAGCAAGCAGAAAGTAAAGTGAAGGCTGTATTATTCGCAGTCGCGGTCGGCTTGGCCAATTTATTGCTGCTGATTGTTGGGGGACTTATTTTGATAAGTTTGAATTTAACCGTATTAGAAAGCTTTGTGGTTGTAGCAAATGTTATCGTACTAGGAACCTTGATGAACCTCTTTATATTACTTCATCAAATAACATTCAACCCTAAGGAGGCCCGAATATGAAAAAACATCTGATGGCGATTAGTTTAAGCTTAATGACCGTTTTTACTTGTCTAGTTTTATGGCTGACACCCAAGCTTGCTTTCGACGAAGTGATAGTGATGAATGAAATGGGAGATGCGTCGGTTTTAGATGGTAAGACGGTTTCGGGCAGTTTCTTTTATGATGACACTCAACAAAATAGGTCGCCAGCGAGCGTAGGCTTCGATTGGATTGATGGAGAAAGCAATTTTATGGGCGATCTGTCACAGGTGAATCTGTCACAGGCAATTCTGTTAAAAGGACAGACCAATGCAAAACAACTAGCCATCGAAGAGTTCCCTCTCTATAACCGTCCCAATTTAGATGGCGTGCGTTTATTACAAACGGCGGGGGACTTGCAGGTTTGGGTAGGGGTCCAAACCCGACATAAAGATAGGGAGCCCGAAAGTCATTTAAAATTAGTGGTGATTGATTCAGTGGCTAAAACGTTTGAGACCTTGAATTACGAGCTTCAAACGCAACCGTCTAATTTAGCAGAGATACTAAGTTTTGCTCAACCAAGTGAAAATGAACTTAACTTCCTATTGAAAGATGTGAATGATTATAATGGTGAAACTCTTGTCGAACTTCAAATTGCTTTGCCGGCATTAAGCGTAAGTGAAGCGAATGTTGATTTTAGCGGACAAAGCGACCAATATTTAGCGAGTCCTTATCTAGAAGATGAGCTTGTTGCGCCGAAGGATTATCTGTTTTACTTAACTGATAGTTATTCGCGTACCGCTAGTTATGGCGATTCTACTGCTCTTGTGGAAGGCGTTGTCTTAATGGATGCTCAAACGCATGACACACAAATTATCACTCAAGATGAACTGAAATTAAAAATTGACGGGATAACTTACGGTTTCGGACACATGATGATGCATGGCGAGGATTTATTTATGTATGCATCGAGTCAAAAGGGTAACTTCGGAGTTGATATGTCTGAGGCGCCGGTAGCACAAATCTTTAAATATGTGGCTAATGAATTTGAAAGTATCCATACTTATGATGCAAGGGATTTCAATTATTCACTTCGTCATGGCATATATTATCAATCTTATGCCATCGATGATAAAGTTGTTCGATTAAAAGCCTTTGACCCATCTGTGGGTGAAGTGGTTTACCAGGCTGATTTTCATCTTCAAACAGATCAAGACATTAGAATGAATCCATTGTACGTGAGATAGTGACATCAAGCCGCCTAGTCTGTATAGGCGGTTTTTTGCATTTGTAGAAATTTAAGGTATGTGGTTCGCTGAGGATTATTCCCCATCACCAACCCCAGCAAGCATTGAAAAGACAGGCGGTGTCACTCACTGCGTTCGTGACGATTTAAAAAGAGCCAGTGCTTTTATAAAATCGTCGTGGACCGAAGGGAACGACTCCGCTGTTTTTTTCTGCAAGATAAGATTCTGGCTTCATTGATTAAGTAGCCAACTAACTGGCTTAAGAAACTTAGTAGAAGACAAGCCTATGGCTATGGTAATTCATCTTTGAGTGATGGTTGCGTTCATTACATCACCAGGAGGTGATGTAGCAGTTTGCTCTATCACCTCCCGGTGATGTAGCGGTTTGCTCTATCACCTCCCGGTGATGTAGCAGTTTGTTATATCACCTCCCGGTGATGTAGCGGTTTGTTCTATCACTTCCCGGTGATGTAGCAGTTTGTTATATCACCTCCCGGTGATGTAGCGGTTTGTTATATCACCTCCGGGTAATGTAGCGGTTTGTTTTATCACCTCTGAGTGATGTAGCGGTTTGTTCTATCACCTCCGGGTGATGGTTGGCCCTCGTTATATCACCTCCAGTCTGATATTCAAGATAAGTGCTAATATTTTGGCTAAAGAGGACTAGCAGAAACTACTGATGGCTCAAAGATTTGTGGTAAAATCTACTTAATATATTCAAGGAGTGTGTCAGCGATGAAATTGGAACAAGGGCAGCGTATTTTATTTATTGGCGATAGCATTACCGATGCGGGGCGTGATTATTCTAATCATTATGATTTGGGGAATGGTTATGCCCATATGGCGGGGAGTTTGTTATTGGGACGCTATGCTGATTTGCAGTTGGAAGTGATGAACCGTGGGATTAATGGTCATAAGCTGCATGATTTGGCTGAGCGTTGGCAGAGGGATTGTCTGGCTTTGAAGCCGGATATCTTATCGGTGATGATTGGGATAAATGATATTTGGCATCATCGTAGTGCAGGCCAACCGATCGATGCTGCTTATCTGGCCAATTTTAAAAAGACCTACCGTCAATTGCTGAACCAGGCACGTCAAGAAAACCCGAAACTACAGATTGTATTATTGCAGCCTTTCTTATTGCCACTACCGCAAGACCATTTGGAGTGGGAACAAGAATTGATGCCGATGACGGCGAGTATTGAAGCTGTCGCAGCAGAGTTTGGGGCAGAGTATATTCCTTTACACGAGCATTTTAAGCAGTTGGTGAAAGTGTCGCCGGCTGAGCATTTTACGATTGAAGATGGGGTGCATCCGACACGTGTTGGCCATGGGGTGATTGCGTCTGAGTGGTTGGAACAAGTGGTGTCGGCTTTAGCATAGGGCTTATCTGGGATGTCAATTGGGTGGCGTAGAAGGGCGCAAGTGTGGTGAGACGTTTAGTGTTTTAGTGGCTTATTTTGTTAAGAATGTCTTTAGGATTGGATTGTTATGGACAGGTGTGGCTTTGTTTGATAAAATGAGTAACGGTTAAAATCAGACCTCTGAAAGAGAGTAGATGGTTGTGGAGTTTACAGCGAGTTGGGTTGTTGAGAGCCAGCATGATGCAGCGATTGAAGCGCACTTTTAGGTAATGACGAGGGAGTTTGGGTACCTGGTTCGGAGTCTTGCTCCGTTATCAATGTTGAGCGCCGGTTTTTGTGTCGGCGGAACTAGAGTGGTACCGCGTATGATCTAAACATTCAAACGCCTCTAGAGCGCCTGTTTTTGGGTTGTTCTAGGGGTTTTTTATATTTTATTCAAGGAGGAAATAGTATGAATACTAAGCAATTGTTTGTCGATGCTTTGGCGCCAGTTTTGGCGGAGCATTTGTCAGCGGATGAAATTTTAAATTTAATTGAGGTTCCTAAGGATACGAGTCATGGTGACTTGGCTTTTCCTGTGTTTCAGTTGGCGCGTGTGTTTCGTAAGGCGCCGGCGCAGATTGCGGCGGATTTAGTGACTGAGTTGGATCAGACTAATTTCGAGGCGATGGTTGCGGTTGGACCTTATATTAATGTCAGTTTAAAGCGTGAGTCTGTTGGGGCTGCGCTTGTTCAAGAGGTAATGGCTGCTGGTAGTGTGTATGGCGATGTAAATATTGGTGAAGGTCGTAATATGACAATCGATTTCTCTAGTCCAAATATTGCTAAGCCGATGTCGATGGGGCATTTGCGTTCGACGGTGATTGGGAATGCGATTGCGAATATTGCAGCGAAAGTGAACTATAAGCCGATTCGTATTAACCATTTAGGTGACTGGGGAACGCAATTTGGTAAGTTAATTGTTGCTTATAAAATGTGGGGCGATGATGCGGTCATTGCGGCGGATCCTGTGAAAGAATTAGTCAAGTTATATGTTGATTTCCACGAGGTTGCTGAAGAAAAGCCTGAGTTAGAAGAAGAAGCGCGCGCAGCGTTCAAACGTTTGGAAGATGGCGACGAGGAAATGATTCGTCTATGGACTTGGTTCAAGGATGAGTCTTTGGCTGAGTTTGATAAAGTTTATAAGATGTTAAATATTGGGTTTGATTCCTTTAATGGGGAAGCTTTCTACAATGATAAAATGCAACCGATTATTGATGAGTTGGAAGAAAAAGGGATTACCACTGTCAATGAAGGGGCAACAATTGTTGATTTAGAAGAGTTGAACTTACCACCAGCTTTAATTAAAAAATCTGATGGTGCGACTTTATATGTGACGCGTGATTTAGCAGCTGCTAACTACCGCAAGGAAAACTATGATTTCGCGAAAAACGTTTACGTGGTTGGAAATGAGCAGTCAGCTCACTTCAAGCAATTAAAAGCGGTATTGACTAAATTAGGTCGCGAGTGGGCGGATGATATTGTTCACGTGCCTTTCGGTTTGATTACCTTAGATGGTAAAAAATTATCGACACGTAAAGGTAAAATTGTTTTATTAGAGGAAGTCTTGAAAGAGGCGGTTGATTTAGCTCTAGAACAAATCACGGCTAAAAACCCTGACTTAGTTAATAAAGAAGAAGTCGCTCATCAAGTAGGTGTTGGCGCGGTTATATTCCACGACTTGAAGACAGAGCGTATGAATAGTTTTGATTTTAATTTAGCGGACATCGTTCAGTTCGAAGGAGAAACAGGTCCTTACGTCCAATATACGTATGCGCGTTCTAAATCAATCATCCGTAAATACGGCAAAGAGATTACCGGTGATTTAGCGAATCTAACTTTTGATTTAACTGATGATTACAGCTGGGAAATTGTTAAAAAATTAATCGATTACCCAAGAATTATTGAGAATGCAATCGAGCGTTTCGAGCCATCACAAGTGGCAAAATATGCTGTTTCTTTAGCGCAACTATTCAACAAATATTACGGAAATACACGTATTCTTGAAGAGAATGATCAACTTGATGCTCGTTTAGCTTTAGTTAAAGCCATGACGATTGTTTTGAAAGATGCCTTAAACTTATTAGGAATTGAAGCTCCGGAAGAAATGTAATTTAATAGTCTAGAGGGAGTTTGGAGGCTGTGACCGGTTGGTTGCGGTCTCTTTTTTTTGATTTAGTTTGAGCTTAAATAACACGAAACTGATTGGAGGATTTGTTGTCCAATTTGATAGGAACAGGCTATAGACCCTATTTTGTTCGGGAGGGCTATTTATTTATTGTCGCGGAAAATAATTAGTGACAGGTGTGTCACTTTGTTGTATACTAAAGCATACTTAAAAGTAAGAAATGAGGATGTCCTATGTTTTTAGCCCGTAAAGAGCTGTGGTTTTCCAAGAAACGCTTTCTGTTGATTGGGTTTATCATTGTGTTAATTTCTTGGTTAGTGTTTATGTTGTCTGGTTTAGGAAATGGTTTATCTGATTTAGGGACCGCTGCGATTCGTTACTCGCCAATGGATTTAGCAATTTTTGAAGAAGAAGCAGAGTTTACCTTGTCGAAGTCTACTTTGCCAGGTGCGATGGTCGATGAAGTGTCTCAGTTAGACGGCGTGACTGAAGCGGCTGGTTTAAATACAGCAATCGGTGCAGTCTTAAAAGGGACGTTGGCTGATGAAGAAGCAGCAAATAAGAAAACAAGTGTGATGTTTATTGGGATAGAGCCTGGAAGCTTTATAGAGCCGCGACTTGTGTCAGGCAAACCCTTGAATGCTGACGAAGAAAAGCAGGTAATAGTGGATCATTCCTTAGCATTAGAAGGTTTTGCGATTGGTGATACATTAACCTTGAATGGTAGTGAGACAGAATTTGAAATTGTGGGAATGATTGAAAATCAAAAATTGAATCACTTGCCAGCAATTTATTTGCCATTAGACACTTTGCGTGAGGTTAAATATGCTGTTCCTGGTTCTGATATGGGAATTGAAGAAGCGGTAAGTAGCATTTTTATTCAAGTGAATGGCCTCACGGCAGAGCAACTGACTGAGCAAATTGACGGGATTGAAGTAGGCGATAAGAAAGCAGCATTAAATGGCGTACCAGGTTATTCAGCTGAAAGTGGAACGATTAATTTGATGCTTTGGTTACTGGTCTTTATTTCGGCTTTTGTTGTGGCAGTCTTTTTCTATGTGTTAACGACTCAAAAGACACAACAATTTGGTGTGATGAAAGCAATTGGAGCAAGTAACGGTTTCGTGATTTTAACGGTCGTGTCGCAGGTTTTCTTGTTAACAAGTCTTTCGATTCTGTTGGGAATTGGTTTAACGTATTTAACTCAAATGATTTTACCTGAGGGCATGCCTTTTAACTTATTAACCGAGCATGTTGTGTTATACGGTTTAACATTATTAGGGACAAGCTTGTTAGGGTCACTCTTTTCAGTTAGCAGTATTATAAAAATCGATCCAATAACAGCATTAGGGAGGGCAGAATAATGGCAGAAATATCATTACAAAATGTCACCAAAGTTTATCAAGAGGGTGAATTCACAACGACGGCTTTAAAAGAGTTAAGTCTGAGTGTAGAAAAAGGAGAGTTCATTGCGATTATTGGTCCGTCCGGTTCAGGAAAAAGTACGTTCCTGTCTATTGCTGGCGCTTTATTGAAAGCAACAAGTGGTCAAGTAATTATTGATGGAGTAGATATTGCGTCGATTTCTGAGAAAGAATTGTCGAAAGTGCGCTTATCGAAAATTGGGTTTATATTACAAACATCAAATCTATTACCTTATTTACCGGTCATCGACCAATTATTAGTGGTTAAGAAAATGGCAGGGAAAGTAGTTACAGCAGATCGCGACTTTGCGCAAGAGTTGTTGAATGATATTGGCTTAGGTAATAAAATGAAAAAATATCCCCATCAATTATCAGGTGGTGAACGTCAAAGAACCGCTATTGCGCGTGCGTTTATGAACAATCCAAGTATTATTTTAGCGGATGAACCAACGGCGAATTTGGATACGAAACGTGCTCATGAAGTGGTTTCCCTGATTGCCAAAGAAGTTAAGGCGCGCCATAAAGCGGCCATAATGGTGACGCATGACGAGCGAATGTTATCTTATTGTGACCGTGTTTATCGCATGGAAGATGGTATATTAACTGAAGAGTAATTTTTGAAAAACTGTCCTTTAAGGGGCAGTTTTTTTGGTGAAAAAAGATGGGATCTGGCTAATTGAACCGGACTGGAATTGCTAATCAATTTCTTATGGCTCAATTTGACGGACTGCATCTAAAGATGGTTGAGTATTTGGTGAGCGATTGGATTGGAAGGTCATCTTGTATATGGCTTTTATAGTAATCATTGGAACGGCTTTGGCTTTCACTTTGGTTTTAGCTAGCATTAATTAAATTGAACCATCCTTAACAAACATACTAGCGGCGCTTGAGCCCCTTGTGGCAAACGTATTGACCGTTTTCTTATTGAAGCAACAATTGTCCTTGAGTCAAGTGATTGGGATTTTAACGGTCTTAGTGTCGGTTATTTTATTCGCCAATTATGGAGAAAAGATCAAGCAGCTGAGCGTCACGATGAATCTGATTGATTACATAAAACCAGTTATCTAATGCGAGAAGGCATGAAGAATTCTGGTGTTTTTTGCGTGAAAAAGAGAGCTACTCCAAAGGGAGGTTCACTATTCGTGGCAAGAAGGGGAAGTTTGGAGCGGTAGAGAGTTAGCTCGTTTATGTTTCGAACGATTTCTAGCGTGAGCGGTATGTGGCCTTATTTTGTGTGCTTAAAAAGAACCTGTCAGTTTAGTTGACAGGCGGTCGCTGTGTGATTAGTTGTCGTATTTGGTCTGGAAAATTAGGTTGGCGAATTGTTTTTTATAAGGGCGACAAGCTTGTTCGTCCAATAAGTGGGCGAGGTTTGTTAGTGTTAAGCTTTTGAGTGTACGGAGTAATTTAGTCATCTAGAACCTCCTTTGGTATGTTTTCTATAATGTAATAATAACGAAGTTATTAGGTTGATACTTTCAATAAAACGCCTTATACTATAATAAATGCGACAAGGGGTGATGTTTTGAAAGAAAAATTGACGATTCCTGTTAACCGAGAAGGCAAAGAGCTATTGACGCGTGGTACGGTGGGCTTTGCTTTAGAGTTGTATCAGCGAAATATTCGAGATTATATTGGTGAAGAAATCCCGCCTCATTGGCATGGGGAGTTGGAGGCCTTTGTGTTGGACGAGGGCAAGGTGAAGTTGACTTTGCTGGAGCGTGAGTATGAGTTAGCAGCTGGGGATGCATATTTCTTGAATGCCAATGTAATGCATGGGTTGGTATGTGTCGGCGACGGGGATTGTCGATATCGCTCAATGGTGTTTGATGCAGAAATTGTGGCAGGCGCTCCGGGGAGTGTATTTGATTTGGAATATGTTCAACCTTATTTGGCGGGTGGCGCGCCGGTGTGGGTCTTGGCTAGAAGTAACCGGGTTGGTGTTGGGATTGGTGTTGGCGAAGATGAGCGGAATATTGCACTAGCGTTTGAGGCGTTTGATCAAGCATTTATAGCAACTAGTGAGCGAGCGTTTGGCTATGAATTTGAGGTGCGTCATGCCTTGTCGCGCTTGTTGTTATCCGCTAGTAAAGGTGAATCTGGGAGTACTAGGCGGGTGGTGACGGTTCAAGAATTGCGTTTGAAGGAAATGCTGTCTTGGATCCATGAGCATTACAGCGAGGCTATTCAAGTGATTGACTTGGCGGCAGTGGCAGGAATCAGCGTGCGCGAGTGTCAGCGATATTTCGCAAAATTTCTGCAACAAACACCTTCACAATATTTGATGGATTTTCGTTTGAGAGCGGCGGCGGACTTGTTGGTGACTACTGATTGGACGATGACTGAAATTGGTTTGGCTTGTGGCTTTAAGTCCTCTAGTTACTTTGCGAAAATGTTTCGCGAGCGGACGGGAGTGTCACCGCGCGAGTATCGTAGGGGGAATGCGGGAGGCTAGGCGATGTTGGATGGTGAGCGAGCGTGTTGGAGGAATTGTGGGTGAAAGGTGTTTCTTTCATGCAGAAATACCTTTAAAAGCAAAAGGAGTGCCGGCTTATGGCCGGCACGATTCTATGTCAGTGCGCTTTTAATTTAATCGTCGTGAACCGAAGGGAACGACACCGCTGGTTTTTGATGGGGGATGTGCTTGGCTGCGTGGAGCATGGGGGTGGGGGCCTACTGTCGACCTTCGCCAAGGGTCAGCTTGCTTTTGGTCACCGAGTGCCATCCTTGTCTGAGAGTCGTCAGTGTCTTCGTGTTTACCTGCCGACCTTGTCAGAGGGTTGGCGGTATCTCCTTGCTCATCTGCCATCCTTCACCTAGAGTCGACCTGCTTTCGCTCACCGAGTGCCATCCTTATTTGAAGGTCGGCAGAGCCTCCTTGCTCACCAGTCATCCTTAGCCGAGAGTCGTCGGTATCTCCTTGCTCATCTGCCATCCTTCTTCCCGTTACCGAGTGCCATCCTTATCTGAGGGTTGGCAGAGTCTCCGTGTTTACCTGCCATCCTTCGCCTAGAGTCGACCTGCTTTCGCTCACCGAGTGCCATCCTTATTTGAAGGTCGGCAGAGTCTCCTTGCTCACCTGTCATCCTTCGCCGAGAGTCGACCTGCTTCCCGTTACCGAGTGCCATCCTTATCTGAGGGTTGGCAGAGTCTCCGTGTTTACCTGCCATCCTTCGCCAAGGGTCGGCAGAGTCTCCTTGCTTACCTGCCATCCTTCGCCGAGAGTCGTCGGTATCTCCTTGCTTACCTGCCATCCTTCGCCCAGAGTCGACCTGCTTCCCGTTACCGAGTGCCATCCTTATTTGAGGGGTGGCAGAGTCTCCGTGCTTACCTGTCATCCTTCGCCCAGAGTCGACCTGCTTCCCGTTACCGAGTGCCATCCTTATCTGAGGGTTGGCAGAGTCTCCGTGTTTACCTGCCATCCTTCGCCCAGAGTCGTCGGTATCTCCTTGCTTACCTGTCATCCTTCGCCAAGAGTCGACCTACTTTCGGTTACCGAGTGCCATCCTTATTTGAGGGTCAGCAGAGTCTCCTTGCTCACCTGCCATCCTTCGCCGAGAGTCGTCGGTATCTCCTTGCTTACCTGCCATCCTTCGCCCAGAGTCGACCTGCTTCCCGTTACCGAGTGCCATCCTTATCTGAGGGTTGGCAGAGTCTCCGTGTTTACCTGCCATCCTTCGCCAAGGGTTGGCAGTATCTCCTTGCTCATCTGCCATCCTTCGCCTAGAGTCGACCTGCTTTCGCTCACCGAGTGCCATCCTTATTTGAAGGACGGCAGAGTCTCCTTGCTCACCTGTCATCCTTCGCCGAGAGTCGTCGGTATCTCCTTGCTCATCTGTCATCCTTTGCCCAGAGTCGACCTGCTTCCCGTTACCGAGTGCCATCCTTATTTGAAGGTCGGCAGAGTCTCCTTGCTCATCTGCCATCCTTCTTCTAGAGTCGACCTGCTTTCGCTCACCAAGTGCCATCCTTATTTGAAGGTCGGCAGAGTCTCCTTGCTCATCTGCCATCCTTCGCCTAGAGTCGACCTGCTTTCGCTCACCGAGTGCCATCCTTATTTGAGGGTCGGCAGAGTCTCCTTGCTTACCTGCCATCCTTCGCCCAGAGTCGACCTGCTTTTGCTCACCGAGTGCCATCCTTCGCCCAGAGTCGACCTGCTTTTGCTCACCGAGTGCCATCCTTCGCCAAGAGTCGTCGGTATCTCCTTGCTCACCTGCCATCCTTCGCCAAGAGTCGTCGGTATCTCCTTGCTCACCTGCCATCCTTCGCCAAGAGTCGTCGGTATCTCCTTGCTCACCTGTCATCCTTCGCCCAGAGTCGTCGGTATCTCCTTGCTCATCTGCCATCCTTCGCCCAGAGTCGACCTGCTTCCCGTTACCGAGTGCCATCCTTATCTGAGGGTTGGCAGAGTCTCCGTGTTTACCTGCCATCCTTTGCTAAGACTCGCCAGGGTCACCCAAAAAATAAATAAATAAATATCGATAGTCTATCTAAATGGTTTATCATACTTATTTGGATTTCTATAATAAGGATTGACGTAGGCTGTAGTTGAGCCAAAAGCAGCTAGTTTAAATTGTTCTTTGAGTAGGCGAGAAATGTATCTGCGTCTCACCTGTCCACCTAAAAAATTGTAGATTTCTAATGAAGTGAAACTTTCACGGTGATGAAAGATATGGCAGTACTCATTGATAGCCTCTGAGACGGCAACACGCTTTGAAACAGTGTATTGTCTACAGCGACATGTGACAAGGTTGATACTCACCGTCATCCCCCGGCAGCTCCTACACTTCGGACACACGAAGCCAGCAGCCATCTTCTCCACTTGAACATCCTGAACCATAGGCAGATTATATTTGCTATCACTTTCCAAAGCCAAAAGCTTCGCACCCACGGCTTCAGGATGCAATCCATGTTGACGGCCGACATGCCGAGCTTTTGTATCGATTTCCGCCAGCAACTTCAAAACGTTATAACGCGACACGCACTCAACACTAACAGAATCATCAAAGTCCACGCTATAATCAGGATTCATGAATACCAAACGCCCCTCAACTGCCACATCAATCCCAGCCTCACGCAATAATTTCTTCAAACGGCCCAAAGATAGTTGGAAACTTCCAATCGGATCATTTTGTAGAGGTTTGCCATTGAAGTAGGCGACATGGTCACGGTAAATAAACTCCCCATAGTAGTTTTTGGCATTCAAAACGTAAATCTTCTCATACGTCACCAAAATCACATCGCACTCAACTTGCCTTGCTAGCCACAAATTACGGCGCCACCAAATATCCTCGAAACCTTGCTCCAGTAATAAGCGCACCAACTCGCTTTCACCTCGGTCCCCATTCAATAATAATTGGTAATCGAAGCGCCCATCCTTATCCAAAGCCTCACGCTGATCCATCAATTCATACCACATCATCCGATCTTGCATTGCTTCTACCTCCTTATTGTCTTCCTACATATAAATACGTATTAGAAGTCAAAATATGCTTTTATAAAGCTTAAATTTTTTATAAGTATTTGCCCTTAGTGGTATACTAAATAAAAAGGAGGCGAGCAACATGGTTCAATACGATGTGACGACGCCGCAGGCGTATTTGGCGGTTTTAGAAGACGATTGGCGCAAGGAGAAATTATTGCGTTTGCGTGAGATGATTCAAACAGCAGCACCGGAAGCAACAGAAGGCTTGGCCTATAAAATGTTGAGTTATGGCATGGGCGAAGAGCAGTTTATGGCCTTGAATGCCCAAAAGCATTACGTGAGTGTCTATGTGGGCGATATTGAAAAGGTACCAGACTCACAAACCTTATTACAAGGCTTCAATCTTGGAAAAGGGTGCGTCCGCGTGCGAAAAACGCAGAAGCTAGACGAGAGTGGTATCGAACAATTTATCCAAAACGCGGTCGCGATGTGGCGGGATGGTCAAGACATTAATTGCTAGCAAACTAAAAATCGACAAGCCCAAACACAGGCTTGTCGGTTTTTAGTATTAACTCCAAAAATGGTAAGTATCATCCGAGCGTTCATGTGGAGTTGACCAATGTGACATGTCGGGACCAGCAGGAACCACCAAACGCGTCAAACGTTCCTGCCCTATTTTGCCTAAGTAAGAGCCTTCTTTAAATGCGTCAAAGTCAGTGGTCTCTCGAAATGCAGGTATAGCATACAGATGGCGTAAGTAAGCCCACAGATGTGGAAAGTCGCTCAAGCTCTGTTTGTTGGCACCGAATACCGGCGCATAGAAAACTTCCAGACGAGCTAAAGGTGTGTATAACACAATATCTGTTTCTGTTAGTTGATCGCCGTGGAAATAACGACGACTTGCTAAACGCGTGTCAATCTCTTCTAAAGCAGTAAAGAAAGCATCGGAGGCTTCATCGTAAGACGCTTGATCCTGCGCAAAGCCAATCTTATTCACGCCAATCGTAAGGGCCGCCGAAAGCTTGTCATTCCATTCGTCAATTTCTTGATGTAAAGCCTCAGGATATAAATCAGGTGCTTTCGCAGTATGTAAAGGTTTGAAGGCGGTTGATAACTCTCGAACAATGTCCAACGATTCCTTACGTACCATTTGTTGGGTTTTTGTATCAACAAGCGCTGGTACTGAAAAGGGACCTTCGTAGCTAGGTGCAGTTGCTTGATATAAAGCCGGCACTGACGCCACGTTTAGAATAGGGTCCACGCCGCCAGAGTCTAAAGAAAATTGCCAACCTTGTCCATGATTGACAGGGTGAGCAGTGGCTAAAGAAATAATGTCCTCAAGCCCTAATAATTGGCGCGCAATAGCGGCTCTTTGTGCAAAGGGACAAGAGACTGCCCAGACTAAACGATAGCGATTCGCTTCGACTGGTAACTGGTCTGAAGCATCACCAAAAGACTTACTGAAATAGGTCGTCACAAAAACACTCCTTCTTTACGATTCATTAGTGGTAACTTGGCCGAATGGCTGATCACACGAAGACTGAAATTAAAAAACAACTTGAACTAAAAACATATAAACAAATGTGCCGGTTGCAATCGACAACAAACTATTGCGCTTGGTCACATGAATACCAATAATAACAAGTATAGCAAACAATTCAGGAAGACCGTGTGGAGCGCTGGTCAGGGAAACATCTTTCACTGCATATACCACCAGTAAAGCAATCGCCGCTCGGGGCAAGACTTTTCCTAAATAGGTAATGAGAGCAGGTGGCTCTTTAGTAGCAGGGAATAACCAGAAAGGCAAGAATCGTAAGGCGACGGTCGTCAAAGCGACTAAAGCGATTGTAAGTAACATCTGTTGATTAGTCATTCGATGGTTTCACCTCCTGATAATACTCTATACTGAATAGCACAAGAATCGCCAGCATGGCTGGAATCATAAAGTTGTTGCCACCGAAGATCATCAAACTCACCGCTGAACCGAATAGACCGATTAAGGCTGGACGATGATTGCTAGCGCTTAACCACTGGTCAATAAAGATTGTGACGAATAGGGCAGTTAAGACAAATTCAATTCCTTGAGTATTAAAGCTTAAATGACTGCCAATGAGGGCACCGATGACACAACCAATGACCCAATAAGACTGGTTCAATAGGGTTATTAGAAAGTAAACCCAACTTTCATCTTGATTATCTGGCAGTTCGAGAGAGGCTAAGAGGGAGAAGGTTTCATCCGTCAATCCAAACATTGTATAGAATTTTCGCGGACCGTCTTTCAGCTGATTAAAAGGGGATAACATAGTAATCCCATAGAAAATATGTCGCGCATGAACCATAATCGTCAATAGAATGGCACTAATCGGATTAAAGGCTGCTAATAATAAGTTGATGGCCGCAAATTGCATGGAGCCGCCATAAATAAATATCGCCATAATGACAGGATAATAGATCGGCAAGCCTTTACTTGTCGCAAGAATACCAAAGGAAATACCTAAGAATATATAGCCAGCCATAATTGGGATTGTTAAAGGAAATGCAAATTTAAGAGCATCTTTCATTCAATACCCCTTTCTCTCATTTAATTTTAATCAATATATCTATCTTACCTGTCAAATTAAAGGCGGTCAATTGCTTTTGCAAATGAAAACGATTACCATAAAAGAGCAGGCGGTTTGTCACCATAAAAATGCAAATGAGCCGAAAGGAAGAGTGAACAAGATGCATCAAATTCAAATGAAACGCGTCTACGAAGAAGCGGCCAAATCAGACGGTTTCCGAGTATTGGTTGACCGATTATGGCCACGAGGTGTAAAGAAAGAAGACTTGCCTTATGATTGGTGGCCCAAAGATATCACACCATCGAAGGAAAGTCGCAAGGCCTTTAATCATGAGGCTGAACGCATGGAAGAATTCACAGTTGCTTACCAAAGTGAGCTAGATGATAATCCCTTTAGCGAAGAATTTATCGCAAAAATAAAAGAAGAATTAAAGAATCAGCCAGTGACTTTTCTTTATGCTGCCAAAAATCCTAAAATCAATCACGTCGTCTTATTAAAAGAGTGGGCAGAAAGTCAGTTATAAGCCAGTACTCACATAAACAGCTACAACCCCATTGCCATTATTGCCAATATAATAAAGCCGACCAAAAACGTCGAAGGCCTTCACTTACCCAAAGCCTTCGACGTTTTCATTTAACTTTATCCTTGTTGCGCCTGCCACATTTTCTGAATTTTACGAAGCTTACTAATAGCAACCGGGCAAGTCTGACCATCCGAAAACTCTAGTAAATAACGTTCCGCATCGACCGCTACTACCGTCTCGAGATTAGCTAAGACCGATTTATGGACTCGCACCAAGGAGGGAATTGCCTGGTTAATTTCCTTTAAACGGCCATAAAACTGATAGAAAGCCTGATGAGTATGCAGCCCAATCACATGCGGTGTGGGCATGGTTTCGAAAAAGAGAATATCCTGATGATTAACAACACGTGTCTTGGATCCACTCTTGAATACAAACTGCCCCTTTGCCTCAGCACTCACAGCCTTATGCTCATCGATACTCTTCAAACAGGCAATGATTTGTTGCCTCAACTCTTCATGACTAGATTTAACAATATAATCATAAGCCTCG
The DNA here is from genome assembly GCF_052116145.1 of Fundicoccus sp. Sow4_F4. Classification (NCBI taxonomy): domain Bacteria; kingdom Bacillati; phylum Bacillota; class Bacilli; order Lactobacillales; family Aerococcaceae; genus Fundicoccus; species Fundicoccus sp. Sow4_F4. The sequence goes on along the minus strand of NZ_JBQKLQ010000011.1, from coordinate 35,085 downwards.
ACCTTATAGCGAAAAGTCACCGGAGCCAACTCAGCATGCGTCGTCACAAAAATAATCTTCCCTAAATCATCAAACTCACGAATCTTCGCGGCTAATTCAATCCCATTCAACTCACTATTTAAATCAATATCAAGCAAATAAATCCCAACATGACCAGGATTATCAGCCAAACAAGCCACTAACTCAAAAGGATCCGCTGTCGCCAATTCGACCCGCATATCTAACGCCTCAATCATGACATAATTTTCAACAATCTCCAGCAACTGCTCCCGCTGCCTTGGATCATCCTCACAAATAAAAATCGGCATCAAAGCCCAACACCCTCCTTCCACTCAGGCACAATAATCTCCTGCTTAAAAATTCCACTAACAATTTCCGTATTGACCAGGATATCCGTTCGCGCCTGCAAAGAAGCTAAATTAGCCAAACCAAAGCCACGTCCATCACCCTTCGACGAAAAACCTTCCTTTGCCAGAATAAGCAAAGGCTCCATCTGAGAGCGACAATCATTGACCACCAAAAGGATGGTAGCATCTGACTCTTTAATGAAAGCTACCGTCACACTGGCATCTTTATCTAAATTAGCGACTTCTTCGATCGCATTATCCAGAACAATCCCAAGCATACGACTAAGCGTCAACTGGTCAGGGTGATGAATCGCGATCGCTTCAGTCAATTCCAGCTGTACATTGACGTTCATGACTTGGGCAGCGGCCAATTTGGCATAAAGAATTTGTCGCAGATTGGCGTTTTCAAGTAATATCAAGCGCTCAAATTGCTGATTATCAGTGGCCAATTGCGTGCTCAATTCCTTTTGGAAATAGCGAGTCAACTCCTGCCAAGCTTCTTCGCGAATAAAGCCCTCGATACTTAAGAGAATATTCTGGTAGTCATGGCGAAATTTTCGCATCTCATTGTATTGTTGTGTCGTCAGCTGCAAGTATTCACGGTCAATCTGAGTACGAGCTTTTAATTGCTCTTGGTAAATAACTTGTGCTTCATTGTGTTGAACTAAAATTAACGTAAAAACAAAGAGTATCATGACAGCTACCAAAATACCATTGAAAATCTCTAGACGTGTATCGTGTCCGATAAAGAGGTAGTCGAAAAGGTCGAGCATTTGCAGATAATAAAGGCCTAAGAAAATAGCCAAAGGTATTAAGTAAATCAGATTATCTACTTTTTGAGACAAGCGTTTTAAGAGCTGATGTTCTGAAAAACTAAGTATGATCAGCATCACAAGCGTAACAGAGAATGAAACCCATAGTGAAAGCCCTCGAAAATATTGAGTTTGCAATAAAAAACGACTGATTGCTAAATTGATTAGCGGGAGTGTCGCAAAGGTGACTGCCCGGTTGACTGTTTTTAGTTGTAAGTAGGTCAGTAAAAATAGGCAAAGAAAAATAAGTAATGGCTCTAGGGCATCCCTAAAAATTGGGCTGAGTTGTAGCGTTAAGAAAATGCTGGCTGTCAGTAAACCGTTTTTAAGCCAACCGAGTTTAGTATTCAGTAGGAAAAAGGCGGCTAGGTACAAAAGCCAGCGACTGGTTAAGTAAGTATCCAAAAAATAAAAACCTCCTCGTAAAGGATTATGATGAAAAATAAATGGTTTATGATCATTTAGCCTTCATCTTGCTTATTTAAAGTATAGTATAACTAGGTTGTAGTACTATAAGTTTAAGCTGAATTGTGTGACAAAGCAAATAAAGGAAGGGGATATAAATGAAAAAATTATTGAGAACAATGTTATGTTTACTCTGCCTAATGCCCGTTTTTGCCAATCTTTCTAGTGTCAGTGTTCAAGCTGAGGAGGAATTCCCATATGAAGGTATTTATCTAACGGATGAGAACCGAGCTATTTGGGGCTTTGTGTTTTTTGAAAATGGTGTCCAAGTGGTCGTACGTCACGAAGAACTTAGAAATTCGGAAACTAGGAATATGGAGCGATATACAGAGTTAATACAGGTGGGTAGATTATTGGAGGATGGCTTAACGGGTATGATTGATCCATCAATGGATGCTGAAGATATCGCAAAATGGTATGAGAAAAATAATATACATATTCCAGATTATGCGAAAATCTATTCAGAAGTTGCTGAAAAAATTACACCAACTATGAGACGTGAGGAAATCGATGCAATGATCGATGCGCAGATTCCGAGTATCGACTATAGTTATTTGAATTTTAACTATAAGAATCCGGTTTTCTATCAATACATCCAAATTAATGCTCCGACTATCAGAAGGTCTCAAGATCTGTGGCTTGTTGAGCTAGGAAATCAAAAACTCTTCCGCTTTGAGCACGAAGATAATACCGATGGCAGCACAATTACTGATGACTATGGCGTGACTTATTCGAAGCGTGATTTCATAGAAATTGTGAGATAGAATAATTTTTAATAGTCAGACTTGGAGTGATATTCACTTTGTCTGGCTATTTTGCTGAAAAGATTCAGCGAACCTTGGGTCATCAAAACTAAAGCTTTCGCAGCAATTGTATATCAGCCTGTTTAACGGTAAAATGTAAGATGATTATTTAAGAGGAGGCTGACCATGCCAGATAAACCATTAAGAGTCATTCACATCATGTCGGAATTTGGTGGAGGAATCTCTTCATTTATACTAGATAAAGCTGAGGCGCTGGCAAATCAAGACGTCCAAATCGATATCCTGACCTTTGATACACCGAGCGCACGCCTAGAACAAGCCATTGCTGCGACCGGTGGTCAAATTTACAAAGTCCCAAACCCGGTTAAAGAAAGTCTCATGCAATCCGTGAAACAAACGAACGCGATTTTTAAACAATTACCCAAAAACACCCTCGTTCATTGCAACTATGGGATGGATTTGGCGCTGATTTTCTACTTAGTGGCCAAGAAAAACCGCCTGAAATTTGCAATTCACGCGCACACGGCGGAACCAGATAATACGAACAATGCACGACGTTACATTAATCGCTGGATGGCCGACTACAAATTATCCTGCGGCCTAGGCGCCACTGAAAACATTTTTGGTCGCCAAGCCCTTGAAAACAACGACGTGGTCCACATCCCGAACAGCATCAACATACACAACTTTCTCGGGCAAAATAAGGCCGCTAGTCTTAAAAGCGAAGCCTACGGCCAAGAAAATCAACACAAATTTATCATCAGCCAAATTGCACGTTTCCACGAAGTCAAAAATCATGCGTTCAGTCTTGAGGTCATTGAAGAACTCGCAAAAACTGAACTCGACTTTTTATGGCTATTTTTCGGACAAGGAAAGCTTGAAGACGAGATTAAACAGGCGGTTGCTGAGCGCAAGCTAGAAGGCTATGTTAAATTTATGGGGCGTCGTAATGATATTTCAGAACTCTATCAAACGATGGACCTCATGGTTTTGCCGTCTCATTTCGAAGGTCTTTCAACGGTTGCGATTGAGTCACAAGCATCCGGTAAGAAAATTTTGCTATCCGATATTCAGACATGTGAAACGGATTTAGATTTAGGTCTCGTTGAATTCCTCCCGATTGACAATGGTGCTCAAGATGTTGAAGCTTGGGTGCAGGTGATTTTAGCTAATCAACAGCCGGCAGACGTTTCATCTGAATTAATTCAAGAAAAATTCGAACAGAAGAAATTTACGAGTGCCACCTCGGCCGCCTTGTATGTAGAATTTCTCAAAGGCAACATCAGTTCTTACCGAATCTAAGTAACGCCAATTAAAACCATGTAACGTAATTAACAAGGGTCTAGCGCGTGCTAGACCTTTCTTGTTCGTTATAACTAACAAAGGAGTCTCGAACTTCTAGTTCTCGACGATTCGAAGCAGAGCGACTCGACTTTTAAATCGTGGCGACTTGTTCGCCACACCTATGGTTTTGAGAAGCATTGTTGGCATCGAGAACTCCGGCTGACTCCAAGTCTGGTGACCCCGAGTCGGCTCTCGAAAAATCATCACCACAGCTCCAGTCCAATTCCCAACTTGTTTTTATTTTCACCCACCCATTATCAGTGGTATAATAGATAAAACGATTTCAATTTTAGGAGTGGTGAGATGACAAAAGAAACAACTAACCAAACGACTAACAAGGAAGCTTTAATTATTGTCGACATGAGTGTCGACTTTGTCGCAACAGACGGCGGCTTAACAGTAGGGGAACCCGCCCAAGCGATTGTCCCTTATATTCGTGAACTAGCCGATGACTTTCTAGCAGCTGGTATGCCAGTCGTTATTGCGATGGATGCTCATCAGCCCAATGATCCGCATTTCAACTTATGGCCGGTGCATAATGTCGTGGATACGAAAGGACAAGCGTTATACGGTGAATTAGCTGAATGGTACCAGGTTAATCAAAACGAAACGCTCGTTAGCTATTATCCCAAAGAGAACTACAACTCGTTCTTTCAAACTGGCTTGGCCGCCGACTTGCGTAAAGTTAGCGTCGAAACGGTCCATGTAGTGGGTGTGACGACGGACATATGCGTCTTTAATACGATCAGTGGGGCGGATGCGGAAGGCTTCAAGACGGTGACACACCGTCGCGGCGTCGCAACTTTTACTGCCTTAGGCGAGATTATGCTAGAACATATGACCCGCTGTTTCCATACAGTGGTGATCGACTAAAAAAACAACTTGTGGGTGGTGCCTGGCATCGTCTGCAAGTTTTTATTTTGGTCGATAAACTATCGATCATATTTTGTTATCGAAATGTTATGCTTTTGTATTGGTCTTGTGTGGCTAACTTTGTATAATGAAGTTTACTCTAAAAAGAAGGTGCTAAATTGAGCAAACGAAATTATTCTTTGGATTTATTAAAATTAATGGCTGCCTGGTTCGTCGTGATGGTGCATCATTTCGAGCGCACGCCTTTTATGGAGCTGTCGCTAACGACTGAAACGGCCTTTCTGTTGACGACTTTTCTCAGTTTATTGAAGACCTGCGTGCCATTATTTTTCATAACGAGTGGTTATCTGTTGACACGCCATGAAATCAATCAGCGCCATTACCGCCGTTTGTTGGATTTTTTAATGGAGTCAACGCTCTTGTTAGTGGTCGCTTATTTTCTGAATCACACTTACAATGACTTGCCTCTAGGCGCGAAAGATTTGTTGAAGTTTGTATTGAATCCTCCTTATTATGTCAGTTTTCATATCGGCTTATATTTATTAGCGCCTTACCTCAACCGTTTGTTGGGCAGCTTGAAAAAACAGGAGGAAACGGGTTTATTGATCTTGATGACCGGTCTGGTTGCGCTTCCGGCCTTTTTAAAAGCTTTTGATATCGAGTATCTTCATACCTTTATTCGCTCGGCTTATCCTTTGGTTTACTATTTACTTGGCGGCTATTTGCGCCGTTATCCTTTGCAGTTGAAGCAGAGGACGAAACTGCTTGTGACGTTGGCAGCTTTAGCGTTGAACACCGGATTGATTTTCTGGCTGGCCGACGGCGGCGTCTACGACCCCTTTATCGGCACTTATGACAATCTATTGATTATTACGGCGACAGCTATGATTTTCAGCTTCTTTCAAACACTTGAAGTCGGCGAAAATCCGGCCACACGCATCGCTAGTTTTCTGGCACATTACACACTTGCCTACTATATAATGGGCGACTATTATTCGGATATTATTGCCCGCAACCTGGACTTTCTGCGCGTCAGCGACAATGTCCGCATTGCATTTTTCCAAACACCACTGGTCGGTTTGACCTCAATGGCTGTCACGACTATTATAGCCATTCCAACCGTCTGGTTGGCCCAGCGGCTGACTGAATTTCTACATAATAGAGCAGATAGCTTGTTCGGTCCCAGCCAATAACATACCTATTACCACCCGGCCAAGGCTGGGTGGTTTTGTCGTCAAAAGCTTCAGCTTATGAACACACACATAAATAGTGTAAACTATCCCTAAACAAATGGTCACTTAAAGAGAGAGGTTTTGTTTAAAATAAAAACCATTCTCACCGCCATGTCAACTATCCCTTGTATCAATTAACAAGTCGCTAGAAACAGCTACCAGACTTGCTCTGGCAAGAACTAAAATACTAAAGACTCATTATGCCGGTAATAAGCATCCTTTTATGATACTGCACCATTTAGCTTGCCAACAATCTTGACAAACTAAACGACGTCAACCTAACACCAGCTAATCGAGACCACTAATACAAACGCAGCGAAACAATGTCTCACCTCGTCCAAAACGCCAGCTTCACGGCACTCATATCAGCTAAACAGGCCATGCTGAAAGACCAAGACACAAAGAAAGGAAGTTCCCCATGAAATACCTCAAAGGATTTAACATCGTGATGTTGGTAATCAATATCATACTAAGTTTCTCAATCGCTTTTTCAACCGCCTACTCCACAAGAATCATCGAAGATTTTGACTTCGTCGAAGAATATGACCTACCAACCCTAGTCGCCGTGCTCTTACTGTGCCTAGCCTATACCGCCTTCATCTTTTTAATCGTAACCGTCATCCTAAAAAACCATGAACTCACGCAAGACATACATCAACAAAACGAATTAATTATTAAAAACATGACCAAAGGATAATTTTTTTTGAAAATAAGACCTCCAAAAAGACTGCATCAACCGACGTCATGCCCCACACGCACCTCCCAAAACTGACGAACTTATAAAGTGAAACGCTCTGTAAAGTCTCCAGTCTATATTTATTAATGACGCGAAGTAGAAAAGTGCCCTTAAGGGAGAGTCTGTCAGGGAGAAATAATTTGACAGCTTTCTTAACTTTGATGACACTCAATTTGACTCTATCTTCGAACGAGTATCCTACAGCCTTTGCGAAAAAAATTTAGACACCAAAATAAGGTTAAAACGCGAATGTTAAGCGCCTTAACCTTATTTATTTGCGTATAAAACAAGAAACTCGAATGAAACTGACTCACTTGTTTAAGTCGTCTCATCATCTGTTGAAGTTGCACCGCTGTCTTCAAATGACTCAGGCATCATCTCTTCTGCCTTTGCTTTTTCTCTACGGTTACTCTCGAAAGTTGAAAAAGCTTTGTCTTTTTCCTTTTGAGCCATTTGTCGAATAGCATCGGTAGTTAAGTCGTCTTTTAAAGCATCTGTCTGTTCGTTTTTATAATCTTTTGACACGGTCTTCACCTCCATTCCTCGTGATTTAAATTTATCATAATCACACGTCAGATACTATTAATACGCAATCCTCATACGACAACACTTACAAACCATAAGGAGTGCCGATCTGACCAGCACGTTTTTATATTTAGTGTTCTGTCTGAATCGTCGTGCTCTTGTAGAGCACGACTCTGCATGGGATTACTCAAGAGAAATCTGTGGAACGAAAAGGCGGCGTGTCACCTGATGACACGCGTTTTAGATAGGCTAGAAAGTCGTGACGTGAAGCGACACGACGTGTTTGTTCATCATTCGCATTGTTCTGGGCTCAACGGGTAGAAAATCCTGCAATTTATGGCTCATTTACTTAGCAATATGGGAAAAGACGGCGTGTCACCTGATGACACGCGTTTTAGATAGGCTAGAAAGTCGTGACGTGAAGCGACACGACGTGTTCATTCATCATTCGCATTGTTCTGGGCTCAACGGGTAGAAAATCCTGCAATTTATGGCTCATTTACTTAGCAATATGGGAAAAGGCGGCGTGTCACCTGATGACACGCGTTTTAGATAGGCTAGAAAGTCGTGACGTGAAGCGACACGACGTGTTCATTCATACCTCTTTATTGAAGACTTGCTTGTTTCAGTAGCTGATAAAACAGAATAAATTGTTTTAAATGCCATCCAGGTTAGTAAATAATAACGTTTTCATTTGAGCGATTTATGATAAAATAGAACTACTATACTGAAAGGTGGCCTAGCATGTCTTTTTTTAGTCAGATAGATTTTAATACTTTAACGGAAGTAGATCGAGCAATTTATCAGTTTTTACATACGAATAGCGCCAAGATAGCTTATATGCGAGTGAGAGAAGTGGCCAATGAGTCACATACGTCGGCTTCGTCAGTGATGCGTTTTATCCGAAAAATGGGTTATGAAAGTTTTTCGGAATTTAAAAATGATTTTAAAGTAGAGGAGAATCACACGGCTTTAAACTATTATGGGCCAGATTTACTAGCAGCTGAAAATTTTCCTGACGATTTATCAACTAAACTAGATCTCATCTCTGATTTGATTGTACCTGCTGAAAATGTGATTTTCTGTGGTGTCGGTGCATCGGGTAACCTATGTGAATACGCTTCGCGCCGGTTAGCCTCGATTGGTTATAACACATTCGCTCTAACAGACTTTACCTATCCGGTAACCTCTAAATTGAGAAATACGGCAGATAATGTGCTGATACTCCTATCCGTATCTGGTACAACGACAGAAGTAGTGGAAGTGGCCAATACCTTCCACGAGATACTCGACTGTGTCACGGTAGCGGTGACGAGTCAGTCTACGAGCACTTTAGCATTAATGACCGATCATTTGCTGGATTATAAAGTAAACGTCAAAAAATTTAATAAACATGAGGATTATACGAGTCAACTGCCAGTTCTATACTTAATGGAATTGTTGATTGACCTTGTCAAGGAGAAAACAGAGTCAGACTTTGGTACGTAGTGTACCAGGCTGACTCTTTTATTATTTTACCGGTACGTGTACCGTAATGCTTGAAACCCCTTCCAATAAAAACGTTTTTATTTTATGATGATGATGCAAAGTTAAGAGAGCAGGTGAATATTTGTGAGAGAAAGACCAATGCCCACAGAATTTCTTTGGGGTGGAGCGGTTGCCGCTCATCAGATTGAAGGAGCATGGCAAGCCGACGGTAAAGGAATGAGTATTGCGGATGTGTTAACGGCAGGCAGTCACACGACAGCACGTCAAATTACAGACGGTGTACTGGCTAACGAGTATTATCCTAATCATGAAGCAATTGATTTTTATCATCGTTATCCAGAAGATATCCAGTTGTTAAAAGAACTAGGCTTGAAGGCTTTTAGAACTTCGATTGCTTGGTCGCGGATCTTCCCGTTGGGAGATGAAAGTGAACCAAATGAAGCGGGATTAGTATTTTATGACAAATTGTTTGACACGTTGCTAGAGAATGGTATTGAGCCAGTCATAACCTTATCGCATTTTGAAATGCCCTATCATTTAACGCAAGCTTATGGTGGTTTTCGCGATAAGCGTGTCATCGACTACTTTGTCCGTTTTGCAGAAGTTGTGCTGAAGCGTTACAAAGAAAAAGTGACCTACTGGATGACTTTTAATGAAATCAATAATCAAGCGGATGGGCAACATGCTTTACATACGTGGACGAATTCGGGAATTGTCTTGGAGCCGCATGAACGAGCGGAAGAAGTCATTTTTCAAGCGGGGCTCAACGAATTGATTGCGAGTGCGAAGGCAATTAATGTGGCTCGAGAGATTAATCCAGAGTTTAAGATGGGCTGTATGATGGCTTATGTGCCGGTTTACCCCTCAACGAGCGCCCCTAATGATCAACTAGCAGCTTTGAAAGTAATGGACAGACGCTTTTTCTATAGCGATGTACATGTGCGAGGAGAGATTCCGGCTTATGCCTTAGCTAAGTGGGAACGCGAAGGATATAACATTGAGTATAGCTTAGCTGAATTAGACGAATTAAAAAGTGGGACCGTTGATTATATTGGGTTTAGTTATTATATGTCGAATGCAGTCACGACGGTGGATGAAGTGGCGAATGAGCGACATGCTTATCCAGCCAGTGAATATCCCAATACACGCGTGGTCAACAACCCTTACCTCAAGAGTAATGATTGGGGCTGGCAAATTGATCCAACGGGTTTACGTTATATCTTAAACGTGCTTCATCAACGTTATAATTTGCCACTATTTATTGTTGAAAACGGCTTTGGCGCCTATGATAAAATCGAGGCTGACGGTAAGATTTATGATCCTTACCGCGTCAATTATTTAAAGCGGCATATTGAACAAATGCAACTAGCGATTCAAGTCGACGGTGTTGAGGTCATCGGTTATACGCCTTGGGGCGTGATTGATATTGTCAGCTTTGGTTCTGGAGAAATGGAAAAACGCTATGGCTTTATTCATGTCGACAAAGATAACCAAGGCAATGGTAGTTTGAAACGAACAAAAAAAGAATCATTTGCTTGGTATCAAGCAGTTATTAAACACAATGGAGTGATCGATAAGTGAAGAAAAGTCAATTAACAGACATTCTAGGTCGCTTGACCTTAGAAGAAAAGGTGGGGCAATTAGTTCAATTAGGTCCAATGTTCTTTTCTGAAGGCGGAGAAGTCACTGGTCCAATGCAAGCAATGGATATGACCAAAACTGAACTGTATCAAATCGGTTCAATACTTGGAACGCATACTAAAGAAGAAGTCATTAATATTCAAGAAACCTATTTAGCCAATGCGACTCACGGCATTCCCCTGATGTTTATGGCGGACGTGATTCACGGTTACGAAACGATTTTCCCAATACCACTGGCTTTAGCCAGTTCATTCGATCCCAAACTAGTGAAGCGAATGGCGAGCTTGTCAGCTGAGGAAGCAACTGCGGCTGGCGTTAACGTGACATTCTCGCCAATGGCCGATTTAGTGCGCGATGCGCGTTGGGGACGGGTTTTGGAAAGTAATGGGGAAGATCCTTTGCTCAGCTCACTCTTGACGAAAGCATATGTTGAAGGCTACCAAGGCGATTCACTCTTGGATCCCAAAACGCTAGCGGCTTGTGTGAAGCATTTCATTGGCTACGGCGAAGCAGAAGGCGGTCGTGACTATAACACAGTCGATATGTCTGATTTAGTGCTTTACCAAAACCACTTACCAGCTTTTAAAGCAGCAATTGAAGCCGGCGTCAAATTGGTGATGACGTCATTTAATACGATTCGTGGCGTACCTGCTTCAGGCAATAAATGGTTATTACAAGATGTGTTGCGCCGTGACCTTGGCTTTGAAGGACTGATTATTTCGGATTGGGCCTCGATCCACGAATTAATTAACCATCGTGTAGCCGCCGATAAAAAGGACGCTGCCTATAAGGCTGCCAATGCCGGTGTTGAAATTGACATGATGACGGACAATTACCAGCATCATCTAGTCGATTTAGTCAAAGAAGGTCTGATATCACAAGACTTCATCGATTCAGCCGTGCGGCACGTATTAGAATTGAAGAATGACTTAGGCTTGTTCGAAGACCCCTACCGCTCTGTCAAGAATATGACTTCAGATAGCGTGCGTGACTTACAAGCAAGCCTTCGTCAAGCGAGTCGAGAGATTGCGAGCCAGTCAATGGTCTTATTGGAAAACAAAGACAACTTGTTACCACTGAAACCAGCAGATAAATTAGCGCTAATTGGCCCGCTTGCGGAGTCGAACGATTTACTAGGCGCTTGGTCATGGATTGGTAAACCACAAGACAGCATCACTATTGCGACTGGTCTACAAGCCCAAAGCAAGCAAGTAGAAATAATTAAAGAACGTCATGAATATGTGAAGTTAAAGTACGTCGATAAAGTGATTGTGGCCTTAGGAGAGCATTCTGAGGAAACAGGGGAAGGAGGCAGTAAGACACACATTAGCTTGCCACAAGATCAACTGGACTTACTAAAAGAAGTTTACAAATGGAATCAGAATATTGTCCTTGTCTTAATTAATGGACGGCCGCTTGATTTAACACAAGTGCAACAATATAGCAGTAGCATTCTAGAAGCGTGGTTTCCTGGTTCTGAAGCTGGCCATGCGATTGCGGATGTTTTATTTGGACACGTCAATCCATCAGGGAAATTACCAATGAGCTTCCCGCGTAGTGTCGGTCAATTACCGATTAGCTACAATATGTTATCGACTGGGCGTAAAATTAATGAACATAATCATACGCAAAAATATGTTTCCAAATATTTAGATAACGAAAACACACCATTGTATCCATTTGGTTATGGTTTAAATTATAGCGATATTCGTATATCAGAGGTGACTTTACAAGTCGATGACCAAGCAGTGACTGTCAACTATACGTTAACCAATCACTCGCAAATGGCTGGTCAAGAAGTCGTTCAATTATATATTAAAGACGTCTTCACAGAAATTGCCCGTCCTGAAAGGGAATTGAAAGCTTTTGAGAAAGTTGTTTTAGCAGCAGGCGAAAGTAAACAACTAAGTTTAACAATTAGCGACAAGGACATTGCTTACTACCATAGCGACTTAAGTGAAAGCGCTGATTCAGGTGCCATTGAATTATATTTAGGCTTAGATAGTGACGCACCGCTGATAGGTGTTTGGGACTACAAAGGCTAAGTTTAGAGTTATCAAGTAGGCACCATTCAGCCGAGCGATGTACGAGGCGAACACAATCACACAATCGCGCGACCATACACCCAAATAAAATTATTTAGACAAAGGAGTGATAATATCAAGAAGGTATCTATAAGAGAAGTTGCCAAGGAAGCAGGCGTTTCTATCTCGACTGTTTCCAAGGCTTTGAATGATGTTGATGTTGTCACGCCTTTGACTAAACAGAAAGTGTTAGCGGCGGCAGAAAAATTAAATTATGTGCCCAATATGATGGGTAAACAATTGAAATTGGGTCAAACAAAAGTGATTGGTTTTTATACACACAGTATTGAAGCGCCATACTTCAGTTCGATTGCGGACGTGATCGCTCATGAAGTGGGGAAACATGGATATAACTTGAATATCTTTATGTCGTCAAATAAGCAATTCGTCATGACTAATATTCTTGGCAATATGGTGGATGGCCTCATCGGTTTCGAAGAATTACTGACCGAAGAAGATTTGCGAACCTTGCAGAAACGTAATGTAAAAGCCGTCTTTATTGACCGTAATATCAAGTCGGAAACGATGGGCAGTGTGGTCTTTAATTCTAATCAAGCGGCGCGGCAAATGACTGAGCATTTAATTGAACTGGGGCACCGACAAATAGGGTTTATCCGCAGTCACGAAGGGGTCTATGATAGTCAAGAGCGTTTAAGAGGTTACCAAATGGCTATGCAAGCCGCCGGTATTGCCATTAAAGAAGAAGATATTTTGCGAGGTAATTTCTCTGAAGCGGATACGCAACAAGTGTTAACAGACTATTTAAAGCGCAAGCAACAGTTACCGACGGCTTTTGTGGCCGGCAATGACTTGAGTGCGATTGGAGCGATTAAAGCTTTTAAACAGTTTGGCTACCGAGTACCTGAAGATGTCAGTGTGACAGGCTTTGATAATATCGCGGTGCTCCAATATTTCACACCCGGTTTGACGACTTTCGATAATCCAATCGAATTACAAGGTAAGACCGCAGTGGCCCATTTGATTGATTTAATGGAAGGTAAAGCAAAAGGTGAAGTCTTTGAGTTAGCGGGGGAGATGGTGATGCGTAATTCCACGCGAGCTTTAAAGTAGCTAACAGCGCAGGAGCCGCTAGTGTAGTGGATGCTTCTTCGTAGGAGATGACTGTTGCGAGCGTGTTTGGGCAGTGAGGCTGTGGGTGTCTGCCGCTAATTGGGGACTTATTTTTTCTAAAGGATTTTTAAAAGGAGGTTGTGCGTGTTGGCTAGTCAAAGTGAAGCGCGTGAAGCGAAGCGTCAGAAACGTTGGAGTCGCTTGAAGAATCAGAGTATGTATCAGTTGATGGTTTGGCCGGGTGTTCTGTTGTTAATTGTGTTCAATTTTATTCCGATGTACGGTATTATTATTGCTTTTAAGGATTATTCAGTTTTGGGGACGATTGCTGAGGCTGATTGGGTTGGTTGGATGTATTTCGAGGAGTTTTTATCTGATCAGATGTTCTGGAATGTGATGCGTAATACAGTGGGGATTAGTTTTTTCAAGATGTTAATTGGTTTTCCGGCTGCGATTTTGTTGGCGGTTATGATTAATGAGTTGGTGAATCAGCGTTTGAAAAAGTTAGTTCAGACGGTTTCGTATTTACCGCATTTCTTGTCTTGGGTAATTTTGGGTGGAATGTTTATTACTTGGTTGTCTGAGACGGGTTTGGTTAATAATATTCTGATGGATTTGAGTTTAATCGAGAAACCGATTCGTTTTCTGACGGATCCTGATAAGTATTGGGCGATTGCGGTGATTTCAGATATTTGGAAAGAGATTGGTTGGAATACGATTTTGTATATTGCGGCCATGACGGGAATTAATCCGGCGCTGTATGAAGCGGCTAAAATTGATGGCGCTACCAAATTGCAGCAGATTTTCAAAATTACGATTCCGTCGATTCGTCATATTATTGCATTGACGTTTGTCTTGAATGTGGGGGGCTTGTTGGGTTCTAACTTGGATCAGACGTTAGTGCTTCAAAATTCAGTCAACTATCAAGCGAGTGAGGTCATCAATTCCTATGTGTACAAGATGGGGATTCAAATGGGTGACTTTAGTTATGCGACCGCGGTTGGTCTATTCGTGTCTGTTTTCTCACTTATTTTAGTGGTGTTAAGCCACTGGTTCACTAAGAAACTTAGTGACGAATCAGTATTCTAGGAGGTGGCAATGATGAAAAACAATTTTTCGAAAGATGAGAAGGTCTTTAATGTGATCAATGTGGTGTTCATGATTTTCTTCTTGGCTATTATTGCCTTGCCTTTATGGAATATTGTGGCTTTATCCTTTAATGATGCGACTGACGCGATTAAAGGTGGCATTTATTTCTGGCCGAGAGCTTTTTCACTCGAAAGTTATTATACGGTGTTTGAGGATCCAGCGATTTATAAGGCGTTTGTGATTTCAGTGATGAAGACGGTCATTGGGGTTGTGTTGCATACGGTGCTGAACGCTTTGGTGGCTTACGGGATGTCGCGTAAGGATTTAATCGGGCGCAAGCTTTATATGCAAATGGGGATTATCGCAATGTTTGTTAATGGCGGGATGATTCCAACCTTTTTACTATTCAAGAATTTAGGTTTATTAAATAATTTCTGGGTCTACATTATTCCTGTCTTGTTTTCTTTCTATGACATGGTAATTATGATGAACTTCTTCAGAGGGATTCCGTATTCTCTAGAAGAATCTGCCATGATGGACGGCGCAAACCCAATGACCATCTTTATCAAAATAATACTGCCGCTGTCCTTGCCAGTAATGGCGACAATCGCTCTATTCCATGGGGTGTATCAGTGGAATGATTATATGGTGGCAAATATTTATGTCGACAATCGTGATTTATATCCCTTGCAAATGTTACTATACCGCATTGTGTCGGAAAATCTCTCGCCTGCTGTTGCAACTGGTACCAATGTCGTTCGCAATACGACTTCACAATCTTTACAACTGGCTACAATGGTTGTAACGACAGTGCCTGTTGTTGTCATTTACCCGTTCCTGCAGAAATACTTCATACAAGGCATGACCTTGGGGGGTGTCAAAGAATAACCTTTCCATCGATTTTTATTTGTTTTTCGCTAGACACGGCTTTTACTACTATGAATTTTAAGGAGAATCTATCAATGAAATTTAAACAGATGATGAATAAAATGAGTGTTGGTTTCTTATCCGCCGCTTTACTTGCAACGTCAATTACAGGAACATTAGCAAATGTTAGTGCCATGTCGGTGGACGACTTACCAGAATCACGTTTTGAAGTTGATCCAACGGTACCTAGCTGGCAGAATGATACGGAAACACCGGCTCAATTAACTTGGTATGTTAACTTTGACTGGTATGCACAGCCAGGTTGGGGTGTCGATACAGTCACAGCTAAAATTAAAGAAGACATGAATATTGAAGTTGAATTTATTTCTGGTAATGATGAAAACTTAAACACGATGCTTGCGGGTGGCGACTTGCCTGATTTGATGACCTTTGATAAAAACTTATCCGTGGCTTCAGAAGCTGACAAATTTGCGCTACCATTAAACGTCTTGTCTGACAAATATGATCCTTATTTTATGGCCGAAGCAGCTAAGCCTGAAACCCTACAATGGTATACACAAGAAGACGGTAATATTTATGGTTACCCAAGTTTTTCAACAACAGAAAAAGATTATGAATATGGCAACATCTTTGGCGACCAAGTCTTCATCGTGCGTCAAGATATTTATGAAGCAATTGGTAGTCCAGATATGACGACTCCGGAAGGTTTCTTGCAAGCATTACGTGATGCCAAAGCGCACATGCCTCAATCTGATGATGGTGCTGATTTAGTGGCGTTTGGTTCAACCGCTGTTGATATTGCTAACGGTGGGGATGGTGCTTGGGGTGGTATTTTACAAGACTTCTTAAACATTCCACCAACTGTCGACGGACAAGTCAATGACCGTGATAGCGACGAAGATTACATCGCTTGGTTAGAAACACTACGTCAAGCTTACAGTGAAGGCTTTATTACCGATGACCAATTTTCTGACAATGATAACACTATGAAAGAAAAATTAGGTCAAGGTCGCTACTTCGCCTACTTACACACAAATACAAAAGGCTTGAACGAGTTCATGTCTGACAACAATGCACGTAACCCTGAACAAATGTATATTGCAGTGGATGGTCCTCAAAACGCGAATGGCGACAAACCTACGTTTTCTGGTGGTAACATCGGTGGTTGGACGAATACCTTTATCACTACCTCGACAGAAGAGCCACAAAAAGCGATGGAGTTATTAACCTACTTAGCCAGTGAATATGGTACAATGGTGGCAACTTTTGGTGTAGAGGGAGAAACATATAACTTAGTCGATGGACAAGTAGAGTATTCAGAAGAAACAGAGGCTTTAAGAAACTCAGATATTGCACGTTTTGACAAAGAAGTTGGTTTAGGTTCTTACTGGTTTGTCTTAGATGATAACTATGCGATACAAATGGGTCAAAAACCGGCAACATCGATTCGTCAAATGGTTGAATGGGCGGCTGATAAAGTTGCACCACGTTTTGAAACTGAAGATATGAACCCAACCACTGGTTCTGAAGGACGTAATTTAACTCAGTTAAATATTGCCAGAGTGCAAGCGCTCGCTGCCTATATTCAAGCACCTAGTGCCGAAGAAGGTCGCCAAATTTGGGATGATTTCCTAGCAAGTCGTGAAAACTATGGCTACAGCCAAATTTTAGAGTACCAAAACGCAAAAATTGCGGAAAACTTAGAGAAATTATCTGGAGAGTAACAAAAGTCAGCACTAACGAGTAGGTATGTTAAGGAGGAGGAAGTCAGATGTTTTCAATAGATGGTAAGCTGTATGCCTTCAGTATGCGTTTATATCGTTTAATTATTCTAAATGCATTGTTCGTTATCGGCTGTTTGCCCATTGTGACAATAGGTGCCTCGTTCACGGCACTGGTGTCGGTCACACATCATGATGAGCGCCAAATGGTTCGGGCATTTTTCAAAACTTACCGCCAGGAAATATGGGTGACCTTGCCTTATCTTTTCTTCCACTTGATGAGTGCGCTTTTTATCCAGTCTTTACGCATGGCTGATACGGGGGCTTCACGGCTCCTGTATTATATCAGCCTCTGCTTTATCTTTTTCGTTTTAACGTACAATCTGAATTTATATGTTGCTCATGTTCTCCATCCAAAAACTAGTGTTTTCAAAATATTCCAGTACAGTTTCTTCCTGACAATTTGGAGTTTCTATAAGACTTTTTGGATACCTATCATGATGGGCTTGGCAATTTGGTACCTATACCAATTGCTTGGACTGATGATTTTACTCGTCTTGTTTAGTTTACCGATTTGGTTGCACCTTTTGTTAATCGAACAGGACGCGCAGCGTGTATCGGAATATTTTGTCAAATTAAAAGTGTTTAATGTGAATGGAAAGTAGGGAGTCAAATGTTTATTGGGATTGATATTGGTGGCACAAATATTAAGTATGGCCTGGTGGCAGCAGATGGAAGGATTGTGTCGAAGGGCATTATGCCGACTCGTCATGCGCAAGAGGATTTATTGGCAGACTTAGAAGGCCTCGTCAACGCTTATAAAGCCAACACGCGCAAGGAAATTTTGGGTGTAGGCATCAGCGCACCTGGTACGATTAAGGCCAACGGTTTGATGTTGACAGCAGGGGCTATTAAGCCGATGTATGGCGTGAATTTGAAGGAAGTGCTTGAAGCGCGCATCAATTTGCCGGTTAACTTGATTAATGATGGTAATGCGGTAGCGATTGCTGAGCATTGGTTAGGGAACGCAGTTGGTGTGGCGAATTATATTTGTGTCGTATTAGGCACGGGTATGGGTGGCGGGATCGTCATCAACAATCAGCTTTACAGCGGGGCTCATGGCATGGCCGGTGAGTTTGGCTATATGGTCACGCAAAGTTTGCCAGAAGATCCTACTGCCGGGATCGAGCCTCATTCTTTGAATTTTACGTCGACAGTGATTAGTGGCATCTGTACTGCTTATAATGAAGCCTTACTTTCTTCTGGAGTGCCGGATGTTGAAGTGACGATGGATGCTCGTGAAATTATGGCGCGCGCCTCAAATGGCGATGCGATTGCCCGCGGTGTGTTGGACCGCTTCTATGAAAATATCTCGATTGGTCTATTGAATTTGGTGAGTTTCTTTGATCCCGAAGTCGTCATCATCGGTGGCGGCATCAGTGCCAACGACACGTTTATTCAAGAGTTGACGCTTGCTTTTGAGAAGGTTCAGCGACGTCATGACAGTGTGGCCTTTTTAATGGGTAAGACGATTGCAGGGATCAAGCCAGCTAAGTTAACCAACGACGCCGGCATGCTCGGTGCTGTCTATCAACTTCAAAGCGTGATGGGCTTATTGAAAGCGTAGAATGTCTAGCTAGTTAAAATTAAATGAAAACGAGCGGTGGCGCTAACCTGTCTAATAGGGGAAGCCACCGCTCGTTTGTTTGTATGGGGAATCGGTGAGCAGATAGTTGGAGGGGCGATGTTTTGAGAAGAAAGAAGTTCTGTTGTGGCTCTTAAATTTACAAGAAGCAGCCCTCATCCAGCCAGAAGCCGACGATGTTTCAAAGTGAAAGAGAGCCTCGACGCGTTAAATAAAGGAGACAAGCTGTTGTTGATATTCGCTTAGAAGGCAGTGAGTATCAGCTTTATCTTTAGGCATTGCGCAGTCCTTCGCTAAGAAAATATAAAAGTTGGCAAAAGCCACCGCATGACAACATCATTTTCGAAATAACTCCCAAACCAGAGCCAGCAAAACTCAACGTATTCCAACTATTCTAACGGGATTTTTACTAACCATTTGTTAATGCCTATGCTATAATATCGAGTTGAGAGGCAAAGTAGCCCAATAAAAAAAGACAACCCAAAGCCAAGCTAACATAAAATCATACGAATCTGAAAGAAGGTAAGAAAAGAGTGAAACAATTCTCACTAAAAACACTGGTGGTCATCTTAGGCACATTGATGATGGCAATAGGTGTCAATCTATTTATCCTGTCAGGACAAGGAGTGGACCCACTAAGCACCTTCCTCGACGGCGTCACCAAACATATCCCAGTCACACTCGGCACCATGATTAGTATCTTTAACGCAGTTGTCTTGGTCATCGTATTTATCGTTGAACGCCGTCACATCGGCATCGGAAGCTTTATCAACGGCATCTTTACCGGCATCTTCTCCAACATGCTGATGGAACCAATGCAAGCATTAAGCGAATTACCAACCATACTAGTCGTTCTTTTAGGCACGCTCATCTTCTCATTCGGAATCGCACTGTACATGAACGCCATGCTTGGCCTAGGCACCATCGAAGCCACCATGCTGATTCTAACAAGCCGCACAGGCATCGCCGCCACCAAAATCCGCACCATAATGGACTTATCCTTCATTATCGGAGGCATCTTACTCGGTGCAACCTTCGGCTACGGCTCAATTGTCAGTGCCTTATTCAATGGCAAGCTCATCGGCCTATTCTCCAACATGCTCAATAAGATAAAATAAGCAACCAATAAATCAGGACCTCGCCCAAAACTGGCAGGGTCCTATTTGGTTAGGACTAACAATTAAAATTAAAGAATCAGGCAGGCGAACTCAGCATAGTTCGACCTTTGGGGCAAGTATGCTGAACAAGTCTCTTGCGGCAATCCCAGCTGAACCATCACAGCTTTAGTCTTGGTTGACACTTTCCTAAAGATTTATCGTACTCAAGAAAGACCTCAGCTCGAATGACTCGCGTAGTAGGTTTTAATGATCCCATTCGAGAAAAAACCGTGTCCACTCAATTTCTGAAAGGGCACGGTAATAGGAAGCTTCTATTCAAAATCATTCACTCCGCAGAAATCACTCGTCAAATTCCACTTATCAAGTTATTCTGTCTTTCTTATATTTTTAGATAGTTGACTAGAATAACCGTCCATGTCACCAAACACAATAAGCTATACTCTAATATCTAACCACTAACAAAAATCGATTTCTAATCCACAAACGGTAACACTCAGAATAAATAAAGAGTTACTCATTGCATTTCGTCACGACTATTTAAAGCCGCTGGTTCTAAATTTAATCGTCGCGAACTAAGGTGAACTCCCCTATGTATTTCTGATGAGGAGAGGCCGGCTGACCTTGAAAGGGGGAGAGATCTTGACCAATTCACCACAAACACAAACCTTCACTCATCATTTACTTTTAAATCTAGTTTTTTATTTCAATCTAAAAAGAAACATGCTAGAATTAAGACGAAAAGCCTTGGTATTTGTGGAAGGTATAAGAGTGAGGAGGCGTTAGGAGTATAGGAAGTTCGCGGTTTTTTTGTACACACTGTTGCAACAGACAATGACGAAGTTGTCGAAGTAATGTCCAACCATTGACCCAAGATAAAAGGTTCACTCACAGAAAATTTACTTAACTTTTACAAAGGATAAGGAAATTTACTCAAAGTTTACAATTTATTTACAAACAGATGGTATGATAGTGCTTGCAGTAAACAAGACTATATCGAAAGATATTTTGGAGGAGAAAAAATTTGAAAAAGTTTTTAGCAGTTTTTAGTTTAATCGCATTGTTAGCCGCAGGAGTACTTGCACCAGCAGCTCAAGTTTCAGCTCAAGAGGAAATTGATAAATTAACAGTGGCATTCGTACCATCACGTGACCCTGAAGATATTATCACTACAACTGAACCGTTGAAGCAATTGTTAATCGACGAATTAGCAACATTAGGCTTCAATGTTGGCGAAATTGAAATTACGGTAGGAACAAGCTACGAAGCAGTAGGGGAAGCAATGTCAGCTGGAACAGCAGAAATCGGCTTAATCCCTGGTGGAACATTTGTATTATTTAGTGACGATGTTGAAGTATTATTAACATCAACACGTGCTGGTTTAGCAAAAGACTCAGAAAACCCAGCAGACTGGAACGACGGCCAAGCAACTGAAACGTCAGAAGACCAAGTGACTTACTATAAATCACTTGTGATTGCTGGACCATCTGAAAAAGGCCAAGAACTAGCAGCGAAAATTAATGCAGGCGAAGAATTAACATGGGATGACTTTAACTCAGCAAACTGGGCAGTAATGTCATCTTCATCATCATCTGGCTACATCTACCCAACTATCTGGTTGAACGAACAATTTGATAAAGGCGTTTCAGACTTAGCACAAGCTGTTCAATCTGAATCATACGCATCATCAATCGCGCGTCTAGCATCAGAACAAGTTGACATAGTGGTTGGCTTTGCAGACTTACGCCGTGACTATGAAGAACAATGGGAAACAGAAATGGGACGCGAAGCAAGCATCTGGGAAGAAACAAATGTTATCGGTGTTACACCAAACATTTATAACGATACAGTCTCTGTTTCTAAAAATGCAGAAGTTATGACAGACGAATTAAAAGAAGCGATCCAACAAGCATTCTTAAACATTGCTGAAACAGAAGAAGGTAAAGCAGTCATCGCTATCTATAGCCACGAAGGCTACCAAGAAGCAACTTCAGAAGACTACGATACTGAACGTGAAGCACAAAAAATCCTATTAGAAGGTACAAACTAAAGCCACACTCCACACCCGTACACAAATACCAAACAAGCGGCATCTACTGAAAAGTTAGATGCCCTTTTTCATATAAAAATAAGCACTCCACCAAGCTTGACGAAGACGGATTTTTTCTCATATTTTGAATGCAATTGTCGCTTTGTCATGGTAGAATGTTTACTGGTCGCATGAGGAATGGTAAGCCAGTGGTTCTGGAAGAAGGAGCCGCAAAAGGAGCCGTCTGGCCTTGGCCTAAAAACAGGAAGAAAGAGGATGTCCATGATTGAATTAAAAGGCGTTTCCAAGCGCTATGACAACGGAGTATTAGGACTGAATAATATTGATTTGACGATTGAGCAAGGCGAATTCGTTGGTATTATCGGTTTGTCAGGAGCTGGAAAATCAACCTTAATCCGTACAATCAACAAGATGATTGATACGACTGAAGGAGATTTAAAAGTGAATGGCATTGATGTCACTCAATTGAAAGGAAAGTCACTAAGACAGTTTCGTCGTCAAGTCGGTATGATTTTCCAAGGTTTCAACTTGGTAACACGTGCGAAAGTCGCAAGAAACGTACTGAATGCTTTTGTACCAGAATTACCATTCTGGCGAGTTCTTTTAGGATACTTTACAAAAGAAGAAGAGTTAACAGCATTAGCTGCCCTTGAGCGTGTCGGCATTTTAGACAAAGCTTACACACGCGTTGACCAACTATCAGGTGGGCAACAACAACGTGTAGCCTTAGCCCGTACCTTAGCCCAAAGCCCATCAATTATTTTAGCTGATGAGCCAGTTGCATCATTAGACCCTGTCACTGCAGCAGTCGTTATGAATGACTTCAAAAAAATTAATCAAGCAGACAACATCAGTATTCTAATCAACATTCACCACGTTGAATTAGCATTAGATTATTGTGACCGCATTGTGGGTATTCGTGACGGTCAGATCGTTTACGATGGCCCATCTAAAGATGTAACAGAAAGCGTCTTGGACCAAATCTATAAAGGACAAAAACCAGATCCAATCGAAGAGATGGTAGGTGAAATTTAGTGGAACCATTAAAGAAAACGCTGCGTAACCGCATCTTACCACCTAAAGAAATCACTTTACCAAATGGTAAACAAGTTTACAAGCAACGTTCGATCACACCATTCATTATTCTTTTGGTATTGATCGCGGTCTACTATTCAGTTGAATTAACAGGTTTCAAATTTTCAACCCTAGCCAAACGTGGGCACGAATTTTTCACTATTTTAATCGCAATGATTCCACCACGCTGGACATTCTTTGATTCAGTGATTGGCCCCTTGATGGACACGATTAAAATGTCCATTCTAGGAACAGTGATCGGCGCTTTATTAGCGATTCCAACCGCAATGTTGGCCTCTATCAACCTAACTCGTAATAAAGTCTTATCAGGTGTTGTTAAGCTATTATTAAGTGTCATTCGAACGCTACCAACGTTAGTGTCAGCTTTAATTTTAACTTATATTTTTGGTTTAGGAACATTTGCTGGAACATTAGCCATCGCATTATTCACCTTCTCATTCATCGGCAAGCAACTTTACGAGCAAATCGAAACAGTTGACATGTCGCCTTATGAGGCCATGGAATCAATGGGTGCTAACCGCCTTTACAGTTTCATGGGTGCGATTCAACCGCAAGTTTTACCGAGTTTCCTATCAGTTACTTTATATACTTTTGAAGGAAATGTTCGCCACGCCTCAATCCTAGGTTATGTTGGTGCCGGTGGTTTAGGTATTATCTTGAATGAGAATATCGCTTGGCGTCAATATGACCGAGTAGGTATGATTCTCTTGACGCTCTTTGTAGCAGTAGCCGTGATTGAAACAATCAGCCGCTATCTGCGCAAGAAACTGACTTAGGGGGTGGCGTAAATGATTGATAAAATTAATGAAATGTATGAACGAAAAGAAACGAACCGTACGTCACGCATCCTTTGGACATTATTAGTAGTTGGCTTATTATCGTGGTCAGCGACAACTGTCGGAAGTGTAAACATCACAAAGAACGGACTTGAAATTGCCGGGAATATTTTCCGCGGGATTTTATCACCGTCAACCGAATTATTATTTAACTTCACGAAACAGTCCGTCGGCTACTTGTTGCTTGAAACAATGGCGATTGCTTTTCTTGGAACATTAGTGGGGGCAGTTTTCTCATTCCCGTTGAGTTTCCTAGCATCGTCTAAGGTGATGCCATTTCCAGTCGTTGTAATCACTCGTTTAGTCGTGATTATGATTCGAACGATTCCTGCATTCGTCTACGGTTTGATGTTCATCCGTGTAACAGGACCCGGACCCTTCGCAGGTTTAATGACTTTATCAGTAACTTCAATTGGCATGTTAACTAAATTATTTAGTGAAACAATTGATGATATTGATACGTCCATTCTAGAAGCTTTAGATGCGATGGGCTGTACTACTTTTGAGAAAGTTCGCTTTGGAATTTTGCCGCAATTATGGTCTAGCCTACTATCTACCTTAATTTTCCGTTTCGATATGAACTTACGAGACGCAACGACCTTAGGTTTAGTAGGTGCCGGTGGTATCGGTGCGCCTTTAATTTTCGCGATGAGTTCTTATCGTTGGAGTGAAGTAGGTGCCTTACTTCTTGGCCTGATTGTGTTAATTTTAATTGTAGAGTTTACATCAAGTTATATTCGTAAGAAATTAGCACGCGGTTAGGAGAGATCTAGTTGATGTTTGAAAAGATTCATCATATCGCAATCATTGCGTCGGATATCACGGTATCCAAACACTTTTATACGCAAGTACTAGGCTTTGAAATCATTGCTGAAACTTACCGCGAGGCTCGAGATTCTTGGAAAATTGACTTAGCTTTAAACGGAGATTACCTTATCGAACTCTTTTCCTTTCCCAATGCACCTACTCGCTTGGATGGTCCGGAGGCACTTGGCCTGCGACATCTAGCCTTTACAGTAAACGATATTGAAGCCACCGTTGCTGAGCTATCAGCTCGCGGCGTGGACGTAGAGGCCATTCGCCAGGATGAATTAACAGGCGCTTTCTACACTTTTTTCAAAGATCCCGACGGCTTACCGATCGAATTAGTCCAAAATTAAGCCCTTAAAAGTCGCCTATTGAAATCACCGGACCATTTCCTAGGCAGAATAGGACGCAAAACTGCAGATGCCTTTTTACAAGTTAGCTTGTTTAAAAAAGAGTCTCCTCAAAAAAATAATGAGTCTAGACCTTTTGGCGATTAACAATCCCATAAAAGAGGGCTTATATATATGACATTTACTCAGATTTTCATTATACTAGTGGGTATAGAACAGATGGAGGTGGAGGTACAATCGTTGCAAATGAGAGTATTATCCAAGGTGTAACACTTTATATAAATGGATATGAATGGGGACCGGCGGTGTCACGTTTAATTTTAAATACGACACAACTTGTTTTGGCTGTAGATTATGAACAAGCACTCGTTAAAACGAACGATGTGGAGCGAACAATTCTAGCAGCTTATCCTTCAGATTCAAAGGGACAAAAACTTGGAGCAGATCAGGATAGTCGCTATGTTACTCTAGAACTTTCAACGCAGTATCTGACCAAAGCGCCAGGCAATAAAGCCCTGCCGTTTCAGTTAGATACAGAAACAGGCTTTTTTAACTGGGCTCCGACTTATATCGTCAGTATTACGGATTTAATTTTTACGGCGGCTAATAATTATCAGTCGCTCAAGGGTGAAATTCGGGTGAATGCCATTGAAAATCGCGTTTCGCCAGATACAGATTTATTTAAGATTCGCAATTCCTTCAGTGGTGAATATATTAACCCAACGACTAAGCAACTTGAGCAACAACGCTTGACTTACGCCGCCTATGAACCCGAGAATTTGAAACCGGTCGACTTACTTCCTTTAATTGTCTGGCTTCATGGCGCTGGTGAAGGTGGGACGGATGTTGAAATTGCCTTATTAGGTAACGAGACAACGGCTTTAGCAAAACCAGAAATTCAGGACCAATTTCAGAATGGACTGCGCTCAGGTGCGCATGTTCTAGTTGTACAGACACCGACATTTTGGATGGATGAGGGCGAGGATCGAACAGGACCTGGCGCTGGGAAATCACGTTATACAGAAATTTTGATGGATACGATTCGCCACTATGTCGACAGTAATGACAACATCGAT
This sequence comes from Fundicoccus sp. Sow4_F4, assembly GCF_052116145.1. NCBI lineage: Bacteria > Bacillati > Bacillota > Bacilli > Lactobacillales > Aerococcaceae > Fundicoccus > Fundicoccus sp. Sow4_F4. Next base: position 9,031 of record NZ_JBQKLQ010000011.1, on the reverse strand, counting down.
AGTCACCGTATTTATTTAGGTGGGTGTTCGAATGGCGGCTATATGACGGTCAATATGTTGTTGGAATACCCGCAAACTTTTGCGGCAGCTTATCCAGTGTGTGAGGCTTATTCATTTTATGGTTTTGAACGCGATAAAAATGGCTCTTATGAAACAACAACTGACAGCTTCGGTAACATTCGTTACAAGGCTAGCGAAGCATTGTGTCTGACTGAAGATCGAATTCGTCAGTTGGCTGACGAAGCGATTTGGTTTGTCCACGCCGCAAACGATCGCACAGTGGTACCATTCTTGACGGTTGAACCAACTTATCGTCGTATCCTGAAGCAAGGAGCGCAAAATGTCTGGTTTTCATATTTTGAAACGGTGGTTGGTTTGGATGAAGTGGATGAGAAGTACAATGGTCACTTATCATGGATTTATTTATTTAATAACCAAGTGCGTGGGGTTCAAAACCCTACCAAAATTCGACAAGATAACCGTTATGAGCCATCAAACGATACTTTAGGTGGTTCTTATAAGGTAATAGATGACACCGATGGTGTTGAAGAATTTGAAACTATTTTTGCTTGGTTGAACGAGCAAAGACTGTAAATAAAAACACCTAGCCAATTTTTTAGCTAGGTGTTTTTTTATTGACCATAATTGGCTAGGGCATTACGGAGTGTGAGGGAGTCGATGCCTTTCTGGGTATAAAGTTCGTTGAGCTCTTTGGATTGAGAGTGACCGGGCGATTTGTTCAAATGTTCACAAACGCAGCTGTAAGCTATGAAATCTTTAATCTGTCGCGGACTGATAAGGTAAAGACTAGAATTGGTAAATTGGCTATTGGGAAATACTTGTCGGTTTTGGAAACTGTCAAAATTCACATGGAAATTCAAATGTAACTGTGGCAGTGAGGTCGTAAAATAATAGACCCACTGACAGCAGAGATGATTAGCATATTCCAATTGCTTGATGAGTTTGGTGGTTGGTTGCTTGAGTGATATCATACATTTGCGCATGGAGTCATCACTGAAATTAAAGGTAAAGTGAAAGAAATCCTGTTTGGGTGCTGAGTCATTGGTGGATAAGGTGGGGGTGTCGATGTGAGTGCATTTAGATACATTCAGCCAATTGGATTGTTTAGCTTGGCAAAACCTGAGATAGATAATATTGCCGTTCACGTATGGATAGGTGGTACGTGGACTCTTGTTGATGGTACGTAAAAATTCTGACCAGAAGCGGTATTTAAAGCCAAGGTGGCTAAAGACGGCTTCGGCAACCCAATCGGATGTTTGACAAGAAACCCAAGTATCTCCGTGGTAATCAATCGTCAAACTTCTAAGCATGGGATGTTTGCAACTGATATCAATAATATAAAGTGGACTAAAAGACTCACTCACTTTCTTGGGGAGAAAATGTGAGCTTTTAATTAACTGTAAAAGTAGATCGTCGTAATGTGGGGCGTCCGGTGATAATATCAGAGATGCCAAACGGCAATCAATTTTTTTATCTAATCCGGTATGATAATACTTTAAGGATTTGTCCATTCATCGGTCTCCTTCCAAAACCATGCTCGCTTTATATGGATAAACACACTTGTGAATTATTTATTTATGAGAATAGAATAACATAAAAGCGTTTACATAGCTAGTGCTTCTTGTTGTTTTATAAACAATTTTTTTATGGTAAAGAGGAGGTTAGAAGGGATGTAATGGGTGCTTTCATTGGAGTCCGTTAGGCATGGGAGCGACTTTTGGGCAGGTGGAAGAGACCGTCGGGTCTCTTATGCTCGCATGGTTGGTTGCTTATTTTTCCTGTGTGAGTGTTGTGATGAGCGTATCTAGGATTGGATCGAGGTGTTTTTCAGTGGGGTCGATGTAGTAGCGTTTGAAGCTGGGGTAGAGTGTGACGGATGCGGCGATTGTGACGGTCGTGAGTAGTGTGATTCTAAGTCCGATGTGTTCGATTTCGAGTTGTGGTTGGACGTTGGTTGTGTATGAATATATTGTCAGTAAGATCGGGTGGAAGAGATAGATTTCCATTGAGTAGCTAGCAAGTTTGGCGAGTGGTGTTTGACGTCCGGGTGTTTGGTTGATGTATGTCATCAAGGCGGCGATGGCTAGGATTAGTAGGGTTTCTCCGGCGAAACATTGGATGTCGGATAGGCTGAGTCTTTGGTAGGCTAACATCAGTAGGCTGCTGATGACGAGGCCGCTTTTGAGTGTAATGTTGCGTTGGCTGATATAATAGCCCGCACTTAGACTGATAAGTGCTTTAGGGAAGCCGCCGTTGGCAAGTAAGTCTGCGTGCGCATTTTTAGAAATGATGTAGAGAGCGACTAGGTATAAAACGCTGGCCGCCATGAGTATTTGTGTGGCGTTGAAGCCGCGTTTTAGTAAATGATAGAGTATTAAGCTGGCAAGGAACAAGGCCCACAAGTACCAGAGATGATAGTGACCAATTTGGCCGTTTAAGAATTTGGTCAATGTGAGTGTATTCAGATACTGACCAAGCGCTTGTGCGAGTGTATTGTCTAGGGTTAGGCTGGCTGGAATAAAGATGAGTCCGTCGATCACGATGTAGAATAAGGTGAAGACGCTGTACATCACCAGTGTTTTAGTCAGTTGGTTTCTGACGTAACGGACTGTTTCTGTTTGTTGAGCGATTAAGTAGCCGGTGGTTGCGAAAAAGAATGGGACTGCGAAATTGAGTAAGTGGCGGTACCAGTAATAATTGGCAAAAGTGGCTAGGTCTTCAGTTTCTAAAAAAGCTGTGACGTGTATTAAGACGACAGCGATTGCCGCAATGAATTTAAATTTGTCGATTGTATAGTTTTGCGTTTTGTTTTGCATGATGACACCTCGTTTTTTTATTGAACTTGTAGTTTACCAGATTGTGTTGACGTTGATAATTTATTTGCCTTATTGAGGGAATGTGGGGACACATTTACTTTTCTTTGCGTTTATATGTGTGTAAGCTGCTTACAAAAACAAAGGGGGTTACACAATGCAAGGACAATTTGAAAAAGCGTCGTTGGAGATTCAGTTCAATGACGGGTCGGATAAGGTGTTGAAACAGTCATTCGCAAATTTAAAAGCGGGGGTTAATGAGGAGACATTGGCTATGATTCATGAGGCGATTAGTAATATATCGGCCTATCCTACGGGAGATATCGTGGTTGTTGAACGCACGAATTACGCGAAAGTTGGAGGTTAATTAAATGGACAAAATATTACAAATGGAATTTAAGTCGGCTGAAGGTAAAAGTCGTACCTTACGTTTGAACAATCCTCGCGAGAATTTAGACCGCGAAACGGTGGAGACGGCAATGGAGCAAATTATTGCGGCAGACGCTTTTGAGAAGGATACTTATGGTCTTTATGCAGCTAAGCATGCGGCGCGTTATGTTGAGACAATCACAACGCCTTTATTCGATCTAGATAACGAGTAAGCGACAGAGTGGCTTCTTGGCCGGCTGTGATTTAGCTAGGTCAGCTGATTAAGAGAATAACAGTAAATGGGCTCCTTGGGGAATGATCTCTGAGGGGCTTTTTTTTGTTGGATAAGAAGTTGAGAAGCATCTAGCTAAGGGGTTTTCTCTATTAAAAAAATCCAAAAGAGGCGATGTGTTCACTGCGTTTGGCGGCAGGATAAAAAAAGATTCGGTTCTTTTTAAATTATCCTGAACGCTTGTGAAGGACACCGCTGATTTTTATGGAGGGAATGAGTAAGAGCGGGAACAGTAGCGAGAATAAGTTAGGACCGAAAGCTTGTTCTGATTGGAAGCTTGGATGAAGCCGAATATTGGACGAGCCCTTCCTCAGCAAAGGATAGCCGTTCAGCACAAGTGGATAAGAAGCTAAGCCAAGCCAAGCCAAGCCAAGCAAATAAGTATAGTAGCAGTGGAGACAGTCGGATAGAGTGGGATGAGTACGTCTTGGCTTTCACTCTGGCTAGTTTTAGAGTAGTCGACAGGGGGAGGTGTTTTCTTACGTTCAATGTTCTTTAACCACCAATATATCTACTTATATTAGCAAGTATCCAAGCTCACCATATTTATCTTTCGGTTTAGTGGCTTTGAGCGCTATTGTGTCGAAATGGGATTGTAATATAGAAGCCATTGTCATCAATTACTAACGATAAGGCTAGCTGATGGTTATGTTTGTTGATTTATTGAATAGACAATTTACTTGTTTATGTAAAATAGAAAATAAGTTTTTTTTAAGGCGAAGCAGATAGTTAGTTTCTATCTGTTTGAAAAGGTTGATAGGACGTGCTTTATAGAATGTAACTAGATGCAAATATGTTGTGATACTGGCTTGCGACATGCTTGTAAGCGCGTTGTAATTAGAAGTCGTCAAATTAAAACAATCATTTGTTAGGATGGATTCAGTATTAATTCAGCCAAAAGGAGTGTGCGGAATGGAAAGGAAAAAGATGCATAAACGCAAGGGACAGTGGATCACGATATCGACATCCTTGATTGCGTCAATGATGGTGGGAGCGTCGTCTCAAACGATTGCTGCGGCACAAGAAGACGTTGCATATATCCCTGAAGAAGGTTGGACTGTCGAACAATCAGCGCTAAGCGAGGAAGTCGTTGAGGCGGAGGTTTATACAGAGCCTGCGTCAGAAGAAGTGACTTCTCTTATAGAAGAAACAATCGCGGAAGTAGCCGAAGTGGTTGAACCAACTGAAGCCACTGTAGTTGAAGCAGTTGTCACTGAAGAAATTATTAAAGAAGTTGTTAATGATGAATCTGCTGCCACAGGTTCTGCAAATGTCGTGGAAGAAGTTGTGGAAATCGAAGAAACTGCTCCCGTTGGAGACGAACCATTCACTGAAATTGAAGCAGATTCAGCTGTCGATTTACTAGTTGAAACGCCTAGCGAAGAGTCAGTAGTATTAGACGAAATCGAAATAGTTTCAGAGCCAGTAGCAGTAGCAGTAGAAGCAGAAGCAGAAGCAGAAGTAGCAGTAGAAGCAGAAGTTATTGAAACCACACCTGAAACTGTAATGACTGAAGAGTCCTACGACGACTCAGGAGAAGAACATGAAGCGGAAACACCGATTGCAGAGTCAATCGAAAATACAGAAATCGACACAGCAATTGTTGAGTTTGAAGTTGAAGAGTCAGTGGCTACACCAGAAGTAAAAGAACCTGTTGTTATTGACGAAGTAGAAGCAGAAGATGCTGACGAATTAGATGAAACGGAGTCATCTGAAGAAGTTGAAACATCAGAACTTCCGAGTGAAAACAGTGAAACAGATCTAGAAGAAGACCTTGTTATAAATGAAGAAGCTGAAACGATTGAATTGCCTGAAGCTAATTTGACTGAAGAAGAAACGACAGGGGAACTGTTTGCAGATGAAATCACAGAGGAAGAGGATAACGCAACTGAAGAAGATCCTTCTAACGTAGAAATAGAATCAGAAGAAGACACTTATCCGGAAGAAGTTGCGCAAGAGCCAACTAACATAGAAGAGCCAACTAACATAGAAAACCCGATAAACACTGAAAGCTCGTCAGAAACTGAAGATTCATCAGATATTTATCCGCAAGAGCAATCTCAAGCAACTGAAGAAAGTGAGCCTAAGTCATTACCAGCCGAAAGCGAACCAACACAGTCTGTGTCATCTGACTCAACAGAAAATTCAGTGACGACCTTGCCTAAACAAGAATCAAGCAATCCCAATCCAACCAGTACGACGTCTAGCCAAAAAGTGACGACTCAAGCATCCGATAGACTTCAAACGCTGGCTACGACGAGCGCTACTAATGACAAACCAAGTTATACAATTAACCGTGGCGATACCTTGTGGTCATTGGCACGCCGTCATCAAGTGACAGTTACACAACTAAAAGACTGGAATAACCTGTCGAGTGACATGATTATTGCTAACGCCTCTTTAATTGTTTCAAATCCAAATAATGCGACAAGCACGAGTGATGAGAAACGTCAACAGAATGTAGGGAATCAAGTAACTAGCGACACGACTTCTAACAAGCTCGCCGCGAACACGTCACCCAATCAACCACAAGCTGAAGGAGACAATACGCCAGCAAATACTCCACAAACAACGTCTTACACGATTTCACGTGGAGACACCTTGTGGTCAATTGCTCAACGGCATAATGTCTCACTCGACGACTTAAGAGAGTGGAACAACTTGTCAGGTAATTTAATCCATTCGAATCAACACTTAATAGTGTCGAATCCAAACGCAACATCAAACGCTGGCGACCAGGCGCCAAAGGAAACTGATACTAGTATACCGTCTGACACGCCAACACAAGCAGCGCAACAAACACATACCGTTGGACGAGGTGACTATTTATACGCGATTGCCCGTCAGTATGGCGTCTCGCTTAGCCAACTGTCTGAGTGGAATAACTTATCTACAAGCTCTGTGATTCATCCACGCGATCAAATTATCGTGTCAAATCCAAACGCTAGCGGTAACCAGTCGCCAGACACACCGCAAGACACTAAGGATAAAGAAGCAAATGGTACTGAAGCGGTCGATTCAGCTAATAAGCAAGCAGTGATTGACTGGTTCCAGGAAAGAGAAGGTCAAGTGACTTACTCAATGACGAACCGTATGGGGCCAGATAGTTACGACTGCTCAAGTGCCGTTTTCTACGCCTTGATGGCCGGTGGTTACCTTGACGATGGTACTTGGCCAGGGACAACTGAATCTCTTTACGCGCTTGAAGGCAGTCTGTTGACGCCAATTAGCCGTGACGAAGTTCAAGCAGGCGATTTATTTGTCGCAGGTTACAAAGGTAGTTCACTAGGTGCAGGCGGCCATACGGGTCTTGCCCTCAACAACAGTAGTATTATCCATGCGAACTACAGTGATAATGGCATTTCGACGACTCCTATCGAAGGTTATACAAGCTACGCGGGCATGCCAACGTATTGGTACCGCCTAAACGAAGCATTCGCAAACCATTAAAAGCCAGTCCAAATAGCTCTTCGCAACTCACTGCGGGGAGCTATTTTGTTATGGTCATACATTCTTCTAGTTTTATTCATCAAAAGTTCTGTGTATGCGTTTTCAAGAAATGGTATAATAAGGGTGAGAAAGAATCGAGTTCTTTAAATAAAGGAGGTCTTCAAAATGAAAGCAGTGATGCAGAAACTATTAACTGTTTTCTTGTCAGTGGTGTTAGTGCTAGGTAATGTGACAGTTGTTGCACAAGAGACACATGCAGAAACCTTTGAACCCGAAGTAGTAGAACTATTAATCGCTCAAGTGAATGTAGTGCCAGAAGCCAATACAGCCATTAAAGACGCGGGGGATTATCCAGCGACTTTCGAATGGCAAGACGCGTCCGTTTTCAATACAGTAGCGGATTTAGAGGTGGCAACGGTTGTGGTGACTTATGAGGATGCAACCGAAGAATTGCTTGAAGTAGATATTAAAGTGGTTGAAGAATTGAATGATGCGGCTTTAAACGAACCAATCGCAACGACCGAGTTAATAGTCACAGCGGCAGGTGAGGTACCAGAAGCTTCCCAATATATTATAAATCTTGTGGTGTTGCCAGCAGGCACCGTCTATGAATGGGCAGACCCATCTGTCTTTGATACAGCAGGAGAGCATCTAACGGCAACACTCAAGATTATTTACCCAGATACCTCTTATGATGAGATGTCTTTGTTAGTGACAGTTGAGGCGGAGGAAGAAGAAACAGAAGCAGATTTATACACACCCGTTGCAATTGACCATCTAATCACAGACTTAGCTGTTGTCCCCGTGCCGGGCGATGCGCTTGTTAATCTTGAAAATTTACCGACAGATGCTGTCGTGACTTGGCAAGATGAGATCGTCTTTAGCGAAGTGAAAACGGAAGTTTACGAGAATGTGATTGTCACTTACGGCGATGGTTCAAGTGATATGTTGCCAGTCTTGGTGAGCGTTAGAGAACCGGCAGAAGAAGAAACAGAAGCAGAACGTTATACACCGACAACTCAAGCAATTACGACTGAACTCGGTATTGTACCGTTAGCGATTGATGCGATTGCTAACCTTGACGAGTTACCTACGAATACTCAATTTACTTGGCAAGATGACAGTATCTTTAAGCAGTTGGGTGAAGCGGTGGAAACATTTGTCTTAGTGACTTATCCTGACAAATCAATCGACGAGTTAGCAGTGGTTGTGACAATTGTGGACGAGTTAACACCAGAATCTGATGCGTCACTATACACACCGCGTCCGGTGGCACTGATAACGACCAAAAAAGGCATTGTACCGATGGCGAAACATGCGATTGAAAATATCGACGAATTACCCAATGATGCCCAGTATACTTGGGAAGATGATACCATCTTTGATACCGTTGCAGCGGCTAGTTTTGCGAATGTGATGATTACATACGCTGATGGATCAATGGACACAGTCGCTGTGCCAATTACTGTTACTGAGACTGAGGCGCCTGTAGCGACACATGCCCGTGTCATCGTGCATTTCGTTGACACAGAAGGTAATCTTCTATTACCTTCACAAATAAATGCCCGTGAAATAGGCACAACTTATGGCTCAACTCGTGTAGCGATTGAAGGTTACACGTTAGATTCAATTGTTGGTCAGGAAAAAGGCATCGTTGACAAAGATGAAACGAAAAATACAGTCACCTATGTTTACCGTAAATTAACTAATCAGCCACAGTTGCCAAACACAGGAGAAACAAGTAATCTCTTGATTTATGGCTTAGGAAGCTTAGCGCTTTTAGCGGGAGTGGCTTCACTTATAGTAGCTTATCGTAAACGTCGTGGAAATGATTAACCAATATATTCAAGGCGCCGACTGAAAAGTATGGCGTCTTTTTTTGAGGTTCTAGACATGGTAAGGCTTACTAGGATGTGCTGATTTGATCGTGAGGTAAACTCTCCAGCTAATTGATTCTATCGCTAGTTTATAGACTTAATTAGCTGGAGGTTGCTATTATTATGGGAGTTAATCATAACTCTCTATAAGTCGTCGTGTCATCTTCCGCCACGTCTTTTGCAAGCACTGAAAACGCGTGACAAGAGAT
>NZ_JBQKLQ010000010.1:0-62891 GCF_052116145.1 Fundicoccus sp. Sow4_F4 | reverse complement strand
AAGGTCGTAGGTTCGAGTCCTACCTCCGCAATTGGTCCGGTGGTGTAGGGGTTAACATGCTTGCCTGTCACGCAGGAGATCGCGGGTTCAAATCCCGTCCGGACCGTTTTTTACTAAGCTAGACATCATGCGGGTGTAGTTTAGTGGTAAAACTACAGCCTTCCAAGCTGTTGTCGTGAGTTCGATTCTCATCACCCGCTTAATGGACTCACATCGGTGGGTCTTTTTTTATGCTATTTTATAACTTTTTTGTCAGATAAACTTGATAAAAATTTCCTAAGAGGGTAAACAGCACAAAGTTGTTTACCCTCTTTTGTTATGCACAGTTGTTGTGTATAAGTCATAATTTTCTCAATGTATGTAACAGTGTGCATTCAATAAATTTACTTATGTGTTTTTAATAATCAAATTATGATTGTATGTCCTTGTAATATCTATCTTTCCAGCAGATATATCTAAGAATCACAGGGTTAAATGTATTAGGTACTCATTTTACCCTAACTATATCGGGTTTTTTTAATTTAATTCTAATAAAACTATTGACTCTAGGAGTTGGCTTATCTATAATTAGTATTATTCTGCCTGTAAAATATTAAAGGCATTCCTGAGGAGGAAAACGAATGGTATCTAATGGTAAAAAAGTTGTACAAATGTTTGTGGCGTTAGCTCTTTTTCTTTCGATTCTAGCATCAGCAACAAATGTTAGTGCACAAGATGAAAATGTACTGCGTGTTCAAACGGAAGTAGAAATTGCGACACTTGATCCAAATATTGCGACTGATGGTACGTCAATGGAAGCAATTGCCGCATTACAAGAAGGTTTGATGACTCGTAATCAAGAGGGTGAGTTTGTAGAAGCTGCAGCTGAAAGTTATGAAGTAAGTGAAGATGGAACAGTTTATACCTTTAAACTTCGTGAAGACGCTGTTTGGTCAAATGGTACGGCGGTTACTGCGCATGACTTTGTCTTTGGTTGGCAACGTTTAGCAGATCCTGCGACTGCTGCGGAGTATTCATTTATTTTAGATACGGCTGGTGTTAAAAATGCTGCGAAGGTTACTGCTGGTGAGGTTGATAAGTCAGAATTAGGTGTGGTAGCGGTTGATGATTACACATTAGAAGTGACTTTAGAGATTGCGACGCCCTATTTTCTCAGCTTAATGGCTTTCTCTCCACTATTCCCAATCAACGAAGCGTTTTATGAATCAACGGATGGTCAATTTGCGACTTCTCCGGAAACAATTATTTCAAACGGTGCCTTTGTATTAACAGGTTACACACCTGCTGGTGCAACGACTGACTTAACAAAGAATCCTGATTACTATGATGTAGACAGTGTGTCATTAGATGGCTTACGTTTCCAAGTAATTAAAGATTCTCAACAAGCTGTATTAGCTTATCAAACGGATCAATTAGATGTAACGAATATATCAGGTGAGCAAGTAACGTTATTCTCTGCTGATCCAGAGTTTCGTTCAGTGGAACAAGGGTATATGTGGTTTATTTCACCTAATCAATTAAACGAAAACATTGCGAATACTGATTTACGTTTAGCAATTGGTAAAGCATATGACCGTGAGGTAATTTCGAATAATGTCTTGAAAGATGGTTCATTACCAGCTGCTTACTTTATTCCACAATTATTAGCGGATGGTCCAGATGGTACGGACTATCGTGATGTTGCTGGTCGTGACTTAATGTCTTCAAATGCTGAAGAAGCACAAGCTCACTTAGAAGCTGCGAAAGAAGCGTTAGGAACAGATAGCTTTACGCTAAGCTTATTGATTGAAGATACAGAAGCATCAATTAACGTTGCTCAATCATTAGAAGCGCAGATTGAAGCAACATTACCTGGTGTGGATATTCAAATCGAACAAACGCCTAAGAAAAACCGTTTAGATCGTATGCGTGAAGGAGACTTTGATTTAGGCTTAACACGTTGGGGACCAGATTATGCAGATCCAACGACTTATTTACAATTGTTGATTACTGATAGTAGTTATAACGATGCTCGTTACTCTAATGAACAGTTCGATGCTGATTATGCAGCTATTCAAACAGGTGATTTGGTGTTAGATCCAGAAGCACGTTTTGCTAAAATGATTGAAATGGAAAAATTAGCATTGTCTGAAGGTGCTGTTTTACCAGTTTACCAAGCGGCATCTGCTGTATTGGTTAAGGCAAATGCTGATCAAATTGGTTTCTACACTACTGGTACACCACGTATTTTCAAATACGCTGTTAAACAATAAGGTACTCTCAAACGCGATATAAGTAATAGAAGTCAGAACGTTTTCTAAACATATTATCACATTATGTGTAGAGATTGACTGTTTAATTTTTAAGCAGTCAATGTCACACAGCTGGATAATTGCTGGAAAGTGCTTCTGACTTTAGTTGTTTATAGTTTTTTGAAAGGCCGAAGTAAAATCTAGAGAGGATTTATTTCTATGAGCAAGTATTTAATTCGACGAGTACTCATTTCAATAGCGACTTTATTATTGATTGTCTTCATTTTATTCATGTTGTTACAATTCATGCCAGGTTCGCCATTTAATGATGAAAGAATCACTCCTCAGCAAAGAGAGTTAATGAACATTCGTTACGGCTTAGATAAGCCAGTGTTAGTTCAATTTTTCAACTATGTGAAGAATATGTTATCTGGTGATTTAGGTGTATCGTATTCAATTTCCCGAGATGTTCCAGTAACAACTCTATTAAAGAGTCGTTTACCGATTTCTTTTGAGTTAGGTTTTTGGGCAGTTATTGTAGGGACTTTTTCCGGACTTGTTTTCGGGACGGTGGCTGCATTCAAACAGAATTCCCTTTGGGACACGTTAGCCACGTTATTATCGGTTATCGGTGTGAGTGTTCCTTCCTATGTATTTGCCTTAGGCTTATCGTATTACTTTGGCTTCCAATGGCGTGTGTTTCCCATTCTCTTCAATGTCAATGACAAAGCAATGAGTATGGTATTACCAGTTATCGCCTTAAGTCTCTTTACAATGGCGTCGATTGCGCGTTTCACTCGAACTGAGATGATTGAAGTGCTACAGTCCGACTACATTCAGTTAGCTGAAAGTAAAGGGGTAACAGGCAGTCGTCTGTTAGTTAAACATGTTTTACGTAATGCGAGTATTCCCATTCTAACTGTTTTAGCCCCTTTAATTGTTGGTTTAATGACTGGTTCAATGGTTGTAGAGCAAATATTCTCCATCCCAGGTTTAGGACAATTGCTTGTTCAAGCGATTCAGTCGAATGATTTTAATATCGTAATGGGAATTTCATTTATTTATTCAGCGCTATTTATTTTTGTCATGTTAATTGTAGATATTCTATACGGATTGTTAGATCCACGAATTCGTGTGTCAGGAGGAGAGTAGTATGACAGAATCTAAACAAGTAATCACTAATAAGCAGTATGACTTTCTTCCAAGTGACTTTGAGTTAGCCGATAAAGGGAAAGACGTTAATGAACAGGAGATTTATGTTCGTGAGTCTTCATTTAAACAATTTTTAACGAAGTTTTCTAAAAACAAAGGCTCTGTTTTTGGCTTATTCTTTATTATCATTATCATCTTTTTTGCTTTATTTGGTCCTTATATGAATTCCTTTGGATCTAACGAGCAAATTATCGGTAATGAAAGTATGGCACCACGCGTTCCTTTCTTAGAAAATTTTGGCCTCTTAGATGGAACGCAAACTTTAAAAGCCTCAACGGGTTCAATTGAAGTCAATAAATATGAGACCAATGCCAATGCGAGTGATGTCTATTACTGGTTTGGTAGTGATGTGTTAGGACGTGATATCTTCACCAGAACGTGGGAAGGAACACGTATTTCACTTTATATTGCCTTAGTAGCCGTTATTGTGGATGTGTTCATTGGAATGACCTATGGTTTAATATCAGGCTATTTCGGTGGTAAAGTGGATATGGTTATGCAAAGAATTCTTGAAGTTTTGAATGGAATTCCAAGTCTAGTCATCGTGACATTATTAATTGTTGTACTTCGACCAGGAATTTTAAGTATTACAATTGCGATTGCCTTAACGGGTTGGATAGGGATGTCTAGAGTTGCACGGGCTCAAATATTAAAATTAAAAGACCGTGAATTCGTTCTAGCGGCTCGCACATTAGGTGCTAAACCTAGTACGATTATTTTTAAAGAGATTTTACCGAACATTTTTGCTCAACTAATCATCATGTCGATGTTTAGCGTGCCGAACGCTATTTTTACGGAATCTTTCCTAGCTTTCATTGGTTTAGGAGTTCCAATGCCAGATGCGTCCTTAGGTTCGTTAATTAGTGATTCATTTAAATCATTTTTAAATGCACCTTTCATGATTATTCCGCCGGTACTTGTATTATCTCTGACAATGCTTAGCTTTAACTTATTAGCAGATGGCTTAAGAGATGCACTTGATCCAACGATGAAGGAGGTATAAAAATGGGACGTACAAAAATCTTAGAAATGCGTGACTTAAACGTTTCGTTTAGAACCTCTCAAGGTTCGATTGAAGCTATTCGTGGTGTTAATCTGGACTTATATAAGGCTGAAACTTTAGCAATCGTTGGTGAATCTGGTTCAGGAAAATCAGTAACTGTCAAAACCATTATGGGAATACTTGCTAACAATCAGCGAATCAATTCAGGCGTAATAGACTATAAGTATGAACAAAACGGTCAAATGACGTCAGTTGATTTATTGAAAATTTCGAAGAAGGAGATGCGTCGAACGTTTAATGGTAAACGCATCGCCATGGTTTTCCAAGATCCGATGACCTCTTTAAATCCCACGATGACGATTGGCGCACAAATAATGGAAGGAATGTTCATCCATTATAAAACAGGTAAAAAAGAAGCGCGTCAAAAGGCTCTGAGCTTATTAGAGTTAGTTGGAATCACGAATGGTGAGGAACGTATTGACCAGTACCCACATCAATTATCCGGTGGTATGCGTCAACGCGTGGTAATCGCGATAGCTTTAGCCTGTGACCCGGAAATTCTAATCTGTGATGAGCCTACAACAGCCCTTGATGTGACAATTCAAGCAAAAATACTTGAATTAATCAAAGCAATTCAAGAAAAAACAGGTATAGCGGTTATTTATATTACGCATGATTTAGGGGTGGTGTCGAAAGTAGCTGACTATGTCAATGTGATGTATGCAGGGCGTATCGTTGAAAGAGGAACAGTAGATGATATCTTCTATAACCCTAAACATCCATACACATGGGGCTTATTATCAGCAATGCCTGATGTCAACACGACATCGGACAAACTTTATGCGATACCTGGTAACCCACCAAATTTAGCCCATCACAAGCAAGGAGATCCGTTCTATGTAAGGAATGTCTATGCATTGAATATCGATAAACGATTGGATCCGCCGGTGTTCCAGGTGTCAGATACTCACTATGTAGCGAGCTGGTTGATGCATGAGAATGCACCAGTAATTGATATGCCCTCTGAATTAAAAGGAAGAATCAATCGAATGAAATTGGAGGCGAACCAATATGACGGCTTATAATCAACCATTATTAGAGGTGAAAAATTTAAAACAGCATTTTAGGGTGAACAAACACTTTACCGTCAAAGCCGTCGATGGAGTTAGTTTCCATATCAATCCAGGAGAAACATATGGTTTGGTGGGAGAGTCAGGCTCAGGTAAGTCCACAATCGGGCGGTCATTGATCCGTCTATATAACCCAACTTCTGGTTCAGTCTTGTTTGATAATAAAGAGATGGCGGGGAAATTAGATAAAGACCGTGAAAAATTACTACGTACAAAAATGCAGATGATTTTTCAGGATCCGATGGCAAGTTTAAATCCACGTAAGAAAATTATTGATATTATTACTCAAGGCTTAGAAATTCAAACTATCTATAATTCTCAATCAGAGCGTGAAGCGCGCGGTCTAGAGATATTGGAACGTGTGGGGCTATCAAGGGAATTTGCGAACCGTTATCCTCATCAATTCTCTGGTGGACAACGCCAAAGGGTTGGGATTGCTAGAGCTTTAATTATGAATCCACAATTAATCATAGCGGATGAATCAATTAGTGCCTTAGATGTTTCAATTCAAGCTCAAATTGTTAATTTGATGAAAGATATTCAACAAGAGACTAAATTATCTTATTTATTTATTGCGCATGATTTATCAATGGTGAAATATATTTCTGATCGCATTGGTGTCTTGCATCAAGGTCATTTATTAGAGACCGGTACAACGGATGAAATTTTTAACAATCCTATTCATCCTTATACAAGGTCGCTCTTATCTGCGATTCCACATCCGAATCCTCGTTTGGAAAAACATCGGATTGCTCTACATTATGATTATGCCGGTAGTGGGTTAAACTATGGACAAGGAGTGGAACATATGTTAAGCGACACTCATTCAGTATGGTTGGAGCCAGCGAAAAAGGACAAGATAATGCAGGAAGCAAAAAATAATCAATTGAATTAGAATTAAAAAAAGAGCTGTTAAGGAATCGATTCCTTAGCAGTTTTTTTAGTCAATTGGGAAGAAGCTAATAGCTTCTTCTAGTATCTCCCGTTGGTTTGAATGCTCTTACTTTCGGATAAGAAGCGATTGATGCTTGTCTGCTGCGCTGTCTTTTATTAAAATATGTGTAAATGCTTGTAATTAATATTTAGATGAGTTATATTAGTTTTAGATTAGAAAACATTAAAATTAGTTAAGGAAGTATACCTATGCAAACATTATGCGCACAACAGAATATTATTATTATTATTAATATAAGGGCTATGTATTTATAGAGAAAATTCTATAAAATATACAGTCCTATTCGTGCATCATGATGAATGGGACTTTCTTATAAGCCACCCATTCGATGATTGAATGGGTGGCTTTTTCTATTTTAAACAATCTGATCTAAACAATAAAAACAAATACAGGAGGAACACAGCATGAACTTTAGAAAATTCGGAATTAAGTTATTTACGGGACTAGCGTTATTAACAGGGGTTGCACCAGCCATTACAGCTAGCGCACAAGAGGATAAAGAACCGATTTTAGTCGGTGCGAACTATGAACTATCGGGTTACTCTGCTTCATATGGTGTCGCATTATTTGAAGCCTTACAGTTAGCGGTTGAACAGGTCAATGAACAAGGTGGTTTATTAGATGGACGTCCAGTAGAGTTAGTTTATGCTGATAACCAATCTGATAAAACCGAAACAGCATCGGTTGCGACAAAACTGATTGAAGATAATGTCGTAGCAATTGTTGGACCAGGTGCAACGGACGTCGCGATGGTACAGAGTCAAATCATTGAAGAAGCGGGTGTACCTACTTTGATTCCTGCAGCTACTGCTGACCATTTAACAACGAATGCCGATGGGGAAGTTTATAATTACTTATTCCGTTTAGCCTTCACTTATACTTATCAAGCGAACGCAGCCGCTCGTTTTGCTCAAGATCACTTCGGTGCAACTAAAGCAGTCGTTCTGGTTGACCAAGCCAATGACTATTCAGTTGGTCAAGCTGGTCCGTTTGTGGCTGAATTCGAACGTTTAGGTGGAGAGATTGTCCGAGAAGAGTCTTATACAGGTGGAGAAACGGACTTTATGGGAATTCTAACGACTTTGATGGCGGAAGATTTTGATGTGATTTACTTACCGGCCTTTTATACAGAGGGTGGTTTAATTACGAAACAAGCTCGTGAAATGGGGATTACACAACCAATCTTGAGTGGACACGGTTTTGCAAGTGATACATTAGTGGAGTTAGCAGGTCCTGAGAACGCAACAGATTTATATTATACGTCTCACTTCCACACAGGTTCAGAAGATCCAAAGGTAAAAGAGTTTATTGCTGCTTATGAAGAAAAATTTGGTAAAACACCCGATACATTTGGCGCATTGGGATATGACGCAGCTAACCTTTTATTCCAAGCAATTGAAGATGCTGGATCAACTGACCGTGAGGCTGTTCGTGACGCTATTGAAAATGTCGAACAGTTCGAAGGAATTACCGGTGCCTTCTCATTTGATGATTTCCATAACGCTGTGAAGACGGCACCAATGCTTCATATGGAAAACGGGGAAATCGTAGAAGTGTTTGAAGTGGATGGTTCGACGAAAGAGTAATAAATAATATGCTTGTGAGAGTCAGACATTAAATAACTCACTACACCAGGGAATCATCATTAGTTGATGGTTTACCTGGTGTTTTTTTATTTGTCATAAAAAGTTAGTTAAAAACGGTTTTAGTTTAGCTGTAGAAAAATGATTATTGGAATAAGGCGTTTGTTAAGGCGCTTTGTTTGTATTGAATACTAATGTAAGGAGGTAAAAAATGTTAAAAGTTGAAGGAATCGAGAAAACGTTTGGGCAAAACAAAGTTTTGAAAGGAATTGATCTAACGGTCAATCAAGGTGATGTTGTGGCACTCATTGGCCCAAGTGGGACAGGCAAGACAACTTTGTTACGGACCATTAATATTTTAGAACGTGCCGATAAAGGTCATATTATCGTAGATGGGGTAAGCGTGGATTGTCAAAGCGCTACGCAGAATGAGATTATCCAATTACGTCGCAAGACAGCGATGGTATTCCAAAATTATAACCTTTTCCATAATAAAACGATATTAGAGAATGTTATGGAAGGTCTAACGATTGTTCAAGGTAAATCTAAAGCGGAAGCAGAAGCAATTGCCAAGGAACAGATTGAGATGGTTGGCATGAGTGATAAATTAGATGCTTACCCGATGCAATTATCTGGTGGACAGCAACAAAGGATTGGAATTGCGCGTGCTATGGCACTTAATCCTGATGAGATGTTATTAGATGAGCCGACTTCTTCACTTGATCCGGAACGCTCGGCTGAGATTTTAAAAGCTCTACAAACAGTCGCGAAAACGGGCATGACGATGGTTATCGCCACGCATGAAATGAATTTTGCGAAATATGTGTCGAATCACGTTGTCTTTATGGAAGCTGGTCATATCGTTGAACAAGGAACACCGGAACAGATTTTTACCAATCCAAAGGAAGAGCGAACACGTAGGTTTGTTCAGGAGTTAGAAAATCCATTTGCGGATTAATTAATTATAAAGGGAGATTTTTATGAAATACTTAAAATATTTAGCTTTAGCGCTTGTGTCTTTAATTTTAGTGGCATGTGGTGACGGCAATACACCAACAGAAGAAGCAAACGCTTCAGTAGAGGAAACGACGGAAGCGGTTGAAACGACGACAGAAGACGATGTAACTGAAGTAACTGTAGCGGTTGAAAATGCATCAAACCCACTTAGTTTCACGAATGACGCTGGTGAGTTAACAGGTTACGAAGTGGATGTCATTAATGCTATAAATGATGTCATCGAAGGTTATCATTTAAATATTGAGTCAGTAAGTGCTGAAGCAACGCAAGTTGGTTTAGACACTGGGAAATATGCCTTTATTGGAGGCGGCCTTTTTAAAAACGCTGAGCGCGAAGAATTATACTTATTCCCTGAAGAACATACAGGTGTGAGTACGATTGAGATTTTCAAACGTGCGGACGATGATAGTATTCAAACATTGGATGACTTAGTGGGTAAAGTGGTTCATCCAGTCACACCAAACGGTGGAATTTTTAATCTATTGACAGCTTATAATGAAGAAAATGCAGAAGCACCGATTGATTTACAATTAGGTGAAAGTGGAAACTTCGCTCAACGATTCCAAGCGTTAAATGATGAGGTGTCGGATGCAGTTGTTATGCCGTCTAACTTAGGCGCGTCAGATATTATTGAAGAGTTATCTCTGAACGTTAATACAGCTGACGAACCAGTTCAAGTGAACCCAACTTATTTCGTATTGGCGAATGATCAAACAGACTTGAAAGAAAAATTAGATGCTGCGATTCAACAGTTAAAAGAAGAGGGTGTCTTGGATGAATTATCTGAAAAATGGTACAACGAAAACATGTTTGATTACGAATTGTCAGAGTAATCCTTACTAAACTACTAAAAATCAAAAATCATGTATCACAATGTGAAGGTGTTGCCGGTGCCGCTCTATGTACTTGCAACACCTTTTCGATATAGAAGAATTTAATACTATATAACTAACAGTCCTTTGGAGGTGAAGAGATGGATTTTGGATTTATACTTGAAACATTACCGACACTAATTAAAACCTTGCCTTTAACGCTGTATATATTTTTTATATCAGCATTTTTGGGCTTTTTACTAGCGGTTCTTGTGGCGGCAATTCGAATTGTCAAAGTGCCAGTCCTCCATCAATTATTTGCAGTATATGCTTCCTTTGTGCGGAGCACGCCGGGTATTATCCATATTTTTGTGGTGTATTATGGTTTACCGGTTTTATTAAGTAACTTTGGCATTAACATTAATAATATAGACCGTATGGTCTTTTCCGTTATTGCGCTTGTTTTATATAACGGAGCTTTTGTTTCGGAAATTTTACGACCTAGCTATTTAGCCGTCTCTAAGCAACAACATGAGGCTGGAACAAGTGTGGGAATGACACGTTGGCAAACGCACCGTCGGATTATCTTTCCCCAAGTTTTACCGATTGCCCTACCCAGTTTGAGTAACGCCTTGATCGATTTGCTTAAAGATACTTCTTTATTATTCCTTATCGGTTTAATCGATATCATGGGACAAGCCAATATCATCATTGCGAATACTTACCGAGTTTATCAACTAGAAGTCTATGTGGCCATCGCTATTATCTTTTGGATTTTATCGAGCGTTCTTGTGTATGCCTTACAACTACTCGAACGTTACTATAATCGTTATAACCGACAGGAGGGCTAGGCATGAACTTCGATATACAAATTATGATCGACACAATATGGATTGTCTTTCAAGCAGTACCAAGAACCTTCCTCCTAGCTGGAATTATCTTATTCTTCGGAATTATCTTAGGAGCAGTGTTAGCTCAAGTTAAAATCAAACAAATTCCAATGGTGACGACAATCGTTACTATCTTCGTATCTTACATGCGTGGTGTACCCTTAATCGTGCATCTGTATGTCATGATGAATTTATTGCCAGAAGCCGGAGTGTCCTTATTATCGATTTTTGGTGTCACGCTGAAAGTACACGAATTCCCTTCGTTAATTATCGTTTTGATAACCTACTCTTTATTAGAAGCGGCAGTTGAATCAGAAAATATTCGAGGCGCATTTCAATCAATCGATCCTAAGCAAATTGAAGCGGGTCAATCAATTGGAATGACGAGACGGCAAAACTTAACTAGAATCATTATTCCTCAAGCCTTAAGTGTCGCCATTCCTTTATTCTTAAATGCTTTCTTGAAGAACATTAAAGGTTTATCACTGGCGTTTACTGTCGGGGTAGTGGATATCTTAGCGCAGGCGCGCTTTGCAGCTGCTCTAAGCTATCGTTTCCTAGAATCCTATATAGCAGCTGCCCTTGTATACTGGATCATCTGTGGCGTCTTACAAGTGATATTCAATCGAGTGGAAGATAAACTTAAATTTGGTGAAGTTAGATAGAACCAATTGTCATAAGCGACAATAAGTAGAGTAAGCTAATACTAAAGGAGTGTGACTTGAATGAATAAAAATGAAAAAATGAAGCAAGCAATTAATGGACAAAAACAACAAAACATCCCGTTTTATTTTTGGACACACTTGCCTGACATTGACCGTCAACCAAAGAAGCTAGCCGAAGCGAGCTTCCAATTATATAAAGACTATGACCTGGATTTCATAAAAACAATGAATAACGGTATGTATGCAGTAGAAGACTACGGTACAGAAATTGATTTTTCCCAAGTAGCTAAAGGCGGGGTAGCCCAAGTAATAGATACGCCTATCAAAGAAAATCAAGACTGGACTAAACTAGCAAAGTTAGAAGTAGCCACTGCTACTGCCTTACAAAGAGAATTAACACACTTAAATCATTTACTTCAATTAGTAGACGGACAAGCACCTGTTATCATGACCGTCTTTGGTCCTTTAACGACAGCAGATAAATTAGCACAAGGTCGTCTAGTAGAACTACTCGAACAAGATGATGCGACTCAGTTGCATCAAGCCTTAGAACATATTGCTGAAACAACAGCAGAATTAGCTAAACAAGCGATCGAACTTGGAGCAGCTGGTGTCTACTTTGCTAGTCAAATGAGCTCATAAGAGAAGTTAACAGCTAAGCAGTATGAAACTTATGGTGTACCTTATGATTTACAAGTACTTGAAGGTGCAGCGAACGGCTGGTTCAATGCCATTCATATTCACGGTAATGACATTATGTTTGACTTAGTCAAAGATTATCCTGTTCAAGTATTTAACTGGCACATTTGGGAAAATTTACCAGAAATCAAAGAAGGTTTGGATTATACAAATAAATGTGTGATGGGTGGTATTGCCCGAATGGATATTACACATAATCGATTAAATGAGCTGCGCTCACAAATTTATCGCTCAATTCTCAGCACTCAAGGCCGAGGCTTGATTCTAACACCAGGTTGTGGGATTCGTCATCCTTTTGCAGAATCAACCATTCGTTTTATCCAACAAGTGAAAACAGAAACAGAGAACTTGCTAAGCAACTAATACTTTCAAAAAGAGTCCTTATTGATCAGTTAAGGATTCTTTTTTTGTGACTTTGCATATGTAAAACGTATTCATAAAATATTTACGAAAATCCATTGACATCGGGCTTTGAACGTTATAACATTACACAGCAAGCAACACACAAGGTGATAGCCAAATCGCTTGTAACGCTTCAACAACAAGGGTAAACAACTTCAATCCGTCAATGTTTCACTGTCAAGCACACTCTCGTGATGATCATAAGCAAACGATAGGTTATTTTAAAGACATCTGTATTTTTTTCATCTTAAGAATCTTACTAAAAAACATTCAAGTGTAACTCAAGCCTATATAATAGTAGATAAAATTTAAAAACATAGAAAACACTCGGTAACACTGAGTTTCTAAGCGATTTCTGATTGGATATTAAAGTCATAAAAAACCTTTAAAGAAAATTATGATTATTTCTTTAAAAAGCCTTGCATTATCATGTTATATTCTATATAATAATCGTTGTGTCTGTAGAAGGTTTTTTTAAATCGAAACAAACGCAAACCTTGGAAACAAGGGGAAGACAGCGGTGAAGCGAGAGGTTGCGACACGCTAGGACGAGTTGCCACGGGCTAGTGAAGTTGGAGATTCTTGTGGAGCAAGTCATTTTTAAAATTGACGAAGGAGGAAATTAATCATGGCAAAACAAAAAATTCGTATTCGCTTAAAAGCATATGAGCATAGAGCTTTAGATGTTTCAGCGAACAAAATCGTTGAATCAGCACAAAGAACGGGAGCTAAAACGGCAGGACCAATTCCATTGCCAACTGACCGCTCTTTATATACAGTTATTCGTGCAACGCACAAATACAAAGATTCACGTGAGCAATTCGAAATGCGCACACACAAACGTGTAATCGACATCTTAGAGCCAACTGCTAAAACAGTAGACGCTTTAATGAAGTTAGATTTACCAAGTGGCGTGGACGTAGAAATTAAATTATAAAATAAAAAAATGGAGGTGTACTCATGACCAAAGGAATCTTAGGAACAAAAGTAGGAATGACTCAATTCTTTACGGAAAACGGTGAATTAATCCCTGTAACAGTAATCCAAGCCCCAGCAAACGTTGTTTTACAAGTTAAAACAAACGAAACTGATGGTTACGAAGCTGTACAAGTTGGTTACCAAGACATGCGTGAAGTATTATCAAACAAACCTGCAAAAGGTCATGTAGCAAAAGCAAATGCTACTCCTAAGCGCTTCATTCGCGAGTTTCGTGATGTTGAGCTAGGGGAATATGAAGTAGGGCAAGAAATCACAGTAGAAACATTCGTGGTTGGTGATGTCGTCGACGTGACGGGTACATCAAAAGGTAAAGGATTCCAAGGTGCTATCAAGCGTCATGGTCAATCACGCGGTCCAGAATCTCACGGTTCTCGTTACCACCGTCGTGTTGGATCAATGGGTATGGCATCGGATCCATCTAAAGTCTTCAAAGGTAAAAAATTACCTGGACAAACAGGTGGCGAACGTGTAACTATCCAAAACCTTGAAGTAGTTTCTGTAGATACAGAAAACAACGTCATCTTAATTAAAGGTAACGTTCCTGGATCTAAAAAATCTTTAGTTGAAGTTAAACAAGCAATTAAAACAGTTAAATAATATATCGAGAAGGGAGGAACGAGAGAATGCCAAAAGTTACTTTATATAAACAAGACGGTTCAACAGCCGGAGAAGTAGAATTAAATGAAGCTGTGTTTGGAATTGAACCAAACGAAAGCGTAATTTTCGATGCTGTCATCATGCAACGTGCTTCATTACGCCAAGGTACACACGCAGTTAAAAACAGAAGTGATGTACGTGGTGGTGGACGTAAGCCATGGAGACAAAAAGGAACTGGTCGTGCACGTCAAGGTTCAACAAGATCACCTCAATGGGTTGGTGGTGGAGTTGTTTTTGGACCAACACCTCGTTCATATAGTTATAAATTACCAAGAAAAGTACGTCGCTTAGCGCTACATTCAGTACTTTCACAGAAAGTTCAAGAGAACAACTTGGTAGTAGTAGATGCATTAAACTTTGATGCACCTAAAACAAAAGAATTCAAAGCTGTGTTGGCTGGCTTAAATGTTTCAGAAAAAACACTTCTAATCTTAGAAGGCGACAACGCTAACACTTACTTATCAGCACGTAACATTCCAAACGTTAAAGTCATTGATGACTACAACGTGAATGTTCTAGATGTAGTAACTTACGACAAAGTAATTATTACAAAAGCTGCACTTTCAACAGTAGAGGAGGCTTTAGCATAATGCAATTATCAGAAGTAATTTTACGTCCAATCATCACTGAACAATCAATGATGCTTATGGATGACAACAAATTCACATTCGAAGTTGACACTCGTGCTAACAAAACACATATCAGACAAGCTGTTGAAGCAATGTTTGACGGTGTAAAAGTAGCTAAAGTTAATACACTTAACGTAGCTGGAAAAGCTAAACGCGTTGGTCGTCATAGCGGCTACACACGTAAATACAAGAAAGCAGTTATTACATTGACTGCAGATTCAAACACTATCGAATTATTCGCTAACGCTGAATAATTACTTGAATAATCGAAACAGGAGGGAAACATAGTGGCGATTAAACATTACAAAGCGACTACTAACGCTCGTCGTAATATGACTGGTTATGACTTTTCAGAGATCACAACTAAAACACCTGAAAAAACATTACTAGAATCACAAAAACAACATGCCGGCCGTAACAGCCAAGGTAAAATCACAGTTCGTCACCACGGTGGTGGTAACAAACGTGCTTACCGTGTGATTGACTTTAAACGTAACAAAGACGGAGTAATCGGAACAATTGCAACAATTGAGTACGATCCAAACCGTACAGCTAACATTGCGTTAGTACATTATGAAGATGGTGTTAAAACTTACATCATTGCACCAAAAGGCTTAAAAGTAGGCCAAAAGATTGAATCAGGATCTCAAGCAGATATCAAAGTTGGTAACGCACTAGCATTGATTGACATTCCAGTAGGTACTGTAATTCACAACATCGAATTGAAACCTGGTAAAGGTGCTCAATTAATTCGTTCAGCTGGTACAAGCGCACAAGTATTAGGTCAAGAAGGTAAATACACTTTAGTACGTCTTAACTCAGGTGAAGTACGTATGATCTTATCAACTTGTCGTGCAACTATTGGTGTTGTAGGAAACGAACAACACGAATTAATTAACATCGGTAAAGCAGGTCGTTCACGTTGGTTATCTAAACGTCCAACTGTTCGTGGATCTGTAATGAACCCTAACGATCACCCACACGGTGGTGGTGAAGGTAAAGCACCTATCGGTCGTCCATCTCCAATGTCACCATGGGGCAAACCAACTCTAGGTCTTAAAACTCGTAACAAGAAGAAAAAATCTAGCAAGTTAATTGTCCGCGGACGCAAAAAATAATTGATTAGATGAACAATTCGAAGGGAGGCTACACACTGTGAGTCGTAGTTTGAAAAAAGGGCCTTTCGTTGACTCTCACTTAATGAAAAAAGTTGAGGAACAACAAGAAAGCGCAAAAAAACAAGTTATTAAAACATGGTCTCGTCGTTCAACAATCTTCCCGAACTTTATTGGGTTAACGATTGCTGTATATGACGGTCGCAAACACGTGCCAGTATACGTACAAGAAGACATGGTAGGACATAAATTAGGTGAGTTCGTACCAACTCGTACATATAGAGGTCACGTTGCCGAAGATAAGAAAACGAAAAGACGCTAGACGAAGGAGGGAATTTAAATGACAGAACAAATTACATCTGCTAAAGCAGTAGCTAAAACAGTTCGTATTGCCCCTCGTAAAGTTCGTTTAGTGGTCGATCTTATCAGAGGTAAGCAAATCGGTGAAGCAATTTCAATTTTGAAATTCACGCCTAACGGCGCAGCACCAGTAGTAGAAAAAGTACTAATGTCAGCAATCGCAAACGCTGAACATAACTATGATTTAGATTTAGAAAACTTATACGTAAGTGAAGTATTTGTGGATGAAGGACCAACGATGAAACGTTTCCGTCCAAGAGCTAAAGGTTCAGCTTCGCAAATCTTAAAACGTACAAGCCACATTACTGTTGTGGTATCAGAAAAAGAGGAGGCTTAATCCATGGGACAAAAAGTACATCCAATAGGTATGCGTGTTGGTATCATTCGCGACTGGGATGCAAAATGGTTTGCAGATAAAAAATATGCAGAATTCCTACACGAAGACTTAAAAATCCGTGAATACCTATACACCAAACTTTCAGATGCCTCTGTTTCAACGATTCAAATCGAACGTGCAGCTAACCGCGTGGTAGTTTCTGTTCACACTGCTAAACCAGGTATGGTTATTGGTAAAGGTGGATCAGAAGTTGATGCAGTTCGTGCTGGGTTAACTAAATTAACAGGCAAGAAAGTACACATTAATATTGTTGAGATTAAAGAACCAAGTTTAGATGCTAAATTAGTTGCATTAGACATTGCTAACCAGTTAGAAAACCGTGTAGCATTCCGTCGT
Organism: Fundicoccus sp. Sow4_F4; assembly: GCF_052116145.1. Taxonomy (NCBI): domain Bacteria; kingdom Bacillati; phylum Bacillota; class Bacilli; order Lactobacillales; family Aerococcaceae; genus Fundicoccus; species Fundicoccus sp. Sow4_F4. The sequence continues at coordinate 45,799 of NZ_JBQKLQ010000010.1, read as the reverse complement.
GCACAAAAACAAGCGATCCAACGCGTTATGAAAGCTGGCGCTAAAGGTGTTAAAACAATGGTTTCAGGCCGTTTAAACGGTGCAGATATGGCACGTACTGAGTCATATACTGAAGGAACTGTTCCATTACATACTTTACGTTCAGATATCGACTACGCTTGGGAAGAAGCAGATACAACTTATGGTAAATTAGGAGTTAAAGTTTGGATTTGTCGCGGTGAAATCTTACCAGCGAAAAAAAATTCTACGAAAGGAGGGAACTAATCAATGTTAGTACCTAAACGTGTAAAGCACCGTCGTGAATTCCGTGGTAAAATGCGCGGAGAAGCAAAAGGCGGCAAAAATGTTGACTTTGGAACTTATGGTTTAAGAGCGGTTGAATCTAAATGGATTACAAACCGTCAAATTGAAGCAGCACGTATTGCGATGACTCGTTACATGAAACGTGGTGGGAAAGTATGGATTAAAATCTTCCCTCATAAATCATATACGTCTAAGGCTATCGGAGTTCGTATGGGTAAAGGTAAAGGAGCACCAGAAGGATGGGTATCACCAGTTAAACGTGGTAAGATCTTATTCGAAATCGACGGTGTATCGGAAGAAGTAGCACGTGAAGCATTACGTCTTGCCTCTCACAAATTACCAATCAAAACTAAATTTGTAAAACGCGAAGAATATGGTGGTGAATCGAATGCAAATTAAAGATATTAGAGAACTAACCGCCGCTGAAATGGTTGAGAAAGAAAAAGAATTCAAGCAAGAATTGTTCAACCTTCGATTCCAATTGGCGACGGGACAGTTAGAAAACACTGCCCGTTTACGTCACGTACGTAAATCAATTGCTCGTATCAAAACAGTCTTGCGTGAGCAAGAATTGTCTAAGTAGACTAGCAAAAGGAGGCAAATAGAATGAGTGAACGTAACAAACGTAAAGTTTACCTTGGTCGTGTTGTGTCTGATAAAATGGACAAAACAATTACGGTTCAAGTTGATACTCGTAAAACACACCCTAAATATGGTAAACGTGTAAAATACTCTAAAAAATATAAAGCACATGATGAATTAAATAGTGCAAAAGAAGGCGACATCGTTCGTATTATGGAAACTCGTCCATTATCAGCGACGAAACGCTTCCGCTTATTAGAGATTGTTGAAAAAGCAGTCGTTATCTAATACATTAGTTAATTTCGGAAGGAGGACATCGAAATGATTCAACAAGAAAGTCGATTAAAAGTTGCCGATAACTCAGGAGCACGTGAAGTCTTAACAATTAAGGTTTTAGGCGGATCAGGTCGTAAGACAGCAAATATTGGTGATGTGATTGTTGCAACGGTCAAACAAGCAACACCAGGTGGAGTTGTCAAAAAAGGTGACATTGTTAAAGCAGTAATCGTACGTACAAAATCAGGAGCTCGCCGCAAAGACGGATCTTATATAAAATTTGACGAAAACGCATGTGTTATTATTCGTGATGATAAGAGTCCCCGCGGTACGCGTATCTTTGGACCAGTTGCACGTGAATTACGTGATCACAACTATATGAAGATTGTTTCATTAGCTCCAGAAGTTTTATAATTACACACAAAGGAGGAAACAATTCATGCGTATCAAATCTGGCGATAAAGTTCAACTTATTGCAGGTAAAGATAAAGGGAAAACAGGAACTGTTATCAAAACTTTACCAGCTAAAAACAAAGTAATCGTTGAAGGCTTAAACATTGCAAAAAAACATACTAAACCATCTCAAAGTGCTACTGGTGGAATTGAAGAAATTTCAGCACCGATCCATGTATCTAATGTGAAGTTGGTTGATCCTACATCAGGAGAAGCAACACGCGTTGGTTATCGTTTCGAAGATGGAAAAAAAGTTCGTTTTGCAAAAAAATCAAACGAAACAATTAACTAATCCGTGGAAGGAGGATCCTATTAAATGGAAAACCGTTTAAAAGCTAAATATAAAAATGACGTAACAGCTAAACTAGTTGAACAATTTAACTATACTTCAGTTATGCAAGTACCTCAAGTAGACAAAATTGTTGTAAACATGGGTGTTGGCGATGCGACTACTAATGCTAAAAACTTAGACAAAGCTGTCGATGAACTAACATTATTAACTGGTCAAAAACCAATCATCACTAAAGCTAAAAAATCAATTGCAGGCTTCCGTCTACGTGAAGGTATGCCAATTGGAGCTAAAGTAACATTACGTGGCGAAAGAATGTATGATTTCTTAGATAAATTAATTACTGTTTCATTACCACGTGTTCGTGACTTCCAAGGAATTAGCAATAAATCTTTCGATGGTCGCGGTAACTACACTTTAGGTGTGAAAGAACAATTAATTTTCCCTGAAATCAGCTACGATAATGTAGATAAAGTTCGCGGTATGGACATTGTTATTGTAACTACTGCAAACACAGACGAAGAATCACATGCTTTGTTAAAAGAACTTGGCATGCCATTCAAAAAATAATAAGGAGGCGAATAATTAATGGCTAAAACATCGATGAGAGAAAAAAACAAACGTACACCGAAGTTCAAAGTGCAAGAGTATACACGATGCGAGCGTTGCGGTCGTCCACATTCTGTTTACCGTAAATTCAAACTTTGCCGTATTTGCTTCCGTGAGTTAGCATACAAGGGCCAAATTCCTGGCGTTAGAAAAGCTAGCTGGTAATTTTGACGAATATTAGTAACTAAGGAGGTAAACATAAATGGTAATGACAGATCCAATCGCAGATTTCCTAACACGTATCCGTAACGCAAACAGCGTAGGACACAAAACTGTATCTGCTCCTTCTTCAAACGCGAAAGTAGCGATTGCTGAAATCTTAAAACAAGAAGGTTTCATCAAAAACTACGAGGTAGCTGAAGATAACAAACAAAACGTAATTAAAGTATTCTTAAAATACGGTCGTAACAACGAAAAAGTAATCACTGGTATTAAACGTATTTCTAAACCAGGTTTACGTGTATATGCTAAATCAGAGGATGTACCTAAAGTGTTAAACGGTTTAGGTATAGCAATTATCTCAACATCAACAGGTGTTGTAACTGATAAACAAGCACGTCAACAAAGCGTTGGTGGAGAAGTATTAGCTTACATTTGGTAATCCTACCAAATTATTATAAAATTAAACAAGGAGGTGCAGCCCTGTGAGTCGTATTGGTAAAAAACCTGTAACAATCCCAGCTGGCGTAACCGTAGAAATCGATGGTCATACAGTGACTGTCAAAGGACCAAAGGGCGAATTAACTCGTGAGTTAAACCACAACATCCAAGTTGAAGTTAACGAAAACGAAGTAGTATTCACTCGTCCTAACGAATCTAAACTTAGCCGTTCATTACACGGAACAACTCGTTCTATCGTCAATAACATGGTTATTGGTGTATCTGAAGGCTTCAAAAAAGAATTAGAATTAATCGGTGTTGGTTACCGTGCTCAAAAACAAGGAGAAAAACTTGTATTAAGCGTTGGTCTATCTCATCCGGTCGAATTCGAAGGTTCAGAAGGTGTTTCTGTTGAAGTACCTGCTAACACAAAAATCATTGTTGAAGGTTTCAACAAAGAAAAAGTTGGCGAATTAGCTGCTAATATCCGTGCGGTACGTCCACCAGAGCCTTATAAAGGTAAAGGTATTCGTTACGTTGACGAATTAGTACGTCGTAAAGAAGGTAAGACAGGTAAATAATTTACCTGATCGTATCTCCTATATATATACATTAAAAATTAAGATAAAGAGGTGACAATTGTGATTACTAAACCAGATAAAAACAAATTACGTCAAAAAAGACATAATCGTGTAAGAAACAAAATCTCTGGTACTGCTGAGTGCCCACGCTTGAACGTATTCCGTTCGAATACTAACATCTACGCTCAATTAATTGATGACGTAGCGGGTGTGACGCTTGCAAGTGCCTCTAGTAATGATTCAGCAATTGAAAAAGGAACTAAAGTTGAGCAATCAACTGCAGTTGGAAAATTAATCGCTGAACGTGCTATAGCTAATGGATACAAGAAAGTTGTATTTGACCGTGGTGGATATTTATTCCACGGACGTGTTAAAGCTTTAGCTGACGGAGCTCGTGAAAACGGCTTAGAATTTTAAGAAAAGGAGGACACCTATTCATGGTATTTATCAATCCAGATAATCTAGGAGAAATCGAAGAGCGTGTAGTTGCGATCAACCGTGTTACTAAAGTAGTAAAGGGTGGACGTCGTTTACGTTTCTCTGCTTTAGTCGTAGTTGGTGACAAAAATGGTCACGTTGGTTTTGGTACAGGTAAAGCACAAGAAGTACCAGAAGCAATTCGTAAAGCTGTAGAATCTGCTAAGAAAAACTTAATCGCTGTACCAATGTCAGGTACTACAATTCCACATGAAACTATCGGAGAATTCTGTGGTGGACGTGTGTTATTAAAACCAGCTACTGCCGGTTCGGGAGTTGCTGCAGGTGGTCCAGTTCGTGCCGTTATGGAATTAGCGGGCGTTGCTGATATAACAAGTAAATCATTAGGGTCAAATACCCCAATCAACATGATTCGTGCAACTGTTAAAGGTTTAGAACAATTAAAAGTTGTCGAAGAAGTTGCTGCACTACGTGGCAAAACTGTTGAAGAACTATTAGGATAAGGAGGACTGTACAATGGCAAACTTAGAAATCACTTTAAAGCGTAGCTTGATTGGACGTCCTCAAAACCAAGTCGATACAGCTAAAGCATTAGGCTTAACTAAATTGCATAAAGCAGTTGTTAAACCTGATAACGAAGCGATTCGTGGTATGGTTCAAACAATCAGTCACTTAGTAGAAGTAAAAGAAGCGTAATTACTGTAGACTAGTATAAGGAGGTGCCAATTAATGAAACTTCATACATTAAAACCAGCAGAAGGATCTAGACAAGAACGTAACCGTGTAGGTCGTGGTCAAGGTTCTGGTAACGGGAAAACAGCTGGACGTGGATCAAAAGGACAAAAACAACGTTCAGGTGGTGGAGTGCGTTTAGGATTCGAAGGTGGACAAACAGCATTGTTCAGACGTATTCCAAAACGTGGATTCAACAATGTTAACCGTAAAGACTATGCTGTTGTTAACTTAGAAACTTTAAACCGTTTTGAAGATGGTACAACAGTAAACCCAGCTCTATTAATCGAAGCTGGAATCGTAAAAAATGAATTATCAGGTATTAAAATTTTAGGTGAGGGACAACTGGAACGAAAATTAACTGTACAAGCAGCTAAATTCTCCAAAGCAGCAGAAGAAGCAATTACTGCAGCTGGTGGATCAATCGAGGTGATTTAATGTTTTCATTTTTGAAGAATGCCTTCACCATTAAGGATATACGTCAAAGAATATTGTTTACATTATTTATTCTTGCAGTCTTTCGGCTTGGGTCTCATATTCCAGTTCCTGGTGTGAATGCAGCAGAAATACAGTCGCTTACCGATGGTGGTTTGGCTGGACTATTGAATACTTTCGGCGGTGGGGCGTTACAAAGATACTCTATTTTTGCGATGGGTGTCTCGCCTTACATTACGGCTTCAATTATCATTCAATTGTTACAGATGGATATTATTCCTAAGTTGACCGAATGGGCAAAACAAGGTGAGGTAGGTCGTCGTAAGTTAAATCAAACGACTACTTACACAGCTATTGTCTTAGGATTTGTACAATCGGTGGGAATTTCAGTCGGATTTAACCAATTATCAGGTTTAGGCTTAGTGAGAAACCCAAGCGTGGCAACTTATCTTACAATTGCCTTAGTATTAACAGCTGGAACAATGTTCTTAATTTGGTTAGGTGAGCAAATCACTCGTAACGGAATTGGAAATGGTGTTTCAATGTTAATTTTCGCAGGGATTGTTGCAGAAGTTCCAAAAGAAATTTACAGTTATGTTTCTACAAGCATTGTGAATGCAGGCGATCAATTAGGAATGAACATTCTAATTTTATTAGCAGTGATCTTAGTAATTGTTGTGCTGATTGTAATTGTTGTTTTAATGGAAAGAGCACAAAGACGTATTCCGATTCATCACTCGAAAAAAGTATCTGGCGCAAGCCATACTGCTCATTTACCTTTAAAAATTAATTCCGCTGGGGTTATTCCTGTAATTTTTGCATCGTCATTTATTACAACACCTGAAACTATTCTTGGATTTATGGATACAGATCCAAATAGTACTTGGATGCAATTTATTGTAAATTTATTTAGTCTTCAACACCCACTTGGTGCTATTTTCTATACAATTTTAATTATTGCTTTTGCATATTTCTATGCTCTAGTACAAGTCAATCCAGAGAAAGTTGCTGAAAACCTTCAGAAACAAAGCGCTTATATACCAAGCGTGAGACCTGGACATGATACAGAATTGTATATTACAAATCTTATCAATCGGTTAAGTGGTGTTGGTGCATTTTACTTAACGTTTATCGCGGTAATGCCAATTGCAATTGGTTTTATATGGAACGTACCAATGCAAATATCACTTAGTGGTACAAGTTTATTAATCGTTGTTGGAGTAGCAATTGAAACAGCTAAACAAATTGAAGGTCGAATGGTAAAACGTCGTTACCAAGGATTTCTTCAAGAATAAAACGTATTAAAAAACGAAGGAAGATAAAGATGAATATATTATTAATGGGATTGCCGGGTGCAGGTAAAGGTACTCAAAGTGAACAAATTACTAGAGATTATGATATCGTTCATATTTCAACTGGTGATATTTTCAGACAAGCAATCAAAGATGAAACACCTCTTGGATTAGAAGCTAAATCATTCACAGACCGTGGTGATCTAGTTCCAGATGACGTAACTAATGGTTTAGTTCGCGAAAGATTAGCACAGGCTGATGTTAAAGCGACAGGCTTCATGTTAGACGGGTATCCTCGTACTAAAGTGCAAGCTGAAGCATTAGAAGAAAACTTGAATACTTTAGATACTCAAATCGATGCAGTTATTCTAATTGATGTTGATCCTGATGTCTTAAAAGCTCGTTTAAGTGGACGTATCATTTGTAGAGAGTGTGGCGCGACTTATCATAAAATTTACAATCCTCCTACCGAGGATGGTGTTTGCGATAACTGCGGGTCACATGATTTCTATCAAAGAGAAGACGATAAACCTGAAAGAGTAGCACATCGAATTAATCTTCAAATGGAATCAATTCGACCTATACTTGATTATTACAACCAACGCGGTCTATTACACAAAATCAATGGTGAACAATCAATTGAGGAAGTTTACCGTGAGATTCGTACAATATTAGAGAAATAGATTTATTTCGTCACTTGTTTTGTATATCAGTAAAAAGATTGTTAAAAGGAGGAAGTAATAATGGCTAAAGATGATGTTATCGAAGTAGAAGGTACAGTCATTGAAACTTTACCAAATGCAATGTTTAAGGTTGAATTAGAAAACGGGCATGAAATTTTAGCTCACGTTTCAGGTAAGATTAGAATGAACTACATTCGTATTCTACCAGGTGATAAGGTAACAATTGAATTGTCTCCTTATGATTTATCGCGTGGACGAATTACATACCGCTTTAAATAAGACCATCCGCCAAGTAGTTAAGGAGGGACATAGTTGAAAGTTAGAGCATCAGTAAAACCAATTTGTGAGAAATGTAAAATTATTCGCCGTAACGGACGAGTAATGGTCATTTGTGAAAACCCGAAACATAAACAACGTCAAGGTTAATAAGTAAGATAAGGAGGCAAACAGATATATGGCTCGTATTGCTGGAATAGATATTCCGCGTGAAAAACGCGTAGTTATTGCATTAACATATATTTTCGGAATCGGAAGCACAACTGCTCAAAACATCTTAGCTGAAGCTAACGTGTCAGAAGACACTCGTGTGAAAGATTTGACTAACGATGAGTTAGATCGTGTCCGTGGTATCATTGATGCATTAAAAGTCGAAGGTGACTTAAGACGTGAAGTAAGCTTAAACATTAAACGTCTACAAGAAATCGGTTCTTACCGTGGAAACCGTCACCGTCGTAATTTACCTGTACGTGGACAGAACACTAAAAACAACGCCCGTACTCGTAAAGGACCTAAAAAATCAATCACTGGTAAAAAATAATTAACATAACTTAGATGAAGGAGGTAAAAAACTTCATGGCAAAAAAACAACAAACACGTAGACGCCGTCGTGTAAGAAAAAATGTTGAAAAAGGTATTGCACATATTCGCTCTACTTTTAACAACACAATCGTTATGATTACAGATGTAAATGGTAACGCGATTTCATGGTCATCAGCTGGATCTTTAGGATTCCGTGGATCAAAAAAATCTACACCATTTGCTGCTCAAATGGCATCAGAAGTTGCTGCTAAAGGAGCAATGGAACATGGCATGAAAACACTAGAAGTTACTGTAAAAGGTCCTGGTTCAGGTCGTGAATCTGCAATCCGCTCTTTACAAGCTACTGGTCTAGAAGTAACTGCAATTCGTGACGTAACACCAATTCCACACAACGGTTGTCGTCCACCAAAACGTCGCCGTGTCTAATGATAATTGTGACATTGTTTGTCTACATATTATGCATCTAAATTATCATTGAAACATAACGTTTTGAAAGGGGCAGAATAATCAATGATCGAAATTGAAAAACCAGAAATTAGAACGATTGAAGTCAGTGACGATTCCAAATATGGAAAAATCGTCATTGAACCACTAGAGCGTGGTTATGGCACAACCCTTGGAAACTCATTACGTCGTATTTTATTATCTTCTTTGCCTGGATCTGCTGTTACTAGCATTCAGATTGATGGAGTGTTGCATGAATTTGCAACTGTAAAAGGTGTGGTTGAGGATGTCCCAACAATCATCTTACATTTGAAAGAACTTGCATTGAAACTTCACACTCAAGAAGACAAAGTAATCGAATTAAATGTTACTGGTCCCAAAACTGTTACCGCTGCAGACATCATTCATGATAATGAAGTACAGATTCTAAATCCAGATTTATATATTTGTACTTTAGCTGAAGGTGCACAATTAGATATTCAATTAAATGTATCAAATGGACGTGGCTATGTTCGTGGAGAACATAATAAACGTGAAGATATGCCTATTGGAGTCTTACCAATTGACTCTATCTATACACCTGTTCATAAAGTAAATTATCAAGTTGAGAATACACGCATCGGACAGAAAAATGTTTACGATAAACTTACAATGGATATCTGGACAGACGGTTCAATCAGTCCTGAGAAATCATTAAGTTTAGCTGCTAAAATCTTAACTGAACATTTAAATATCTTTGTGAACTTAAGTGATGAAGCACGTCAAGCTGAAATCATGGTTGAAAAAGAAGAAGCAGAAAAAGAAAAAATGCTAGTCATGACAATTGAAGAATTAGATTTATCTGTTCGTTCATACAATTGTTTAAAACGTGCTGGTATTAATACTATCCAAGAATTAACGAATAAGACTGAGTCTGAAATGATGAAAGTACGTAACCTCGGACGTAAATCACTTGAAGAAGTTAAGAATAAGTTAGCTAGTCTAGAGTTAGGTTTACGTGAAGAAGACTAAACTTTTCATTTGTTAGAAAAGGAGGAAAATTTTAATGGCATACCGTAAATTAGGACGTAAAAGTGCGCAACGTAAAGCATTATTACGCGATTTAACAACTGACGTTATCATTAACGAACGTATCGAAACAACTGAAGCTCGCGCTAAAGAAGTTCGTAAAACAGTTGATAAAATGATTACTTTGGCTAAAAAAGGCGATTTATCATCACGTCGTGCTGCAGCAGCTTTCTTACGCAATGAAATTGCTGACGCTAGAATTGAAGATGATAAGGTAGTAATCGAACGTGTTCTAGATCGTTTATTCGATACTTACGCAACACGCTATGAGAACCGTAATGGTGGTTATACACGCATCCTTAAAAAAGGACCTAGACGTGGAGACGCTGCACCAATGGTAATCTTAGAGTTAGTATAATTGCTCTATGTGATTCACTTTTATGATGGAGAGTGTTACGATTAATAAATATTGTTTATTAGTCTAGCTCTATAGCACGAATAATCAGTTAAAATCACTATTATTCAATGATTGAGGTCAATTTTTATAGTTGGTCTCAATCACGTGCTATTCATCGTTTAAGTGTTTTTTTTATACTTAAAATGTGATTCTTTATATTTGTTGTTTGACAAGGACGAAAGATTGAATGACACTTTAAGTATGAAAGAAAACCACTAGTATTTAGCGAAGGTTTATTTTTACATATTCTGTGAACCAATAATTAGAGATAGGGAGTGGATGGAATGTCTCAACCAATCATTGCATTAAATAATATATCCTTTCAGTATCCGAACAATGAAACGGACGCTTTACAAGATGTCTCATTGGAAATTAAGAAAGGTGAATGGATAGCGATCATAGGACCGAATGGATCAGGGAAGTCGACATTAGCCAAGATTATCAATGGCTTATTAGTACCTTATGAAGGTCAAGTCCATATTAACGGAGAACTTTTAAATGAAGAAACTGTTTGGGACGCTCGTCGTGCTGTAGGAATGGTTTTCCAAAATCCGGATAATCAATTTGTCGGAGCAACGGTTGAAGATGATATTGCGTTTGGTTTGGAAAACAATGGCATCCCTCGTGAAGAAATGTTAACACGTATTGAAGACGCATTAGAACAAGTCCGTATTTCAAATTTCCGTGAACATGAACCAGCCCGTTTATCTGGTGGTCAAAAGCAAAGGGTAGCACTAGCGAGTGTTATTGCCTTACGTCCAGATGTAGTTATTCTTGATGAAGCAACTGCTATGCTTGACCCATTAGGTCGTCGAGAAGTGATAGCTGCCATTAGAGAACTAAAAAAAGAGTTTAATTTAACAGTGATTTCTATTACTCATGATATTGATGAAGCAAGTTATGCTGACCGAATCTTTGTGATGAATCAAGGGAAAATAATGAACCGTGATACTCCGGCGAATATTTTTGCATTAGGTGATGATTTAGTCACTATGGGACTAGATGTTCCATTTGCGCAAAAATTAAAACAAGCTTTAATTCAGCGTGGAGTTGAACTGCCAGATACCTATTTAAATGAGGAGGCGCTATTTGAATGGTTAATCAAATCATATTTGATCAAGTAAGTTTTACTTATAGTCCAAACACTCCTTTTGCTGTGGATGTTTTGCATAATGTTAATTTAGCAATTCCGGAGAATAAAGTAACAGCGATTGTTGGTCATACAGGCTCTGGTAAGTCTACTTTGATTCAGCACTTGAATGTACTCTTACGTCCCACATCAGGGTCAGTAACCGTCGTTGGAGAGAAAGTTACCTCAACTTCCGAACACAAGACATTGAAACCTTTACGTAAAAAAGTGGGAGTAGTCTTTCAGTTTCCTGAGGCTCAATTATTCGAAGAAACTGTTTTAAAAGATGTGATGTTTGGACCTTTAAATTTCGATGTTTCCGAAGATGAAGCCATGCGTATTGCTAAAGAGAAACTAGAACTAGTCGGTATACCAGAGTTTTTATATGAGCGTTCACCTTTTGATTTAAGTGGAGGGCAAATGCGCCGTGTAGCGATTGCTGGTGTGCTCGCTTTAGAACCAGAAGTGTTAGTTTTGGATGAGCCAACGGCAGGCTTAGATCCTTTAGGTCACAAGAATATGATGGAAATGTTTATTAACTTACATAAGACAATGAACATTACGCTCGTACTTGTTACACATCAGATGGATGATGTAGCTAAATATGCAGATAATGTGATCGTGATGGAAAAAGGGACGATGGTCAAGAATGGTAGCCCAGCCCAAGTATTCGAAGATGCTGAATGGTTAGATAAAAAACAATTGAGTCTACCCCAAGCAATGGCCTTTAAAACACGAATTACTGAACAAACGGATTTGCTTCTTCCAGAAGTGAAGCAAGCCCCTTTAACGGTTGAAGAACTAGCGGATTATTTGATTAATATCAAAGCATTCAATCAGACAGAGGAGGCGTAAGTAAATGCTAGAAAAAATGTTATTAGGTCGTTATATTAAGTCGAACAGCTTCGTTCATAAGTTAGATCCTAGAACGAAATTGCTTGGCAGTTTCTATTTTATTCTGATTATTTTCTTGGCGAATAACTGGTTATCCTATCTATTACTTACACTCTTTACGTTTTTTGCGATCTGGTTGAGTGGGATTGATATCAAGTTCTTCTTGAATGGAGTGAAGCCTTTAATTTGGTTAATTCTATTTACAGTCGTATTTCAAGTATTATTTACCACAGGTGGGACAGTATATTTGCAGTTTTGGGTCTTTCAGATTACATCTGCTGGTCTAATGAATGGGGCATTTATCTTTGCCAGATTAGTTTTAATTATTATGATGTCGACATTATTAACGTTGACAACTGCACCATTAGAACTAACGGATGGAATCGAACATTTACTCCGTCCATTAGCTCGATTTGGTTTCCCGGCTCACGAAATCGCCTTAATGTTGTCAATCGCGTTACGTTATGTACCGACATTGATGGATGAAGCCCAACGAATCATGAATGCCCAGAGAGCACGTGGCGTTGAATTTAACCAAGGAAATTTTGTTGATCGAATGAAGGCTATTATTCCAATACTAGTTCCTTTATTCGTCAGTGCCTTTAACCGTGCTGAAGAAATGGCTACAGCCATGGAAGCACGTGGTTACCGTGGTGGCGAAGGGCGTACTAAGTATCGCCAATTAGATTTCGATCGTAATGATTTATATGTGTGCTTAGGTTACTTAGCAATCACAATAGTCTTAATAGCCTTACGTTTTATTTCATTATAGGAGGAAGTAAGATGCCACGTTTTGCGGTGAAAATTCAATACGATGGCACGAATTATGTGGGCTATCAAGTTCAACCCAATGGACCCAGTATTCAAGCTGAATTCGAGAAAGCTCTAGTTCTGATGGCGAAGTTACCTAAAGGGGAACATATTCCAACATCAAGTTCGGGACGTACAGACTCAGGGGTTCATGCCTTAGGACAAGTGCTTCATTTTGATTATCCGGTCGCTATTAAGACTGATTCGATGTTGAGAGCATTAAATAGTATTCTAGACCCCTCAGTTCGAGTAGTTCAAGTAGCGCATGTTGCGAACGATTTTCATTCGCGATATCATGCTATTTCAAAGGAATATCTTTACCGGGTAGATACCAGTCGGTTTCCAGATCCTTTTAAAAGACTTTATACTTTGCATCACCCTTACCGTTATAGTCTAGAAGCGATGCAGGAAGCAATCCAGAAAATTATTGGCACCCATGATTTTGGCAGTTTCTGTTCTACGAAAACCGATAAAGAAAATAAAGTTCGGACAATTTATGAAGCTGAGGTTTATTTTGATGAGGTGACTCAGGAATTACGCTTTCGGTTTAAAGGCCAAGGATTTCTTTATAATATGGTTCGAATTCTCGTAGGCACACTTTTACAGATTGGTGATGGTTTAAAGTCTGTAGAAGAGATGGATCGTTTACTTGAAGTGCGTGATCGGAATGAAGCAGGCCCAACTGCTTCTCCAGAAGGCTTATATCTCATGAAAGTAGAATACGAGCAAAATCCTTTCAATTAACGATAATTATCAGAGCATTGACCGCTGAGGCTGGTCGGTGCTCTGTTTTATTTTATTAGTGCTTAATGAGGAAGCTGTGATACAATAAGGACATTAATTCTAAAGCGTTGAGGTGTTCGGATGAAAATAAGGCATACAGTAAAAGAAGATATTGAACGAATTCTTGAAATATTTGAACATGGTCGTCAAGTTCAACTTAAAACAGGAAATCCTAATCAATGGCGAAAGGGACATCCTGGACGTGAGTTAGTAATGAAAGATCTGATGGCTGGTTTTAGCTATGTGTGTGTCGTCGATGAAAAGGATCAGACTGATTTACCTGTGGGAACGATTGTCGCTACCTTTGCGGCATTAGAAGGTGAAGATCCTACTTATACGACTGTTGAAGGCGGACAATGGTTAAATGATGCTCCTTATGTGACGATTCACCGGATAAGTACGAGTGGCCAATTAAAAGGGACAGGGCAACATTGCATGCAGTGGGTGATTGATCATTATAATAATATAAAAATTGATACCCATCATTTGAATCAGCCAATGATTCATGTCATTGAGAAATTTGGATTTAAATATTGTGGTGTTATTTATGTTGGTGATGGGACAGCACGTAATGCTTATCACTATACACGCTTAAATTAAGTTAAATGGAGTAAGTGGTAGGATTAAACAAAAAGAATTGTATCCTAATGAATAGGGCAGAAAAACGGGTCGAAAGGCCGTCTGTTTTTTTTGTCCTATTTGGTCTTGGTGTAGTTTAATTTATAGTTGATGATGTAAGTGTTAGAATGGAGTTAATAGCTTGTTAAGGGGTGAAGAGCATGATGATTAAGTTGAAAAGTAAAGTGGTCAATCGGATGGAACATTCGGTGCATACGGATGTTGACGGTTATCCAGTGAGATTGGTGGAGTATGCTTACGAATTGGACGGACCAAATTGTAAGGGGTCTGCTAAAGTTCATCATTTAATTTACGAGATGGAGGATACTGACAGTGTACCGGTGCTTTTTCGAGGATTTATGAAATTTGAAGGTGAGATTAACCAGCAAAAAGGATGTTTTCTTGCACATGAAGATGGAGCGATTCATCAAGGAGCTGTAACGGCCAAAGGAAGAATTGTTGATGCGACGGAGGAATTGTTAATGTTAGTGGGGAATTACGTTTTTACACAATTGCTGACAGAAGATGAATTTGAATTGCAATTTGATATTGAGTTATAAGATCAGGGCGCTTTAGACACGTAAGAAAGGAAGATTTGATGCTTAAAGATTTTGATTTTGATCAAGTAGACAATCGATATGATAATTTCAAGCGTTCAGCATTAGGCGACCAGTTGGATCAATTACAACGAATTGTTCAGCGTCTCGATATTCCTGTTTTAATATTAGTGGATGGTTGGGAAAGTTCAGGTAAGGGGTTTGTCATCAATGATTTGACACGTGAACTAGATCCTCGTTATGTTCGAGTGGAAGTGTTTGAGCAACCGAATGCACAAGAGCAAGATTATCCAAGTGTTTGGCGTTTCTGGCGCAAGATACCAAGTCGTCGCGAGATGGTGGTATACGACCGTAGTTTTTACTACCAAGTGTTTAATCATGATCAGCGAACGGATGAGAAACTCTCGCAAAGAGTCGATGAGCTTTTATCATTGGAGAAAATGTTGATTGATGATGAAACAATTGTGATTAAATTGTTTCTAAATGTCACAGAAGAAACTCAGAAAGAAAATATCAAGCGTTTAGAAAAGTCTAATCGTAACCAATTACTCCTGTCAGACGAAGACTATCGACAAAATGATGACTATTGCGGTCACCAAGAATGGTTTGATAAAGTGCTCAAGGCGACGGATTTACCTTACAGTCATTGGAATATTATCGCTGCAGAAGATTTAAAATTGGCATCGAAGACTGTTTTAGGATTAGTCATTGAACAAATTACAGCGGGTATCGAACAGATTACGTTAAGACGCAGTGGCAAAGATGATTTACCGCAACACGTATTTAATGCGGATAGTTTGCCACTTGATGAAGTAGATATCACCTTAAAGTTATCCAATAAAGAATATGATAAGCAATTAGAAACATTACAAAAACAAGCCTCAGAATTGGTGTATGAGTGTTATGTGAAGAAAATTCCGATTGTATTAGCTTTTGAAGGAGTGGATGCTGCTGGTAAGGGTGGTGCGATTAAACGCTTAACTCGTCACATAGATCCGCGAAGTTATAAAATTTATGGAATTAATGCCCCTAATCAAGTGGAGAGTTTGTTTCATTATCTCTGGCGCTTTCAAATTGAAATGCCTCAAGATAATGAGATGGTCATTTTCGACCGTAGTTGGTACGGACGTGTCCTTGTGGAGCGAGTTGAAGGCTTTGTTCATCAAACGGCTTGGGAGCGTGCATATGATGAAATTAATCAGATGGAAGCCGTGTTAACGAATCACGGGACTGTCGTGCTGAAGTTTTTCTTATATATCGATGCCGACGAGCAAGCGAAGCGTTTCCAAGCAAGATTAGATGAAGCCGAAAAGAATTATAAGATTACTTCTGAGGATTGGCGCAATCGAGAAAAGTGGAATGAATACATTGAGGCGATGAACGAAATGTTAGTACGCACGAATACGCCCCATGCGCCTTGGTATATTGTGCCGGGGCAAGATAAGTACTATGCGAGGGTACAAGTGTTGAAGCATTTCATCGAACACATCAAAGCACATTTAACAACACGTGAGGAATAATGAATTAGCTTGCTAATCTTAGATACTAAATTGTTAAACTATCGATCTTATGTCGGTAGTTTTTTGTTATAAAAAACGCCATAAATGAGAAAAGTATCAAAAATCAGCGTTTAAATGCCTAAAATCAATATAAAGTCCAAATAATTAGAATTTAATGATAAAAATGTGACTAATATGAAAAAACACCTTGTAAACTTGCCATGAATATCTTATAATTCAGACATGAACGAATTAATGGGAGGAAATAACATGAGATTAAAGAAAATTGGATTAACCTTTTTAGCAAGTGTAGCAATTGTTGGTTCATTAGCCAGTACAACCGCTTTAGCGCAAGAGACAGTAAAAATTGGAGCAAACTATGAATTATCCGGCGGAGCAGCATCCTATGGACAAGCAATGGCTAACGGGTTAGAATTAGCGATTGAACAAGTTAACGCTGAAGGTGGCGTCTTAGAGGGTCAACAATTAGAAGCAATTATTTTTGATAGCCAATCTGAATTAACAGAATCTGCTTCTGTTGCGACACGTTTAGTTGGAGAAGGTGTTGTCGGTATTGTTGGACCAGCAACAACAGGCCAAGCCAATGCTCAAATTCCTATTATTGAAGAAGCAGGTATTCCAGTTATTTTACCAGCTGCAACTGGGGATGGTATTACTTTAGACGATAGTGGAAGTGTATTAGAATATTTGTTTAGAGTATGTTTTGAAGACTCTTACCAAGGGGCAGCAGCTGCTGCTTATGCTACAGAAACATTAGAGGCTCAAACTGCCGCTATTTTAACTGACCAAGCATTAGATTACTCACAAGGTTTAACAGACTCGTTTGTGACTCAGTTTGAAGAAGCTGGCGGAACCATTGTAGCTAATGAATCCTATACAAGTGGTGATACAGATTTCTCAGCTGTTTTAACATCATTATTAGTGCAAGAATTTGATGTATTATATGTACCAGGTTACTATACAGAAGGTGGATTAATTATCCAACAAGCACGTCAAATGGGAATTACGCAACCAATCTTAGCGGGCGATGGGTTTGCATCACCAACATTGGTTGAATTAGCGGGCGCTGAAAACGTTAATGATATTTACTTTACTAACCATTTCTCATCTGAATCAGAAGAGCCTGTAGTAGTGGAATTTATGGCTGCTTATGAAGAGAAATTTGGCGTAGAACCAGATGGTTTTGCTGCTTTGGGTTATGATGCGGCAATGTTATTAATCGACTCAGTAGAAAGAGCGGGCTCTACAGATCCAGAAGCTGTCAAAGATGCGATTGCTTCAACGACAGAATTTGCCGGAGTAACAGGAACTTTCGCGATTGACGAAAACCATAACCCGGTTAAACCAGCGACAATGATTACATTACAAAATGGTGAAATTACAAACGCTGAATTAGTATCAGCAGAATAATCATTAGAAACTCTGCTCGGGATACGATAGTGTCCCGAGCTTTTTTAATTTAAGGCATGATTTGACTGTTCAGAAAAACCTGTCACTTAGAGGGAAGACGCTATTATAAAAATAAAATGATTTTTTGATTAAAACAGTTGACAATGGAATGAGAAGGTTTTAATATAAGGTTATCAATTATTCTAATGGAGGCAAAGCGTATGAATCAGTTTAATTTATTACAAGCGAATACATCATATAACGTCGTCGTCGTCGTGGTACTTTAAGTATCTATGACGAGGAGGCCTTATGGTGTTGCCCGCATAGATGGACGAAAATCTATTCGGGTGTAATATAATAAACGGTTCTTATCATGGTGGCCACCGGTAGCTGTCTTTTGTGCAGTTAGGATAAGTATCATTATTTAAAAGACCTGACTAGATTTTTAGAAATCTGGTTAGGTCTTTTTGTTGTTATTGAAACACACGTGCTTGCTTAAAAGCTTAAAAATACACAGATAAAAATTAGGAGGAACTATTATGAATATCAGAAAAGTTGGACAAACGTTACTTACAGGCTTATTATTATCGACAGCTTTATTAACAACGCAAACCACTTACGCACAAGACACAATAAAAATTGGTGGTAACTTAGAATTATCCGGTGCGGCTGCGGCTTATGGTACACCAATTGCTGAAGCATTAGAATTAGCAATTGAACAGAAGAATGATGCAGGGGGTCTACTAGACGGACAGCTCATCGAATTATTGATTACCGACAATCAATCAGACTTAACGGAAGCCGCATCAGTTGCGACTAAATTAATATCTCAAGATGTAGTAGGGATTATTGGACCAACTGCGACGGGGGTAGCCAAAGCTGCCATACCAATTATTACTGAAGGTGAGATGCCAACCATCTTAGGTGCTTCAACAGGGGATGGATTAACTTTAGCTGAGGATGGGAGTGTTTTAGAATACTTATTTAGAGTCTGTTTCGAAGATTCATTTCAAGGCCTAGCTGCAGGAGAATATGCTTCCGAAATTTTAACAGCAGATTCAGCGATTATTATAACTGATCAAGCTTTAGATTATTCACTAGGTTTGGCAGATAGTTTTACGCAAAGATTTGAAGAAAATGGTGGAAGTATCCTAAATACTCAGTCGTACACATCGGGAGATACAGATTTTTCGGCGATTCTGACAACTTTACTAGCGCAAGACTTTGATATTCTGTATATCCCTGGTTACTATACAGAAACAGGCTTAATTATTAAACAAGCACGCGAAATGGGGATTACACAACCAATCATTGGTGGAGATGGCTACCATAGTAAAACATTAATCGAGTTAGCTGGTGCTGAGAATGCAACGGATATTTACTTTACAACGCATTTTTATGAAGGAAATGATGATCCAAAAACCCAACAGTTTATCGATGATTATTCTGAAAAATTTGGTAAGCAACCTGATACTTTTGCTGCTTTAGGGTATGATGCGTCTAATCTATTGCTAGATGCGATTGAACGCGCAGGCTCTACAGACAGACAAGCCATTATAAAAGCAATTGGGGAAACGCAAGATTTCGAAGGGATTACAGGTACCTTCTCTTTTGATGAGGAACATAATCCCATTAAACCAGCTTTGATGCTTAAATTGGAAAATGGTGAAATTGTTTCAGCTGAAGAAGTTTCGGCCGAATAACGATTAGTTAAGTGATACTGTGAAAGTTTGGATCGTTTACTTTCACAGTATTTCATTTTATTGCGCAAGTAATTTCTTTATCTCAAGGTTGAAAATTAGAAACTTCTAATCTGTTTTTAATCTTTAGCTAAAAGGCTTATAGAAATAATTTGTAGCGATAAATGTCAATTTAAGGGCTTTCATGGGCAAAGTTTTTCTAAGAAATCAATGATAAGATTAAAATTTATTTAAAATAACGGTTGAATTATTAGAAAGTGTGTTATATACTTTTTTAAAGTAGGCAAAATATGGTAGGAAAGGATTTTAACTATGCAATTATTTATGCAACAACTTGTTAACGGTGTTTCGTTAGGAAGTATTTATGCTCTGATCGCACTCGGCTATACAATGGTGTATGGAACGATTCGTTTAATAAATTTTGCTCATGGCGATATTTATATGGTGGGAGCCTTTTTCGGTTATTTTCTTGTTAGTGCTTTAAACATCAATGTGTTTCTTGCAATGATTTTATCAGGAGTATTCTGTGCGATTTTAGGCGTTGTGATTGAGAAAGTGGCCTACAAGCCATTACGTAAATCAACACGTGTAGCAGCTTTAATTACTGCAATCGGAGTATCGTACTTTTTACAGAATGTGATGATTTATTTCTTAGGACCTGAGGTTCGAGCATTTCCTTCAACAATCCCAGTGATGCCATTTAAAGTGTTTGGAATTGTCATTAACATGAAGCAAGTTTTTGTTTTTGTGACGACGATTACTTTAATGATCATTTTAAATGCGATTGTCAAACATACAAAAATGGGTAAAGCCATGCGAGCTGTAGCAGTTGATTCAGAAGCAGCAGAATTAATGGGAATCGATGTGAACCGTGTGATTTCCTTTACCTTTGCTTTAGGTTCAGGCTTAGCGGGAATCGCTGGTGTACTCGTGGGTGTTTACTATAATTCAATTTCAGCTACGATGGGGACGACGCCTGGACTGAAAGCGTTCGTTGCTGCTGTTGTAGGTGGCGTGGGCAGTATACCTGGTGCAATGGTGGGTGGTTATTTAATTGGTGTGCTTGAAACCATTGTAACGTTCTTAGGTGGGTCCATGTATAAAGACGCAGCCGTTTATGCCTTACTGATTGTCATTCTTCTCATTATGCCATCAGGATTATTCGGCAAGAATGTCAAAGAGAAAGTGTAGGTGGCACAAGTGAATAGATTTCATATACGTAATATGGTGTGGATCGCAGCAGCAATTCTTGGTTTCGTAGCGCTGTATGCTTTAGTTCAAGCGGGGATTATTAATCGTTTTTATCAAATCACGCTTGTAACCATTATGATTAATATAATTTATGCTGTTGGTTTAAACCTCGTTCTAGGGGTTGCAGGACAATTCTCTTTAGGACACGCGGGTTTTATCGCGATTGGTGCTTATTCAGCAGCCATTTTGACTAAGAGTATGGAGAATAGTACGATGGGCCTATATGCTGGTATGGGTGTTGGGGTGGTTTTATCAATAATCCTTGCTTTACTTGTAGGCATTCCAACGTTACGGTTAAAAGGGGATTACCTAGCGATTGCGACACTAGGAGTGGCCGAAATCGTGCGTGTATTAATAAATAACATGCGTGATTTGACCAACGGACCTGCTGGTATCAGTGGGATCCCTCTTGTTTCCAATTGGGTAAATGTTTACATTTTAATGGTAATCACGACAATTTTTATTTTAAACTATGTTTATAGTAGTGCGGGGCGTGCAACGATGGCTATCCAACAAGATGAAATTGCTGCTGAATCAATGGGTGTTGATGTGACACGTTATAAAGTATTAGCTTTTGTATTGGGTGCCATTACCGCAAGTATTGGTGGCTCTTTACAAGCAACTTTCTTAGGAATTGTAACTCCAGGAGATTATACGTTTGAACGTTCAATCGATGTTCTAATTATTGTTGTATTCGGTGGAATTGGTAGTTTCACTGGTTCGTTTGTAGCAGCAATTTTATTAGGTTTACTAAACGTATTCTTACAAGATTATGGTCAATTACGTATGGTTATTTATGCAGTAGCGCTTGTATTAATTATGATATTCAGACCAGGTGGAATCCTTGGGACGAAAGAATTACGTTTAGGCTCATTAGTTGCTAAAGCAATCCGAAAAGATAAGGAGGCTGTTTCATGAGTTTGCTTGAAGTCAAGAATTTAACTAAAAACTTCGGCGGTTTAGCAGCCGTTTCTAATGTGTCAATTCATTTGGAAGAGAATGAATTGGTCGGTTTAATCGGACCAAACGGGGCCGGAAAAACAACTTTTTTCAACTTGTTGACAGGGGTTTACGTGCCTTCTGAAGGAACAATTGATTTATTAACTGAGAATGGCAAAGTTAATTTAAATGGGGTTAAACCGGATAAAATTAACGAATTAGGTTTAGCAAGAACTTTCCAGAATATTCGTTTGTTTAAAGATCAAACGGTAATTGAAAACGTAATGGTTGCGATGCACCGTGAACAAGGAAATTCAGTTTTCTCAAGTATCTTACGTTTAGGTGCCCATTATGAAACGAATAAACGACTTTACACTAAAGCTTTAGACTTATTAAAAATCTTTAATTTAGAAGGGATTGCTGAAGAAAAAGCACGTAATTTATCTTACGGTCAACAGCGTCGTTTAGAAATCGTTCGTGCTTTAGCGACTCAACCTAAGATTTTGTTTTTAGATGAGCCGGCTGCAGGAATGAACCCTGCTGAAACAGCGGATTTAACTAATCTGATCGCTCAAATTAGAGAACAATTCGAATTGACAATTGTGTTAATTGAACACGATATGTCATTAGTTATGGAAATTTGTCAAAGAATTTATGTATTGGAATACGGGCGATTAATTGCTCATGGGAATGCTGAAGAAGTGAAGCAGAATCCTGATGTTATTCGTGCTTATTTAGGAGGTGTTGATTAATGCTGAAGGTTGAAAATTTAAAAGTAAACTACGGAATGATTAACGCTGTAAAATCTGTTAACTTTGAAGTAAACACAGGTGAAATTGTAGCTCTAATTGGAGCGAACGGGGCAGGGAAATCAACCATCTTGAGAACCATTTCGGGATTAGTTAAACCGACTGAAGGCTCGATCACTTATGGCGATCACGATTTATTAAAACTGGCTCCCAAGAAAATTGTAGAAACAGGCATTTCACATGTGCCGGAAGGACGTCATGTTTTCAAAGGGTTAACGGTTAAGGAAAATCTGGAATTAGGCGCTTTCTTACGCAATGATAAAGAGGGCATTCAAGAGGATATGTCAGCTGTTTATAAACGTTTCCCAATTCTGGAAGAGAGAAAAGGGCAAGATGCCGCAACACTCTCTGGTGGTGAGCAACAAATGTTGGCCATGGGACGTGCGTTGATGTCTAAACCGAAGCTATTGTTGTTAGATGAGCCATCTATGGGACTTGCGCCTATCTTTATTAAAGAAATCTTCAATATTATCGTCGATATTCAAAAACAAGGAACAACCGTGCTTTTAATCGAACAAAATGCTAAAATGGCATTAACGATAGCGAATCGAGGATACGTTCTGGAGACCGGTGAAATTGTATTATCAGGTACGGGTCAGGATTTACTAGAAAGTGACGACGTTCAAAAAGCATACTTAGGAGGTTAGTGAATGTATATTAAAGATTATATGTCAACGAATTTAATTACGATTACACCCGAAACAAGTGTTTTAAAAGCGAGTGACTTACTAAAGCAGCACGATATTAATCGTCTACCTGTTTTAGAAAATGGCCAATTAGTCGGCTTAATTACAAAAGACATTCTTTCTAAAAATTCTCCATCTGGAGCGACGAGTTTAAGCGCTCATGAAGTGAATTATATTTTAGAAAAAACGACGGTTAAAGACGTCATGAAGAAGCAGGTGATAACTATTGCACCAGATAGTATTGTTGAAGAGGCAGCTTCAATTATGCGCTCAAACAATATTGGTGTGTTAGTGGTCACTGAAGGTTCGAAGCTGGTTGGTATTATTACAGATAAAGACATTTTCAAAGCTTTTGTTGATGTGTCTGGTTATGATACTCCAGGATCAAGTTTAGTTGTTGAGTTAGTTGGAGACCGTAAAGGGGTCATCGAGGAAGTCGGTGATGCTTTAGTAGAAACAGACGTTAACTTGACTCATATGATTGTTTATCATCATGAAGAAAATATCCGTCTTGTACTGCATGTCTCAACAACAGATACAACTTTGCTTGAAGAGGCAATTAAAGCACGTGGCTACGAAGTGAAATCTGTCCACGAAAAAACAACCGACTAATCATTTAAAGTCCTAAACGCATATTAAAGTTGCGTTTAGGACTTTTTTTTGTTTGGAGTGGAGGGATGGTGGGAATAAACTGGATACGTTTGAAATGATATCTGCTATGTTTCGCATCATGGCGAGTTGAGCGACGATGAGAAACATGGCCCAGGATTCGTGGCGTCCTTCGCCATGATGCTTACTACTTAAAAGCTAAGAAGGAAGGCGATGACATTCAAGTCAACTAAGAATCAGCTATTGAGTAGTAAGCATGCTGAAGATAGAAGACAGCTAGTTTTGACTTTCTACACCGCAAGTAGACACGAACTAATCCAAGGAACCAAATAAAAAACGTGTTCCTTTGAGTATAAGAATCACTCGAAGAAACACGTTAATCGTATTAAATAGTTATCTTTACTTGCACTTATCTAGCAAAGCCAGTCAGCATAAGAAAATATATCAAACGTTAATAACAGTTAACCGTTGCCGCATGCACAAGTATCAAGCATTAAGCATTAAAGACTATAGAAGTTTCTCAATATCCTTAACCATTGATTTCGGTTCGGTTGTCGGCGGATAGCGTTTAATAACCTCACCTTCACGATTGATTAAAAATTTCGTGAAGTTCCACTTGATATCGGAATTGATTAAGCCACCTTTTTCTTGTTTCAACCATTGATATAAAGGTGAAGCAGTCGGGCCGTTCACATCAATCTTTTCGTTTAAAGGAAAGGTTACTCCGAAATTCAAACGGCAAGACTCTGTCATATCCTCATTACTGACAGGTTCTTGATTTTTGAATTGATTGCTCGGGAATCCAATCACAACAAATTGGCGATCTTGATAATCTTGGTATAGTTTTTCTAAACCATCAAACTGTTTTGCAAAGCCGCATTCCGTTGCGGTATTCACAACCAAAATGACGTGGTCATTGTATTGGTTAAATGCATAAGGGTCACCATTACTTCTAATTAATGAAAAATCGGGTAAAGTCATGTCGTCTCCTTCTACCAGCAACTAAGCGGTGTTGTTTTATAGTTTGGCTATTTAATCATCTAGCGCAACATTATGATAAACTTTTTGAACATCGTCATCTTCTTCAAGCGTGTCAATCAGACGTTCGAATAAGCGTAAATCCTCACCAGTTAATGTTACTTCATTTTGTGGTAACATTTCAATTTCAGCGACTTCAAAATCACTGATATCGATGTTTTCTAATGCTTCTTTAATAGAGTGGAACTCATTTGGCTCACCATAAACGACAATCTGTTCATCTTCAGTGAAGACTTCGCGGACATCGACTTCAGCTTCCAATAAGCCCATCATAATTTCATCTGCATCGTTGCCTGCAAATACAAAGACAGCAGTCGATTCAAATAAATAGTTTACAGAACCACTTACGCCCATATTTCCACCGTTTTTTCCAAAGGCTGAACGGATATTTCCAGCGGTACGATTGACATTATTCGTTAAAGCATCAACGATAATCATGGAGCCATTTGGTCCGAAACCTTCATAACGTAACTCTTGGAATGTTTCGTCATCGCCTCCTTTGGCTTTATCGATGGCTTTTTCAATAACATGACGTGGAACGTTATAAGTTTTAGCTCGGTCCACAACGAATTTAAGTTTTTGATTTAATTCGGGATCGGGTTCACCAGATTTTGCTGCCGCATAAATTTCAATTCCAAATTTAGCGTAAATTCTTGAAGTATTCTGATCGGTTTTCGCTTTTTTTTCGCGAATGTTCATCCATTTACGTCCCATTAAGTTCACTCTTCTTTCTAAATGTCTTAGGTATATTATATACATGAAAGGGCTCATTTGTTAAGTTAGAATGTAATGAGACTGGGCTTTTCCCGCTCTAGAAGCCCAATGCCTACTTTAAAAGCGAACATTCACCAAAATAATTAATGCAACACAATATAAAAAACTCTCTCCTGGACCGAGTGGCCAAAGAGAGAGTTAATTGCTTCTTTATTATGACTCTACTTAACGATCGCCATTAAAAATACTATTACGTACAATGACATAGTCAACTTTACGAATCGCATCTAAGTCACGACCACCAGCATATGAAATAGAAGATTGTAAATCTTGTTCCATCTCAGTTAAAGTATCTGTTAATTTACCACGAGCGGCAATCATTTCGATTTTACCTTCAACGTTTTTGCGTTCACCTTTTTGATGTTCTGATGCACTACCGAAGTACTCTTTGTAAGTACGACCGTCGATTTCTCGAGTGCGACCAGGACTCTCTTCGTGAGCAGCCAATAATGATCCAATCATTACCATTGAAGCACCAAAACGAACAGATTTTGCGATATCACCGTGATGACGAATGCCACCATCAGCGATAATAGGTTTACGTGCTGCTTTTGCACAAGAACGAACAGCCGCTAATTGCCAGCCACCAGTTCCGAAACCAGTTTTTAATTTTGTGATACATACGCGACCAGGA
Source organism: Fundicoccus sp. Sow4_F4 (assembly GCF_052116145.1). Taxonomy (NCBI): domain Bacteria; kingdom Bacillati; phylum Bacillota; class Bacilli; order Lactobacillales; family Aerococcaceae; genus Fundicoccus; species Fundicoccus sp. Sow4_F4. The sequence continues at coordinate 19,658 of NZ_JBQKLQ010000010.1, read as the reverse complement.
CCTACGCCAACTTTCGTAGCGTCTGCACCGGCATTTTCAAGTTCACGTACACCTTCAGGTGTACCAACATTTCCAGCAATCAAGAAAGTTTGCGGTAGCATTTCTTTAATAAAACGTACCATGTCTAGAACATCCTCAGAATGACCATGAGCCACATCAATTGTGATATACTCAGGAATTAAATTCTCTTCAACTAATTCTCGAACAAAATTATATTCGTAGTCTTTAATACCCACACTGATTGAAGCAAACAAGCCACGCTCATGCATCATTGTAATAAATGGTTTTCTTGCCGCTTCATCGAAACGGTGCATGATATAGAAGTAATCATTTTCTGCAAACCAAACGGCCAGCTCTTCATTTATTACTGTCTGCATATTGGCAGGAACGACAGGGATTCTAAAAGTACGCGGACCAAACTGAACGGACGTATTACATTCAGAACGGCTACTAACAATCGATTTATTTGGAATCAGTTGGATATCTTCATAATCAAAAACTTCCACAAAACATTCTCCTTTATTGGCGCAAAATATTAGTTATTTTGACAATACATTATTAAATTAAGCGTTGTATAACTCTTCCACACGTTGTTGTGTTTCAGGAGTATTAATAAATTCTTCATAAGTAGTGTTGATGCGGTCTAATGAACCGTTTGGTGTTAATTCAATGACGCGGTTAACCGTTGTGTTTAGTACTTCGTAGTCATGAGAAGCAACTAACATCGCACCTTTAAACTTAACTAACCCTTCGTTAAGCGCCGTGATAGACTCTAAGTCCAAGTGGTTAGTTGGTTGGTCTAATACTAAAACGTTCGCTTTAGAAAGCATCATTTTAGATAGGATACAACGAACTTTTTCTCCCCCAGATAAGACGTTAACTTTTTTCAGTACGTCATCACCAGAGAATAACATACGGCCTAAGAAACTTCTTAAGAACGTGTTGTCACTTTCTTCTTTAGAAGCAAATTGACGTAACCAGTCAACAATGTTTAATTCCACACCGTCAAACTCGTCGCCAGAGTTACGTGGTAAGTAAGTTTGAGAAGTAGTCACTCCCCACTCATAAGTCCCACTATCTGGTTCAATTTTACCAGTGATAATATCAAAGAAGGTTGAAATTGCGATATCGTTGCGACTAGTGAAAGCCACTTTATCATCACGGTCTAGAGTAAACGTAATATTATCTAGAATTTTAACGCCATCAACTGTTTTTGAAAGACCATTGACGCTCAACAAGTCATTCCCGATTTCGCGTTCAGGCGAGAAGCCTACGAACGGGTAACGACGTGAAGATGGTTGAATATCATCCAAAGTGATTTTATCCAATGTTTTCTTACGAGAGGTTGCTTGCTTAGATTTAGAAGCATTCGCAGAGAAACGAGCGATAAAGTCTTGTAATTCTTTGATTTTCTCTTCTTTTTTTGAGTTTTGGTCAGCAGCTAATTTAGCAGCTAATTGGCTCGATTGTAACCAAAAATCATAGTTACCAGCATACAATTTAATCTTACCAAAATCGACGTCAGCCATATGCGTACAAACGTTGTTTAAGAAGTGACGGTCATGGGATACAACAATAACAGTGTTAGGGAAGTTAATAATAAACTCACTTAACCAACTAATTGCTTGAGAATCTAAACCGTTTGTCGGCTCATCTAGTAACAAGTTATCCGGCTTACCGAATAATGCTTGGGCTAGCAAAACCTTAATTTTATCTGCTTCGATTAATTCACGCATTAAACTGAAATGCATGTCCGTTGTGATGCCTAACCCTTGAAGCATGTTACTTGCTTCTGATTCTGCTTCCCAACCGCCCATTTCAGCAAAAAGACCTTCTAATTCTCCAGCGCGAAGACCATCTTCATCAGTAAAATCTTCTTTCATGTAGATAGCATCTTTTTCTTTCATAATTTCGTACAATTCCTTGTAACCCATCATGACCGTTTCAATAACAGTAGAGTCTTCGAAACCGTAGTGGTTTTGGCTTAAAACAGCCAATCTTTCGTTTGGATCCATTGAAACATTACCTGTTGAAGGTGAAATTTCTCCGGATAAAATATTTAGGAACGTTGATTTACCTGCACCATTGGCACCTATTACTCCGTAACAGTTACCTGGTGTAAACATTATATTTACATCATCAAAAAGTTTGCGGTCAGGAAACTGCAAACTTACGTTTGATACGTTTAACATTATTTATCCTCCTTGAGTGCTTATAGAAGGTGTCAAGCACTTCTGACACAAGTAATATAATAGCATAACTGAGCGGATAAAAGGACTATTTTAGGAAAAATTAGAACATTCCTAGCAAGAGAATTCTTAATGAAACGCTTACCTTGAATTAAATGACAAAAGTCAGAAGAAACGTTAGAATAGGGACAGGTTTTAGGGAACTATTTTGACCGACAGTTAATCGAATTTGTTTGAATTGACATAAGAAAGTCAATGAAATTTCACATTTATCACGTATAATTGAAAGTACATTAAGAGGGGGAAGTCACATGAACATGAAAAAAATATTATTCGTTTCGGCCAGCACCTTAGCATTAGGAACTGTTTCAGCGAATGTAAACTATCTAGGAGATGCTTTGGGCATGGCGCAGGCAAGCATTGTTTATGCTCAAGAGTTAACTCCAGAACAGGAAGCCCAAGTTGCACAAATTAAAGATACACTGGCAGGTTTAGAACCTGTCAACTTAGAACAATTACTAAGCGTATCGGACCAAGATTTATTAACTTACTTTAATGATGCGTCTGCAGCAAGTACAGACAGTGCCGTTATTTACAAAGCTGTCTATGATTCACTTGCAGCCAACTATCTAAATTTAGGTTTATTAACTGGAGAAAACTATGATGCTTACCGCCGTGCGGCCGAAGCAATTGTAGCAGGCTCAAGCTATTCGTTTTCTGATTTAAATACCGCTTTACCAAGCGATATTCTTGCTTGGTACCAAACAGAATTTGCGACTAACGAACAAAACGTTGAAGCGACGGTAGCAGCGATTTTACCGCAAATCACCGTAGCACGTGACGCTTATATTGAAAGACGTGACGCTCGCGAAGCAGAAGCAGCAGAAGCAGCAGAAGCACCGGAAGAAACATCATCTGAAGAAGAAACTCCAGAAGAAACGTCATCTGAAGACGTACCGGAAGAAGACAGCTCTGAAGAGGAAATTCCGTCAGAAGAAGCACCAGAAGAAACCGATTCAGAAGAAACGACACCTGATGAGGAACCGTCCTCTGAAGAAGAGCCAGAAGAATCCGACTCAACAGAAGTGCCAGTCACTGATTTAGAGTCAATGAAAGCCTCATTAGTGGAATACACATTTATCACGGAAGCAGGCTTAACTTACTTTGATGAAACAGTCTTGAACACTTACTTGCCGATTGCAGTTGAAAACAACTTTAGCGCGGAATCTGCCTTAGTGATCCAAGATCGATTAGTTAGTGAAAGACCAGACTTATTTACTGGTGAGCAAATTCAAGAAGTTGCTAACAAAGTCAGAGTAGCAGCAATCGCTGAAACACCAATGCTGCAAACACAAGCAGAAGAAATTCCAATTGAAGCTTTATTAGCTTACAATAAAGTGATTAACACAAGCGAAAATGGTGTCGAATATCTCTTTAACCGCTCAATTGAAGATTATCCAGAAGTATTTGCTGATGAAGCAGACCGCTTCCGTACAGTTTTAAATGAAGAATATCAGTTAAATGCTGATGACTTAGCAGTTGTTCCAGATGTTTCTCTGATTTGGGAAGAGTATTATACATACTTACAAGCAGGTGGCGCAGAAGACTTCCAAGAATTAGCCGCTGTCATGGAAGCTAAATATGAAGTCAGCCGTGAAGAGGAATCTAGCGAAGCCGAATCTGAATCTGAAACTGAAGAAACAGCCTTAGACGGCTTCAAAGCTGCTGTTGTTTCACAAACGGACATAACGAATGACCAATTAGCAGCCTTAGGCGACGAAACGCTACAAGCAACGATTGACACATTCGGCTTTGATATTGAAGACACGACTGAAGGCAACGCAGTTGGCTTTAGACGCATGTTGATCACTTACTACCCAGATAATTTCACAAGCGAACAAGTGAACTCAGAAGCGAACCTATTGCGGGAAACATCAGTTAACCTGACGCCAATGACAATGGATATCGCCAACCAAATTCCATCAGGAGACTTCCTAGCATGGAACCGTGAAGCGATTGACGCAGGTGGAAACGACATGACTTATCCATTCCAACGCGCAGTCGAAGAATATCCAGACCTGTTTACCGATTTAGTCATCCAAGCTAAACAAGACTTAATAGGAAACACAGCCTTAACTCAAGCCCAAGTAGACCAAATGAAATTCGTCGACTTATTATTTGCGAACTTCTCGGCTGACGCTGAAGTGGACTATGCGGCAGCAGAACAACACTTACGCGAACTGTATCCAGCAGTCTTTGAGTCAGACGCAGCATCTGAAACAAGCTCAGAAACAGGAACCGAAAGCGAATCAGATAGCACAAGCGTATCCGTATCAAAATCAACAGACGTTGAAGCAGGTGACCAACCGACCTTACCAAACACGGGTGAAACCAGCTCATGGTGGATCGGTGGCGTCGCAGTCATTCTAATCGCAGTAGCCGGCTACCTCATTTACCGCGGCCGCAAAGCAAACTAAATAAAGACACAAAAGCAGGGAACTCACTAAGAGCTTCCTGCTTTTTATTTAGGAAAAATAAGTCACTCACTTAACTAAACCAAATCCCCGCCTCAACTTTCCCGACAGTCTCCTAAGTCTCCGCTTTTTAAAGTCTCGCGACCGCTTGGAGCAAGCAAATCCACTTTTATGCGATCTGAATCTTCGAAGAAGACAGCGTAATGATTCGGCCCACCAGCAAAAGGATGGCGAGGCTCATATAAAATCCGTACGCCTCTTTCGCGTAATGATTGTGTAAAATCATCAACTTGTTGGTGCGAAGTTGCATGAAAGGCTAAATGATTTAAGCCAACGGCACGAGGATGGAAAGGTGTCTCTTTAAAAGCTTCATCTGCTTGGACAAATACCAGGTAAGTATCCCCGGACTTCCAACTTTTACCTTGATCCCAACTTTGGTAAATCTGGTAACCAAGAGCTTCCAATAACCAAGACCAGATGGTCAAGAAACACTCCAAGTTTGAAACGTATAATTGAATGTGATGAATGAGTCCGGTTGTCATAATAAAACTCCTTTCTTCTTGCATTTGAATATACCCCTTTACCGATTTATTTAATTAGTTAGAAGATTTAAAGACTTCTGACATTTAGGACATCTAACTAAACAGGAGCCTTTTGCGGACAAAGACGGACCAGAGTGATAAACTAAAGTGAGTGAAATGATTGGATTTTAGAAAAGAAAAGCATGAGCAAACAATTGGTAAAGGTAACAAAAGAAGGACATATCAGTTACTTATCTCTCGATTCTCCAGCAAATTTAAACGCAATGGGTTTAGGTATTGTGAGCGATTTACTCGCAGCTTTGATTGAAGCAGAAGCCGACCCAGGCACACAAGTGATCGTCATTAACAGTACCGGCAAATTTAGTGCGGGTGGCGATTTAGTCAGCTTGAATAAACAAGCGAAAGCACAAGACGCTGATACCTTAAAAGAACTGGTAGAGGCCGTTGCTGATGTCATCCTTTACATTAAAAAAATGACGAAAATTGTCATTAGTTCAGTTAACAGTGCCCCTGCAGGAGCAGGCTTCAGTTTGGCCTTAGCCTCTGATATGATTATTGTGGCAGATAATGCAAAGTTTCTGACGACCTTCGTTAGCGTGGGCTTAGTGTCAGATGGTGGGATTTTATACTTGCTTTCCAAAGCTATCGAGAGTAGCCGCGAGCTAAAACTAAGTATCACAGGTCGTTCAGTGACAACCGACGAAGGGCTCGAACTTGGCCTCGTAGCTTACCGCAACCTAAAAGCATTGAACTATACGGCCAACTACTCAGAACTAGAAAGGTATCTTAAGGAAGAAACAGTTGCTCAAAGCCAAGCCGTGTTGTCTGACCAATTTATCGAAGGTACAGATGCTTTCATTGCCAAAAGAAAACCTAACTTTTCAAACAACTAAAAGTGGACATAGCGTCGTACAATATTTTTTAGAACACTAAGTGTTCATTAAACGTTACGAAGATCCGGCTGTTTCTCTTTAAGTTGTGTGCTATCTTCTTATACGTGTCTGCTTCCAAATATTCCCAATGCTCAAGTCCATCAAATAAGAAAAGTCTCGCGATACTCACTAAATAAAGTGAACGTCGCAAGACTTTTCTATAGCTGTAATGACTCTGATAATTATTTGAAACCTAACAAACGTAGCAATTTTAGCCACCAGGAATGTGACTCAACAGCCAGCGGGGGTACCTCTGGCTTAGTGGACTGAGTAGACGACTCATCAGAAACTTGAATTACTTGATTAAGTAGTTCTGCCTCATTAGCAATTTCTTGACCGAGTTCAGCCTTTTTTAAGGCTATTTTCAATGCGTCGCTCTCCATTTGGGCACGTTTGATTAGGACATTTTGACTGTTGATGCGCTGCTGGGACTTATCAGGTTGAATATAGTCACCATTATTTTGCAAGATTTGAGCTTTTAAAGTGTCTGACAATTGCAACTCTAAATAATTAAAGATTTCTTGTTCGATTGTGTTGTCGAGAATAGGGAACTCAATTTCTACTCGTTTGGTCATATTGCGAGTCATCATGTCCGCCGATGACAAGAATAAATGATGATTGCCATTACGATGGAAGAAGTAAATTCGTGAATGTTCTAGCAAACGGGCAACGATACTTCTGACGTGAATTGTTTCTGAAATGCCTTTAATTCCAGGTTTCAAGCAACAAATACCACGCACGATTAAATCGATTTTCACACCCGCATGACTGGCTTCATACAGTTTTTTGATTAATTCTTTATCAGTCAAAGAGTTCATTTTAGCAATGATGCGACCATTACCATACTTCTTATGAAACTCAATTTCCTCCTCGATATAATCCATCAAAGAATCTCGAATCGCAAAGGGTGAGACATGTAAATGCTTATAGACAGGGCGTTCAGTGTAACCACTCAAATAATTAAAGAAATTAGTGGCATCCGCTGCAATCCCTTCATGGGTCGTAATAATCCCCATATCAGTGTACAAATTGGCCGTTTTATCATTATAGTTACCAGTTCCTAAATGAACATATTGTTGCATATGCTCCTCTTCACGCCGAGTAATCAAGGTGATTTTACTGTGGGTTTTTAAATCCGTTACCCCGTATAAAACATGACAACCCGCTTCTTCTAATTCACGCGCCCAGAAGACATTGTTTTCCTCATCGAAACGCGCCTTTAATTCGACTAGAACCGTGACTTCTTTGCCATTTTCCGCTGCCTTTTTCAAAGCCGCAATGATTGGCGAGTTTTTAGACACACGATAAAGTGTTTGTTTAATAGAAATCGTCTGGTGATCACTCGCTGCGTGTTCCACTAAAGACACAATCGGTTGGAAAGAGTCATAGGGATGGTGAAAGTATAAATCACCTTTTTTGGCTTGGGTAAATAAACTCTCACCAAGGTGGGCAGGATTTAGATAGCTGTCATAAGGTTGATACATCAACTCAGAAAATCCATCCCCGATTTCATCGCGTAAACTAAATAAGAAAGTTAAATCGAGTGGCCCTTTGATTTGATAGACATCATTAATATGTAAATCCAGTGCATTCAATAAATACTGGACTTGTTTTTCTGAAAAATCATCTAATTGGGACGTGTCCACTTCGACGCGAACTGCCATGCCGTTTTTACGTTTTTTGACATAATCTTCAATCACTTCTAGTAAATCCGATGCGCCATCTTCAATAATATCGAAGTCAGCATTACGCGTAATTCTAAAAGGGTACGTATAGCTAATCGTTTGACCTTCAAAGAGCCTTTGGATGAAATGACTGATGATATCTTCAATCATAATAATCGTTTTCTTAACGCCAGCATCGATCGTAAAGTAGCGATTTAAGAGGGCTGGAATAGGCACAATGGCCACATTGCTTTGCCCATCTTTTTCTAAGCGGACCAGAATATTCAATAACTTATTCGTTAAATGCGGGAAAGGGCGGTAAGCATCAATCCCCAAAGGTGAGAGTGTCGGCATAATTAATTGCTCAAAAATACGCGCCACTTCTGCCAATTCGTCTTGATTCAGTTGCGAGATTCGTTTAATCGTACACTGAACTTTTGGTAACATCCGTGCTAATTCTTGATAGCGCTCATACTGCCTAGCCACAATCTGATGGTTCTTTTCACTAATAGCAGAAAGCAATTCTAATGGGGACATATAAGTTTTCGTTTCTGAAATCTCAATGTTTGCTAAATATTGATCGTAGACGCCCGCTACTCTGACCATGAAAAACTCATCTAAGTTAGAACTGCCAATCGCAAGGAAATTGAGCTGCTCTAAAAAGGGGTTTTCATTATCATAAGCTTCTTCAATCACGCGCTTATTGAAATCCAACCAGCTTAACTCACGGTTAAAAAAATTAGCCGCCTGATTGAATTCGTCAACAGGCAATGGGGTCAATCTAGTTTGCTCATTAGGCTCAATGCTTCGCTGCGAGTCGAGACTCTGGTCACTCGAAGTAGGCGGCCTTTTCGATTCATTCATCATCCTAAAAACTCCTTCCAGCACATCGCAAATGATATAACTTATGCTTCTTGTGATGCAATATCACGGTAGTTGAGCGATAATTTGCCATCCAAGGCACGCTCTAAATGTTTGATATGACGATTAGTCCGATATTTTTCAGCCACAATTGGACCGTGATGTTCAATCGTTAAGGTGAAATTGCCATCCGTTTCACGGGATAGATTTAGAGTGTGAATGGGTGCCGTCTGCGAATCATTTAAAGCTTGGCAGAATTTAATCACACCACCTAATTTCTGTAATTCTATTTGACTCGACTCACTGAACCAACCGTCAAAATCCTCAAGATACTGATTAAATAATGAGCGGTTTCGGTAACTACTCAGTAAAGCCAAACGTAAACGTTCGATATGCGAAAAGCCGAACAGATTCATGTTTGATAGTAAGTAAAAGGTATGTTGCGACTCGGCTTCTGCACTAATAAAGGAACCGAACATATACAGGTAAGTCGAAAATTCCAACATCTCTTGAGTCTGATAGGAATACTCAAACTGCTCTAAATCACACATCTGCTTGTATAAATCCAAACACGTATTGACCCTTAATTGGGCACCGTCCAAATGAATCGGGAATAAATGAATCGCTTGACGAATGGCACGCGCCTTAATTAATTCTGTATCAAGTGGCGAATTGTAAGTCGTATTAATATAACTCAAGGCAATCCCTTCACGTAGACCTTGCATCGAAATCGCGAAAGTCGAGGCCTTGACTGCGTTGAATAATTCAATAAACACTAAGTTAGCTGGGATAATAATATCCACTCGGTCCGAACTCAAGCCATCAATGTCACTCATTTTATCTAAAGAAGTTGAAGTAAATAAATCTAGCGTATACTCTAAATTATCTAAAGACAAATGATAACCATGAACCCCTGCAATTGGATAATTCGTCGCCCGCTGATGGACCAAGGTCACGTTACGCGCCGAGCCACCCACTGCTACAATAGGCAGTTTTGCTTTTTTAAGCCAAGCAAACTGCTTGAACTGCTTGCTGACAAATTTCGACAATTCCTGCATGGCTTCTTTGTCATTATGCTCCTTACCGGCAAAAAACTGCTCCTTCAAAGACACCGTCCCAAATGGGAAACTGAAGTATTCCTTCATCTGTTTGTCTTCAAATAAAGTAACCTCACAACTACCGCCACCGATATCAATCGTAATCGCATCTTTATAAGACGTTGAATGCATAATCGCATACTGGCCATAAGATGCTTCAGCCACTTCTGGCACAATCTCTATTTGCCAACCCATCCGGTCGAACACTTGAGCTAGAATATCCTCTTGATTGACTGACTGACGAATCGCCGCCGTCGCCAAAGGCTTAATCGTATCGACATGATGCTCATCCGTCACCAAACGAAAACTCTCTAAAGCGCGAACCAACTTATCAATCCCCGCTTGATCCATCACCTTCTCGCCATCCACTAATGTTAAATGTTGTGACAAACGAGCAGGCGTCTTAATATTAATCAATTCGGTTAAATAATAATCGTAATCAATCCCATAAATCACTAAACGGACCGTATTCGATCCAATATCCACAATCGCTAATTTTTCTTGATACATCACTCGCCAACTCCTCAAAGTTTCAGAATATTAGATATATTGTTTAATCGCCTCAATCGCCTCAGACGACGACGCAACCACCTTACCATTCAATTTGACTAAACCAACTGTATATAAATTGACATAACTAAATTGTGACTCAGCCAAAACCTGTAAAGCCGCCAATTTCTCAGGATGAGCCCCACCTTGCTGACGCGTATCTGAATATAAAGCCACAATCGGAATCCCAGCTTGATAAGCCACCCCAATCTCTGAAGCCACACCAGGATCAATCACCTGACCATCCAACACCGCAAACAAGACATCACTCTTAAGAATCGCCTCAGTATCCAACTTCGCAATCATCTTAGAATCCGCATACGCATTCTTATCATTAATCTCCCCTTGCACCTGAGGCAAAAACACCTCTAAACCAGGCAACTCCTCACGCATACGCCCCGCCAACAACGCATTAAAGGCCAACTCCATCTCATTAAACAAAGATGCTGCGAAATATAACTTAGCCATCCTAAAACTCCCCTTCATCAAATCTCAATCTAATTTAATTATATCGAAGCAACCAAGCTGATACAATCACAAGCCCCTATAAAATCACAGATTTAAAAATAAGCTTCCCCAATAAAGGCGAACACCCAGTCATCAGCCCACCACATTCTTGTCTAAGGAAAGCTGCTCTGTCTGTAAAAGTAACAAGCAAAGATGGTTTCCTTATTAAAAAAACACCCAAAAACACTGAACTTCCAACGACAAGTCCTTTAAAAGTACCAAGCTCTACGATTAGTTTTAATAAAAACAAGCAGAAAACGTGGGACATTAACTAGCCAGTCATGCGAGAAAGTAGGCAAGGTAAACGCTTTTCTTATTGCACAATGTATGTGAGTTGTCTATAATTTGAGTTCAAGCGTTAATCGCCAATGTGAGATATAGTGACTGGTGGAGAAATTTAAAATGCTTTTATTATCATTAGAATATAGGCTGATTTTTGTGAGTGAAGATTGGTTTGTTTATTAGGAGATTAAATATGATTAAAATTATGGCGGATTCAACCTGTGACTTATCTCAGGAAATTGTGGAACAGTACAATATCGGTATAGCACCTTTAAAAATTGATATTAATGGCAAGACTTACCGTGATAAAATAGACTTATCTTCAGATGAATTCTTCGAATTTCTTCCGACGTTATCGCAGTTACCAACGACCGCAATGCCAAGTCCTGAAGCGTATTTAAATATTGTTGATGATGCGATGGCAGAGGGCTATACTGAATTTTTATGCATCTGTATGTCGAGTGGCACAAGTGGTTCTTATCAGTCAGCTGTTTTAGCAAAGAATATGTTTGAAGAACAATATCCCGATTCAAATGTGAAGATTCACGTGGTTGATTCGGCGTCGATGAGTCATGGAAGTGGTTGGCTGATTTTAAAATCGGCTCAGTTGTTAGAAGAGGGCTTTACATTCGAAGCGTTAATCGATTTTAACGAAACTCACAAGAAGCGCGTCAAACATTTATTATGTGTGGACGATTTAAAAAACCTTATTAAAAGTGGACGTATCTCAAATACAGGTGCATTTGTAGGCAGTATCTTACAAGTAAAGCCTATTATGTCGATGAAACAAGGCAAGGGTGCCATCGTTGCGAAAGTTAGGGGACTTAATAAGGCTCTCAAATATTATGTTGATGAGTTTATCAGCCGTAATCAAGCAGATATGAACAATTTTATTATTATCGGCTATTCCTCTAATGTCGAAATTGCTCAGCAATTAAAAGAACGCCTTGAAACACAAGCGAATTTCAAAGGGATTATTCACATTATGCAGATGGGTGTCGCTGTTGGAACACACGTCGGCTTGGGTGGCGTATCGATGTTCTTTATGGAAAAAGCCAAAGCTTAAATATACATTAAATAGAAAAGCCGGTCCTTTGATGAATGAAATCATCAAAAGGAACCGGATTTTTTATTGTAAACTTGATAAAGCAATGGGTAAAGTGCCATCATATATGATATAAAAGAACCGGCACCCCATCTACTAAAACACCCGAAGCAAGCGAGAAAAAATTTAAAAGTGTACAATGAGAACAGAACACTTTAACAAGAAAGAGGTTTTTAGATGAAAAGTAGAGCAGCAGTAGCATTTGGACCCAATGAGCCACTGAAAATTGTGGAAATCGATGTAGCAGAACCGAAAGACAACGAAGTACTTATCAAAATGTTGTACACGTCAGTTTGTCATACTGACGCCTTCACATTATCTGGTGATGATCCAGAAGGAGTTTTCCCAGCAGTTCTCGGGCATGAAGGTGGAGGAGTTGTGCTATCCGTCGGTAAAAACGTTACATCTGTTACAGCGGGCGATCACGTGATTCCCTTGTATACGGCTGAGTGTCGCCAGTGTAAATTCTGTTTATCAGGTAAAACAAACCTATGTAGTGCAGTTCGCGAAACACAAGGGAAAGGTTTGATGCCAGATGGCACGACGCGTTTTTCTTACAAGGGCGAGCCGATTTATCATTACATGGGGACAAGTACTTTTAGTGAATACACGGTCGTGAATGAAATTAACTTAGTTAAAGTGGATGAAGAAGCACCTTTAGATAAAGTGTGTCTTTTAGGCTGTGGTGTAACGACTGGTTTAGGTGCGGTTAAAAACACAGCCAAAGTTGAAGAGGACGCGGTGACTGCGGTCTTCGGTTTAGGAGCGATTGGGTTAGCGGTTATCCAAGGACTAAAAAAAGCAAACGCAAAACGCATTATCGCGGTTGACTTAAATCCTGACAAATGGGGATTAGCGAAGAAAATGGGTGCAACTGATTTCCTTAACCCGGCTGATTTAGATCGTCCGATCCAAGAGGTAATTGTTGAAATGACAGATGGTGGAGTGGATTATAGTTTTGAATGTATTGGAAACGTTGAAGTGATGAAATCGGCTCTCGAATGTTGTCACAAGGGCTGGGGTGAAAGTATTATTCTAGGTGTTGCCGGTGCAGGTAAAGAAATTCACACGCGTCCATTCCAATTGGTAACGGGCCGTGTATGGCGCGGTTCAGCTTTTGGTGGTGTGAAAGGCCGTACAGAATTACCTGGTATGGTGGAAGACTTCATGAATGGCGAGCTTGACTTAGATTCATTCATTACACACCGCTTAGACTTTACTGAAATCAACGAAGCCTTTGATTTATTGCATAAAGGAGAGTCAATTCGTACTGTTTTAACATATGGAGGGAAATAAAATGTCTGTAGAATTAATTGAAACACATCGTTCTTTTGGTGGCGAGCTACGTAAGTACCGCCATTTTTCTAAAGCGATGAATGTTGATATGATTTTTAGTCTATATTTACCAGAAGTAGTTCAAGACGAAGCTAAAGAACTATCATTAATTTGGTGGCTATCAGGCTTAACTTGTACCGATGACAACTTTAGTCAGAAAAGTGGCTTCCAACAATATGCTGCCAAACATGAAGTGGCAGTTGTCATTCCCGATACATCACCGCGCGGTGACAATGTTGCGGATAGTGATGCTTGGGATTTAGGAACCGGCGCTAGTTTTTATGTTGACGCTAATCAAGAACCTTGGGTAGAGCACTATCAAATGTACACTTATTTAACAGAAGAACTTCCGCAAATAGTTTACGACTTAATAGGAAACTATTCTGGTAAAGAAAGTATCATGGGGCATTCAATGGGTGGTCATGGCGCACTTGTGATTGGCTTGAAGAATCCGCAACGTTTTGAAGCCATTTCAGCTTTCGCGCCGATCTCTAATCCAAGTCAAGTGCCTTGGGGTCAAAAAGCGTTCACAGCTTATTTAGGTTCAGAAGAGAGCAGCTGGAAAACTTGGGATGCGACCTATTTGATTAAAGAAGCCAAACAAGTTCCGCCAATTCTAATTACTCAAGGAGACGCAGATAATTTCTATGAAGTGCAGTTACAAGAAACAGCTTTCCTAGAAGCAGCGACAGGACACGACGTTCGCTACCAATTGGAAAAAGGTTATGACCATAGCTATTTCACGATTGCGACCTTCATTGGCGAACATATCGACTTCCACTCAAAAGCGTTGAACAAATAATAAAAACATCTTGCTAACTGATACTGTCATAGGCAAGCCCAACGGCAATCTGTAGATTTTACAGATTGCCTTTTTTTATTGCCCGCCAAGCGATGAGGATACTTTAGCTATGAAGCGATAAATCAATCTAAGGAAGATACTAATAATTGAGCCACATGCAGTAGAGCCATAACGATCATGACATAAGTGCGACGTAATTCCCATATGAGCTATCTTTAGTTAAACGATAGGGTGCCAGTTTAATCTGATTAATTTGCTCTTCACTATAGGGTGTCTTGTTTCACATTGTACTTTCGCTATGTTTTGCTTTGAGTCGAGCTTTTGTGTCTGTTTGCTTAAAAAATAGTGTTTTTTTAGAGATATCTAGAAAAAAGTGACCCTTTTGGCTAACTGTCCATAGTTTTTGACACTCTTTTTTAGGATGGTTCATTTTATCGAAGGGCCTTGTCACAAAAACTCTATTCTATAGAGTACACTTTATAGAATTCTAACCCCATGTGGTTGTTTCTTGACGTCTAATTAGAGGTCATTTTCTTAACGCTAAAGTCAACCTTAAATGTATTCAACGATTGATGCATCTATTGGGATTAAAAGTTGTCATCTCTCGCAAACGTTACAATTATAAGCCTCATTCTCCATCCCATGTGGCTGAAAACATACTGAACAGAGAATACCAAAAGGACTATCAGCCGATGGAAGTCCTATTAACAGATGTCACAGAGTTTAAGTACGGGACTCAAGCAAAAGTTTATCTAAGTGTCATCCTAGATTATGGCGAAAAGAAAATTGTGACATTCAAACTCTCTAAACATAATAATAATGAATTAGTTCGAGAGTCAGTCAGTCAAATGGAGGATAGAATTAAAGCAACTAAAACACTCATCCATAGTGATCGTGGCTTTCAATATCCGTCACACAGCTTCAAACATTTCGCGGATGAACATCAAGTTATTCAGAGTATGTCGAGAGCGGGTAAATGTATTGATAACGGTCCAATGGAGGGTTTCTTTTGGACGCTCAAAGATGAAAGGTATCGTTTGAATGATTATGAGACTTTTGAACAGTTAGAGTCTGATATCAAAGATTATATTGACTTTTACAACACCAAGCGAGTTACACTGAGCATGGGGTTAAAGATACCAGCATAAAAAAATACCATGTATGATGTCTTATCATACATGGCACAAATATTTTGTTTATTTATCTGTCTACTTGACAGGGAGCAGTTCATGCACTAGTTTCCGGGGGCTCTTTTCTTCTATAAAGATTAGCGGTTTCTCAAACGTAAAGCGTTCAGTAAAACAGAAACCGAACTTAAACTCATCGCGACCGCTGCGAACATTGGACTAAGTAGTGGGCCACCAAATAAATGAAGCACACCCATGGCGATTGGAATTCCAATCACATTATACCCAAAGGCCCAGAACAAATTTTGCTTAATGTTGCGAATTGTTGCATGACTCAAGTTAATGGCTTCCACCACATCGGTCAATTGGTTTTTCATCAAGACTGTATCAGCCGATTCAATCGCAATGTCTGTTCCAGAACCAATGGCCATCCCAATATCGGCTTGGGCTAGAGCAGGCGCATCATTAATCCCATCACCCACCATAATGACATGCTTGCTTTCTGCTTGTAGTTTCTTGACCATATCGGCCTTATCTTCCGGCAGAACCTCACTCATGACACGGCTGACACCAACTAATTCGCCAATCTTCTCAGCTGTCTTGCGATTATCACCAGTAATCATAATGACTTCTAAGCCCATCTTCTGCATTTGTTTAATCGCTGCGGCACTTTCTGATTTAACTGGATCGGACACCGAAATGACACCAGCTAATTGATCATCAACTGCAATAAACATCGGTGTTTTCGCCTCATTGGCTAGACGGTCCGCTGCTAGCATTAATTCTTTATTTTCCGGCAAGTCAGCCATCAGTCTTTGGTTTCCTATTTTGATAGTATGAGTATCGATTTTGGCTTCAATCCCTTGACCGGTGATACTGTTAAAGTAATCTACCTCGGGTAAGGTCAGACCTTTCTCCTCGGTCGCGTAACGGACAATCGCTTCACCTAATGGATGTTCCGAAGCAGATTCAGCCGCCGCAATCCATGCTAATAATTGAGCATCGTCTTGACCATCGGCTAACACAAAGTCGGTTACAGTCGGTTGACCTTCCGTAATCGTCCCGGTTTTATCCAACAAGACCGCATTAGCGTGGTGAATGCCTTCTAAAGCCGTTCCACTTTTAATTAAAATCCCTTTTTGCGCACCATTACCGGTCCCGACCATAATCGCTGTCGGAGTCGCCAAGCCCAAAGCACATGGACAGGCAATAATCAGAATACTGATGAAAATTGTCAGCGCAAATTCAATCGGCTGACCCATCACGAAGTACCAGAACAAACCAGACACAATCGCCAAGCCCATCACAATCGGCACGAAGTAACCTGAAATCACATCAGCCATCTTCGCAATCGGCGCCTTGGTTCCTTGTGCTTCTTGAACCATTCGGACAATTTGCGACAACATCGTATCTTGACCAATTTTCGTCACTTGGTAAGTAAAAGCACCTGTCTTATTAATACTCGCACCCGTCACCGAATCGCCGACCGTTTTTTCAACGGGTAAACTTTCCCCAGTTAACATCGACTCATCAATATTTGAATGCCCCTGTGTAATCTCACCATCGACCGGCAAACTTTCCCCAGGACGTACTTGGATTAAATCGCCGACTTGAATCATCTCAACAGCGACCAATTCAACAGATCCGTCTTCCTTAACACGGCGCGCTTGGCTTGGTGTTAAATCCATCAAGGCTTTAATTGCTGCCGACGTTTGACCTTTAGCACGTTCTTCCAAGTAACTACCGACATTCATTAAAGTTAAAATCACTGCTGCTGATTCGAAATATAAATCAGGATGACCAACTGGAATGTAACGTTGGGTCACTAATAAGTAAGTCATCACTAAACCTTGAACAAAAGCGGCCGTTGTCCCGACCGCAACGAGAGAATCCATATTAGGATGTCCCCCGAATAAGAGCTTGAAGCCACGTTGATACATCGCACGTGCCAACCACACAACCGGTAGCGTTAAGACTAACTGGAGGAGCGCGTTAATGCCTGGTTGATGATGTGCATCAATCAAAGCCGGCACAGGCAGCCCAATCATCGGGCCCATCGTTAGAATAAAGAGTGGAATCGTAAAGACTGCCATCCAAATCACGCGTTGACGCATCTCTTTTAAACGAGTCTCTTTTTTAGCTTGATCAATCTCATATTGTTCTTGGGCTGATAAAGATAGCGACGCTTGATAGCCTGCCTTTTTCACAGCATCAAACACTGACTGTGCATCTGCTGATTCACTCCAATCAACACTCAACGTTTCAGTTGCCAAATTGACTCCAGCTTGTTTGACTGCTGGTAACTTAGCCACCGCTTTTTCAACATTGGCCGCACATGATGCACAAGTCATCCCATCAATCGAGAAGTTCTGATGCAAGCGGTCATGACTTAAAGCCGCCGCATCATGTTCAATAATCAACTGATAGCCGGCTTTTTTAACGACTGCTTGTAAATCAGCCACCGACAATAAAGTATCATCAAAGGACACTTGTGCTTTCTCGGTTGCTAAATTGACTGACGCTTCCTCAACACCCTCAGTCCTATTCAAACTTCTTTCCACATTGGCCGCACACGAAGCACAGGTCATGCCTTCGACGGCATAGCTTACTTTAGCCAAAACATCCACTCCCTTTCTAAATTATTTTACTAAACGATAGCCTGCTTCATCGACAACCGAACGAATCCCTTCAAAATTAGTGGCTGCTTCATCATACACCACCTCTGCCGATTGTTTGTCTAAATCAACCGTCGCCGACTCAACGCCTACCACATCATTTAATACACGAGTAACCGCATTGGCGCACCCTTGACAACTCATCCCTTCAACTGTATACAATTCTTTTTTCATTAGTTATTCCTTCTTTCAATTTAAAATTCTACTTACGCATATTGTCCGTGACCCTGCGAATGACACTGACACTGACCAGGCGCACAATCACACTTAATCTTCTCCGGCGCCGTCTTCAATTTATCCTGCAAAGTCTCCAACAAACCAAGAATCTGAGCCTGCGAAAACGTATTGCTATCCAACAAATGCTGCACAATATCCGCACGATCCAAATTACAGGTATTGACCATAATCTCATCAGTCCGCGCCAAAGTTGCATCCTCTAAAGAAATCGAACTCGAATACAAGAAGGGCGTCACGGTCGTATCCTGAGTCAACACACCTTTTTTCGTCAAACGATTCAACATCGACTTGATGGTGCCTTCCTTCCAATCAGAAAGCCCCAACATCGTATCAATAACCTGACGACTCGTCACCGCGCCCTCGGCCCATACGACTCGCATGATTTCCCACTCAGCCGCACTAATCGCAAGCTGCTTTAATTCAACCGACATCTCAAAACCTCCCTCTGGGTTACGGTTGTAACCTCGATACATTTACAGTTTACACCTGTAACCCATAAAAGGCAAGCCCTTTTCCTACAATAAGTCGCCAATCTTCTAACAAACCATACAAATCCCCCAACATTCTCCACCTCCCACGCTGACGAATGCATCAAGAAGAACCCCTGAAAGAACTCTGACAAACCGCTGATAGCCATTTATAAAAGGTACCTTGGATAATCTTTCCTCGAATTTAATTCTAATTGTTGCACTCGAAGTTTGAGTGGTCACGTTAAAGTTTTAATTGTCCCACTCAAATCTTGAATGGGCTAATTAAAACTAAAAAATCACCTAATAGGTGTATTATCAGTCAGCAACCTGAACAAAACCCGGCGAAATCGGATCATTTTCGGCTGATTTTACTAAACTTAATTCTAATTGTTCCACTCGGAGTTAGAGTGGTCACGTTAAAGTTTTAATTGTCCCACTCAAATCTCGAGTGGGCCAATTAAAACTAAAAGATCACCTAATAGGTGTATTATCAGTCAGCAACCTGAACAAAACCCGGCGAAATCGGATCATTTTCGGCTGATTTTACTAAACTTAATTCTAATTGTTGCACTCGGAGTTTGAGTGGTCACGTTAAAGTTTTAATTGGCCCACTCAAATCTCGAGTGGGCCAATTAAAACTAAAAGATCACCTAATAGGTGTATTATCAGTCAGCAACCTGAACAAAATCCGGCGAAATTGGATCATTTTCGGCTGATTTTACTAAACTTAATTCTAATTGTTCCACTCGGAGTTAGAGTGGTCACGTTAAAGTTTTAATTGTCCCACTCAAATCTTGAATGGGCTAATTA
>NZ_JBQKLQ010000009.1:0-123189 GCF_052116145.1 Fundicoccus sp. Sow4_F4 | reverse complement strand
TAAAATAGGGACGATACAATGTCCACCTTTTGACGAATAATTCGTGCTTTTCGCTCTAATTATCCCACTCGAAAGTTGAGTGGGACAATTAAAACTTTAACGTGCCCACTCAAAATCTGAGTGGAACAATTAGATTTAGCTTTAACTAAAATTGGCCAGAAATCAGTCGAATTCCCTTTAAAATGTTCAAGTAGGCATGTGGTTATACACGCAAAGGGTTAAGTTTTCGCTCTAATTATCCCACGCGAAAGTTGAGTGGGACAATTAAAACTTTAACGTGCCCACTCGAAATTTGAGTGGAACAATTAGATTTAGCTTTAACTAAAATTGGCCAGAAATCAGTCGGATTCCCTTTAAAATGTTCAAGTAGGCATGTGGTTATACACGCAAAGGGTTAAGTTTTCGCTCTAATTATCCCACTCGAAAGTTGAGTGGGACAATTAAAACTTTAACGTGCCCACTCGAAATTTGAGTGGAACAATTAGATTTAGCTTTAACTAAAATTGGCCAGAAATCAGTCGTATTCCCTTTAAATGATCAAGTAGGCATGTGGTTATACACGCAAACGGTTAAGTTTTCGCTCTAATTAGCCCACTCGAAAGTTGAGTGGGACAATTAAAACTTTAACGTGCCCACTCAAAATCTGAGTGGAACAATTAGAAGTAGATTTAGCTAAAATTAGCCAGAAATCAGTCGTATTCCCTTTAAATGATCAAGTAGGCATGTGGTTATACACGCAAACGGTTAAGTTTTCGCTCTAATTATCCCACTCGGAAGTTGAGGGGGACAATTAAAACTTTAACGTGCCCACTCAAAGTCTGAGTGGGACAATTAGAATTGAGTTGAGAGAAAACCAGGCAGAGATCCAACAGCATCAAATCATGACTCTACCGATGCCACCCCTCCACCTCTTGCAAGCACAAGTTTCTCGGCAACTTTACCTGAAACGCTTTAAATTGTTTTTCGCACGAAATGGCGGTATATCAGTTGCCTTTGGAAGCGGTGTTAACTACACTTGAGTTAGACATTTCGCTTTTCGTAAATTTTAGATAAAATAGTGATTGTTTAATAGATTTAATGTGTTATAATTTTTTCTCGTAAGGTCAAAACTTACAAACAGTAAATGGTGTTAAGAGTTGTCATATGGAGCTTTAACGCAGTTTACAAATCGGTATTAAAGGAGTCAATAATGTCAACAAATCTATGCAGAGGAGAATGTGCATATGTCAAAACAGAATTATAGTGTCGTATTAAATGGGGTCCAAAAATCCTATGATGACACACAAGTGTTAAAGTCGATTGATATGGAATTAGAAAAAGGTAAATTTTATACGCTTCTTGGACCATCAGGCTGTGGTAAAACCACAATTTTAAGAATTATTGCTGGATTCACATCCGCTAGTTCGGGTGAAGTATTTATAGAGGGCAAGAAGGTTAACCAAATACCTGCCAATCAACGAAAGGTTAACACGGTCTTTCAAGATTATGCATTGTTCCCGCATATGAATGTGTATGACAACATTGCGTTTGGCTTATCGGTCAAGAAAGTCGATAAACAGACCATCAAAGAAAAAGTAACAGAAGTACTAAAATTAGTTCGTTTAACAGGCTATGAACAAAGAGACATTTCAGAAATGTCCGGAGGTCAAAAACAAAGGGTTGCGATTGCGCGCGCTTTAGTCAATGAACCTGATGTATTGCTGCTAGACGAGCCTTTATCAGCGCTTGACTTAAAATTAAGAACAGATATGCAGTATGAATTACGTGAATTGCAACAAAGATTAGGCATCACGTTTGTATTCGTGACGCATGATCAAGAAGAAGCACTCGCGATGTCAGACTGGATTTACGTTTTAAAAGAAGGCGAAATCGTCCAATCAGGCACGCCAGTTGATATTTATGATGAACCCATCAACCGTTACGTTGCTGACTTTATCGGTGAAAGTAATATCATCGAAGCAAAAATGATTGAAGACTACCGTGTAGAATTTGTAGGCCATGTGTTTGATTGTGAGGATGCAGGTATTCCCAAAGGCGAAACCGTTGAAGTCGTGATTCGTCCAGAAGATATCGCCATCACCAAACCAGAAGCCGGTCAATTACAAGCTAGAGTCGATACGATTCTTTTCCGAGGTGTCTTTAACGAAGTGATTGCTTATGATGAAGACAATAATGAGTGGATGATCCACACAACAGCCAAAGTCGAAGAAGGTGCTCAAATCGGTTTAAGTATTGAACCACATGAAATCCACGTGATGCGCTTTGGTGAATCTGAAGAAGATTTTGATGCCCGTCTTGAACAATACGAAGACTAGGGGGCGGCCAAAAAATGAATACAAAAAAGAATAATATGCTAGCACTTCCATATTACCTATGGATTGTGATGTTTGTATTTGCGCCACTTGCCTTACTGTTATATCAGTCTTTTTTTGATATACAGGGTAACTTTACTCTAGATAACTATGTGCATTTCTTTACGTCACGCAACTATTTAATTATGACCGCAAGTTCCTTCTGGTATGCGTTTCTAGTCACTTTGGTGACCTTTGTATTCGCCTACCCGATGGCTTACTTTTTAACTAAAACGAAAAATAAACGTCTATGGCTGATGTTAATTATATTGCCAACATGGATTAACCTACTATTAAAGACATACGCTTTTATTGGTTTGTTGGGACAAACGGGCCCAATTAATCAATGGTTGACTGGCATGGGCATTGGGCCAGTGCAACTTTTATTTACGGATGCCTCATTCTTATTGGTAGCGGCGTATATCGAGCTACCATTTATGATGTTGCCAATATTCAACTCGATTGATGAAATCCCTAACTCTCTGATGGAAGCATCGAAAGACTTAGGGGCTTCACAATTGGAAACTGTTCGACGCGTTGTCTTCCCATTATCTATGCGAGGTATTCGCAGTGGGGTTCAAGCCGTCTTCATTCCATCCTTATCACTCTTTATGTTAACGCGTTTAATCGGGGGTAACCGTGTGATTACACTGGGGACAGCCGTAGAACAACATTTCTTAGTAACGCAAAACTGGGGCATGGGCTCGACCATTGGCGTGATTTTAATGATCGCCATGGTAATGGTAATGTTCTTGACCCGCGACCGCAAAGATAAGGGGGCGTTAGTCAATGAATAAAACAAATTTTAAATGGTCGAACGTTTATATCGTCTTGATGTTCGTGATTCTCTACGCGCCAATCTTTTACTTAATGTTCTATTCCTTCAACGCCGGTGGCGATATGACAGGCTTCACAGGTTTCACTTGGGAACATTACCAAAGCTTATTTGAAGATACGCGCTTGATTACTTTTATCGTCAATACCTTTATAGTGGCCTTATTGTCTGCTTTATTATCGACCATCATTGGAACATTCGGAGCCATTGCGATTTACTATATGCGTCAGAAAGGGCGACGCCAAGCAATGCTTAACTTGAACAACATCTTAATGGTCACACCAGACGTTATGATGGGAGCCAGTTTCCTGATTTTATTCTCAGTACTCGTTCCAATTCAACTAGGCTTTGCGAGTGTCTTACTGGCCCATGTTGCCTTTAGTATTCCCATCGTCGTCTTGATGGTTTTACCAAGACTCTATGAAATGAATCCTACCATGATTGTAGCAGCCCAAGATTTAGGCGCCAGCCATGGTCAAATACTCAGTCGTGTCATTTTACCAAGCATTTCAACCGGAATTTTCTCAGGCTTCTTTATGGCCTTTACTTATTCCCTAGACGATTTCGCTGTTACATTCTTTGTGACAGGTAACGGCTTCAGTACCTTATCGGTCGAAGTATACTCACGTGCTAGAACCGGCGTTAGTTTAGAAATAAATGCCTTAAGTAGCTTGATGTTCTTACTCGCCTTAGTGCTAGTTAGCGGCTACTATAGCCTGCAAATGAACGAACAAAGACGAAAAGCGAAACTGCAAAAACGTAACAAGGCGGTGTTAGACGCATGAAAACACTGATCAATATGACCATTGCTATTCTAGTCGTCGTGGCAGCCCTATTCGGCATCCGCTACCAACTAGAAAGCTCACAAGGCTTAACCGACGGTAAAGTCTTAACGTTTTATAACTGGGGAGACTACATCGACCCCGACTTACTCGAGCGCTTTGAAGAAGAAACAGGCTATAGTGTAATCTATGAAACCTTCGACTCAAACGAAGCGATGTTCACTAAAGTCCAACAAGGCGGCACCCAGTACGACATCCTCGTACCAAGTGAATACATGATCGAAAGCATGATTGATGCCGACTTATTACAACCGATTGATTATAGCCAATTACCAAATTTTCAATACTTGGATCAGCGCTTCATCAATCAGCCCTTCGACCCGAATAATGAGTATTCAATACCATATTTCTGGGGCACGCTTGGCATTCTTTACAACACGAAATATATTGATGCGAGCCAAGTCGAAACATGGGATGACTTATGGAACCCGGAATTTGCCTCAAGCATTATGATCTATGACGGCGCCCGCGAAGTCTTAGGCATTGGCCTACAATCACTCGGCTACTCACTCAATGAGACCGATGATGACAAACTGCTCGAAGCAGCGGCCAAAATGAAAACACTTATGCCAAATATTATTGCCCTCGTGGCCGATGAAATCAAAATGCATGTCAACCAAGAAGAAGCACCAATTGGCATCACTTTTTCAGGAGAAGCTGCCACCGCCATGTGGGAGAACGAAGACCTCGCCTACCATGTGCCCGAAGAAGGCTCAAACCTATGGTTTGACAACCTCGTGATTCCAGCCAATTCGAAAAATCCCGAAGGTGCACATGCACTGATTAACTTTCTATTAGACCCAGAAATTGCTGGCATCAACGCAGAATACGTAGGCTACGCAACACCAAACGCCGCCGCTCTCGACCTGATGGATCCAGAAATCACCAGTGACGAAGCCTTCTACCCAAGCGACGAAGTCATCTCACATTTGGAAGTCTACCGCGACCTCGGACAAGAGAAATTGATTCAATACAACGAAATCTACCTAGAAGTCAAAATCGAACCACGCTAACACCAAAGCAAGCTGTATCCAATACGGGTACAGCTTTTTTTATTTGGGGACAATAAGCTATACAACCATCAAGTAATCACCAAAGCCCCTAACGAACCACACCATCAACCATCATCCCCCCAACTCCTGTTTCTTACTCGGTCCTTCCAAAGCAAGACAAAAACACTCTGTCATCAGCCAGAGCGTAGGCAAGCTCAAGCTAAAACAGAGTGTTGATGAGATTTTCGAATGGTTCAAAACTGCCCTATATAATAGAAGCGATTGACAAGGGGCTAAAATAAATCTCTAAGAAAACTTAGTCAAACACAACTTCATGAACGCCAACTTCTTCAGCGTCTTGAATTTCAATCAAGTTGACAACATTTTTCGTTGGATTGTGGTTTTCATCAAAGATGAATGAACCCGTAATTCCTTCAAAACTGCCAAGGTTTTCTAAAGCTTCATTAACAGCAACTGGATCCGTCGAACCTGCTTGTTCAATGGCTTGTTTAACCATGTAAACCGTATCGTAGGCTAGTGCCGCGAACATATCAGGATTGCTGCCAAATTCAGCTTGATATTTTTTAACAAATTCATCATCTTCAAGAATAGGGTAAAGTGACGCATAGTAAACATCATTCATATTCTCAGGTAGAGCCAATTCATAAATAATGTCATTACCAAAACCGTTTGAACCAATAATCGGTTGTTCAAAGCCCATCTCACGAATCTGCTTCACTAATGGACCGGCCGTTTGATAGAAAGCAAGAATTGTAATCGCATCGAATTCTTCAGCCATTAAGTTTGTCACAACCGCACTAAAGTCACTATCTGAAGGTTGAACAGTCTCAACGGTTACAATTTCACCTTCATAATTGTCTTTGAAGTTTTCATATAAACCGACACCATAGTCACTTGAGTTGTCATAAATCACAACCATTTTCTCAGCTTCTAAGTTCTCATAAGCAAATTTACCAATCCCAGCCCCTTGGAAAGAGTTTGGCCAAGACGTGCGATAAGCAAACGGATGGACATTTCCTTCGTCATCAAAGACAATATTTGTATCCGTAACAGACGGCGCGATCAAAGGAACCTCAAACTCATTCACAATCGGAATCGCCGCTTGCATCTGGCTCGTTGTAGCAGGGCCAATGATGACGGACACGTTTTCCGTAGAAGCTAGACGCGTAGCTAAGACAGCTGCTTCAGTATCATCTGATTTTGTATCAAACTCGACGACTTCAATTTGCTTGCCATCGATTCCACCAGCTTCGTTAATCTCAGCGACTGCCATTGAAATCGCCTTCGACTGTGTTTGTCCATAAGCGGCTACTGCACCTGATAATTCATATAAAGACCCGATGCGAACCGTGTCGCCATCATCTTGAGCGGAAATCGTTGCAGGAGCAACAGCAAAGGTAGCCATAGCCGTCGATAGAATAGTAGCACCAGTCAGTACACGCGTTACGATTTTTTTAAACATAAATAATTCCTCCTAAGGTTTGATAAATCATATTGTGGTCAATAGTGTTTGAAACATCCCTCTACTTAGTATCAACTGCCGATTTACTTGACCCATCTTCCGGATAGAATGAAGCAAACAAAAAAGCAAGCCCGATGATAATCAGGCTTGCTAGTCGTAATTACTACTAGTCAGGCCCGATTTCGCGAGAAATAGGACCCGACCGAATGGCTGGAATCCTAGATGACTAATAATAATAATAAGTATTGGTTCGTAGAAGCGACAGACGCAACATGAACAGTATTAAATTTTGTTGTTTGTTTAAACATGATGGTTGCCTCCTCTAAGTTGTTGAATTCATTATATAAAAACAGGATTAGAATTGCAACCTTTTTCTCATGTGAAATTAATAAATGAAATTAAGAGAGAGTTAAAGCCTCCGAATGAAAGGTAAAGAAGTGAGTGCTTAAAAGAAGGTAAGCCTTTACAAAAAATTTACATAAAGACTTGACTTAAATTAATAATCATTTGATAAACTAAGATAAAGATTAGAGGTAAGGATGTGATCAGATGCAACTAAGTGAAAAAGAAATTGAAATCGACGCTCATGAATCAGCAGCGACCTCTTTTATTATTGAACGTTTTGAAGTGCCAGACCTATTGTCTAGCTTAATGTTTCGATTGGATGTACCTGAGCATCCGATTGATATCGTGCTTATTTACGATAGTCAGTATAACTTGCGAGCTGAGTTAACGGGAATTACCGCCAAGAAACGCTTTATCATTTCCGAAGATGAAATGCTTGCCAGCAGCGGCACGAAAGTGGGAGCAATTGCAGTCGGCGAATGGATCATGGCCCTCCAAATTGCCGGCAAACCCCATGATAAGAATTGGGCTTGCCGCTATAGCATCGAAGGTTTTATGTCGGATGACATTATTTAAATAGGAGTGTACAACGAGTCTAATTGGCTCGTTTTTTTGTTTTTTATAGGCGTGTATTAACTTTTTTATGTCCATGAAACGCTACTATACCAGTGGCAATGTAAAGAATTACTTCAGTAATTTTTGATTATTTAAAATAAATAATCAAAAAGATGGATTAATCAGGTTGAAAAAAGAGAGCGTACGTTCGTGTTATTAGGTGTAAGGGAAAAGGAATTGATGATCATGAGCTCAAAGAATACACCTCTTACACAAGAAGATTTCGAAAAAGCCTATAAATTTCTACATGTTATGAAAAAGAAGTTACCTGGTTTAAAGCTAGATTTATTAAAAAAAGAAAATCGTTATACTGATACGATTGAATTTTCAGAAATTGAAGAGACTTATGAAGGATATGACACATCAAATGGGCGCCAATTTGATACTTATGTCTTTAATACCGTCTTGCTTGCAGCTTTGAATCATTTGACAGAAAAAGAACAAAGAACACTCGTTTTATTCTTTGGACAGAACTTAAGTTTAACTGAAATTGCTGAAAGAGATCACATCTCTCCTCAAGCAGTATCCAAAACTAAACAAAGAGCTTTAGAGAAAATGCGGCAAATAATGGAGGGAACTCACTATGGATGAAATGTTTGTAAGGGCATTAAAAGAAAATGATTACACTCAGGTTATCGCTTATTTACGTCCATTGATCTATAAGCATCTAAAGAATGTACCACAGATAAGATTAGAGGAATTTAAGCAAGAGTATTATTTAGCAATCATACAATACATGGAGAAGTTTAATAGTGTGAAGGAGGAGTGACTATCGAGGAATTTGTTAATTTGTTGGCTAATTTTGGTTTTCCAATATTCTTAGTCATCTATCTACTAAATCGATTTGAGGTATTACTCAAAGAGATGAACCAAGCGATATTACAATTAGAGAATACTATCAGTCAATACATTGAAAAGGAGATACATTAAATGTCAAGATATATTAATTTATACGCAAAAAGAGCAAATTGGGCAGTTTATAATACGGGAGGACCGTATTCTGGAGCTTACCCAGTCGGTTATTTAAATCCAAGTTTATATGGAGGATTATCTTATAAAATATCGGAATCACTAGGAAATGATTTGTATGTAATAGCTACTGAAAGTTTTGGTAGAGTCGCTATTTATGTGCCGAACGACACAGAAGGCTTGACCTGGCCTTATGCATTTTACACAGATAGTACCTATTATGGAGCTGTTTCCAATCCCACACCTAGTCAGCCTGGTAATCCTGTTCCAACGCCAGGAATTTCAGGGAATTATTTAAATCTACATCCACATATGCAATCGTGGGCTATTTATAATGTAGGAGGTCCCTATGTATCAAATTCTAAAATAGGTACACTAAGTCCAGCAACTTATGGCGGGTTACCCAATAAAATCATAGGTAGTAAAGGGAATGATATCTTAATCATTCAAACAGAGTCCTTTGGACAAGTTGCTATCTATGCGCCAGTTGATGCAGATAGTTCTCGAACTAGCAATCCTACCTATCATAACTATAATAGTGTAATTGTTGATCCAGGAGATTCAAACGATTATGTGGAGTCAGGCAGTTTCTTGAATTTGCATCCTCATATGGCTTCATGGGCAGTATATAATGAGAATGGACCTTATACGTCAGCTTACTTGGTGGGGAGATTATCTCCTCAAGAATTCGGGGGGGGGGGCTATCGTACAAAGTTCTGGGTAATCCTGTGAATGATATTTATTTAATCCAGACAGAAGCTTTTGGGAAAGTGGGTATCTATGCCCCACGAGATGAGGATAGCTCTTTAACGACATCTCCACAATACCGCGATGGAGATTTCGGCAATCCGGTTCCAAGTGGTCCTGGTGGGACATCCACGTCACCAGTAGCAGGTAATTATTTAAATCTAAATCCACCTATGAATTCTTGGGGTGTTTATAATCCCAATGGACCTTATGTATCGGCTCATGCGATTGGCCACTTAGCACCTGCACAGTATGGTGGCTTAAGCTACGCGGTCGTTGGAAATCCAGCGCTAGATGTCTAAATTATTCAAACTGAGTCTTTTGGAAGAGTCGCTATTTACGCACCAGCAGATGAAGATAGTTCGCTATCACATTTGCCAAAATATGAAGAAGGCTCAACATCTATTGAGTCGGACATATCTTATATTTATGATGGTATTGAATTAGATGGAGAAGGCGTTGTAGATATCAAACCAAGAAGTTACTGGGGAGCTTCGGGGACGATTTCATCTGGTATGTCAGGGACTAGAAGTCTTGCTCAACTGTCACATATTGTGGTTCACCATACAGCTGGGTACAGTAGTAATGATGTATCGTACATGAAGGCAGTTCAAGATTACCACCAAAGCTTAGGTTGGGGTGATATTGGTTATCATTTTGCGATTGGTAAGTCTGGAGTTATTATGCAAGGACGATCTGTTAATTATGTAGGTGCTCATGCCAAGCAACCGATGAATACAATTGCATTAGGCGTCACCTTGTTAGGAAACTTTGAATTTACAATGCCTACATCTGCTCAAGTTAACAGCTTGGTTCGCTTATTATCTTTCTTATGTAATAAGTACAATATCTCACCATCGAATATTATCGGACACCGAGATGTACCAGGACCAGCGGGCAGTACAACCTGTCCAGGAAATCGCTTCTACAATGCGACGAATGCTTTATCAGCTATTCGAAATAAGGTTAAGAGTAGTCAGACAACCTCTTTAACAAAAAATCAGAAGGATCAGCAAGTAAAAACTTTTGTCCAGAATAAATTGAATTATAGTAAATATGATAATATCATGCCCAAAATAATTGGGTATGGAGTTGAAACATGGAGCCCCCTTATATACCTTTAAGTTTTAATGTTCGTGCACGACATGGATTATTCAATAGTTATAGTCCAGAAGTTGAGTTGTTTACAGATAATTATCGCACATCGCGAACGAAATATAGTACAGTTGCACGCCGAGAAGTTGAATCGATCTTCGATAGTTTACTGCAAGAAAATCTAGGCAAAAGCTTATCTGGTATTGAGTTTTTTGATTTATTTAGTATACTAGAACCTTTGAAGAATAGTAGCAACACTGGCCTAGGTTCATCCATTGAGTATGATATCGATTTGCCAAAACGTGAGCTAACCTTGCGCTTTATCACGTCTTATTCAGTTACATTAACCGACGGTTCATCTGTTGCGAGTGCTTTAGTAACCGAAGTGGTTTTCTCAGGAATGGGGCCATTGTATACGCCAGTAGGGTCAACAGAACCGGTAAGTAGTGTGGAACCGATTAAGCAAGATGTTAACTGGCTGAAAAGTGGTGGTAAATTGGTTATGATTGGAATTGGTGCAGGTGCTATAGTTGCATTTGGAGGCCCATTAATAGCTGGGCTCTTAGTTGGGAAAGGTTTTGTAGTTGGTTCTGCTACTGTAGCTGGAGCATTACTTTTAATGGTTGAATAAATAAATTGAGAAAAGGAGATTATAAACATGATAATCTATCAGACAAATAATCCTGTTAAATATCTAAAAATTGCTTGTAAGAGACAAATAAATAGTTTGAATCCAATGACTTTTGTTATGTTTGGAATTTTTTTTGTTCTTTCGTCATCGATTTCTTTATTATTTGAGGGAGTATTCTTGGGAGAGTTGTCTTGGATTGTTATGGTATCGACTTTACTTACGATAATTTTCTTTGCTTTACTCTATCCTTTGAGTTTAAAAAAACAATTTGATAAACTAGAGCGCGATATTAGAGAGAAAAATCTTTCAGAAAATCAGAAGGATATATATAAAGATGATGGAATCGAATTTAATATATTCGGTAAGATAAGTTACCATGATTATACTTATTTTAGCAGTATTATTATCTTAAAAGATGTAATTATTGTTAGACGTAACTTAACAAATGTATTACATTATGCTAGACACTCATTCATTAATGCAACTGAAGAAGAATGGGTGAAGCTTATGAGGAGCAAAAATCCTAAGATTAAAGTAAGGCGATTCAAAAGTGGTTTCTTTTGGTATTAATCAATAACTTGAGACTATCTGATGTATATTGCGCTAAAATGTCACTCATTCATCGCTTTTGAATGAGTGACATTAAAAGAAAACTAATCGTCGATTAATAAAAAACTAGGTAGAAACCACATGATGTTGGTTTCTACCTAGTTTTTAGTTTTATGGATGGTAATTCAATTCTTCAAACAAGTCAATTAATTCTTGTTTA
Organism: Fundicoccus sp. Sow4_F4; assembly: GCF_052116145.1. Lineage (NCBI taxonomy): Bacteria > Bacillati > Bacillota > Bacilli > Lactobacillales > Aerococcaceae > Fundicoccus > Fundicoccus sp. Sow4_F4. Next base: position 111,515 of record NZ_JBQKLQ010000009.1, on the reverse strand, counting down.
GTCAAATTCCGCCATTTACCATGAGGCAAATCGCCTAAGTGAATATTCATGATTCGAATTCTCTGTAAGTGAACAACTTTGTAACCTAGGGCAGCCGTCATCCGACGAATTTGGCGGTTCAAGCCTTGTGTCAGAATTATTTTGAAATCAAATTTAGATAATTGTGTGACTTTACAAGGTAAGGTGGTCGTATCTAAAATTTCGACTCCGGCAGACATCCTTCTTAGAAAATCACGTTTAATCGGTTTGTCGACGGACACGATATATTCTTTTTCATGTTGATGTTCAGATCGTAAAATTGGGTTAACAATATCACCATCGTTTGTCATTAAGATTAAACCTTCAGAGTCCTTGTCCAAGCGACCGATATGGAATACTCGAAGGGGATGATTCATCAGGTCGACAATATTGCCTGCGATATCTGAATCGGTCGTACTAGTAATACCGACTGGCTTATTCAATGCCATGTAAACTTTCTCAGTTTCAACATACACTGGCTGGTCATCAATTCGAACATCATCACCAGCTTGAACGACACTCCCTAAAGCTGCCAATTCACCGTTTATGGTCACTCTACCTTCATTAACTAATCGGTCAGCACCTCGTCTAGAGGCTTTTCCCGATTCTCCAATGTACTTATTAATACGCATTCTGACACGCCCTTATTCATGAAATATTTTTTTACGCTAATTAGATGATGCCTGAAAAATGTAAATTTGGCTAGTAAAGAACGATTGAAAAAGCAACTTACTGATCAATCCTCCTTACCAAAGTTTAGCTAAAGTTTGTTGATAAAGCTCGATAATTTCTGTGCGACTCATTCTATCTTGATTGTTTTTATACCAATAGACCGATTGAATGGTGATTCCCATAATGATTTGGCCTTTGTATTCACTACCCATTGCGATACCACTCGTGTTCTCTCCACCACTGACTCGCTTGTTTAACATATTCTGGCCATATTCTTGAATGTTTTCTAACTCAATGTTGATATCAGAATTCATTTGAAGTCTAAAAATCAGGAAAGATAGATTATCGAATTGATCGAGTAATTGCTCAAATACCAGGATAAAGAAATTTGTCCCGTCGTCATTTAAATTGTGAAAGGCGTGGTCAAAAATAATCCCCATTTTGTGTTTGATAAAAAAAGATAGGAAGTCATATTTATCTAGAAAATGTTTGTAGAAAGTAGGACGCCTGATTACCGCGGCATCACATATTTCTTTAACAGATATTTTCTCGAATTCTTTTTCACGCAGCAAGCCTTCAAAGGAATCGATCAGTGACTTGTATGTTTTCTGGACGCGTAAATCTAATTTATCGATAATAAACGTCACCTCTTTCATAGTAAATGAACAGTTGGTTCGTAAGTGTCAATTAAGTGACACATGCAGAATTATGTCTGCCGACCTTTTTTTCTATTCAAGTATAATATTAAGTGTAACAGATGTAAACAAAGTAACAGATGATAGTTAATTTACATATGACATTTAGAGTGAGGGAGGGAATTCAATGTCAATTATAAAAGTAGAACATGTAACAAAAGATTATGGCCAGGAACGTGGGATATTTGATGTTTCTTTTGAGATAAAACAGGGAGAGGTTTTTGGATTCTTGGGTCCAAATGGTGCGGGAAAAACAACTACCATTCGACATTTAATGGGCTTTATTAAAGCGCAAGAAGGAGCATTATCAATCAATGGGAAAGATTGTTGGAAATCAGCAGCCATCATTAAACGTGAGATTGGTTATTTACCAGGCGAATTGGCTTTTCCGAAAAGCATGACCGGGGGCCAATTCATTGAATTTATGGCAAAAGAAAGACAAATTAGCGATTTATCGCGGACGGAGGAATTGAAAAAAACGTTTGAACTGGATACATCGGAGAGGATTAAAGAAATGAGTCTAGGAACTAAAAGAAAACTCGCAGTCGTGGCTGCTTTTATGCATAATCCGCAGATTCTGATTCTAGATGAACCGACATCAGGCCTAGATCCAGTGATGCAAGAGCGATTTATCCAATTTATTTTGAATGAAAAATCTGAAGGTAAAACGATTTTATTGTCTAGCCACATATTTAGTGAGGTCGAGGCAACGTGTGATCGAATTGGCATCATTAAGGAAGGACAGCTCGTTTCAACCATTGAAGCCAATGACTTAAAACGAAATACAAACAAAGCTTTCAAAATAGAGTTCACTACTTTTCAAGATTATCAGATGTTTTTGACTCAAACGACATTTATGATTTCAATTAAAAGACCCGAACAAAATCAAATCAAATTGAACTTAACAGATGAGAAGTTGCAGCAACTTTTTACTGAATTAAGTGAGGTTGAGGTCCAATTTATTTCGGAAATAAAATTTACACTAGAAGATTATTTTATGGACTTCTATGATCGTAAGAAAACGATCGCTGATGGGGAGGAGAATTTACGTTATGGCTTACATTGAGATAAACCATCTAACGAAAAATTATGGTAAAGGACGGGGGATTTTTGACGTGTCATTAGCCATTGAAAAAGGAGAAACTTATGGTTTTGTTGGAGTCAACGGAGCTGGAAAATCGACGACCATTCGGCATATGATGGGTTTTCTGAAACCAGACGAAGGTAGTATCATCATTAATGGGTTGGATGCTACTAAGAGCAGTGCTGAAGTCAAACGCTATGTATCCTATATCCCTGGAGAAATTAACTTCCCTGGTAATACGACTGGCGAAGCTTTTCTAAAAGAACAAATCTATTTATCTGGTAAAGGTAGCTGGCAACGTGCAAAAGAACTGAGTGAGCTCTTTCAATTGGATGTGAGGGCTAAAGTTCGTTCGATGAGTAAAGGAATGAAACAGAAAACAGCCATTGTATCAGCGTTTGCCTCTGATGCAGCCATTCTGATCATGGATGAGCCGACAACGGGCCTAGACCCTTTGATGCGAGAAGTTTTTCTTGACCTACTAAAAGAAGAAAAAGAGCAAGGGAAGACAATTTTTATGTCGAGTCATATTTTTCAGGAAGTTGAAGAAGTTTGCGAACGAGTAGCCGTCATTCGTGAGGGCCAAGTAATTGAAGTCATTGATATGGCAACGATTCGTTATAACAAAAATAAAAATTATCGACTAGAATTTTACAACCGGCCAGATTTTGACCGCTTTTTAAACTTAAATTATCAATTTGATCAGATAAAGCTAGATGATTTACAAGTTTTTGTGCAAATTCATGATGCGGACATTAACCGCCTCATCCGAGATCTCAAACAATTTTCTTTGGTCTATTTTAAAGAAATTAAAGTGTCATTTGAAGACTACATCACTGAAGCATTCAAGGGGGAAATATAAGTGTTTTCTAAACCATTATTCAAACAAAATATTCAAGTTAATTGGAAGTTGTCACTGATTATTACAATCGTAGCTTCGGTCATCCTAGCGGGTTTTATCGTTAATTATGACGCAGCCGGTTACGGATCAATTGCGGCGGCAGCGGAAGGAACCGCTTTTTCTAATATTCTGTCTTCCATGACCAGCCTTTTAGGGAGCTTAGAAAACTTTTATAAATTGATAGCCGTTATTCTTGGGATTGTTTATGTCGTATTTACGGCTAATAATCTTGTCGTAAATGAGGTGGACTCTGGTTCGATGGCCTATACTCTGTCAACGCCGATTAAACGTTCAAGCGTGATTTTCACTAAATCCCTCTATCTAATTTTATCAGTCATTTTAATGTACAGTGTAATCGGTTTAGTAGGTTTGGCGGCTTCACAAATAACTTACCAGAATGTTACGGGCTATCCGATAACTGATGATATTCGGGCTGCCTCAGACGCTTTAAATCTTGACGAACGGTATATTTCAGAACGTTTATATTTGATTCAAGAAGATAAGCAAGCGATGCGAGAAGCAGCTGTTGCACGCGACATGGACACAGAGGCTTATAGCATTTATTTAGAAAGCATCATTAGAGACCGTTCATATGAAGCGACAGCGACCATTATTACTGATGAACGGTTTGATTTTTATGAAGACACAAACGACATAGAAGGTGATGAGATAGAAATTACTGTAGAAGAATTAGTCGCTAATCCAGCTATGATTTTATCAAGCAATGAGGCGTTGAATGTCGGCGCGAAGATACATGGGATTTCCGTAAATGATTATCACCAATTTATTAGCGAGGAAATTATAGCCTTAGACGAAAATCTGGCACCTGAACTCGCGCGAACAGAAACAGTAATGAATCGGGCAGCTGCAGAAACTAGTCAGGATAGCGAAGCACAAGAACAGATGCAGGATAAAAGGCAACTGCCAGTTATCGTAACGGAAGACAATGCCAAACTCTTATTGCAAATGGTCATTGATTCTTCAGCAGACGCATTAAAGATTAATGCTGAGCAAGTCAGTGAGAATATGACTTTAATGAAGGATCCGATTGCTTTAGAAGCTGCCACTGACGCAACTGGCTTATCTGAAGCACAAGTTATTAACATGGCGAATCACGGGATGGTATCTTCTGCACGTTCAGTCGATATTGCGCTAGAGTTCGATTTAGAAGTCTACTTATGGTTGATGCTAGGACTGTTGCTAACAATCCTAGCAATGAGTTCTATCTCATTCCTCGCGTCCACCTTTTTCAACCGAACGGGCTTTGCCTTAGCAGTCGGTGGTGGGGTACCATTTGCTTTCTTCTTAATTACTATGGTTCAGCAGTTAATGGATAGCCCAGGTGCGCTCAAGTATCTGACACTAACAAGTTTATTTGATACAGAGACGATTCTATCGGGTGGAGACTTTGGCTGGGGTTTAATTGCTTTAGGCGCAATTGCATTAATTCTCTATATAGCGTCAAATATTATTTTTGTTAAGAAAGATTTACCCCTGTAATTATCTAGGAGTTTAGTTACTAATAGAGGGTTGGGTGTTTTTTGTGGGAAGTGAGCCACTAAAACTTGGCTGAGCGATTAGGTGAGCCACTAACTCAAAGACATCGCTAAAAAAAATGGACGCCCCTTCCAGCCAATGCGTATCCAGACAGCCTATCCATAGTGACTAGGAGCTGTCCCGATTAAATCCCACTCAACACTCAATCAAGGCCCGTAAACTTCAAAACCTGCCTCCTTTCATGCTATACTAGCCCTAAACAAGGAGGGGTAACGTGACTGAACATTATGTATTATCAGATGGATTTCAAATTCCAAAAGTTGGGCTGGGGACTTATCAATTAAAAGGAGTGGATGGCTCAAGGCGAATTGAACAAGCACTGAATGTAGGCTACCGTTTGCTGGATTCAGCCTTTAACTACGAGAATGAAGGGACGGTCGGACGGGCAATTCGCAACAGTGGTGTTCCCCGTGATCAAATCACCTTCACGTCAAAATTAGCAGGGCGCCATCATGATTATCAACTAGCCTTTGAAGCGATTGAAGAATCAGTGATGCGATCTGGTTTGGATTATATTGATTTATATTTGATTCATTGGCCGAACCCAAAGGAGAACAAATATGTGGAAGCTTGGCGAGCCTTAATTGATGCGCAAAGAGCTGGTTTAGTTCGTTCGATTGGAGTATGTAATTTTCTGCCGGAACATATTCAACGTTTGGAAGACGAAACAGGAATTCTGCCGGTCATTAATCAAGTTGAACTGCATCCTTACTTTAATCAGGCAAAGCAACTAGAATTTGATCAAGCAAATAAAATCATCACTCAGGCTTGGAGTCCTTTAGGACGCCAGAACGCTTCATTAAATGAAGCAATTATAACTGAAATTTCCAAGCGGTACAATCGTAGTAATGCACAAATTGTCCTAAGATGGTTACTGCAACTAGGTGCCTTACCGATTCCTAAATCAGGACACATCCTTCGCCAAATAGAAAATTTATCACTCTTCGATTTTAACTTGTCGGCAGAAGAAGTCGCGTTGATGAGTACGTTAACCCGTGAAGATGGTCGTAATAAAGACCAGAATCCGGCCGTATATCAGGAGTTTTAAGGACTTTAGATGGACAATTGTCTGTCAATCAGTTATAATTAAACAGTTGTCAATGACCACAACACTACAACACCACAAAATTAAATAACCTTGTTAGGTGAGGCTACTGAACTAGAGATATGCTGCTGCCCAGAAACATCCAAAGATGCCAATGGGTCAACAGGAATTTCCGAATTAAGGAAATTTTTAACGCAGCTGGGAAATCCCTATGCTGTTCAGAGCTAAAACTCGACGAAGAGGTGCAGCGTTTTTTAACGATTATAGTAAATTAATCTATATCAATCAGCATACTCTTTGGGGTGTGCTTTTTTTTGTGTTTAGAAAACTTCCAGGAGGTGAGGAGCATGGACCCAAGTCCCGATTTTCAGAGGTGCAAATTTAGAAATATTACAATAAATAATCAAGAAGCAGGGTGCCCGTGCACTCTATTTTGGAAGGAATGAAACGAATGATGAATTACGAAAAAATTTTTAAAGCAGCTAAGCAAAACGACCGTGAGGGCTTCCGAGCATTATTCTTCGGACTCCACGTGAAAGACCAAATGGATTTATTTCATACCCTATATCCTCAGAATAAACGTAAAATTGAAGACTTTTTAATGCCGGACGAGTTCGCTAAATTATTTGAATGGATGACGCCGAGCGAACAACAAGAGCTGCATGAGATTTTCTCAATAGACTATATTGGTCAACTCGTGTCATATATGGAAGTTGATAATGCTGTAAAATTTTTAACCTACTTACCTGATCAAGAAGCCACACAATTGCTCGACTTACTTCCAACAGACAAGCGACACTCAATTGAAGAACTACTGGCTTTTGAACCTGAAACTGCCGGTTCAATCATGAATAAAAGTTACCTGGTTGGGCGTGTCGAAGAAACAATCAAGAATGTCACTGACCGCGTTCGTCGCTTAGCCGAAGAAATTGAAACGGTCTACTATATTTACGTGGTGGATAACTCTGGAAAATTAACGGGCGTTGTTTCCTTACGTGATTTAATTTTGCACGCCGAAGAAACCGTTTTGGGTGAAATAATGAGAACACGACTTGTATCAGTCCGTGCGACCGAAGACCAAGAAATCGCAGCCCTACTCTTACAGGAGTATGATTTAGTTGCGCTACCGGTGACGGATGCTAGCGAGCAAATGCTTGGGATTATTACGGTTGATGATGTAATGGACATTATTGTCGAAGAAACGACTGAAGATTTTAAAGAATTTTCGGCCATCAGTAAATCGAAGAAACAAGCGACTAACGAAGAATCAACCTGGAGTATCGCTCGTGAACGGCTGCCTTGGATCATTATTCTGATTTTTCTAGGGATGATTAGTGCCGGATTAATTAATTCATTTGAGGAAACATTGAATGAGGTCGTCTTACTGGCAGCCTTTATTCCGATTATTATGGACTCGGCCGGTAACGTGGGAACCCAATCTTTAGCGGTAGCCGTTCGGAAAATTACGATTGGTGAGAACCGTAAAGGGAATCACTTAGGCAAAGTCGTTTGGCAAGAATTTCTAGTCGGAGCTATCTTAGGTTTGGCAGCAGGGGTGACTTTAGGACTAGTTGTCGCAATTTTCTATGGCAACAGCTTATTGGGCTTAATCATCGGTATTTCTCTCTGGATCACATTGTCCGTATCAACTGTGGTTGGCGCAGTGATTCCAATTTTAATCAATAAATTGAACATTGATCCAGCGGTCGCTTCTGGACCGTTCATCACGACCATTAATGACACGTTTGGCTTATTGATTTACTTTTCGATTGCCACCCAATTGTTGCATTTATTATAAATCGTTGACTCCCTTACTTCAGTGAAAGGGAGTTTTTCAGCAGCCAAAATATGAAAGAAAGCCTGTCTGCTTTAACTAACAATAGCTGATTGATACCCACAATTATAGTCAAGGTAGTGAAGACCTCATGATTAGTTTTCAAGGCTCTTTAAGACCTTGGAACAATTTGTTATAATAATGATTAGAATGTATTAGGAAATGAGGAAGTTATGTTCGCGATATTTAGAAAGTTAGGATGGTTTTTCAAAATGCGTTGGAAAACCTACAGTTTAGCCATTGGTGGCTTAATCGCTTGTGCGATTTTATCCGCAATGATTCCGTTAATTATTGGGCGTTTAGTCGACCAAATGGCACAGGGAACCATTACTTGGGATGGTTTGATTCAACAAACAGGCTTTTTGTTGGCGATTGGCGTGTCGATGTACGGCCTGCGTTATATGTGGCGTAGTAATTTATTTGGCAACTCTACTTTACTAGAAGCGATTATGCGTAATCGTTTGTTTAGTCACTTTACGAAAATGGACCAAAAATTCTACAATGATTATCGTACGGGGGATTTGATGGCACACGCGACCAATGATTTAGCTGCTTTACGTTTTGTGGCGGGTGGAGGCATTATGACTTTGGTGGATTCTTTGTTTATTACTTTGTTCACTTTGCTTTCGATGTTTTTCTTAATCGATTGGCAGTTAACCTTAGTGACAATTCTACCTTTTCCCTTGTTAATTTTTGTAGCACGTTATTTAGGCCAATTGATTAACAAGCATTTTCATGGATCTTTACAGTCTTTCTCAAAAATGAACGATCACGTCCAAGAAAGCGTCTCGGGCATGAAAGTCATTAAAGCTTTTGGTGAAGAAGAGGAAGATTACCAAGATTTCGTCAAAGAAACAGAGAATGTCGTTGAAAAGAATCGAAAAGTTTACCTGATTGATTCAGCTTACACGCCAGTAATTGATGTGATTACGGGCTTAACGTATGTTTTGACGATTGCTTTTGGGACGTATTTTGTCCAGAATGGTCGAATTTCGATTGGTCAATTAATTGCTTATTTCAGTTATCTTGGGAATATGACTTGGCCTTTATTGGCAGTTGGACGTTTGGTCAATACAATGGAACGCGGGAATGTCAGTTACGACCGTGTCACCGATTTGTTATCGGTGAATGCAAAGGTTGAAAACGCGTCCGATGCAGTCAGTGGTTTAGCTTATCATGATCTAGCGGTTAATATTGAAAGTTTTAGCTACCCGGATTCTGACGCAGTGATTTTAGAACATGTCGACTTTAAGTTAACAGCCAATCAAACATTAGGGATTGTGGGTCGAACTGGATCGGGTAAGAGTTCGCTGTTTTCCTTGTTAGTGCGTAACTTTGATATCGAAGATGGCCAGATTTTAATTGATGGTCAGCCGATTGCGCAAATTGACTTAACGGAATTAAATGACCGTGTGGGTTATATCTCTCAGAATAATTTACTGTTTTCAACGACAGTTCGCGATAATATCCGTTTTGGACGCCCAGACATGACACAAGCAGAAGTTGAACGTTTTGCGAAGTTGGCGGATGTGCATGAGGATATTCTCGACTTTGCTCAAGGCTATGATACCTTAGTCGGTGAACGTGGCGTCAGTCTATCTGGCGGTCAAAAACAAAGAATTGCGATTGCTCGAACCTTGGCAATGGAGCCGCAAATTTTAATTATGGATGATGCCTTATCGGCAGTCGATGCGAAAACCGAACAAAGAATCTTGGCGAATTTAAAAGCATTTAGAACACAAGGGATTACGATTATTGCGACACACCGTATCAGTTCAATTATGCATGCGGATGAAATCTTAGTCTTGGACAAAGGTCGTGTAAGCGAAAGAGGCGATCATGCGGCGCTTCTTGATCAGGCTGGTTGGTATGAAAATATGTTTACTCAACAACAATTAGAGGAGAAATTATCAGAAAGTGGTGAAGCGAATGAGTAAAGAAAAACAAAGACAGACTAGCTTCACACTGAAAGAACAGTGGAGTATTCTCGGTTACTTATTTTCTTTTGCTAAAAGTGAAGGGGGATGGTTTGCGGGATCTATTGTCGCCATGATTGCCGCGTCAAGTTTGTCCGCTTTCTTACCGATTATTATTCAGCGTTATATTGACCAATACTTGAGTAGCCGTTCAGCCACGCTTCAAATCACCTTATGGGTGTCAGGAACCTATTTCGGCCTCTTGATGTTAAGAATGGTCATTGTTTATGTCAAAGATTACACCTTTAAGATGGCATCCGAAAGAACCGTGGCGAATATGCGAAATAATATTTACCATAAATTAGGTCGTTTGAGTTTAGATTACTTTAATGTGACGCCAAACGGTGAAGTGGTGTCGCGTGTGACGAATGATACGGAGACTATTAAAGAATTCTGGAATGTCTTTTTAACCTTCTTCGATGGATTTATTAATGCGGCAACGATTGGAGTGGCGATGTTTTCGCTTAATGCAGCGATGTCTTGGGTGTTTATGGCTTTTATTCCGATAGTCCTAGGCTTAATCTATATTTATCAGAAAATTAGTACCGTCGTTTATCGTCGTATGCGTCAAGCGCTTGGGCAAGTCAACGCTCGCTTGAGTGAATCGACGATGGGCATGTGGTTAATTCAGCAATTTAATCAAACAGAGCGTATGAAAGCTGAGTTTGATAAGATTAATCAAGAGTACTTAATTGCTCGGACGAATATGTTTAAAATGAATGCCCTGTTATTGATGCCGGCGATTAATTTAATTGAACAAATCGTCTTAGTGATTGTAATCTGGATTTTTGCAGGACAATTACTGGGTGGAACAGTGGTGGATGTCGGAATCATTTATGCTTTTACCTCTTATACGAAGTCATTCTTTCGTCCAATTGGTAGTATGCTAGATAGTTTAAGTGTCTACCAAGATGGCTTAGTCGCAGCTTCACGTGGTATTGCACTCTTAGCAAGTGATCAGACTGAACCTCAACAAGCGACGGAAATGATTGATAAAGCGATCGAGGGACGCATAACCATTCAAGATTTAACTTTTTCTTATGATGGGGCGTTTGATGTCTTACGTGAGATTGAGTTGAATGCTGAACCAGGTGAGATGATTGCGATTGTGGGTCATACGGGCTCAGGTAAGAGCACCATCATTAATTTATTGATGCGTTTTTATGAATTCCAGCGTGGTCAAGTGATGATTGATGGACAGAGTATTCGTCAGATGAATAAGAAGAGTTTACGTTCGCAAATTGGTCTAGTTCAACAAGATGCCTTTATGTTCTATGGCAACTTCTATGACAATATCCGCTTGCATGGGGATTATACTGACGAAGAAGTCATTGAAGCAGCTAAATTTACCGGTGCTGATGAATTCATTAGTGAGCTAGAAGCGGGGTATGAGTCGCCAATCACCGAAGGCGGTGCGTCCTTGTCAGCTGGCCAAAAGCAGTTGATTAATATTGCCCGTACGATATTACGCCAGCCACGTATTCTTATTTTAGATGAGGCGACTGCCAATATCGATACAGAAACGGAACAGTACATTCAAAGCAGTCTAGAAAAAATACGACAACAAGCCACCCTAGTGGTGATTGCTCACCGTCTGTCGACCATTAAGAATGCCGACAAGATTTACGTCCTGCATAAAGGACGCGTGATTGAACAAGGCAAACACGATGAGTTGATTGACTTGGAAGGTACGTATTATGACATGTACCGTCTACAATCACTGCAAGGGCTGACTTAAGCCACAATAATAATAAGAAGAAGACCGCACCAAGCTGATTAACAAGCTTGGTGCGGTCTTTATTGTTGTTTGGTAAAGCGTATTTATATATAATGATAATGAAATTCAGTGTGATTGTTATTAAATCTGCGAATTCTCAAGTAACTTTGGATTGGTTCTTTAGTAGCAATTCATCAAATTCTGTCTGAAGAATGTTAGCAACATCTATAGCACCGAAATGGCTCATTAAGTGAATAGCTTCTTGTCAGAGTTCCTTACCTTCTTCTAACATACCCATCTTGATTTTGTAGATGCCTTTCAGATAAATTAATCGATTTTTGTCATAAAAGTAGTTCTGATTGATTAATACACGGTCAACTTCTTTAATTAATGAACTAACAGGAGCCAAGTGGTCAGCCTCTAAAAAATAATTGACTATATTCATCATAACAATCGCAAATGTCGAAGAATTTAAGAGTAGGTCCTCATATTTATGAGCTTTCTGGGAAGCTATTCGGGTTAATTTCTCTACTTGAGGCAGACTCATAAAGAAAGCACTATTACCAAAGAGGCATATCTCATAGTAATGCCATTCTTCACAGTTAATTAAATAATGATAAATTGAATTGGCGTCTGTTTGATTAAAAGAAAAATCAGAAAATTGATTTAAACGTTGTTTTAAAATAATGACATTATGTTGAAAACGAGGCAGTTTAAAATTCCTATATAGTTTGTTTTGAGAATCAATCAATTCGTTAAATTTTACAATGTTGCGAGATTGATAAGCTTTCCCATAGTGAGAGAGAAAATGTTGTTGAGTTTGTTCGGTTAGTTCATCTGAATGAATTTTAAACTCAGTTATCTGAACATTTATCTTATCTAGTAGCGAAAAGAAGTTCAAAACAGAAATATTACTATGACCTCGCTCAAACTCTGAAAGAAACTGTGAGGAGATTAAGCCATCTGCTGTTTCTTTGAGTGTCATACCTTTTGATTTTCTTAAATGTCTAAACACAGTTCCTATAGTTGACAAACTATCGGCTCCTTCTGATTTTATAATAGACAATATATATTGGAATAATTATATCATGACTTTATTAGTATGGTAAAATTTAAATATGAAGGTGGTACAATTAAGAGATATTCTTGTTGGTTACTTGGGCTTTGTGTATGCCTAATGCTAGATGGTTTAACAGAGCGAGCGGAGGGGAGTTTAAATTACCCAGATTATCGGGATACTGTTGGAGAAGAGGAATAATCATAAATGAATTGTACTGTTGAATTGAAGTTAGAATAATAATTGGCTAGTTGAAATGTAAGGGTTATCATGGTGAGCGAAGGAGAGATTGGAAGAGATAAGCTATTTCACTTACTGTTCCTTCTATGGAAGTAACAGAGTTTTTAACTTTTGAGTGGTATGATCACACTACTAATATTTTACTACCTTTGTACTAGTAGTTGGTGTTCACTACAGCTTATATCAGCATTCTGCTTTTTGTTGAAATGTAAAAACATCTCATCTTAAGACAAGTTATTGTCTTAGTATTGTCTTAATTTTTATGTATCATTAGTGTTTCTAAGGTCAAAGTGAAAACTGAATATAAAGACCTCTTTAATTATGTTAGTTAATTATTAAAAAGATAGTTAGTTCTTATTTAACAGAATAAAAAAAATTTAAGGAGACATATAATGAAAAAAATAATCTATTTAATGCTTCTTATATTATGTATTATTTCGGGAAATACCATTGTTAACGCCTCCGGAGATATCAGTGGTACGTTAACTAATGAGTATGGTGATAGTTATACAGTAAAAGTAATTGAAATGTCTGATGTTCAAATTATGACTAATAGTGAAGAGGGTTTTTCGCAGACTGTAGTGATTGATTTGACACCTGAGAATTTAATCGCAAATAATTCTGATACTAGGTTTGCATGGGATAGTACAAGTAGTGTGCGTGCTACTCTTACTGTCTTTTGGGGATTCAAAAACTCTGATGGAATAACTCTGGTAAAGGTAAATAGTGTTTCTGGAGAATATACAATCTCGCAGTCAGGTGTGCAAGTTACTTCAGCGAGTTTAACTATTGGAACAAGTGGTTGGTCGGACACAAGTGCAAACGGAAATCCCCCTAAATATTACAATGTTTCAAGCAGTTTTAGTATAAATCCTGGATTCGCACATTACGTTACAACCTCTGGATATAGTGGAGCCAATATTACGCTAGGAATAAATAGAGGGGGTACTAATTGGACTCTATATTTACAGAATAATTATTAGCAACTTTAAGGAAGGATGAGAAAAACATTGAATGTTCACGATATGCCTAATCTTGGCACTAAATTTTGTAAGTTTATTTTGGTGATTACTCTAATTTGTATTAACCTCCCTGCTGAATTAGTTTATGCAAATTCTTCATTGTCATTTTATGAGATGACATCAGAACAAGAAGTAATCTATAAACTTCTTTGGCCTCAATCTACCAAGGTTTATCAAATGGAGATAAGTGATAATGAAAGTAAGGAACAACATTTCAGTGTTAAATTAGAAAAGTTGACCGCAGATGGATGGGAAGCAGAAGATTTTGTTGATATCGTTGCGATGGGAGCATTAAATATCGCTTTCACCTTAGACCAACCAGTAAAGCTTTCGTATTCGTATGATAATGTGAATTTCACGAATTTTGAAATGGAAAGTTATTTGTTACCTGATCAGAAATCACTTAATGAACAAGGAGAATTTCTAAAAATTGACTGGTTAGATGATATTCGTTTAGAAGACGGAACTAATATTATCGCTTTAATGAGTATTATTAAGATTGAGAATATGTACGACGTTGAAGAGGAGCAAAACTTGGATTATGATTCTCTAAGGAATATAGAAGAGCTATTTGATAACACTTTTGCACTGACAATCGAAATTAATTAATTGGGCAACAACCGAGGCTAATTGATGTGATGCTGGAAAAAATAAAACTCTCTAAATGCTTATAATAAAGCAATTAGAGAGTTTTTGTAGGTAATATAAAGACAGTCTGGGTAGTTTGTTCTGTATTAATTAGGGTTGGCTATCCCGTAGTAACGTATCAAACTCTGTTTGTAATATATTGGCAATATCCATCGCCCCGAAATGAGCCATCAATCGTATCGCTTCCTGACAAAGTTGTTTGCCTTCTTCGATTTTCCCTATTTTAATTTTATAAACGCCTTTAAGATAGTTTAAACGATTTTTATCATAAAAGTAGTTCTGATTGATTAATACTTGATCAACATCTTTAATTAATGAACTAACCGGAGCCAAATGGTTAGCCTCTAAAAAATAATTTATTAAATTCATCATAACGGTGGCAAATGTTGACGAATTTAAGAGTAATTTTTCATACTGATTAATTTTTGATAAAGCTATGCGGGTTAACTTTTCTACTTGAGGTAGACTCATAAAGAACGCGCTGTTACCAAAGAGGCAAACTTCATAATAATGCCATTCTTCACAGTTTACTAAATAGTTGTAGATTAAATTGGCATCAGTTTGATTAAAAGGTAAATTAGATAGTTGATTAATACGTTGTTTTAAAAGTATGAGATTATGTTGGAAACGAGGAAGATTAAAATTCCTATATAGTTTGTCTTGGGTACCAATTAATTCGTTTAATTTGATGACATTACGAGCTCGATAAGCCTTTCCGTAGTTAGAGAGAAAATGTTGTTGCGTTTGATCGGTTAGTTCATCAGAATGAATTTTGAACTCAGTTATTTGAACGTTTATCTTATCGAGCAACGAGATAAAGTTCAATAAGGAAATATTACTATACCCACGTTCAAACTCAGAAAGAAATTGAGGGGAAAGGATACCAGCTGCAACCTCTTTTTGTGACAAGCCTTTTGATTTTCTAAGTTTTCGAAATACAGTCCCTATATTTGACAAAACACCCACTCCTTCAGTTTTTATATAAGACAATATATATTGGAATAATCATAACATTATTTCGTTAATGTGATAACATTAAAATACAGAGGTGATACTATTAAGAAATGGTTGCTTGAATTATGTACATGTTTAGTGTTAGGTGATTTAACCAATTCGGCAGAAGATAGTTCGAATTGTCCAGGCGGAGCATTAACTGGAAACTTAGATCCCACGAATGAATCAACAGAAATATCAGCTAAAGAGGATCAGCAAATCTTAGCTTTACAATTTGTTGAAATAACTGAAGCACCTCAATTTCCTTTTTATAAATTAGTATTTTCTAATCCAGAATATACTTTAATAGAATGAAAATTGATAATTAAATTCCAAGGCAATAGAATCTGGGAACTGAGCAAAGGGGAAGAAGATTTGCAGCTTGTTGATGGAAAAAATTCAGTATTTACGTTAATACAAGAAGAATAAAGACTAAGCGATATGAATGGCATCAAAACAAGCTGTTGGCTCATTTTGATACTATATTACAAAATAGTCACTCGTGAAGAGTAACTAATCCAGTAATACAAATCAAAACTTCTACTAAGATTAAAAAGAAACACCGTTCTATCACGAAACACAAGAATGTAATAGAAAGGTGCTTTTACTATTGGACTTTCTTTTCGAAATAAGTTGATACTGAGTCTGTGGTTGGTGAAAAACATGTATAAACATCTTAAGATTTTCACATTCAGTGCCCAACATTCAAAGTTATAGTAAGTGATGCCGTTTAATCCTTGTATTGGATTGGTAAAGCATATATTGAACTATGCAGCACCATGTGATCATCAGAAACAATGTTCAGTAGGTGATAATTCTCTTTTGAAACATTATCTCCTGAAGTCGTTTCGCTCTATTTCAGTAAATCATCAAGTTCTATTTGTAGAATATTTGCAATATCTGAAGCGCCGAAATGACTCATCAATCGAATGGCTTCTTGGCACATACTAACTCCATCTTCAATTGCACCTGTTTTAATTTTGTAGATACCTTTGAGGTAGTTTAATTGGTTCTTGTCGTAGAAATAATCTTGTCCCTCCAATACGCTATCCACATCGTTAAATAACGCAGCCACGGGTTCGAAATGATTTTTGCTTAAGAAGTAAGTAATTACATTCATCATGACGAGGGCAAAGTTAGATGAATTTAAAAGGAGCTCTTCATATTTGAGTGAGCGTTTGTAGGCGGTTAGACTCAACTTTTCAACTTGAGCAATGCCCATAAAGAAAACACTGTTACCAAAAAGGCAGACTTCATAATAGTTCCACTCGTCACAGTTAATTAGATACTGAAAAACTATTTTTGTATCTTTACCATCATAAGGGATACCAGCTAAATTATTAATGCGTTGCTTTAATATAATGACATTGTGTTGGTGTCGTTCATTATTAGTCATCTGATATAGTTGAGTTTGTAAATCAATTAATTCATTGAGTTTGACAATGTTACGAGAGTCATAAGCCTGTGCATACTTGGCTAAAAAAGACTGTTGTGTCCCTTCTGTAAGTTCTTCAGAGTGGAGTTTAAACTCAGTAATTTGTACATTGATTTTGTTTAGGAGAGCAAAAAATTTTGTTGTGGAAATATTACTGTTGCCTCTTTCAAACTCTGAAAGGAACTGTGGTGTAAGTATCCCTTTCGCGGTGTCATTAATAGTCATATTCTTTGACTTGCGTAAGTAACGAAAGCAGGTACCAATTTCTGACAATACAATCATCTCCTTAGATGGAATTTATAATAAACAATATATATTGGAATTATTATAGCATATATAATGAATTGTGTTATTTTTCTTTGTAAGAGGAGGTGATCTTATAAAGAAATATATTGCGTGGTTACTGGTATCTTGTATTTTATGTTTGTTGGGTGATCCAGTATTGGATCACCAAGAAGAAGTCTTAAATCCAAATTATGATAATGTTATAGGCAAAAAGAAATAAAAGTGGGTTTTGAGCCTGATATGTCAAAAGAATCATAAACTAAAAAACGAGGTGATTAATGATATTCTTTTTTATTGCAAGTTGTTGAAGAAAAACTAAAAAACAGGGGGATTTATCTACTGCTCTTTATACTTGTTATTACACCAATTGATAGTTTTGATTCTAAAAATTTTAGTCCGGATTATACAGACATTATCGGTGAAGATGAATAATCTAGGAATATTCGGAACATATTATAATAGGATGATTCAAGTTGAATTTAGATTAGTTATTCTAATTCAATATACTGATAGGATTATGCCAATTATAAGTGATGTTTCACTGTGAAGAAGTGTTTTTTAGCGCTTCATTTACATTGAGGTTAGATCGAATTAATTTTTTTGATTGTTGTTGAAGCTAAAAATAGTATTGCGAACTAAGTCAAAATGAAATCAACTATTTTATAGATAATAAATAATTTTATTTTTTACAATAAATATTTACACGCAGAGAGGATTGAATAAAATGAAGAAGATATTTACTATGGTTGCGGTGATGCTACTGTCTATATCAATACTTGCACCAACGACGACGGCACATGCTGCCAAAGGTGGTTTTGGATTTACGTTGAGGATAGGTGATAATCAAGGGCGAGATTACTCATCGAATGTAGAGAAAACTGATTCAGCGGGATACGGTGCAGCGACAACATCTTATAATGATTTGGTATGGTCTGATAAAGTTTACTATAGAATACATAGAAAAAATTGGCTTAATAGTCGTATAGCTGCAACTAGTTATTATCAAGTAACGGGGAATAGTACAATAAATATGTGGTATTTTGCCGGACAAGCAATTAACGGCAATAATTATCAACTAGAGGGTGATACAGACGTTTATGATGCCGTTGTTTCAGGTATATGGGAACCGTAAAAGAGATTAAATGAGGAGATTATGAAATGCGGTTATCAATTAGGAACAAAGGATTTTTGCTTCTATATTTTGTGACGATACTTTTAAGCGGTTGCTTCCCTTCAGAAAAGAGAAATAATATCTCTATTAAAGAAGTAACGGGCAATATAGATTCTCAAGGGATAATAGATGAACAAGTTGATATTGAACTAACGGATCTAATTAGTATAAAAGGGCAGGTAAATATAAATCAAGCGCAAGCTCTAAATACTTATCAGATTGATTATCGTCAGTTTACAGATGTCGATCTAAGCTCTATCGATTCCGATTTGGTAGCAAATGGAGAAGTGTATCGTGAAGAGGCTAGTGAGTTCTTTTATGAAAAATACAATTTGGCTGGAGTGCAGGCTGAGATTTATCCTTCTGTCTTAAATTATACCAATAATTATAGAGGGGAAAAGGAATGGGATTTCTTGGTATCTACATTACTCCTTAATGAAAATATTTATAATCTCCCCTCCTTCGATGAAGCAGCACAAGATCTCGAACATGTTACGGTTTTGAATGCGATTCAACAAGCAGATGAAATTATTGATAAGCTAGAAGTTGAGACTCTAGCAACCCCACAAGTCTTTACAATAGATGATGCGATGCTTACAGCGGTCAATCAGCTAGATTTAGGGGCTAAAACAGATCTGTCACTTTTTGATGAACATGATCAAGCTCAAATGTTAGTGTACCAGTTAGCATTAGACGGAATTCCTTTTGGGAAAAGTGTTTTTTCGATGGGGCAGGAACAGAATTTTTCATATAATGGCGGAAAAATTGTATTTATCTATACAGAAGATGGCTTGACATGGCTATCGATGAGCGATGTGTTTAGTAAGGAATCTGTTCGAACTGAACTATTGGATCAGATTAGTTATGAGGATTTGCAGAATAGGATTATTAATGAATATGATCAGATTATTGGGCTAGAATCTATTATAGTGAATGATATACAGGTCGTATTATTACCTAGAATTCAAGATTCAGATAACTTCGTGTTTGACTTGCAACCTTATTATCAAATTAGTATCGAGAGTAAACAAACAAGCGGTGATAAAGATATTTCACGTAATTTCTATGATTACTATTCGGTGTCTAATGGAGAAAGATATAATTAAAAAAATGTCTCAGAGAGCCCCGTCTGAGACGGTTTTATGATGAAAGGAACATATTGATGAGATTAATCTATATTGAGATGAAAAAATATCTAATAACGAAATGGAGTCTCATCTCGCTTGTTTTAGTAGCTGTCATCTTCGTAGTTACGATGTATTCGCAGTTTAATCCCGATAGTAGCATTACATATTTGGTCGAAATGTTTATAGGTTTATCCCATGCTAAAAAATTGTTTATTGTTGCAATTACGATTCCATTGGCCAGACTCTACGTCGATGACGTGAATCATAGACATTTGGTATATGTGTTAAATCGAACTTCAATCTTAAAGTATGTTTCTTCTAAGATGCTCATGAGCTTTCTTGGTGCATTTGTACTATCCTTAGGTGCCTTTGTAGTAGTGATGTGCTTGCTTTTGTTAATGCGTATTCCGATGTTGACAAACATCGATCAAATACGTCTTATCCAAGAGGGTTTTTATCCAGAACTGATTGAAGCGGGGCGAACATTATTTGTCGTCTTTACTTATGCTTGGAACTATTCACTATCGGTTGCTTTCTGGAATACTACTGGCTTATTGTTCTCGAGTTATATTCCTAATAATTTTATTCCGTATATTAGTCCCTTTGTCATCAGTTATTACGTTGAAACTTTCTCTTTGCAGTTGCCAACAGGTGTTAATATCTATAAATTAGGCCGATCGCATCAAGTTTTTCATGAACAATCTATTTGGCTTAATCAATTATACATTACTGCTGTTTTTCTAGTGTTAACAAGTTTAGTTGGCTATTTATTTTATCGACAAGTTAGAAGGAAGGTACCTTATGCATAATTTACGTTCGATTTGGTGGATGACTCGGATGAATCTGTTTAAATGGAGCCGAGATTTACGAATTCTCCTCATACTTGTCCTTGTGGGCACTTTGACGCATATGCATATTTCAGGACTAATTAGTTTTGTTCATAATGAACATTTTACGATTCATTTTGCTCTCTTGCCTTTTTGGACAGAGTCCAGCTATGTAAAAATCTTATTCTTTTTACCGATATTTATTTTGTTTGCTGATGCCCCCTTTATTGATAATCTTCAACTGTTTCTCATCATGCGTAGCAATCGTAGAAATTGGGTATCATCTCAGATTCTTTACGTAATGATAACTAGTATGAGTTATGTAGTTTGTGTGGCAGTGTTTTTCGGTGTGTTTTTTATCCCGCATCTAGAGTGGGGAAGTGATTGGGGAAATGTTGTAAATACCTTATCTAAGTCGAACATGGGTTCACAATTAGGTGTTCTAATTAACTTTCCTCGCAAAATTATCGATTATTTCAGTCCTTATCAAGCTTTGTTTTTCAGCTTCATTCTTCAAAGTTTGGTGATTAATCTAATGGGGTTAATCATCTTATTGATGAATATTTGGTCATCGCAGCGCTATTTAGGTTTGTTTATTGCTGCTTCTTTCTTGATGTTAGATGTGCTAATTCGATCATCAGGCGTTTTGACATGGGTGTCGCCCGTATCATGGATAAGGCTGACAATGATTAATATTAATGGAGAGCTGTCACATCCTAACTTTTATCAGATAATTTTCATGTTAATATTGCTGACAATTGGTTTAGTTTACTTGATAGTAAAGCGCATCCGTCGGTATGAAGTGTAGGAGGGCATATGGATAATACAATAATTGAAATCAAACAAGCAACGAAAAAAATTGGGAATAAGATTATTTTGGATGAGATTAGCCTAAACTTTGAAAGAGGTATGATTCATGGAATTGTTGGGCGTAATGGTGCGGGGAAGACGATGCTAATGAAATCAATCTGTGGCTTGATGCGCCTAACTTCAGGTAGTATTCGAGTGGGCGAGACGACGCTGAATGAGCAGTCAGAATTTATTCCTGAGAACATCGGTATTGTTATTGAGTCGCCTGGTTTTCTACCTCAATTTAGTGGCTGGAAAAATTTAAAATTTCTAGCTGGGATTCAAAATAAAGTATCTGATGAACAAATACTCCATTCTTTGGAAATTGTTGGCTTGACTCATGCTAAAGACTTGAAAGTATCTGGTTATTCAATGGGGATGAGGCAACGACTTGGTCTAGCCCAAGCTTTTATGGAGCAACAGAAGATTCTTATTCTAGATGAACCAATGAATGGGCTTGATAATCAAGGTGTACAAGATATGAGAACTCTATTATTGGAACTTAAAGAGAGTGGTCGAACGATTCTGTTAGCAAGCCATACTCAAGAAGATATCAGAATACTATGCGATACTGTTGTTGAATTAGACCACGGAAAAGTGATAAGTCAAGAGATACTTAGTAAATAAATATAGACTGCTTAAACCGGTTGTAATAATTAACTAGTAGTCTCATAAACTAATAAATATTTCAGTAGAATACATAGAAAAGAGGAAATAAAATGAACAAGAAAATTCAAAATATGATGATTGCAATTGGATGTTTTACACTTTTAGGCTTATCAACTCCAGCTACTGTTTTAGCTGAAAGTTTACAGGAAGTAGAAAATCAGGAGGTATACTTTGCGCCAGTTCCATCGGTGACGATTCAACGGTATTATGGCGGATATCAAGGGAGTTCAATTTCTGCTTCGGTTATTCGAGATGGGTATGTCTATCGAGGGACTTTAGTTTATCAAGGATTAACATCAGCTGGTTACTTATATTCTGGAACTCTTTATTTGACACAAATTTCCCCAACCAGTCTTGAGTAAAGTGTAGTGTGTTGAAACTGAATAATGGAACGAAGAGTGCGTTACGTGTTAGATTACTGTAATGCACTCTTTAATTGAAATGTCAAAATATCTGATAGGAGATCGTTATGTCTAGTTTGAAATTCGTCTTTAAAAAATTATATCGGAACAATAGTTTTTTGATTGTCATGCTTACAGCAATTATTTTATCCGGTGCAAATGTTTTGAATATGAATTCGCGTAGTTCGCTAGAATCTTATTCAATTACTGATCTTGATTTATATTATCGACTTGAAGTGTTGTTAACACCTCCTATCGAAAGCGTAATGGATGTATCATTTACCCAGAGTGCAGGGCAGCAACATATGTCAGAATTGATAGAAGAAGTGGCGAGCCCAACAGGAGAATTTGAAAGTGTGGGGATGTATCCAGAAAATTCTCAGTATTTCAGCTATTTATTGGAAGCGGTTGAAATGGACGGTGTTGAACTAACTAGTCTTGATAAAGCTGATATCGGCTATGGTCTTCATGCCTCACGATATATTGAACAAAAAAAGAAGCAGAATGAGTTTTATCAACCAAGTGGTGCAATCGACTACTTAATTGAAGATAACTGGCTATTATATGGAATTATTCCAATGCTTATAATTTCTTTATTAACGATACGCCTTGTGGCAGAAGATTTCCAGTTGGGGAGTAATGTATTTAATCGAACACTACCGGTCAAACGGTCGCAAACACTCTTGGCTCATGGACTAGCAATCTTGGTGTGTTTGATAGTATATTCACTATTGACGGTTGTTACAACGGTTTTCTTAGTGAGGTTGAATGGAGAAGGGGTAGGAGATTGGTTTTTCCCGATTCGTATTATGAGTGACGAGCTAGTAATCCAACCTTTCATCATTGTTTGGCTGAGGATGATGGTTGTGTTTTTCTTAAAGTTCCTAATTGTATTGGGCTTTGGTTTAGTCTTGGCAATTGGCTTCAGACAAGTTCATTTATCTTTGCTGTTCCAAGTCTTTGTCGTCAGTATTCTCGCTTTTTTAACAACATATGTACCAGATCTTCAAGTTAATTGGAATCCTTTTTATTTTAATTATCAACAACAGTTAATCGGGACGCGCAGTTTTGCTACTATTTCGTCAACTGGTGGTGTCTTGTTAGAAAACTTGACTAGTTACATTTATCTCAGTTGGCTCTTGCTGATTGTAGTATTTTTAGGATTGGCTGGCTGTTTGTATAGAAAGAATGAATTACCGTTGAGAAAATCACGACTAGAGGCAAAGACATCTAACCTGTGGAGTCACCCGTTTTACGGTTTAGCATTTGAAGGAATGAAACTAAACCACATTGTGTCGAAGTCGACTGTCTGGTTTTCAATGATTACGTTGAGTGCTCTATTGCTGTTTATTATTGGTATCTCTGATAAGAGTCAAGAGGATTTAGTTCTTAGCCCTCTTAATACTATTCAAGAAACACAAGACGTTGTTGAGATTATGGAACAGGGCGTGAGGGAATTAGAAGCTATGATGGCGGATGAGTCAATTTCTTTTGAAGAGAAGCAAACAAATAGGATGCTTTTTGAAGACACGCAGCATTATTTAGACATCCTTGTTCAATTTAATGAGACGCTACTTGATAGACAACATTATTTCCAATCGATGAGTAGTGAACAATTCTATCAAAGTTATAAGCAAGATGTGGAACATCACTATAATGCTGATAATAAAACAATTGATGATTCCTTTGAATATTTCCCCAAGTATGATTACTATCAGAATGGTAATTTTCCAACTCGTTTTGGCTATCATGTTTCTAATGAACGTCTAAATGAAATGATAAAAAGGGGAATACGTCCGATTGCTAATGCAGAAATTCTGTGGACGCCATACGATAAGGCGGTTGAGCCTCGTGATCAACTAGCTGATCAACTAAATTATCAAATGGCTGACCGATCAGCAATGGGGATATGGCATCGACTCATCACAGTCTATCGATTAGATATTATGTTACTAGGCTTGCTTGTCTTATTCTGTGGCTATGGCTACACAATAGAACGAGGATACGGGAGTTCATCATTAAGTTGGCAATACACATTGCCGGAATCTAGGCAAAAACTGTTATTTAATAAATGGGGAGCGAGTGTTTTTAAGGCAATGCAACTCAGTATGATAACAGGTCTGTTAGTGTTTATAGCTGGAGTGTTACAAGATGGTTTAGGAGAAAGTGACTTGCCAGTTATTTACTACGAGCAAGTTTTGAGCGCGCCAAATGAAAGTCAGGCATTTCAGGGGACCTATCAATGGTTAGGTTTAGGAGATGTAGTAGGGAAATCAATCTTACTTTTAGTATTTGCGACACTCTTCGTAGTGACTCTAGCGATTTTTTTATCCACATTTACTAAGCATATATTGGGTGTTTGTCTGAATATGATTTTAATTTTGGGTTTAGGTGTACTTTTATTGCAAAGTACTCTATTAGAGCCGTTTAATATATTTCTTCCGTTTATGTATCTCAATATTGCAGCGGTATTAGATGGGAGTCTTATGTTTACTACGGCATTAACTGATGTGAACCTATTATTAGGTTGTGGCGTGCTGTTCTTCTGGACAGTTATGGTATATATGTTAACAGCTTGGCGCATTCATATTACTTCGTTGAATAGTTGAAAACAAGAGGGAGGAAGAGAAATGGCAATCATTGAAGTAAGAGCAGTTAATAAAGGTTATGGGAAACATCAGGTTTTAAGAGACGTAAGTTTTTCGATTGAAGAGCCTGGGATTGTAGCCTTAGTAGGACCGAATGGCTCAGGTAAATCAACTCTGATGAATTTGATGATGAACTTACTAGACTTAGATGCTGGCGAGATAAAGTTACTAGGTAAATCGAATAAAGATGTTTCGATTTTTAAGGAGGTTGCATTTCTTAAAGACAATACTATTCTGTATCCTTACTTGACTGGATGGGATCACTTGAGTTATGCAGCTCGGACTTATGGCTTATCTAAAGAACGCGTCTGGGAAGTAAGCCATCAGTTGGGTATCGAAGGATATGTTAAACAGAAAACAGGGAGATATTCTTTAGGGATGAAACAACATCTGTTGCTTGCTTTAGCTATTTTGAATGAGCCGAGTATTCTTGTTTTAGATGAGCCTTTAAATGGTTTGGATCCAACAAGTATTTTAAAAACTCGTCAGTTGATTAGAGAGCTAGGCGCAAGTGGAAAGACAGTTTTGATGTCATCGCATACTTTAAGTGAAGTGGATGCGGTAACGAGTCATATATTGTTCTTAAAAGATGGGATGATTAGAGAAGAACGTTTAGATGTGGCCGAGCTATCCTTAAGAAAAACTGCTGAACAACGTTATCTGGAACTATATCGTGATGAAGTGCAATCCTGAAAAAACGCACTTAAAGATTGTTGAGACCTTTCTAGTTGCAGATTAAAAATAATAAGCTCACTAAGAGAAACAGAAAATAATCGAAACTATTAATTATTAAATATTGATTAGTGGCTAGCGATGGTGAATCATATTTTGATAATGTAAATGATTTTATTCGGTTGAATTTCAGCGTATAATAGAGACATCCAGTTACACGCATGAAAAAGGAGAAATGATTAAGATGGATGTATTATTTCATAAAGATGAGTTAGGTTATCACCAACGGATAACGGAGATTATTCATGCGGATTACGATCATGTGTATCGTTATTTAGCGACGAAGCAAATCTCAGATTGGTTCCCGCAGTTGTCCTTCCAGCAAATTGATAATGTAGAGATGTTGGTGTTTGACATGGGAGAGGATGAACCGGCAATCCAATTCGATATTCTTGTCAAACAATTGAATCAGGAAATCAAATTTCAATGGGATGAAGGTGTTGTGCGTATCGTATTGGAAGCAACCGAGAACGGTACATTATTGACTTTAGAAGAACAAATGCCTTTGAATCAGGAATTGGATCAGATTGCGAATGATTTCGTGGGCTGGTATTTTCAAGTACTAAATATTCGGACGATTAGTGAAACTGGTGAACCTGCCTCACTCGATGTCATTGATTTTATGGCACTAGAAGAAGAAACTTTGGAAGTTTTAGAAAATCTTTAACTTTTAAGAAAACGCGTTCATCATTTGACTGCGGTCCAAACGTGGTACAATAAGATAAATCGTTTTAGATGGTTGCCGACAGACGTAGGTCGGTAGTTTTTATCTGATGCCTATATAATCGATAAAGAGCCTTGGAGGTGCCTGATGTGGGACCTGTGGAGGCTAAAAAGATTGTTGTGAAGCTCAGAGTTTTTATAATAAAAAATTTCCAAACAAAAAAGCATCGACACCATCATTAGATTGCAATGTACGAGGATTTCCTACGACCGCAGTCTTTTTTGCGTTGTAGTGACTTTCCTTGTCAGTCATGAATAAGGAGTGGAAACATGCTAAGCAAATCGCTAAGCAAACTGTCGTTGCCGAAAAAAGAAATCGTACTAATCGCTTTAGGGTGTCTCATTATGGCATTTGGTATTGTAAATATTCATATGCCGTCTCAGATTACTGAGGGGGGTGTGCTAGGGTTGGTTCTATTCTCGCATAAAGTGTTGGGGTTAGATCCGTCTGCTATGAGTATCATCCTAGATGTGGCATGTTATGCGTTAGCATTTACGATGTTGGGTTGGAAATTTCTAAAGAAAGCCATTATAGCTTCTAGTTTCTTTGCCGGTTTTTACCGTCTATTCCTAGCAATCGGACCCGTTGTTCCAAGTTTATATAATTTCCCCCTAATTGCAGCAGTGCTTGGAGGAATTTTTATTGGAGTTGGGTGTGGCTTTGTGGTAACACAAGGTGGAGCTGCTGGGGGCGATGATGCGCTCGCTTTAGTGCTATCAAGACGTTTAAACTGTTCAATTGCCCGAGCGTACTTAATAACGGACGGTGTCGTGCTGTTATTATCACTCATTTATATTTCACCTACTCGTTTGGTGTATTCCTTTATAACGACGTTAGTCTCGTCATTTTTAATTGGACAATTTGAATTAAGATTGGTTAAACCCAGTTTTTCTGTTCAGCGTCCCGCAGCCAAAATTAGTTAATGAGACCAGCTGATTTTTTCCCGTCTGTAACTTACTTAAGTGAGTGACAGGCGGGGATTTTATTTTTATGTTATTCATGACTTAGGTAGCTTGGCTAGTGTGGATAAGGAGACAAACTTTAGAGCGAGGAATAAGAAACAATAGTTAGCGAATTCTGTTCAAGCGACACTGAAACTTCACGAATTTGTCATACATATTTGCGACAATATTGCTTGAATTCAAAGGGCAGCAATGCTATTGTAAATTGGAAGTAAAATTAGAAGGAAGTTAGATATGAACCGATTAGCCAAACAAATTTTTCGTTTTATGCTTGTGGGAGGTCTGTCAACGGCCATTGATTTCATCGTTTTATACGTATTACATCATCAATTTCAAATGAATTATTTACTGGCAACAGGAGTGGCCTTTGCGGTCGCAACCGTGTTTAATTATTGGGCCAGTATGACCTTTATATTTGAAAGTAAATTTACACAAGAACAGAAGAAGCAAGAGTTTAGCCTCTTTCTAATCTTGAGTTTATGTGGCTTAGGTTTAACGGAGCTTTTGATGTTTATCAGTGTGGATCTATTTGCCAGTCCGGTCATGTTAGGGAAATTATTCGTTACAGCGATTGTAATGGTCTTTAATTTCGTCACACGCAAGCGGTTCATCGAAGGAAAAACTTCTTAAACATTGGAAGCAGAAAGGGATGACAAGAGAATGAAAACAGGCACACTATCGATTGTCGTGCCATGCTACAACGAGGCCAACAATTTACAGGCCTTTATCGAGGTGATTTTAACCACGCAAGCACAACTACCAGCTGCTTTTATTGAACTGATTCTGGTCAATGACGGCTCTTCGGATGAAACATTAAATAAAATGCGAGACTTAGCTAAGCAGTATCCTGAGCGCATCTCTTATTTATCATTTTCTAGAAATTTTGGTAAGGAAGCAGCGATGTTAGCCGGCTTTGAACATGCGCAGGGTGAGTGGGTAGCGGTGATGGACGCGGACTTACAAGATCCACCAGAAATGTTGATTGAAATGCATCAGCTATTAACGACTAAGGCGTATGATGTCGTCGCAACACGCCGTGTCAGCCGAGAAGGCGAACCTAAGATACGTTCTGTATTTGCGAACTTATACTATAAATTAAACAATCTAATTTCAAATGTGAAAATTGAAGAAGGTGCGCGGGATTATCGCTTAATGACCCGACCGGTCATTGAGGCGATTTTAGCGATGCCCGAGCGCAACCGCTTCTCGAAAGGCTTATTCAGTTGGGTTGGTTTTGAAGTAAGATATTTAGAATATCCCAATATCGAGCGTCAAGTCGGCGAAAGCTCTTGGTCCTTTGCCAAATTGTTCGATTACGCGATTGAAGGTCTGATTAGTTTTTCAGATGTGCCACTAACGATCGCTAGTTATGTTGGTCTATTAACTTTCGTAGCAGCCTTTATTTATGGCGTTTATATAGTTATTCGCACTTTGATTTTCGGAGCAGCAACGCCAGGTTGGCCCTCACTGGCCGTTCTGGTCGTCGGCATGGGCGGACTACAACTTCTGTGTTTAGGCATCGTCGGTAAATATATCGGCAAAATATTTATCGAAAGTAAACAACGACCAATGTACATATTAAAAGAAGTCCATTTGAATGAACCGCCTTCTGTATTAAAGCAAGAAAAGTTAAATATATAGAAAGAAAACAGGCAGCCTTTGCACAATTAATGTGTGCTTTGGTTACCTGTTATTTTATTTATTCAGCGTCTGATTCATCGGTGTTTGCTGTTGGACCTGATTTTTTGTCAGCAAGATTTAAAGCCCAACCTTGGTTAACCACTATGAATTGTCCCAAGTACTCTTCTTTAAGTGCTTTCGCAAATTTTTCCTCGACAAAAGTGAGTAGACTATCGTGAAAATCAACGAATAATTGCTCATCTTCTGTGATATATAAAAGTTTTGTTGTAGCTTCATGTTGATAGAAGTAACGTGCTTTAACCACTGCTTCTGGTTTTTCTTTCGCAAACAGGCCATCTGTTAATATCTTGACTAATTCGATGGACTGATCGTTGAATCCCTCGTCAAAAATTTGAATTTTTTCAATTAAATCGGCCTGACGGTTGACGATGCGTAGACGGTAATCATCTAAAGAAACAGGTAACTTAGCACGAAGCGTTTCCAAACGGTTCAATGTGTCTTCGCGTGCTTCACTGATTTTTGGTGCAAGGAAAACCACTAATTTTAAGTTTGGATCGTGATACAAGGTTTCGACTTCTAAGTGACGTTTAGCGCCACAAGTATCACATTCAAAGTTTAATAAAGTGCCAGCAATCAACTGTTCTTTTAGTTCTGGATGTGTATTAGCATTGATAGCTGTATGGATGTTGCGCTTGGCCTCTGTTTGACAGACCGGACAAGCAAGTGTAACAGGTTGAGTCATTAAATTTCCTCCTACTAAATGCAATCGACTATTGATTTGACAACAAGATTATGGATAAGTGTGCCTTAACTATCCCATAAAAAAAGTATAACAAAAATAGCACATAAAAACGATGATTATTCGTTCGGTCATGAACAAAGATGTGTTATAATTGAAATGACAGGGTTACCATGGCAACTTGAGGATAGAAATTTTACGTCACAATCTCCAAGTTTACCTTCATACGACGTAAACTAATCATGTGTATTAACGACTAGGTGGGGTAAGCCTGCGAGCAGACCTCAAAGGGGTGAAATTTTGAAAAAGATAGTAATTTATGAAACAACTTATGGTTCGACTGAAAGTTATGCGAAACGTATCGCAGAAGAATTAGGTGCAACCATTAAAAAACATGAACAAATTCGCGTGGAGAAATTAGCGGATTATGATTTAGTGATTATCGGCACGTGTTTATTAAGTGGGAAAATTTATGATACTGACAGAATTGAGCAGTGGATTAACACTTATCCTGATAAGACATGGGGCTTATTTACGGTAGGTTTATCTAACCCATCCTTAACGGATTTTGAACCGATTTTTAAAGATAATTTCTCTGAAGTTGTCCAAAAACGGATCACGCCTTTCCATTTTAGAGGGACAATTCGTTACAAGCGACTGAATCTGATGTACGGCTTATTAAACAAAGCGCACATCAATCGTCAGAGTTCAATTGATACGGTACCTTTAGATGACGAAGGGTTAGCTTTACTAAAAACATATGGTACTATTATTGATTCACGTGATGCGGATTCAATTAACCCATTGATTGAGTGGGTTGAAGAAGCAGAAGAAAAACATAAAGAAGCAAATTAAATCATTTAATTGCGAGCAAGGAGTTGTTATGATGACAAATGTAAAAGAAGTAGTAGGACGTCGAGCGGCTGATTATGTAGAAAGTGGTATGGTTGTAGGTCTTGGGACTGGTTCTACTGCTTATTGGTTTGTAGATGAAATTGGACGCCGGCTGAAGTCAGGTGAACTGACTGACATTCAAGGCGTTCCGACGTCCAAACAAACAGCAGATCAAGCACGTAAATTAGGTATCCCATTGGTAACTTTAGATGAAGTAAACCATATTGATGTTTTGGCTGATGGAGCGGATGAAGCGACGACAGAATTTAACGGTATTAAAGGTGGCGGAGGTGCTTTATTGCATGAGAAGATCGTTGCTCAGAATAGCCGTAAAATCATCTGGATTGTTGGCGAAAATAAAATGGTCGACTTTTTAGGTAAATTCCCATTGCCGGTTGAAGTGATTCAATTTGGTAGCTGGAAGTTATTCAAAAACTTTGACCGTGCAGGAATGCAGCCGACTTTTAGAAAAAGTGGCCGTGATTCTTTATTTATTACAGATTCTAGCAATTATATTATTGATTTACAATTAGATCATATTCAAAATCCTCAACAACTCGCATTTGAATTAAAGAACATGGTGGGCGTTGTGGATCATGGGTTATTCTTAAATTACCCAGACGTCATCTTGGTAGGTCAAGAAGACGGTGAAATTATAATCTACGAGCGTTAAAAATCCATAAAATAGATCTTACAAAAGGAGAACGTTTTATGAGCATAAGAATGGTCGATTTAATTAGTAAAAAACAAGCGGGTAAAGCATTAACAGAAGCGGAAATTAACTTTATCATCGAAGGCTTCACCACTGATACTGTCCCAGATTATCAAATGAGTGCCTTTGCGATGGCAGTTTACTTTAAAGGGATGACTGAAGAAGAGGCTGGTTATTTAACGATGGCCATGGCAGAAAGTGGCGATCAAATAGATTTATCTGCCATTGAAGGCATTAAAGTCGATAAACACTCAACTGGTGGGGTAGGCGATACGACGACTCTGGTATTAGCGCCTTTAGTCGCAAGTTGTGATGTCCCAGTGGCGAAAATGAGTGGCCGCGGTTTAGGTCATACTGGTGGAACAGTTGATAAGTTTGAAGCCATCAAAGGTTTCAAATATGAATTATCCACCGAAGACTTCATTGATACAGTGAACAAACACAAAGTGGCAGTTGTTGGTCAGTCCGGCAACTTAACACCGGCTGATAAAAAACTCTACGCTTTACGTGATGTAACAGGTACGGTTCAATCCATTCCGCTGATTGCCAGCTCAATTATGAGTAAGAAAATTGCGGCAGGTGCTGACGCGATTGTCCTTGACGTTAAAGTAGGCGACGGTGCCTTTATGAAGACGGTTGAAGAGGCTGAGCAATTAGCTCGCACAATGGTCCGTATCGGCAACCATGTCAACCGTAAAACACTCGCAGTTATTTCTAACATGAATCAACCTTTGGGTTGGGCTGTTGGGAATGCTTTAGAAGTCCAAGAAGCCGTCGAAACCTTGAGAGGTCAAGGTCCTGATGACTTAACTGAACTATGTTACGAATTAGGCGCACGTATGTTAGTAGCAGCTGAAAAGGTAGCGACGGTCGAAGAAGGAAAAGCCCTCCTTGCGGACAAAATAGCGAGCGGAGCCGCTTTGGAAAAATTCCGTGAATTCATCGAAAGTCAAGGCGGAGACGCAAGCTTCGTGGATGATACCAGTCTATTACCTCAAGCAGCTTATCAAATCCCCGTACCAGCAACAGCTGACGGCGTTATCAGTGATTGGGTAGCTAATGAAGTTGGAGAAGCAGCGATGTGGCTAGGGGCCGGTCGTGCAACGAAAGAAGACGAAATCGATCCAGCTGTCGGCTTAATGTTACATGCTAAAGTTGGTGACGCAGTCAATAAGGGCGACAATATCGTGACTATTTACAGTAACCGTGAAGACGTTGATGATGTGATTGCTAAAATCCAAGCAGCCGTTACTATAAGTGATTCAGCCCAAGCTCAACCACTTATTTACGAAACAATTGATCAAGCATAATTAATAGTGTCCCAAAGGCATTCCTGTGAAAATGGGGATGCTTTTTTCGTTAAGCGTACTAGGAATACTAGCTAGGGACGGCACGATTTTAAGTTGATGTGCTTAAATTTAATCGCCTCGAACCGAAAGGAAGCGATACTATTGAACTTTGAGGTTTGAAACGATGACACTTTATAGGATGACAAGGACTTTTAGAAAATAATTTTTTTTCAAAACCTAATCTTCTCGAAAAACTGCAAGTGTCGCGAATGTAAAGGCTAGAAAATTGTAAGGAACAGTTTTCAATTCATTACCATCCAGAGGATAAGATTCGCCCTATTTGGTAATAAAACATTTATGTGGTTAGCGCTTTCATTATTGTGTTAAAAAGCTTAAACTAGAGAGGTGATTATTATAAAAGTTAGTGAGAGGAAGATTTAATGTATTTAGCAAATGGACAGCGTTACGATAGAATGGTTTATAACCGTGTGGGTAAAAGTGGCTTAAAGTTATCTGCAATTTCATTGGGCTTGTGGCATAACTTTGGTGACGTGGATGCTTTAAGCAATCAGCGTGAAATTATTCATGGAGCCTTTGATATGGGGATTACGCATTTTGATTTAGCGAATAATTACGGCCCACCTGCTGGCAGTGCAGAAATTAACTTTGGACGGATTCTAAAAGAAGATTTAAAACCTTATCGTGACGAATTAATCATATCTTCAAAAGCAGGATATTATATGTGGCCTGGACCTTATGGTGAATGGGGTTCGAAGAAAAACTTGATTGCGAGTTGTGATCAAAGTTTAGAACGCTTAGGCTTGGACTACGTTGATATCTTCTACCACCACCGCCCAGATAGTGACACGCCTTTATCAGAAACGGCGCATGCATTAGATTTATTGGTGCGACAAGGAAAAGCCTTGTATGTAGGGATTTCGAATTATTCTGCAGAAGACACGAAAAAAATGTCCGAGATTCTAAAAGCTCAAGGAACGCCATTTATCATTCATCAACCAAGTTATAGTATGTTTAACCGTTGGGTAGAAGATGGTTTGAAAGATGTCTTAGTAGAGGAAGAATTAGGAGCGATTGCTTTCAGTCCTTTAGCGCAAGGCTTACTGACAAACCGTTACTTAAATGGTGTGCCAGAAGATTCACGTGCAAGTCGCAGTGACAGCCCGTTTCTTTCTGAAGAAAATGTGGTGCAAACAATCGATAAAGTGAAAAAATTGAATGACATTGCTGCACAGCGTGGTCAAACGTTAGCAGAAATGGCGATTGCTTGGATTTTACGTGATGGTATTATTACGAGTGTCCTAGTAGGAGCAAGTCGTTTAAGTCAATTACAAGATAACGTCAAAGCGCTTGACCATTTAGACTTCACCACAGAAGAATTAACGGCGATTGACGCAGTCATTCAGTAACGATAGATAGCAATAAACACTTAGCCTTGGAGTTCGCTCCGGGGTTTTTTTGAGTTGCTTTGAATGCATGCAATCTTCTGGTGAGAATTAGATACCTGACAAAGTGTGGGAAGTTATTCGCATGAATAAAGAACAAAATTGTTAAATAAAGTCAAGAAATATATATAAATGAGACTTTATATTTAAAAAGTAGGCAAAACGTAACCTTTAAAATAAAAAAGGGCGTTATCTAACGATATGAAAGCGCATACTCTATTTGTATAATGAATATAATTCATAGGAAGGGAAGGAATTACATTGGAAAAAAAGAGTCTTAGAACTATCTTACGTCGTATGGTAATTGTTGCTACTTTATTAGTCACAGCTTTACAAGGAGGCGCCCTTAATAGTGTCAGTGCTCAAGAAGTTGTCTTAACATATGGTATTTGGGATTCAAGACAGGAACCAGGATTACGTGAAATTGCTGATGACTTTGAAGCGGAAAATCCAGGGATAAAAATTGAACTCCAAGTAACTGGCTGGGGAGAATATTGGACGATGTTAGAAGCAGCTGCAACAGGTGGCTCTCTACCGGATATTTTCTGGATGCACTCTAATGAGATCTATAAATATGGATCAAATGATATGTTGCTAAATTTAGATGAATATATTGGACGAGATAGCATTGACTTAACGAAATTTCCACAAGGACTTGTTGATATTTATAATGTCAACGAATCGCAGTATGCAATTCCAAAAGATTTTGACACTATCGGATTATGGTATAACAAAACAATGTTTGATGAAGCTGGCTTAGACTATCCTGATGAAACATGGACTTGGGAGACATTGCGAGAAGCAGCTGAAATTTTAACTGATGAAGAAAAAGGTCAATATGGAATGTCAGCCCAACTTTCAAACCAAGAAGGTTATTATAACTTTGTCTATCAAAATGGTGGAACAATTTTAACTGATGAACGTACATCTGGTTATGATTTACCTGAAACAATTGAAGCTTTAGAATATTATTTCAGCTTCGTTCATGATGGTCTTTCACCAGAAAGCTATACAGATACTGATAGTCGAGCATTCTTAGAAAATGGTATTGCAGCGATGGCGACTTTTGGATCATGGCAATTACCCGCTTTCCTTGATAATGAGTATTTAGTGGAAAATTTTGACGTTGCACCACTACCTAGTAAAGAAGGGAATTCAACAACTATTTATAACGGCTTAGGAAATGCGATTGACGCAAATACTGAAAATCCTGAAGAAGCATGGCTATTCTTGTCATACCTTTCAAGTGAAGCAGTCCAAAGAAAAGCATCAGAACTTGGAATCGCAATATCTGCATATGAAGGAACAGCAGAAGCATGGATTGACTCTAATACAGAATTTAATCTTAAAGTTTATGTTGATATGGTAGAAAGTGGACAAATTAGACCCTACACAAACGAAACAACTGTATGGGAAGAGAAGGCTTATGAATTGTTAAATGCTGCCTATCGTGGGGAGCAGTCAGTTGAAGAAGGGGCGAAAGCTACAGCAGAAATGATGAATCAATTCATCAGTCAAGAATAATCGGATGAGTTAACAGAACACGAGTA
This sequence comes from Fundicoccus sp. Sow4_F4, assembly GCF_052116145.1. Classification (NCBI taxonomy): domain Bacteria; kingdom Bacillati; phylum Bacillota; class Bacilli; order Lactobacillales; family Aerococcaceae; genus Fundicoccus; species Fundicoccus sp. Sow4_F4. The sequence continues at coordinate 75,938 of NZ_JBQKLQ010000009.1, read as the reverse complement.
GTCATTCTGCTGAGTGAGAATGGCTACTTTTTATTATAAGGTTAATTTTTGAGAAGGAGGAGTATCATGGGCGTAGGAAGTAAGAAGTCAACTTGGGCCTGGGGCTATGGAATGATCGCCCCTACAATTATTGGTTTAATCATTCTGAATATCATCCCTAGCTTTCAAACGGTTTATTATAGTTTCTTTAAAACAGGTGCTTTCGGTAAAGGTTCAGAATTTGTTGGATTAGAAAATTATTCAAGACTTATTAATGATTCTCAAGTGTGGCAAGCGACTTGGAATACAATTCGTTATACACTACTAGTCATTCCACCAGCTATAATTATTTCTTTAATATTAGCGGTTCTCGTGAACAATATAAAAGGAAAATCAATTTATCGAACAATTTACTTTTTACCAATGGTAGCCGCTCCGGCAGCGGTAACTATGGTTTGGCGGTGGTTGTACAATAATCAGTTCGGGTTAATCAACCAAATCTTAGGTTATGTTGGAATTGGACCAATTAATTGGATTGAGAATCCAAGCGTAGCTATTTATTCTGTAGCCATAATTGGTATCTGGAGTACGATCGGCTATAATATGGTGCTTTTATTGGCCGGATTACAAGAAATTCCTCAAGATTATTATGAAGCCGCTGATATTGATGGTGCCAGCATGTTTAGTAAAACTGTTAACATAACATTGCCACTTTTATCACCACAACTATTCTTCGTATCAGTTACTGGGATTATTCAAGGGATTCAAGTTTTCGATGTGATTTTCATGTTAATAAATCCATCGATGCCTTCTTACCCGACGACAGTTTCACTAGTATATTTATTCTATAACAATACTTTTAAATACAGTGATCGAGGTTATGGTTCAGCAATTGTTGCTCTTATATTAGTAATCATTCTGATTTTGACCTTTATTCAAGTGAAGTTACAGAATAAATGGGTTCATTATATGGGAGAGTGATAAAAATGAAATCGAAACCAATAATTTCCAAGATTGCGGTACATGTTGTGTTGATTCTGATTGCCGCTGTTATGATACTACCATTTATCTGGATGTTGTTAACAGCCTTCAAGACTCAAACAGAAGCAACTGCGTTAAATCCGTTTGTTATATTTCCATCTAGTTTAAAGTTTGATAACTTTAAAGCTGTATTGGCTAGATATGATTTTGTTATTTTATACTTTAATACTTTTGCTATGATTGGTATTAGAGTAGTTGCATCGACCTTGTTTAGTGCAATGGCTGCATATGCATTTGGGCGACTGGAATTTCCAGGAAGAGATTTCTTATTCAGCTTGGTTTTATTTCAAATGATGATTCCAGCACAAGTATTTATTATTCCACAATATTTGATGGTTGATGCGCTGGATATGCGAAATACAATTATGGCCTTAGTGTTTCCAGGAATTGTCAGTGCGTTTGGTACATTCCTCTTAAGACAGTTTTTCATGGGGTTGCCTAAATCCTTAGAAGAATCAGCAGTTTTGGATGGCGCTAATATAGGTCAGACGTTCTTCTCAATCATGTTACCTCTTGCAAAATCAGGCTTAGTTGCATTAGGTATATTTACGGCATTATTTGGATATAAAGAGCTAATGTGGCCAATGATTATTAATCCACAAGCTGACAAAGCGACTTTATCTTCAGCCTTATCATTAATACAAGGCGCTTATACAGTTAATTATCCCCAATTAATGGCTGCAGCAGTGATGGCCACTTGGCCAATGATTCTTATCTACGTAGTTTTCCAAAAACATTTCATTCAAGGTATTGCATCTACAGGAGGAAAACTATAATTATTCTAGTTTATGAATGTTTATTTCTCCAATCAAATGGAGAGAAGTTGTAATGTTTTTTAAAAGTAGCAGAAAAATTAAATTGATTTGAATAACCGATTTCTTCTGAAATACACTGTATTGAAAGATCTGTATTCATTAATAAATCTGCTGCTTTATTTAAACGATATTTAATCAAGAACTGGGAAGGGGTCAAGTTCAATTCTGCTTTAAACAAGCGAGTAAAATAGTTTCTGTTTAAGTTACAATGGTTAGCAATATCTGCTACAGAAATATCATTTTGATAATTATCTCTAATATAGTCGATGGCGCGTCTAATATAAACATTGGAAATTTCATTACGTGTGTCAGAAACTTGTTGGCTAGAATTTTGAATTAGAGCATCTAACAACTGATATAGATTACCTAATAATAAATATTCATTGCTAACATTTGTTTCTAACGTATCAGCAAAAATATGTGCAATCTCTTCAATTTTATTATCAGTGCGCGGTGTATAAATTAATTGAGTATCTGTAAAACCAGCAAGTTTCATAGATTGCTTCGCTTGAATGCCGTTGAATTCAATCCAATAATATTCCCATGGATCATCCGAATCAGCAGAATACGAACAAATTGTATCAGGTGGCATTAAGAAGCCTTGACCAGAAGTCAACTCTGTACCATCACTATTGTCTGGTTGGAAGAAACGACCTTTTCCCGAAACGATATAATGAAACAGATAATTATGCGTCAATATCGGACCGAAGCTATGTGAGAAATCACATTGTTCGTGTCCATGTTGAACAATATATAAATCAACAAATAAACTATTCGGAGAAATATGTATACGTTTTCTTTTCCTTTTCATGATGAAATCCTTTCGTCAATTCTGATGTGTGATAAGAACAGTATATCATATGACTAAGCAGTTTTATCTTTTGATATTCATGTAATTTATTTTGTATATATAAGAAAATTTTAAAAATATAATGAGGATTTACTTTTATCACACTAAAAAAACAATAATACATTTATAAAGGAGTCTGTCTAATGGTTAAAATCACGTTTATTGGTGCAGGAAGTACAATATTTGCTAAGAATATTTTAGGTGATGCAATGCTGACACCCAGTCTTTATCATGCAGAAATCGCACTTTATGATATAGATGAGAATCGATTAAGAGAATCAGAAAGTATGCTTAATACAATTAATAAAAACTCAAACGAAGGGCGTGCATCAATTACAGCTTATCAAGATCGTAAAGAAGCATTAAGAGATGCCAATTTTGTTATCAATGCCATTCAAGTGGGGGGCTATAAACCGAGTACAGTAATCGATTTTGAAATCCCTCAAAAATATGGACTACAACAAACTATCGGTGATACGATGGGGATTGGTGGAATATTCAGAGCCTTACGTACGTTCCCGGTGATGTTAGAATTTGCTAAAGAGATGGAGGAAGTTTGCCCGGATGCTTGGTTACTTAACTACACCAACCCTATGTCTATGTTAACAATGGGAATCCTAAAAGCGACGAAAATAAAAACGGTAGGCCTTTGTCATAGTGTGCAAGTTTGTGTGCCAGAGTTATTTGAACATTTGGGAATTGCGGAAGAAGAGAATTTAGATGATTTTCAATGGAAAATTGCCGGAATTAACCATATGGCGTGGTTATTAGAAATCACTAAAAATGGTGAAGACTTCTATCCTACTATTAAAAAATTAGCAGCAGAGAAAGAAAACCCACACCGTGACTCAGTTCGATTCGAGTTAATGAAGCGATTCGATTATTATATTACTGAGTCAAGTGAACATAATGCAGAGTATCATCCTTACTTTATTAAGAGTAAATATCCAGAACTTATTGAGCGTTTTGGAATTCCGCTGAATGAGTACTTGCGTCGTTGTGAACAGCAAATTTCTGATTGGGAACATCAAAGAGATGATATCGTTGAAAATGGAGATCTAACTCATACTCGTAGCCGTGAGTATGCCTCATATATTATGGATGCTATTACGACAGGAAATCCAACCATGATCGCGGGTAACGTATTGAACAAAGGTTTAATTACTAATTTACCTGAAAACTCTTGTGTTGAGGTGCCATGCTTAGTTGATAAGAACGGAGTACAACCCACTTATGTCGGAGATTTACCTACTCAACTAGCTGCACTAAACCGTACAAACATTAATGTGCAAGAGTTAGTCGTTGAAGCAGCATTAACTCTAGATAAGAGTAAAATCTATCAAGCAGCTTTCTTAGATCCACATACGAATTCTGAATTATCAATGGATGATATTGTTGCAATGTGTGATGAGTTAATTGAAGCACATGGGGATTATTTACCAGCCTATCAATAATCATGCTTAGTAATAAATGCCTTGGAGGTCGCTCCAAGGCTTTTTATATTTATCTAAACAAAAAAAGGAAACGCCAAGCGTTTCCTAGTCATGTCTAATTTTAGAATAAAGTGTTGTAGCGGCCACGTGTGGCAAGTTTTGTGAAGTCTATTTGACGTGCTTGAGCCCAATCACGCAAGTCACCAGAAATCACTAAGTTCGTACGACGTAATTCTGCTAAGTTTGAACAACCTAACATTAACATCATATGACGCAACGACGTTTCCCAATCACGAACAGTTTGGATTGTTTCAGCCACCCCTTTTTCGTGAACCGAAGCAAGGAATTTACCTGATAAACCAGTCGCTTTAGCACCAAAGGCTAGGGCTTTAATGATATCCGTGTAGTGACGAATCCCACCACTTGCTAGAACATCAAGAGTTCTTTGCACGCTAAGAGACTCTAAAAGTGATTCAGGTGTGGTTTGTCCCCAACTTGCTAAGTCGCTGAAGTCTAAACGATCACGACGGTCATTTTCAATTGTCACAAAGTTTGTTCCACCGCGACCGCTTACATCTACGGTTTGGACGCCTAAACGGACTAATTGTTCCATTGTTTCGCGGCTCATGCCGAAACCAACTTCCTTAACGATAACCGGCAAGCCCAAGCCATGGACAATATCAGCAATGTTATCAGGCCAGCTACGGTAATCGCGGTCACCTTCAGGCATTACGACTTCTTGAGGGACATTTAAATGAATTTGCAAAGCATCTGCTTGTAATAAATCAACGGCACGCTTAGCATTTTCCAATGAATGATGAGCCCCTAAGTTGGCCATCACGAAACCATTTGGATTGACCTCGCGAATCACAGTAAAACTATCTGCAACACTAGGGTCTTTTAAAGCAGCGCTGATTGAACCTGACGCCATCGCCAGTCCCGTTTCACGGGCTACCTCTGCCAATTTTTGGTTGAATTGCTTGGTAAAACTAGAACCACCAGTCATCCCATTGATATAGAAGGGGAGGTCGAACGTATGCCCAGCCCAATCAGTGGATAAATCGACTTGAGCCATGGATAAATCGCTAAATGAATGGTGCACGAAACGCACATCATCAAAAGCCGAGTGTTTCATGGCGGCTTGTTGCTCTAAAGCTAAATTAACATGATCATCTTTACGCTGTGAATCTATCGTTTGCTTGTGTTCATCTGTCATAAAAGCACCCCGTTTCTTAAGTCTTGTTAAGTAAATTCTAACACATCTATAACTAAAAGCCGACTATTACTTCATTAATGAAAACACTACTAACAAAATAGCTCCCTACACCTGTAAGGGAGCTACTTTAATATCCAATGGTATAATGCCAGTGGCTTTCCACTGTTCTTGTAAAAGCTCAGACTTTTGATTCTTATGGCCGATCGCGATGCCACAATCGCCGCCGCCTGCGCCGGAAGACTTGGCTTCAAATTGATAAGCCTGTGATAAATTAACTAAATCGCTCAAAGCAGGTGTTTCAATTGTTAAATTAAATTGCTTGCTGAGTTTCAATAATAGGTGGCGGTAATTAGCCAACTCTTCTTGGATGAGTGTAATATTCTTAGTCTTAAACGCTTGATGCATGCTTTCGACGCTCACTTGGCTGTCCTCTAGGAAAGTCTTGTAGGGAGAAGTTGTATCAGCATCATTCATTTGTTGACGTAGGTAGCCTACTAAGTCGTCTGTTGAAGCTGGGGATTGAGTCCAACCAATTAAAACGGTCATATCTTCAATCGTTTGGATGGTTTCTAATTTTAGATAGGGCCAGTCAACATGTAATAAATCGAGGGTCGATGGATTAGTACTTAAACGAGCGCGTAACCAATCGCGGTCAAAGGATTGATAGTACACCCAATTACCTAATGTAATGGCTGCAATATCACCAAAACTGCCGTTCGTATTCAATTTAGTCAAAGCAATACAAGCCAGCTTGAAAATTGTTTCAGCGGAAATCGCTTGAAGTCCGTAAAATTGAATCAAGGCACGAATCGTAGCAACTGTGACAGCGCCACTTGAGCCAAAACCATACTTCTTACCTTCTTGCGAAGCAAGATCACTTGAGAAAGTCAGCTGATAGTCTTGAATCGGGCGGCCAATTTCAGTAATCAACGCTTCAACCACCTCAATGGCTGCTAAGACATAACGCCAATCCTTCAGCGAGCCGGCAGATTGTTGTTCGATGTTGATTTGAATATCATTTGTGTGTGGGTTTCGGCGGTAGTTTAAGTCGTTCATTCCTGGTAAATCTGATTGAATACAGCCATGATAAGGTTTCAAGCTGATAGAAAGTTGGCTATTTAAGTATTGGTCAACGGCAATTAAAATGGCAGGATGACCAGGTTCTAAAATGGCATACTCGCCTGAAATGTACAATTTACCTGGCACTTTGATGCTTTGTGTTTGGAAGTTCTGTTCAGGTTTCAATTCAAATAAGTTTGACATAACAGATGAGAAATTCATACATTACTCCTTATCTAGCGGGTAGGCATTAGGCCCGGGTTTTGCAATAACAATTTGTTCTTCGCCAAATCGTGACACAAAAGCTGCTTTGACACGTTCAGCTTCACTTGCACGGCAAAGTACTTTGACATTTGGGCCGGCATCCATCGTGAGGTATGCCGAAATGCCCTCTTCACGTAATCGACGCACGATTTGCATCGCTTCGATTGAGCCAGGTTCCCAATAGGTGAAACTTGGGTTAGCGGCAATCGTCATGGCATGCATCTTCATGGCATTATGTTCAGCGATTGTACCTACTGTGTCGATGTCATGGGCTTTAATCGCTGGTTTTATTTTCTCTAGATCTTTTGCCACTTCGCGTGGCCATAGTTCATAGAAAGGGGATGTCTCGTTAGTGTGTTCCATACCAAGTCGACTGTCGACTTTCTTAGCTTGTCGGTTAATGATGACGAAAACCATTGCAAGGTCCCAATCGGCATCATCAAATACTTCTGCATAACTTGATGCACTGTCGTCACCTTGCCCTTTATGCCACTCAACGAAACCGCCGAGTAAGCTACGACTGGCACTGCCTGATCCTTGACGAGCGAAAGTTGATAGGGTTTGTGTATCGATAGCTAAGTCAAGAGCCAAATTACAAGCACCAGCTAGAGCCGCAAAAGCGGAAGCAGAGGAAGCTAACCCAGCTGCTGTTGGGACATGGTTAATACTACGTACAGTCGCAAATAAGTTAGGTCGATTAGCTTCTTTTCTAAATAAGTCGAGGAAGCGGCTGACTTTTGCTGTATGAAAGTCATTTTGTAAGACGCCGTCTAAATAAAACACGTCACTCGTAAGTGACGTATCGAACTCGACTTCAGTATCTGTATAAAAAGCATCCAACGTTAATGAGAGACTGTTGGTAACGGGTAAGAATAACTCTTTGTTTCGCTTACCCCAATATTTAATAAGCGCAATGTTTGTGTGAGCACGAAACTTTGCAGAGAATAATTGCTTGGTCATGACGAACTCCTTTTATTAGTGCAAGTTATTGTACGGAATTTTTGGTCCTATTTTGTCCAATAACTTGCTTTGATAAGTAGTGTTTAATCTAATGGGATATACCATGACTGGATGGCTCCAGCCTCTTTCATTTCTTGAGCGACTACTTGAGCGCTCGCCTCGTCCGTTGCAAGTGCGATGACGCAACCGCCTAAACCTCCACCGGTTAATTTAGCGCCGAGGGCGCCGCCTAACCAGGCTGCATTAATGATGCGGTCTAATATTGGATTTGAAATGCCTAGTTGATTTAAATAGTAGTGGTTGTAAGTCATTAAGCGGCCGAGCTCGGTCGCATCATTAGCTTGGATGGCATCGTGTGCTTGTTGAACGAACTTTCCAATCGCTGACATTAATTCCTCTACTAATAAAGGTTTCTTTTCTTTCAGTAGTCGGACATGGTTAACCGCAAGTTTCGTTTGACCTGCCTGGCCGCTGTCTGCGACCACTAAGAAGGCATCCATTTTCAAAGGAAACGGACGGGGTGTCTGACTTTTTCGATAGATGACAGGATTAGGTGTGCTAGTCATTAGAGTATCTAGTCCACTAGTTGATTCATGGGCAATGACTTCTGCTTGATTGACAATCAAGTGAAGCTGCTTGTCAGAAATAGGGACGCAATAGTAATCACAAATTGCCCGAACAATCGCGACAGAAACAGCAGCAGAAGAGCCCATGCCTCTTTCTTGAGGGATGGTACTGTCAATCGTAATCTGAATCGGTTGTGAAAGTATCTTAAAGCTATCAAGAGTTAAGCTGATGGCTCGTTTAAGGTTCGCTAACATGGAAGGAGCATCTTCCAATGGCCCAGCGTAATATTGACAATCAATATAAGAATTGGAGTGTTGTGAAGCTTCGACTTGGACGTGAACTTGCACAGCAGGGAATGGTAGCGCTATCGCAGGGTAATCATAGACCACAGCGTGCTCACCCATCAGAATAATTTTACTGTGTGCATACCCATGACCTACCTTAGAAGTCGTTTGAGTTGCTTCTGATGTAATGCCTGCTTGTTCTTGATTGACTAGTTCAATTGATATATCTAATCGATTTTCATCAAATTGTCCCTGATAACGTGACTCCATAAAAGAACTGCCTCCATTCAACCTGTAATTGTCTGTTGTTACGACGTACGACCTTCAATTGTATTGTACCAATAGTTCGCATGGTATTAGTACGATTAATCGTATTATTTAAATAAATTTAAGCTTTATCTTGAACTGTTTAAGATTTATTGAATACAAAGCACATCTTTCTGTGATAAAATTAACTAAATATCCAAAAGAGATAAAGCTGTCTGCTTTAACTAGCATAGACTATTATAGTTGAACAGCTGTTACTCTCGCAAGTCTAAATCTATGAATGAATTATATAAACAATATATCCCAAATGAAGGAGTTTAAAAGTGACTCAATTTAAATTGTATACTCGTTACACACGTCAAGAATGGCAACAATTCCAATATGATGGACCCGAAATTGCTCCGGTTCAACAATTATCAGATTTAGTTTCCTTACATGACCGTCTTTCTCAAAGAGATGTGCGTGAAGTTTATGCCCCTCTGGTTCATTATGTCGATATAGCCATCAGAAGTGATCATAATTTTCAGAATAAGAGAGATGAATTTTTTACGACGGATCCAGAAAGTCCGGTTCACTCACCGGCCATCCCATTCGTCATTGGTATTTCAGGGAGTGTAGCGGTAGGTAAAAGCACAACCGCTCGAGTACTTCATCAATTATTGAAAGAAACGTATCCAGGACGTAAAGTCGAGATGTTAACGACAGATGGTTTTTTATATTCAAATGAAGCATTGGAACAGCAAGGCCTTTTAAATCGTAAAGGCTTTCCAGAAAGTTATGACATGACTGGCCTATTGAATTTTATGAGTATGGTCAAAACGTCTAAAGAAGCCGTGAAGTATCCAATTTATTCTCATGAAATTTATGATGTGATACCGGGTGAATACGGCGTGGTTGATCAACCAGATATACTGATAGTTGAGGGAATCAATGTGTTCCAATTACCGCAAAACCAACAACTTTATGTCAGCGACTTTTTCGATTTATCGATTTATGTTGATGCCGAAGCGCGTAATATTCGTAAATGGTACAGAGAACGCTTTGATATGCACATGGATTTAGCCGAGAATGACCCGACTAATTACTACTATGAAATCAGTAAACTCCCACGCGAAGAAGCGCATGACTATGCGGACGAGATCTGGTATTCAATCAACCTACCGAACCTCGTTCAATACATTCAACCGACCCGTAGCCGAGCGAATATTATACTGCATAAGACGGATGATCACGCGATAGATGCAATTTATGTTCGCAAATACTAAAATTTCGTGTAGAATAGAACAATACTAAAGAAGTAAATGGGGGAATAAAGTTGACCGCGACATTAAAAGCGATTGAAAAGATTATTGTTTTAGATTTTGGAAGTCAATACAATCAGTTAATCACACGTCGAATCCGCGAGTTCGGAGTATTTAGTGAATTACTACCGAATGACACAAGTGCAGAAGCTATTAAAGCAGAAGGAAACGTCATTGGTATTATCCTATCTGGAGGTCCACATAGTGTGTATGCAGAGGATGCTTTTACAGTAGATCCTGCAATCTATGATTTAGGTGTACCGGTTCTAGGCATTTGTTATGGCATGCAGTTAACAACACAACTATTCAATGGTACTGTCTCTAAAGCGAACAAACGCGAATACGGACGTTCAATGATTAACATTAGTGAAACGTCAACTGGAATTTTTGAAGGTTTAGCTGATGAAGAACAAGTTTTAATGAGTCATGGCGATTTAATCACTGAATTACCTGAGGGATTTGAAGTCATCGCAAGCAATGATCATTGTCCAATCGCAGCTTTCCAGAATACCGCGCGTCAAATTTATGGTGTTCAATTCCATCCAGAAGTTCATCATAGTACACATGGTAATGAAATGTTACGTAACTTTGCCTTTGAAATCTGTCAAGCAACAGGTGACTGGACAATGGACAATTTCATTGAGTTTGAAATTGCTAAAATTCGTGAAAAAGTCGGCGACCGTAAAGTATTACTTGGTTTATCCGGAGGGGTCGATTCAAGTGTGGTTGGAGTTCTTTTGCAAAAAGCAATTGGCGATCAATTAACATGTATCTTTGTTGACCACGGACTTCTACGTAAAGGTGAAGGCGACGCAGTTATGGAAGCATTAACAGGTAAGTTTGGCCTAAACATTATTCGTGTGGATGCTAAAAAACGCTTCTTCGATAAATTGCGTGGGGTGAGCGATCCAGAAGAAAAACGTAAAATTATCGGTAACGAGTTTGTTTACGTCTTTGATGACGAAGCGACTAAGTTAGAAGGTGTGGATTTCCTAGCACAAGGCACGCTTTACACGGATATTATTGAGTCTGGTACAAAAACAGCTCAAACAATTAAATCTCACCATAACGTGGGTGGATTACCCGAAGATATGGAATTCGAATTAATCGAACCATTGAGTACTTTATTCAAAGATGAAGTGCGTTCATTAGGAACAACACTAGGCATGCCTGACAGCATTGTTTGGCGTCAACCATTCCCAGGACCCGGTCTAGGGATTCGTGTCTTAGGTGAAATTACTGAAGAAAAAGTTGAAATCGTTCGTGAATCCGATGCGATTTTACGTGAAGAAATTGCAAATCACGGTCTTGAACGTGAAGTATGGCAATACTTTACAGTCCTACCAGGTATTCGTAGTGTAGGTGTGATGGGTGACGGTCGTACGTATGATTATACGATTGGTATTCGCGCAGTGACATCGATTGATGGTATGACTGGTGAGTTCGCTCGTATTGATTGGGATATTCTTCAAAAAATCAGTACGCGTATTGTAAATGAAGTCGCACACGTAAACCGTATCGTGTATGACATCACAGGAAAACCACCAGCAACAATTGAATGGGAATAGAAGAATAAAAGAAAGCAGCGACACCCCTTTTAAAATAGGGGCGTCGCTGTTTTTATAGTATAAGGAATTATTAGGTTAGAGTTGATAGAATGCCTTTTGTGCTTCGCTTACCTTATTGGTTTTCCAATGCGTTGGTCGCTTTCAAAGCCTCACTGGCGTTCGTGCTTTTTCAGCTGAATCGGCTAGGTTCTGTCTAATTCGCGTTGCTCAGAGTCAGACCAAGCTACGCCGATTCCCCTTATTACCGCTTTGGTAAACCACCACGATGAGCTGCGCTTAATAGTTCAACTAAAATAAAAATCACGATATAGTATAAACGAATCGAACCTAAGAAGCCTAAGACATAGTTCTAGGTTTTCTTACTTAGTCTATTACAGTGTGTGAAATTTCGATACTAGTATCCGGAATTTCTTGTGAGAATTCAACTTCCTGTGACAAGTTGTCTACTAGACCATCAGGAGTGCCTGATGGTCCGGTGCTAATACCTTTTCTATGTAGAATAATAGAATTTCTAAAAAATTAGAATTTTTATTTTGAACTTCAATCAAATCATTTTGTATTAAATTGTTTACATAACGATTTTCAGAAATTCTAATGACATTTGTAACCAAATGGTATATTAGTAGTATACCAACGGAGGAGCCAATCCCATATGTAAAATAATCCCAATTATTGGTCAAATTCGTAAAAAGTCAACCAATCATTAGCGACCCTAATATATCTAAAACTAGAAAAATGCCCTTAACGAAGCGTGAAGACCTACTTCGCAATCGAGCTTCTGTTCTGTATTTATAAATATTATTATCAACTCTCTCTTCAGCTGCGTGATTTTCGTGATTTTCTTTTTCATTTGAAGGTGGAAGCAAAACCCAAACAATCGTCCCTAAAGGCGCTTTCTGTTGTTTCTCTCGGTTCAAAAAAGGAGCATAAAAATGAGGGAAAACATAGCGGAAATCTTAAGTTTTATTTGTGTTGTAATGATTTTTTTTACCATCTGTGTTTCCGTTATCAAACGCTATTGCTTATGCTAATTCATGGGATCAGCTAGAACCATACTCAGTTATTGAAGATGGAGAAAACATTGAATATGTGTACAAGGTTACTGAGGAAGAATTGGCTGAACTTGAACAATACTATGGTTCAAGTTCCTTGATGAGAGCAAATACAATCTATGGTTCTATTAAAAAACCTGGAACTGTAGTAGGACTTGCTGGAGCAATTATTGCTGTTGCAGGTATGGGTACGGTTGGTGGTGTTATAGGTATAGCTGGCACATTAATTGAATATAATACAGATTATATCTACTATACTTACAAGCAGTCAAGTTGGAGAGAATCTAATGGTAGGTTCCACGTTACTGTAAGGATGAATTTCTATAGTAATGCGTCCTATACTAATTATGTAACAGGGACAACTTTTACTCACACATATGAAGTTTGGGAATAAATAAAAAAGAGGGCTATCATGAAAGATATAAACTATAAAAAGTATAAAAAGAATTTTCAAATCTTAAGTGCGATCTCTATGCTAGTCTATAACATTTTATTTAATGCACTAGAAATAGATTATTATAAATTTTTTTTTAGTACATTATTAGTTGTCGTAATCCCGTTGGTATGTAATCTATATATTTTGTATCAGTATTCTAAATTAGGAATGAAAAGTAAAATAGAATTAAGTAAAATACTTTTGCTTATAATATTAATTCTGATATATGCTTACTTTTCGCTTGGTTACTTACTCTAAAAAGTAGAAGGACTATCATTAGTATTTTCTAGTACAAATAATCCACTCTCTTAACCGAGTGTTGGGTTGTTTTTGCTGTCTAATGTCCAACGTATTCATAAATTCTGACCATCTAAGCTTCAGAAGCCATCTTAACGTTAAAAATAAAATAATGATTTTCTCGATCAAGTGAATTTTATCTGTTCAAGATAAAGTAATTTTTTTGAGAGACCGCCATTGATAATAATAAGTCATCAGTAACAAAAGTCATAAGAAGACTCATGGTGAAATTTTCCAAGTGGTAAAACCCGTATTGTCTTTAGATTAATCCGCTAAATTATAGATGATTTCTGCAGCGGTTTGACCAACAATTGCATAGTGAAATTTATTTTGTACATTAGCGTAAAATAATTTCGTTATTTCACTGGAATTTTCATATTCGGTACTTACTTCGGAAAATATGGCAGTCAGTTTTAGCCACATTCTTCGTTCGCTCGCATGAATTGAGCGTACTATTTCGAGAAGTTCTTGAAAATAGTCTTTCTCTAAAAGATTCGCTCCTTGTTTTAACCTTTTATCATATACTCTTTTAAAACACCGGTAGCCCATTATTTGAAATGAGTAGCGCGTATAAAGTTCACTCGATATCCAACTGATATATTTCCATCAATACTATAATAGGTTAAATCCCTAGAAATCTCTCTATTACCTTCTTTTCGAACTGTTGCAATTTTTACAACAGTTGAATTAAGTTCTAACTAATTATCGTTAAATATATTGGATACAAACGTCGCTCGAAATTTGCTTTGAGTTTATTTAAGCTCAAATGAATAATACTAACCAAAAATATAAAACACTCCGATAGTTATAAGAACACCCGGCACATTAAGACGTATTAAATCGATAAACTCATGAAATAAATAAAATAATTTTGTGTCAGCTAACAATATAATAAAATTGATTAATTTATATAATACAAACTTTTGTGTTTAATCTTTTGTAAAGAATTGAGATTAGCGCATTTAAATACAGAACTTATTAGTAAGCTATCAATTTAATAGATGGGAATTATAGTGATAACCATCCCCGATATTAATTTATATTTATTATGCAGATTTTAAAATGAGGGGGTGTTAATAAAGTGATAACAATTCTAATTGAATTATAATAATAACCTTGACAAACGCTTTCATTAATGTGAAATTATGTATATTAATGGATAAGGAGTGTTAAAAATATGAAGAAAAATTTTGTTTATAAACTCTCAACTTTTTTTATGGCATTAATTGTTTCATTTGGAGGGTTATTTCCACAACTAGCAGTGAGTGCTCAGGAGAATATTCTAAATTTAGCTATTGGATCTGAACCACCAACGATTGACCCAGCTATCGCAACGGATACAACATCTGGTGCGATCATTGATAACGTGTTTGAAGGCTTAACAGATACGACGCCAGAAGGAGAAGTAATTCCTGCACTAGCAGAATCATGGGATATGAGTGAAGATGGTTTGGTGTATACATTCTATCTGCGTGAAGGCACATTATGGTCTAACGGTGATGAAGTGGTAGCGGGAGATTTTGAGTATGGTTGGAAACGTGCTTTAAATCCTGAAACCTTATCACAACGTGCAGAGTTTTTATACGTCATTGAAGGCGCACAGGCGTATAACACTGGTGAAGGTAGTGCCGATGATGTCGCTGTTAAGGCATTAGACGACTATACTTTAGAAGTAACTTTAGTTTCGCCAACAGCTTACTTTACTGAGTTACTCGGTATGTATACATTCTTACCCGTTCATCAGTCGGTAGTGGAAGGTAATCCAGATTGGGCGGTTGGTTTAACAGATGATTACATCACAAACGGACCATTCTTATTAACAGAGTGGGTTCATCAAAGTCACTATGTATTAACGAAGAATGACCAATATTGGGATAAAGAGAATGTAGCCTTGGACGAAGTTCATGTACAAATTATCGAATCTCAAGCTACACAAAGTAATGAATACTTGTCAGGCTCATTGGATTATTTAGGTTCACCGTATGGAGAAGTCGCTTTAGGGATGATTGATGAATTTGCTGATCAAGGGATCTTAAAAACTCAACCTATTTCTGCGATTTACTGGTATGTGATTAATACAACTGATCCAACAATGGCGAATGTGAACATTCGTAAAGCTCTTGCTTTTGCCGTTGACCGCCAGAATATTGTCGATAATATTACGAAGGGTGGACAAGTTCCAGCTTTAGGTTATGTTCCAAACGTGATTCCTGGATTTGAGGAAGATCGCGGCTACTTCGAAGATGCTGCCTACGATTCGGCTCGTGAATACTTGACGGTTGGTTTAGAAGAATTAGGTCTATCGGATCCAAGTGAGTTAACGATTAATATTTCAATCAATACAAGTGAAGCTCACTCTGTTATCGCACAAGATATTCAAGAGAAATGGGCGCGTGAATTAGGCATCAATGCAAAAATTGATAACACTGAATGGCAAGTTTACTTAGATCGATTAGATACTAAAGATTACCAAGTTGGACGTATTGGTTGGACGGGTAAATACAATGATGCGACGACTTACCTAGACAACTACAAGACTGCTGATGCCGGTAATAATGATACTGGCTGGGAATCAGAAGAATATAAAGAATTATTAGATCAAGCGATGTTTGAATTAGATGTTGATGCGCGTCTAGATTTGTTACGTCAAGCAGAAGCTGTCATGATTGAAGATATGCCAGTTATTCCACTTTACTACTATAGTAATGCTTACGTGCAGAATGAAAAACTACACGGTATGGATTATGATGGAGTGGGGCGTATTAATCTGAAAGATGTTTATTTTGCAGAGTAATATTTATTTTGATTTATGAAATATTGTAGAAAAACCGCCAAAAAACACTATTAAAAGTGTTTTTGGCGGTTTTATTTATTGGCTTAGCTAGCGCTATTTACATGAAACTTAAAGTATATACAATAATAATATGAATAGATGTTTATGAGAGTCAATGTAAGAGAGCAGTAAATTTCATAGGACGATGAAATCAAATATGCTTTGATTGAATCCGCTATTGTATGTGTTTGCTCGTACACGTCTTTTTTTAAGTGCTACTATTATTACATCAAATTTATATAATGAATTGCTATTGGGGGTTTAAATATTCATAATATAGGATTGATAAATTATTTTATTGTTCAAGCCCACTCTCTTAATTGAGGATGAGTTTTTTTTTGGTATATTTATGAATGGTTGTTGATTAAGCGAACGTACATTCAAATGTTTGTAATCAAACAGTGAAACTTATGATAATAGGCAGAAGCTATTGTCTTTTAAAATTGATAGAGAGTATCAAGACCGTAAAATGCAAAAAGTGGCTAATTTCTTATTGATCGAGAACACCGCCAATTTAAATAAGCATGATATAGAAATAGACTACCTCTATCGTTTTGGTCCCCAGAGAGAGTACGGCGAAATCAGACAGAATCTAACCGAGTCATACGACCACACCATCGCTCAAGACGCCACGAATCTCAGGCCATGTTTCACATCGTCGCTCAAGTCGCCATGATGTGGTTAGGCTATTTAGAGACTAAGAAACGCTGAATAGATGAAGGGGACAGCCTGATGCGTTGTGTTTCAATTTGAGTCGAGTATGTTTACTAACAAATCCGGTATGTCTTAATTTTTGCTACCAAGCATAGAATATCAACAGACTTACTTGAGTTATCCGATTTATCTGCCCAACTATCTAGCTATAAAGAGCTAAACTTGATCAAAAGGCGTAAGAACATGATGAGAATTATTATAATTCAATTAATGGGGAATTTTAGATGATGAAAATCAAATGGACTATTATTGAAAAATATAGAGAAATAGTTAGCGTAAACTAAGAAAGAACGGACTAGAGTCACCCCCTAAAGAGTGAGAAGATTGAAAATCAAAAGCGATTAAATCTTTCTGGAAAGCGAAACCAACTTTGATGTCTAGGCAATCAAATCCAAATGTTGGAAAGGAAAAGATGTCATTTACTAAGAATATGAATGTGTGAGTGCTTCAGACAATTTTGCATGCCCAATAAAATGATACAGAAAAATATCCCTAATGAAACAGATTAAAAGTCATGATTTTATAAAAAAGAAGGTGTCAAGATAGATAGATATGTAAAGACGTTTCGGATATAATTAGTTCCAATGAACAGAATAGTGTTTATAAAACGTATTAAATGGGGAGAAATCTTAGATATAAGATTTTGGGCGTTAGATTTAAAACATATATATTTTGTCTAAATTCAATTAGGGGGATTATTATAATGACAACAGGTAAAACAAAAGTTAGTACAGCTTCTTTAAAAGTAATGGCAGATTGGGGTATTGAAACAATTTACGGTATTCCTTCAGGTACATTAGCTCCATTAATGGAAGCACTAGGTGAACAAGAAGAAACAAACATTGAGTTTCTTCAAGTGAAGCATGAAGAAGTTGCAGCAAAAGCAGCTGTAATGCAATGGAAATTTGGTGGTAAAATTGGTGTTTGTGTGGGATCTGGTGGACCTGGTGCGTCTCACTTAATCAACGGTCTTTACGATGCAGCTATGGATAACACGCCAGTATTAGCTATCTTAGGATCTCGTCCACTAAAAGAATTAAACATGGATGCATTCCAAGAATTAAACCAAAACCCAATGTTTGCGAACATTGCAGTTTACAACCGTCGTGTTGCTTACGCTGAACAATTACCTAAATTAGTTGACGAAGCAATCCGTACTGCTATCGCTAAACGTGGGGTTGCTGTATTAGAAGTTCCTGGAGACTTTGGTTTCCACGAAATGGATAACGATGCATTTTACTCTTCAGCTAAAAGCTTCCGTGATTATACATCTTCACCAATTAACGAAGCTGATATCGACGCAGCAGTTGAAGTGTTAAATAACTCTAAACGTCCTGTAATTTATGCAGGTGTTGGGACTATGGGACACGGTCCTGCAGTAACAGAATTATCTCGCTTAATCAAAGCACCAGTCATTGTAACTGGTAAAAACTACGAGACTTTCGAATATGATTTTGAAGCGCTAGCTGGTTCTACTTACCGTGTTGGTTGGAAACCTGCTAACGAGACAATCAAAGAAGCTGACACAGTTATCTTTATTGGATCAAACTTCCCGTTTGCTGAAGTAGATAAAACATTCGAAAACATTGAAAAATTCATCCAAATTGACAACAACCCAGTAATGCTAGGTAAACGTCACAATGCTGATGTTGCAATTCTTGGAGATGCTGGTGAAGCAGTTCATTCATTATTAGCTAAAGTTACTCCTGTTGAAGAATCAGCTTGGTGGAACGCTAACTTGAAAAACATTCAAAACTGGCGTGAATACATGACGAAATTAGAAACAAAAGAAAGTGGCGCTTTACAACTTTATCAAGTGTACAATGCAATCAACAAGTATGCTGATGAAGATGCAATCTACTCAATCGACGTTGGTAACTCAACTCAAACATCTATTCGTCACTTACACATGACGCCTAAAAACATGTGGAGAACTTCTCCATTGTTTGCATCAATGGGAATTGCATTACCTGGTGGTATCGCAGCTAAGAAAGTTTACCCAGAACGTCAAGCATGGAACTTAGCTGGTGACGGTGCGTTCTCAATGAACTACCAAGATATCGTTACAAACGTACGTTACGATTTACCAGTTATCAACGTGGTATTCACAAACACTGAGTATGGTTTCATCAAGAACAAATATGAAGATACAAACTCAAACACGTTTGGTACTGAATTTACAGACGTTGACTACGCTAAGATTGCTGAAGCACAAGGAGCTGTTGGTTTCACAGTAAGTCGTATCGAAGATATGGACCAAGTGATGGCTGACGCAGTTAAAGCATACAAAGAAGGCAGAACAGTTGTCATCGATGCTAAAATTACAAAAGAACGTCCAATTCCAGTAGAAACACTGAAATTAGATGCATCTTTATACACTGCAGAAGAAATCGCTGCTTATAAAGAGAAATATGAAGCAGAAGAATTAGTAGCATTCAGTGAATTCTTAAAAGCTGAAGGTCTTACTTCTAAAGTAGCTAAATAATTTTGACAGAATATTAATTCGAGAAAAGGTGAGTCGCTGATTAAAGTGACTCACCTTTTTTGTCTTTTTAATGTTGATAGCAATAGAAAAGGGCTATAGATCCTCATACTGGCCAATTTAAGGATCTAAGTTGAAAAAAGTATTAGAGAAAATTTTCTCACAATGCTCAAAATATTATAACCATTTCTTTACCAATTTCTTGGGAAGATTCGATAGGTGTACTGGCTGAACCAGCACGATTAAAAGCTTAGCTGCTTTTTTAATCCTTGCGATACGAAGCGAGCAACATCTCTTGTGTTTTCAACTAGCGCGAGCCTAAGTGGCTCGGAGTTGTCTAGGTGAGCTATCTTTTAGTGTCTGAGTACTTAGGTGAGTAAGTAAAACATGGCTGACAACTTAGGTCAGTAAGTAAAACATGGTTGACTACTTAGGTGAGTAAGTAAAACATGGCTGACTACTTAGGTCAGTAAGTAAAACATGGCTGAGCTCTTAGGTCAGTAAGTAAAACATGGCTGAGTACTTAGGTCAGTAAGTAAAACATGGCTGAGCGTTTAGGTGAGCCACTAAAACATGGCTGAGCTCTTAGGTGAGCCACTAAAACATGGCTCAGTGATTAAAATGAGGGATGTAGAATAATATTTTGGGCAAAATAGAACGGTCTGACAAATGGTTATTGCTAACTAGCTAGATGATACGTGGTGTGGGATAGTCAGATGAAATAAAAATTTGCCTGTATGGAAAAAGGTGCCAACATTCCTGTACAATATAAAAAAGTGTTGAAATACTATCGAAACTACTCAATAAGTAGAAAGTTATAGCGAGTATTAGAAATAAGACTTACTTTAATCTGATAAGGCTTTTTATTCAGGCGGCTTATCTTTTTGCTTGACCTTCAGCACAACATCAGACACACTACAATAAAACAATCATGAGTGAGGGGACTATTATGAACATTATCGTACGTTTTCTATTGAAAATTATTTCTTCCCCAAAAATAAATATGCGCGAGTGGTACAAGCGAATTCGAAGAATTCAAGAATTTTTCGCTCTAAGTGTAAAAAATCGATATGAGTTTTTAGATTGGCATATTTATGCGGAAGATGGCAGCCATGAAATTCCAATTCGTGTCTTTCAACCAGACGTTAAACGTAGTAATGAATTACTACTATTTATTCATGGCGGTGGTTGGGTACTTGGTAATGTTGATACCTATACAAAGGACTGCAGCAAACTGTCCAATCGAACAGGCCGAACCGTTTTATCTGTCGACTATTCGAAAGCACCAGAGCATCCATTTCCAGCAGGCTTTAATGATGTTTATCAAGTAACTGATAGGTTATTGACTGATCTAAAAACGACCGGTTTGTTAGAAGGAAATGAATTAACATTAGTTGGCAACTCAGCAGGAGCCAACTTGGTAGCAGCTGTTTCTTTACGTTTACGTGATGAAGGTAAAACTATCCCCACCAAGCAAATATTAATTAATCCAGTGACTTATTGGGCGCACGATGAACGCTCACCTTTTAAAAGTGTCTGTGAAAATGCGACTGATTATGGCTTAACCGCTAAGAAAATGCAAGAGTACATGGATATGTATGAACCAGATATTGGAGCTCGTCAGTCACCTTATGTCGCTCCTTTGATGACACAAGACTTTTCTAAGCAACCGGCCAGTTTAATCATTATTTCTGAATTTGATCCATTACGTGATGAAGGGCTGATGTATGGCGAGTTGTTAGAAGAAGCGGGGAATTCGGTAGAAGTTTTTGAAGCAACTCAGACGGTTCATAATTATATATTTGGACCACTCAACCATAAAATTGTCGAAGATTCTTATGATTTAATCGAACGCTTTCTAGATAATCACTTGAAAGGAAGTGACGCATATGACGAAACGGGAAGCTCGAAGCCAGAATAAGTGGGTAAGGTTAGACTACGCTTCGAATATATTTCTTGCTGCCATGACACAAAGGGACACCAAAGTGTTCCGATTCAGTGCGGAAGTTTCAGAAGCAGTCGACGCTAATTTGTTGCAAATGGCCTTGCAGAAAGTCTATGACCAATACAGGCTATACCATAGTGTCTTACGGCGTGGCTTCTTTTGGTATTATTTAGAAGAAAGCGATTTAATACCAACTGTAAAAGAAGATACACAATCACCCTGCCGTCCAATTTATCATTTTGACCGCAAAGAATTGCTCTTTCGCGTGCTTTATTTAAATCAGCGAATTAGTCTGGAGGTATTCCATGTTTTATCAGATGGAACGGGCGCTATGTGGTTTTTCCAAGATTTAATGCGCGAGTATTTGGTATTAAAACATCCAGAAGCCCAGAGTATGCTTCTAGAAACCTCAACTTATAGTCACGAGAGCTCAAGTGAAGATAGTTTCTCGCGTCACTTCCGTAAAACTGAACAGCGCAGTTTTACTCAAGAGGCTCAATCTGCTTTACGTAATTTTACAGAAATAGGCGTGCGAGTGAAACGAATTCTTTTTCCAATCGCCAAACGAAGCAAAAAGAAAGTCTATCACTATAAAGGGACGTATACTCCGGATAACAGGCCACGAGTTGTCGAGTTAGAAATGCCAGTCAAAGACATTATTAGCCAAGCGAAGAAAATCGGCGTATCGGTAACTATTTATTTAACCGCTTTATTTATAGAAGCTTTACGGCAAAGTGTCACGGATTTTGAAGGTGATGAAACAATTGCGGTCTCTGTTCCAGTTAACCTGCGCCAATATTTCCCCTCGACGTCTGCGCGAAATTTTTTCTCGGTGACCAATATTTCTTATACTTATAAAAAAGGTCATGAGAATAGTTTGCATGACATTTGTTATGAGCTCAAAGCCGAGCTTGATCCTCAACTCGAAAAAGATCACCTAGAGGGCTGGCTAAAGCAACTCGTTTATTTCGAATATATGCCGATTAGCCGTGTGGTTCTTCGGCCAATCAAAGATTTTGGTTTAAAAATAATTAATTATCTGAATAACCGAAATATCACAATTGCGATATCCAATTTAGGACGCGTCAGTTTTTCTCAAATGATTGATCAATGGGTCAAGCAAGTTTTCTTTCATACGATTGCTGTCAGACCTCAATTTTGTACGATCAGTCATAATGATGTGATGACGATTACCTTTACCTCACCGTTTGTGGAAACTGATATTTTTCAAAACTTTGCGACTCATTTAACTGATTTGGGCATACCGGTCACAACAACTGTTAATAAGGTGACTGAAGAAGAGTTAGGAGAGGGCAGCCATGCGTAAATGCGACCGGTGTAAAGTTGAAATAAATGGAGATTGGGCAACTTGTCCCTTATGTCACCAAGCAATTGCTCAAACAGGAGGAGTCGTTCCCAGTTCATATCCCGACGTTCCGCTTCAATTTAATAATCAACGAATTGTTAAATGGCTAGTTTGGCTGTCCATCCTGATTATACTGGTAATTTTTGCTTTCGCTTATATTTGGCGGGGAGAAATACGTGTGTTTGAAGGATCTGTTTTAGGCATTGGAACGATTTGGCTGATTGTATTAATCGTTGTACGGAAACGGCGAAATTTAGCCAAAAGTGTCCTGTACTTGCTAGTGAGCCTGTCATTAGTCAGCGCCTATCTAGATTACCTTCTGACTTGGACAGGCTGGTCGTTGACTTACGCGATACCAATTTTTTGTAGTGCATCGCTCGTGGGGATGTTTGTTTCCACAAGATTAATCCACTTGAAGCCAGGGGATTATATTCTTTATTTAGCTGTTGCGGACATACTTGGGCTCGTGCCAGCGATTTTTCTAATTTTAGGTTGGGTTACAGTGACAACACCCGCGGCGATTTCAGTTTTTTTGAGCGTTTTAACCTTGATTTTAATTGTCTTGTTCCGTTGGCCGGATATCCGTCGCGAACTAAAGAAACGGACCTTTATTTAGAAAATGACTCTTTACTCAGAATATTTTGATTGGATTTACAGCAGTACAGCGATAGTTGATGATTGCAAAGTAGGCTTACTCTAAGTTTGCTTGAAATGTTGTGGAAGTAAGCCGTATATCATCAGTCGACATTCTGAATAACAAGCAAAAGAGCCGTCTCATTTCAGAGGCGGCTCTTTTATTACTCATATTCAGTTCGAATCCGTCGAGTCAGGAAACCGCCTTGCATGCGAATAGACCTAAGAAATACCCGGCAAGTAAAGCTCTACTCGTCGATGCTATCTAAATGTCTTTCCATTGTTTCAGCGCCGCCAAACCAGGTATCAATCAGCTCTTCCATTGGTAAATTCAACAGATCTTTGACGTATTTGAATTCAAGCTATCATCCTCGATACCAGTCTCAGTTGCTGTGGCTAATGAGGTATGACTACCGAAATAAGCTGCGAAAACGATGCTTTTTAAAGTGCTACCCAATAATTCATTATCTAATTCGTAGATGTTCATCTAAAAACTCTTTTTTAATATTATTTCCTTACATAATACCATATAAAACCGTGAATTTCGGAGATACTATAACTAACATGACTCTCTCCTTTAGGTTAAATCCTCTGCCTTAAACGATTTAATAGCGACGGTAATCGAAAATCGCTCTGGAAAACTCAGGACCAGTCAACAGGTTTACTTGAGCGAGCCTACACGCATAATCGTAGGAACGTCATCCAAGAACAATTCTTTAAATTCAATCTCCACATTTTCTGGCTCTTCATTTGTACCATAATAAATCATTAGATTAATGGCGCGTCCTGCTGAGACAAACTCTTGTTTAATTTCATCTAAATTGTAGTAATGTTCTGCCTTGACATTGTTAACGTAAACGTCGAGGTCGTGGCCCGTACGGTATTCTTCGCTCGTATGATTGTGCAGAACATATTCAACGACAATCACATGTTTGAACGTCGTTTCTTCGTAATCATAACGCTTATTAGTCAAGGCAACCTTTTTAATCTCAGCAATCACTTGACCACTTGGTAAGTTAATACCAGGTTCGTAGTCCACAATATCGCTTTGTAATGCCCTCATTTCTGAGGTTAGTAAAGCTATCTCTGCTTCAATTTCACTGAACCGCGCCTCGGTCTGTGCTATTGCAGACGTTAACTTCAGATTATTCAAACTAACTAAAAGCACAAAGACTATTTGTACCAACCATTTTTTCATTCAATGCCTCAATTATGATTTTTTGAAAACTCAAAAATGCCTTTATCTCATTATATCATGGAGGAGACATTTATGGGACTTATCATCAAAACGCTCATCTCGCCAAACACTTCCAACATTGTCAAAATATTCCTTGAAATAAAAAAATTGGAGGACCAGATAGAAAGCCTGCTAAAATGCTGATAATTCGCTGCTAGAAAATTATTTTTTCGCAAGTTTATAGGAGAAGAATAATCAAATGAACTCAAAATGCTTGTGAATAGTTTTGTTTTCCATGAAGTGATTCGAAAGCGAGATAATTCATTCTAAACGCCATTGTAATAAGCTTGCGAAGGGGATAAAAAAATAAATTAAATTTTAATTAAAGTGAAGTTTGTGAATTTCATATAAAAAAAGAATATTTTTGTGAAGGAAAAGTAAATCAACTTATCCAAAAGTGAACAAGGATGAAATTGTCATAAGTTTATTGTGAAAAAATAGTTGTCATGACAGTATTATATTGTATAGTTAGTTAGCTTATGATTTAACGAGTTTAACAATGAATTTAAAATGAAATCAGTTATAAATGCCTATTTAACAATGTTTTCTCTCCCGTTTTTATGAGGGAAGTGTTATACTTTTAAATGTAAATTATAACATTGCCTAAGTGCAAGAAGGAGACTTTTTATGAAAATTGTATTAGTCGGTAGTGATCATGCTGGAATTGCAGCAGCTAAAATGATCTTAACGAATCCAGAAAACGAATTAGTAGTGATGGATAAAAGCAGCCACATTTCTTATGTAGGTGCTGGAACAGCTCTTTGGGTAGGTCAAAAAGTTGAGAATCCTAACGATCTTTTCTATACAAATCCTGAGGAATTAGCAGCTTTAGGCGCTAAAATGTTAATGGAGACAACGGTAACAAACGTTGATTACGCAAATAAAATTGTTTTTGCTGAAGACAAGAATGGTGAAACGATTGAAGAGTCATACGATAAATTAGTTTTAGCAACAGGTTCATTGCCAATTGCTCCTAATTTACCAGGTAAAGATTTAAAAGGAATTCACTTCTTAAAAGCTTTCGAAGAAGGCCGTGAAGTTGAAGCTGCTATGGCAGACCCTAAAGTAAAACGCGTGGGTATTATTGGTGCGGGTTACATTGGAGTTGAAATTGCTGAAGGTATCCGTCTACGTGGTAAAGAAGTTGTGATGTTTGATGCGGAAGCACATTCATTAATGAACTACTATGACGAAGAGTTCGCTTCAAAAATGGATGAAAACTTAATTGAAAATGGTTTAGAATTACAATTCGGTCAATTAGCTCAAGGCTATATCGGAAATGAAGAAGGCCATGTGACAGGTATTAAAACATCTGAAGGCGAATACGATGTTGATTTAGTTATCAACTGTATTGGTTTCCGTCCAAGCGCTGACTTAGGTGGCGATCATTTAGAAAAATTTGTCAATGGTGCTTACTTAGTCGACCGTAAACAAGTGACAAGTGATCCAGATGTCTATGCAATTGGTGACTGTGCGACTGTTTTCTCTACCGCACAAGGCAAAACAGGTTACATCGCATTAGCATCAAATGCTGTTCGATCAGGTTTTATTGCAGGTTCTAACTTAGCAGGCAAAGACATTGAATCTCCAGGTGTTCAAGGTTCAAATGGGATTTCAATCTTTGGTTTAAACTTAGTTTCAACTGGGATAAGTGTTCGTGCTGCTAAACGTTTTGAAGTTGAAGTCGACTATGTTGACTACGAAGATACCCAAATCGAAGAATCAATCAAAGACCATGAAAATGGTACTGTTAAATTACGTATTGTTTGGGAAAAAGAGAGCCGCCGCATTGTTGGTGCGCAATTTGTTTCAAGATTGAATATTTCAAGTGTGATTCATACGTTCTCATTAGCTATTGAACAAGGTTACACGATTGATCAACTAGCATTATTAGACATTTTCTACTTACCACATTTCAATAAAGTGACTAACTACATTACTTCAGCCGCTTTAAAAGCAATTAAATAATTTAGTTAGCCAAAGCTCATCTTCGGATGGGCTTTTTATCTTGGAAATAGAACTGTTTTACTGAGTATTTTGCTTGAATAATTAGTCAATGTTCCTCACATCACTGTTAAATCGGAGAGTGTTCGATTTTTGAGAGTATAAACACTCTTGGTGTATCGATTTGTACTAACATTAGATGAGTGTGTATACTTTTTATATCACCAAGAAAGAAAGCGTTTTCAGTGTTGTGACTGTGATTGGTCAATTAATTGGAGGGAATAATCATATGAGAATATTCGAAAAGAGAGCTCTACGTGGGGCAAACTATTATCATCAGCTTCCGGTTATCTTTATGGGATTGGAATTGGGTGAACTTGAGGAACGGCCAAGTAATACAGTACCGAACTTTTTGATTAATCTTAAAACTCTACTCCCTAGCTTACAAGAACACACATGCTCGCCTGGTGTGGTGGGTGGCTTCTTTCAGCGAATTGAGAGTGGTACTTGGGCAGGGCATATTTCGGAACATGTGGCTTTAGAGTTGCAGAATTTGATTGGTCATCCCGTAAACTTTGGAAAGACGTTTACTAAAGAACCTAAATGAACCTATCACATGGTTTATCGCTACTGCATTGAAGCGGTTGGCTTGCGAGCGGGCGAAATGGCAGTGGAATTAGTCAATCGTTTATTTGAAGGGAAACTCACAGAAATCGCACCATTACTTGCTGAACTACGAATGCTAGAAGAAGAAAGTTCGTTTGGACCGTCGACGCAAGCTATAGTTGATGAGGCGACTAGCCGTGGTATATCCTATAACCGATTAAACAAAGATAGTTATGTTCAATTAGGTGATGGTAAATATCAGCGTCGCATCGAAGCGACCCTCATGGATAGTACGTCTGCTATCGGAGTTGAAATTGCTGCTGATAAAGAACGAACCAAGGAAATACTTGCCAATAGTGGTATAGCAGTATCAAAAGGAAAGCGAATCACCCAGCTAAACGATGCGATTGAGACGGCTGAAAGTATTGGTTACCCTGTCGTTTTAAAGTCACAAACTGGTAATCATGGTAGGGGTGTGGTGGTTAATATTCAGGATGAGAGTACACTGCGTCTAGCTTTTGAGAAGCTTTCATTGATGACTTCTCAGATGATTGTTGAACAGCATCTTGAGGGGTTTGATTATCGCTTAATGGTGATTGATGGTAAGTTTGTAGCAGCGGCTTTGCGGCAACCAGCTTATGTTATCGGCGATGGTGAAGCGAGTATTAGTGAATTGATTGATCGCTTGAATGATGACCCACTAAGAGGGAATGGGCATGAAAAAGTCTTGACGAAGGTTAAGATTGACCATGACACACAACGAGTATTGGGCTTGCAGAATTTTCATTTGAGTACAGTTTTGACTTTAAAGCAGCGGGCTTATGTTAAGGCGACTGCCAATCTAAGTTCGGGAGGCACGGCTGTCGATGTGACTGAGACTGTCCATCCTACGATTAAAAGGATGGCAGAACGGGTGTCACAGTTGATTGGACTGAATGTGATGGGAATTGATTTAATTGCGGATAGCTTAGAAGAGCCATTGGATTCAAGCCGAGCAGGCATCATAGAAGTTAACGCTGGACCAGGATTTCGTATGCATTTATGTCCTTCTGAAGGGATACCTCGTAATATTGCGTCCTCAGTGATTGACATGTTGTTTCCCGAAGGGACGCCACACACTGTCCCAATTTGTGCGATAACAGGAACAAACGGTAAGACTACGACCTCCCGATTAATTACACATATACTCTCGCAACAAGGACAAATCGTAGGGTTGGCATCAACCGATGCAGTGGAAATTAATCATACACCGATTCTTAAAGGTGATTACAGTGGGCCGGCTGGGGCGGTGGGTGTGTTGGCTGATCAAACAATCGATTATGCTGTCTTAGAAGTTGCGAGGGGTGGCATCATTCGCCGAGGATTAGGTTTTCGGGAATGCGATGTCGGTGTTTTACTAAATGTCTCATCGGATCATTTGGGCTTTGGCGGTATCGATACACTCGAGGAATTAACTCGTCTGAAGTCCGTTGTGACTGAGTCAGTCAAGCCGGAAGGGTATACCGTTTATAATGCGGATGATCCATTAGTCATGAGTCGGGCTGGTAAAACAAAAGGAAGCACGATTTATTTCTCACTTGATGATCAGAATGATATTCTGTTGGAAAACTTAAAGAATGGACGTGCTAATGTCACGCTAGTTGGTAAGCAAGTGGTGATTCAAAAGCCGGACCAGCAAGTGGTCATTGGCGAGATAGATGAGTTTCCAATGACGTTCGCGGGACAAGCGCAGTTCAATGTTAAAAATCTGATGGCAGCGATAGCAGCCACCTATGCTTTAGGTGTGCCAATAGAGCAGATTCGTGCGGGTGTAATGAGTTTTAATACTTCGATTAGCCAGTCGCCTGGACGAATGAACGTCATCGATTTTGGGGAGTTCAAAGTCGTCATCGACTATGGACATAATCCTGGTGCCATCCATGCGACGGGGGATTTTTTCCGACGCTTAATGCCAGGGCGCAAGATTCGTTTAGCTTCTGGGGTTGGTAATCGACGTGAAGAGGATATTAAAGCATATGGTCAAGCAGTTGCACATTATTTCGACCAGGTCATTCTTTGTAATTCGGCGCCAAGAAATCGTCCATTAGGTGAAACGGCAGAAATAGTCAAACAAGGTATGCTTGAAGGC
Organism: Fundicoccus sp. Sow4_F4; assembly: GCF_052116145.1. Lineage (NCBI taxonomy): Bacteria > Bacillati > Bacillota > Bacilli > Lactobacillales > Aerococcaceae > Fundicoccus > Fundicoccus sp. Sow4_F4. The sequence continues at coordinate 46,661 of NZ_JBQKLQ010000009.1, read as the reverse complement.
GGTATGGAAGCCAATGCGATTGAGCTGGTTTATGATGAAATTCTTGCTGCTCGCCGTGCATTGGAGATGGCGGAACCGAATGATCTAGTGGTGCTTCAAGCAGATAATATTGCCAAGGTCACACAAGACGTTCTGGATTTCAAGAGGGAATATACCGCCAACCAAATTCTTTCATTGAAACAATAAGGTCGCCTTGGGTCGAATATACTGATTTCCGGATGTGTAACAAGGTAAGCATAATCATTGATACAAAATATTTCTATTAAATTAAAGGTTCGTAATAAATAAAGTGTTACGATGCCTGATTTTTTTTCTAAATGTTGGATTATCAACGATTATAAGCATTCATCATCACAGTATACGAACCTTCAAAGGGGAAGCTAGGGCTAGTAAAAGAATAAATACATCGCAAAAATTAAGTGGTAAGTAATTTTAAAAGACCTGTTTTTGTTTAGAGGTCTTTTTTATTGTGGACCAAAGAAAATAGGTTAGAACACTTTAGCGCTACAAATTGTTTGGTCATGTTTAATTACAAGTATTAAGATAGCTTGCTAGTAAAAGTTTGCGTTAGCAGTGATCCAAGACTTAAACGGAGTTGATATTATTATTATTTTAAACATCGATTTTTCCTATTGCTTGACCACAAGTTTTACAAAAAAATTAAAGCAAAGTGAGATTATATTTAAAGTTTTGCCATTTTTGTTATATCATTTAAATAAAAACTTCTAAGAAAGCGGGTGATTCAATGTACCAGACAGAATTTTTACTAAAAGAATATCAATTCAGACATTATAAACTAGATAAGGTCGAGCTTTTGACTGGGACTGCAAAAGCTTATCCAGTGATAGTTGGGCTAAATCCAAGTGCTAATGAATACTTTTTACGATTAGGGATGGAAAGGCAGTATGAAATACTAGAAGCGGATGAAATGAAAGACTTCATCCAAAAGCTTAATCATACGTATGATGCGGAGAAAGTTGAATATACGCCGACTACTCGATCAACTTTTTTCGAAGTGAAGGGCCAGATACCAGCTAAACAAGCAGAATTTGAAAAACTAATGACTGGTTTATTAACTGAGTTGCCTTTGAAATTTGAAGAATTATCTTTAATGGAAACGGATTTCATGAGTGAACTGGTCGAAGAAACCATCGATTTATATGCCTACGATAATTCTTATTATTTATTGAATAATTCCAACTATCAGAAAATCCTTAACAAACAAGCAAAGTACACGGAGCGAGAAGAATCCCCAATAACTGGGCTTTATAGTGGCATCTTAGGGGCAATCCTCGGGGGAACCTTGGGAACACTGGTGGCATTTCTCATGTGGGGACCGGCTATCAACTACTCATTTTACGGGTGGTTGCCTAGCTTTTTTAGTGTCGCGATGGGCTTTGCCTGCTATCGCAAGCAAAAAGGGCACGTCTCAAAAGCGACTTATCTCAAGTTAGCCACTGTGGTAGTTCTCATTATACTGATGCTTAATTACGGGATTTACACGATTTTGATGGGGGATAGTCGTTATTTCTTCAGCACTCTCATCCGTCTGCCGATTATCCTGAGACTTTCGGGAGTTTTACCCGTCTTCCTTACCAACAACGCGACCGCCATCGCCGTCGTATTCATTTACACTTGGTTGCACTACAATTATCACCATCGCCGCAAACGTTTATTTAATATTCGAAGAATTGCACACCAATAACCAGAAAAGTCCTCGTCAGGATAGACTGATGAGGACTTGTTATATTTTGGCTGACTGTCTCTCAGTCAGATTCTGGATTCTTTATGTTTGATAGAGAAAGACGAGTTGTTTGTCAGTCGAGCGTTCTTTTGAAAAAATATAATGAGGATGATCGAAATGTTTTAGATCGTCAATCTGTGAAGCCTGGTGTTCAGCCGCGAATCGCACCATTTGACCACGAGCCATTTTCGCCGGAGTAGCCTTTATTTTCAGCTTTCCGTCGATTAAGTTTGCAAAAACAATATCAATAAATTGATCGCTAGTTTTGAGGTAAGGAGTAAGGGCCTTGGTATACTCTTTAGAAGCCAGGTTAATGATCGGACCTTCGTCAAATTGAAGAGCGTCATAGATTTTCTGCCCCCAAAATTGGTAAAGATTGGTGTGATTTTGGATAGGCAGCGGAGCCTGCATTTCAAGTCGGTAGGGCGAAATCCCATCAAAGGGACGTAATATCCCGTAAAAACCAGAAAGAATCCGTAAATTCTCTTTGACATAGCTCAATTCGCTCGCAGTAAATAAATCGGGCACCATATACTGAAATTGCAGGCCCTTATAAGACATGACCGCAGCCGATAATTGCTTATCTAATTGCATATTTCTTAGCCGTTCGAAATTTTCAGTTGCCAGCTTATCATTACATTTCCAAAGTTGCTTCGCCTCTACATATGTCAAAGCCTGCAAGCTATTAAGAATCTGGCTGGCTTCTTTGATATAAAGCGGCTTACTTTCGGCGAGGAAACTATCTGTTTCAGCGACCATTTGTTTAGTAGGTGAAATAATAATTTGCATAATAATTCCTTTCATTAGAGCAGTTCCTATTAGTTTAACACGGCAGTTGAAATTCGTCAGCATCTAATGCAAGTGGCGTATCTGGTTAAATCGTGTTTACTGAGCGACGAATCACGTTACGCGGTCATGAAAACTTGGCTGACTGTTTAGGTGAGCCACTAAAAGTAGGCTGACTGTTTAGGTGAGCCACTAAAAATTGGCTGACTGTTTAGGTGAGCCACTAAAAGTAGGCTGACTGTTTAGGTGAGCCACTAAAAGTTGGCTGACTGTTTAGGTGAGCCACTAAAAATTGGCTGAGTGATTAGGTGAGCCACTAAAAGTTGGCTGACTGCTTAGGTGAGCCACTAAAAGTTGGCTGAGCGATTAGGTGAGCCACTAAAAGTTGGCTGAGTTCTTAGGTGAGCCACTAAAAGTTGGCTGAGTTCTTAGGTGAGCCGCTAAAAGTTGGCTGACTGATTAGGTGAGCCACTAACACATGGCTGACTGCTTAGGTGAGCCACTAAAAGTAGGCTGAGTTCTTAGGTGAGCCGCTAAAAGTTGGCTGACTGCTTAGGTGAGCCACTAAAAGTAGGCTGAGTTCTTAGGTGAGCCACTAAAAGTTGGCTGAGCGATTAGGTGAGCCACTAAACCTTACCTTTTAGATCCCAACAACTATCAAATCAGCTGGGTATTTTTTTAATATTTTGATATAAGGGGAATTTTTATGAAAACTAGAATTGGTTTATTTGCTAAGGGGTCTGTCCTTGAACCTAAAAGTTAGCTCCGGAAATTGGGCATTATAGTTGAGTTGGCGATTTATGTAATGGTTAGAGTTGGACTTCCTATGAAAATGCCGTTTCAGAATCAAAAAAAGTGTATTGTAGTTTGTGTTTGGGCTGAGAAATGTCATCAAATCGGGCACGCTGAGATTTCTAAAGGGAAAAAGAATCCCATAGTCACAAATCGTTCTAATTATTGCCTTTTCTTTACTTTCGCTAAATTGGCAGCTATTACAATAAATGTGGTAGCGATCGCCGGCAATGTCGAAGGAGTTACAAGCGACGCAATGAACTCCTTTTTGAATCGTCGCGAAACGGTCATCCGTCAGGCTGAGCCGCCGTTCATCAACTTGGTGCTGACTAATCAGCCATTCGGTCTCGCGGTGATACGTTTGAGTTGGCGCCTGCTGACAGTCTTTCAGAGTATTCTTTACAAAACGGCCCAGTTTCGCATGCTTAATAAACGGCAGAGTCGGGTCATCAATTTCGACCGAATCCTCTTCATTTATATACACGACAAAACTATCAACAGGTATATTGATTCCGTGTTGCTGCATATGAAACCTGAGCAGGCCCACTGTGCGATCGAGTTGCAGAAAATCATTGTGATATTTCACCTTGCCATTTACTTTCCAACGCCCATCGTTGTAGTGATAATCGGCGGAGTAATTTTTAACTTCAAACAAAGTTAGGCCTAAATTGGTGATTAAAATCGCATCTATTTGGATTTCACCATTTATTGTTTTCAACCGAAGATCCTGCAACAATACCCAATCTTTCGGTATAAAATTCCTCATATACTTGCCAAAATACTCCTCCCCATTGAAACCGGCTTGCATTTGTTTGAGTTCTCTTTGTTCGCTGGTTGTCAAACCCTTGCGCTTTTCCATTTCTTCTAACCACAATAATTGTTGGTGCTTTTGTAATTGCATTTGCATTCCTCCTAAAAATCTACTTATATATAAATACGTATTTTGGAGAGAAATATGCTTTTAAATAGTATAGTTTTTTATTAAGTTTTATGAAAAATTGTAAGCATTAATAAACTGCTTTTTAAAGGTTGGTAGAAGAAGGAGCTGGCAACCACTTGAGAGTTGCGCTGTCACATTTGGTCATTTAGTCGGTAAATCCGGAGTATTGAATAACTATCTTTTCGGGTCAAGGAGTCTAAGTTTTAGCCGGGTGATTCTTAATGGCCAATGAACTGGAAATTACAACCAGAATATAATTGTTCGATGTTTCACAATTGAAGTCAATTTTCTAATTGCTCTTAGTATATCAAATCAAAATAAAAGAGATTAAAAGATAAGTCGGTTGGTAAAAGCTTATTTAGCAGAGTTTTTGTTGTGTTTAAACAAAAGTTAGCTATAATGCATAATCGGACAGGATATTTTATCGATTTACAATATGTGAAACTTTGAGCGATAGGGTTATTATGTATATGTACAGAAGAGATGAATAAGAGATAGGGGGAATTGAGATGTCGCTTAAAACGATGTTGCGTGAAGATTTACAGGAGCGAATTTTTCATTGGCCGGAGATGCAAGTGTTTAGAGAAGAAGCTGCTACGAAACGAATTTTATATGAAACGCCAAATACTGTGGGTGCAGTTTGGTGCATGAAACCTGGGCAAAGTTTGCCGATTCATTCGCACGACTGTGCAGATGATATTTGGATCGTGATTGAGGGAAAAGCCGATTTTTATCCTGAATGTGGTGAAAGAGTGACAATTAAAGCGGGTGACATTGTTGTCGCACGTGCCGGTGAAAAACATGGGATGACGAACACATCGGATCAAGATTTCGTAATGCTAGGCATTGCAGGTCCCACACCTATCGGATTTATCTCTCATGAAGACCAACATTTTATAGCCTAAATAATATAAAACAAATAAGGAGAATTTACATGCGAATTAAATTATTAGAACCATTAAACGTTTCCCACGACTTGATTGAGGAATTAGCCGCACCGATTAGAGAAAAAGGCCATGAATTCGTTTATTACAAAGATAAAACGACCGACCCAGCTGTATTAGTTGAACGGAGTCAAGACGCAGACGTGGTGATGATCGCGAATAACCCATATCCAACGGAAGTTATCGACCAAGCCGACCAACTTAAATACATCAACGTTGCGTTTACGGGGGTCGACCATGTTGGACTAGCAGCTGCTAAAAATCAAGAAATCCTCTTGTCTAATGCGGCCGGCTACGCGAACCAAGCGGTTGCGGAATTGTGTATCGGCTTAACGCTCGATTTATACCGCAAAATCACGCAAGGTAATTCAGTAATCCGTGATGCTAACTTTCCTGGACCTTTCCAGGGTGGCGAAATTAACGGCAAAACAGTAGGCGTGATTGGAACAGGAAAAATTGGCCTAGTTACGGCCAAGCTCTATCAAGCTTTTGGCGCTAAAGTTATTGCTTACGATCCTTACCCAAATCCTGCCGTAGCAGCTTTGGATATTGCATATTTAAGTTTGGATGAAGTCCTGGGCCAAGCAGATATCGTGACATTACATCTACCATTATTGCCCGCTACTAAAGGCTTGATTTCGGCTGAAAAACTTGGCTTAATGAAGAAAAGCGCGATTTTAATCAATTGTGCACGTGGCCCGATTGTCGACAATACAGCACTAGCCGCGGCACTGAACCAGGGAACAATTGCTGGTGCGGGAATTGATGTCTTCGATATGGAGCCACCAATCCCGACCGAGTATCCATTATTAACTGCAAAGAATGCGATTTTGACACCACACGTTGGCTTTCTAACGAACGAAGCGATGGTGAAAAGAGCCCGGATTGCATTTGATAACACCATGGCCTTTTTAAATGGCGCACCACAAAATTTAATCAACCGTTAAACGTCAGCAAACCGTCCGCCTAAATTAGGCGGGCGGTTTCTGTGTTTTTTTAACACAGCGTGCATTTTACAATGTGCTAAGAATCCCTCGGATTATTAGCTAGAATCAGCAAAACGTGGCGCGGTTGTCAGCGTGACGGCAGCCAGAGCAGGCGGTTGGATCATTGCCACAAACTAATCTGGCATTCAAATAAAGCCGGGCGGGCTAGAAATATAAAGGAGTCCCTCGCTGCGTTCGGGACGATTATATAAAGGGCGCTAGACTTTAAATCGTGCTGGCGAGCCAGCACACCTTCTGAATCTTTCGATGCTCGAATAGCGTTAGCTGATGATTAGACAGATAATAAAAAGTTTGGATCGAAGCTTTCACCTTCACACCCAACAATCAAATCTTCCAGCCGCAAGCCTCCACAAACAAGCATAGAAAAAAAGGACGGGAAAACCCCGTCCCTTTAACTAAACTAGGAGACTGTTTAATACATTCCGCGACTCTGACCGCTCAGATCGATATAAATATTCTTAGCTTGTGTATAAGCATCTAAAATCATCTTATGCGTTTCACGCCCAATTCCAGAATTCTTATAACCACCAAATGGAGCCCCGGCTTCAAAACCAGCATACGTATTGACCCACATGCGACCAGTACGCACACCACGCGCCACCTTGAAAGCAGTGTTTAAATTACTCGTCCACACACCGCCGCCTAGACCATAGTCGTTGTCGTTAGCTAAAGCAATGACTTCATCCGCATCTTTAAATTTAATCACGACCCCAACAGGACCGAAGATTTCTTCTTGGGCGATACGAGCGTCATTAGTTGCTTCAAAGAGTGTCGGTTGGAAGAATGACCCTTTGGCTAACTCACCTTCTTGATAGCGACTACCACCGGTTAGTATTCTAGCACCTTCCTCTTTACCTATCTTTACATATTTTTCAATTGTTTTAATCTGACTCTCGTTTACTTGAGCGCCCATCTGTGTCTCTGTATTTAAAGGACTACCCACTTTAACGTTTTCAAATTCCTTAACCAAACGTCCGACAAACTCATCGTAGATTGATTCTTGGACGAAAATACGTGAGCCTGCTGAACAAACTTGACCTTGATTAAAGAGAATACCTAAAGAAACTCCTTCTAAGGCTAAATCCATATCCATGTCCTCGAAAAAGATATTGGCGGACTTGCCTCCTAATTCCAACGTTGAAGGAATCAAATTTTCTGCTGCTGAAATACCAATTTGGCGCCCAACTTCAGTTGATCCTGTAAAGGCAATTTTATCAATGCCTTGATGGCGTTGTAAATAATTACCCGATTTAGAACCGCGTCCAGTCACTAAGTTGAAAACCCCTTTAGGTAAAACATCGTTTAGAATTTTAGCTAATTCTAAGACGCTTAAAGAGGTACTAGATGATGGGCTGAAGACAATTGTATTACCTGAAGCTAAAGCGGGCGCGATTTTCCAAGCAGCCATTAGGAAGGGGAAATTCCACGGAACTATCTGAGCAATAACGCCAATCGGCTCGCGTAAAATCATCGACATTGTTTGATCGGATAACATTTTGACTGTGTCTTCTTCAGAACGAATGACACCAGCAAAATAGCGGAAGTGGTCGATGGCCAAAGGTACGTCTGCACCTGCCGTTTCGCGAATTGGTTTCCCATTATCTAAGGATTCTAATTCAGCGAAACAGTCAGCTTTTGCTTCAATCCGATTGGCGATTTCCAATAGGATGGCTGAGCGAACTTTGACATCCGAGCGGCCCCAATGTTTAAAAGCTGCTTGAGCAGCTTCAACTGCTTGATCCACATCATCATTTGTTGCATCTACAAGTGTCGTCAGTGCCTCACCAGTTGCTGGATTATAAGAAGTAATTTCGTCTGCCCCCGTACCTTGGGTCCATTCACCGTTAATGAGCAATTTATAATTTGAGTCTAATTTAATCGACATTTTTCCACTCCTACTTCATTTAATAATCTAAGTATACCAATTTTTGTAAAGCGCTTTCAAATGATTGTTCCGCATTGTGGAACATCCATTTGAAAGATAATTTAATGAAATTAGATAAATTGACACAGCCATTAGGTAAACATTTTTCCAAAAAAATATATCTTCGGTAAATTCACAGAAAATCAATTTAAAAGCCTTTGAAAAAGAATCTGTGCTTTCAATTAATGATCACTGACAGAATATAGCCTTAACAATTTACTTGAAGAAAATTTGACTTACCAAAATTAGGGTGATAGAATTCAGTTTAATTAAATCAATGCGACTATTTTATCACCGGGTAAAATAGACACGCTCTTTTTCTTTTGTGTAGGTCTTAGAAACAAAAGAGAAGGGGCGTTTTTTATGTTGGGGAGGAAATTACAGATGGAAAAATTTGAAAATCAAACAAGCAGCACCCGCCAATTATTTGTTCAATACACATTTTTAGCAGTTTTGAGTATGTTGGGCCAATCTTTGTTTATTTTTGCCGATACATTTTTTATTGCAAATGGCGTGGGGGCACATGGAATTGCTGCTTTAAATATTGTTTTACCAATGATCAGCCTGTTTAACGGCTTAGGTTGGTTATTTGGAATTGGCGGTGCAACACTTTTTGGGATTGCGCTAGGTAAAAAGCGAGTAGTAGAAGCAAATCAACTATTTAACATGACACTTTGGTTTACATTGCTTGCATCAGTCATCTTCGTGGGCGTGACGACCATATTCTCCAATCCACTCTTGAATCTTCTGGGAGCAAATCCAGAAATTTATGAGATGTCAGCCAGCTACTATAATATTCTAATGTTGTTTGCGCCCTTATTCATGGTAAACGTCGTGCTGGTTTCCTTTCTCCGCAACGATCATAATCCACGCTTAGCGATGATTGCCCTCTTAGCAGGCGGCTTGACCAATATCATTTTAGATTATATTTTTATTTTCCCTTTACAAATGGGGCTAACAGGAGCTGCTATTGCAACAGCTAGTTCACCCATCGTCTCAATGCTAGTGGCTAGTCTACATTGGCGCCGGCAGGATCATCATCTCCAGTTTCGTAAAGTTAGTTTAAAATTCGAACAATTAAAAGCAATCGCTAGCTTAGGGTTCTCGTCCTTCTTTAATGAATTTTCTTCAGCGGTCGTGATGTTCTTATTTAATATTATGATTTTACAAGTTGCCGGAACGATTGGGGTAGCGGCCTACGGCATTATTGCTAACTTAAATATTATTGTCATTGGCTTATTTACAGGGATTGGTCAAGGTTTCCAACCTCTAATTAGTTACTATTTTGGCCAGAGAAAAGCGAAAGAAATTAAACAAGTGCTTAAATTAGCTCTAATGACAGCTGTCTCCTTGAGTATCGTGATTTTCTTAATAGGCACCTTAATGCCAGATTCCTTAGTTAGTATTTTCAATAGTGACTCAAATGTCCAGTTAGCGACCATAGCAAGCCAAGGCATTCCGCTTTATTTCGCTTCCTTTCTACTTACAGGAGTTAATTTCGTTGTGATTTATTTCTTAGCCGCGATTAATCAAGCACGAGCATCTTTAAGATTATCAGCCTTACGAGGAATTGTTTTTATCATTCCGGTTCTACTAGTGATGTCCCTTTGGTTTGAATTAGTCGGAATTTGGTTGACGTTATTAGTTGTCGAAACAATGACCTGTGTTCTAGCAGTCTATCTACTTAAAAAATCTGTCGAACGCCTTAACTAATACCCATAAAAGTTTCTAAAATTTTGAATGTTGGCGAGAAGTAGCTTACTGACATTCATTTTAATTTAGAGTGTTTAAAAACCAGCGTGGTGAATCGCTTTGCTTGACTGTAGCCACCAACACTCAAAAAAGTTAGAACAAAAAAAACCGCCAAATTTGGCGGTTTTTACATATAAATTATTATTTAAATAATTGAACTTGGATGTTGGTATCCATGTATTCTTTTGCATCAGCCGCTTGTTCGATTGAATCGAATGGCATTTGAGCAATTAATTCAAATGAATCTGGTAGGTTGAACATTTCGCGAACTGCTTTATCAAAGCCTTGTTCGTAGCCAACGTTAAAATGTTGTAAGGATCCGCCTAAGTTCATTTCAGTCAATGTTAACCAAGTTGCGAATTGTGAGTTAGCAGAGTTGTTTTGTTTGTAAGCTTCAGTACGCGCGCCAACTGTAGGCATCGTTGCAACAGCATCACGGTCCTCGAAGAATAAAACTGTTCCGATACCATTTTTAGCACCCATCATAATTGGTGACATGAAGTCCCAAGTTCCTTCGTCTAAAACGTTTTTTTGAACTTCTAAGATTAAATCCCAGAATTTAGTGTTTGCTTCGCCATTCAAAATAACTAAACGAGAAGTTTGGCTATTGAAAGCTGTTGGAACATCTTTTTGAGTTTCGCGGATTGATGAAACAATCTCTTCGATTGAATGTTCGCTTTTGTTACCTGATGCGTAGATTGAGCGGCGGTCTTTGATTACTTGTTTAAATTCTGTCATGAATGAAATTCTCCTCAATTGTTTGGCATCTTCATAAGAAAGCGACTTTAATTTCTGAAGAATATCCTTTGCCTCCTTGAGGTAAAGAGGGTGACTCTCGGCCAAGAAACTGTCCGTCTCGATGACCATCTTTTTAGTAGGTGAAATAATAAATTTCATAATAATTCCTTTCGCTCATCCGTTCCTATTATCTTAACACGGAAGCGCTCATCCGTCTTTAACAATGAGTTGAGAGGGATAAATTTTGGAAGGCTTTCGCTTTACTTTTTTATAATAAGCTAACATACTGTGAATAAGTACGTGAACGTATTTAATAAGTTGAGAATCGCAAATAAAACAGACACGATGATAGATAGGAGGGTTTTACATGAAAAGTAAATCAAAAAAGGGCTTATTTAACAGAAGAAAGGCTGCAAAGGACGTGATTTCTTTAGTACAGGTGAGCCCTGAGCAAGAGCTTGAACTTAACGCGGCTGATGAAGAACAAGCCTTTAAGTCTTTCTTCGATGAAGTCTTGAAACAACTGCCAACGAAAACATCAGCTATTATTATAAATACTTTTGAAAAGTCAAAAGTACAAGCAGAAAAAATATTAGCCAACAGTAAAGGACAGTTTGAAGGGATCTTTGATGAGTTTTTAGAAGGCGTGGACGAGGACACTCGAAAGAAATGCCACTCAACTATTCATGCGGCTTCACTAAGCGCCGCAATAATTGGTTGTTCACCCATTCCATTCTCGGATGCTGTCTTACTGGTACCTGTGCAAATGACGATGATGGCTCGCTTGCACAAGACGTTCGGTCAATCATGGTCTAAAAGCTTAGGCTCAAGCCTCTCGAAAGAATTATTAGTGGTAGGTTTTGGAAGAAGCGTTGTTGGAAACATCATTAAATTCGTACCAGGTGTTGGGACAGTTGCTGGCGCGGCAATCAATGGTTTAGTCGCTAGCACGATTACTGAGACACTTGGCTGGGTGAGCGTTAAGATGTTGAATGAAGGGGTCGATATCTTTGACGATGTTCTTTCATTTAAAGGGCAATTTAACTTATTGCTAAAGGCCCTTAAATCGAGTGGTAAAACAACCAAAAGATAAAAGTTGTTCAAATTTAAAAATATAGGCGATAAACAGCACTGCGAAAGTCAGGGGAGAACTGATTTTTGGAGTGCTTTTGTTTTGGCTGAAAATTGAGTGTGAAGGAGACGACTTGAGGTGAATATCTAGCCGATTCTCTTAAAGTAACGGTTCGCGTCGCATTAGAGGATAATAAGCGAAATCAAGAGAAGTCCAGTTAAAAGATTACTCAGCAAAACCAAGTCGCTCAAAAGCAGCGACACCTAGTGAAGCGTAAGAGGTCATTTGATAAACGGCAGTCATTTCGCAAGATTGTTATTCTATCCTTTACTAAAGATTGGTAAGATAGAAACTAAAGAGAAATCAGTAGGATGGACAAGAGAAAGGGATTATCAACTATGGAACCATTAAACATCGTGATTATTGGTGCATCCTTTGCCGGTATATCAAGTGCGCTAACAATCAAACAATTAAATGAGAATACTAGTGTCACGGTAATTGATCGCCAAGAAACCGTGGGCTTTATCCCCAATAGTATCAATCGCCTGTTGAAGGGGAAAATCAAACAGCTGACGGATCAAATGCCTGAGACAAAGGAAAGAATGTTAGAGGCGGGAATCGACTTGTTGTTAGGTCATGAAGTGCTCGCACTTGATGCAGAAATCAAGCAATTACAGTTGACGCATCAAGGGGAAATCAGCACACTCCACTACGATAAGTTGATTCTAGCAATGGGCTCTATTCAACTGTCTGAACGAATTGACGGGGCTGATCATCCAGCAGTTTTAACGACAAAGACATTAGCTGCTAGTCTAAAAAGCCAAGAAGAATTAAAAGAAGCGACGCACCTCTTAATTGTAGGAGGCGGACAAGTAGGGTTAGAAGCAGCAGACGCCTATACAAGGGCCGGTAAAAAGGTGACGCTCGTTGAAGCCTTCGCTTCACTCGCTTTTAAATCCTTTGACCCTGAGATGGTGACTGAATTAGAAAAACGCATGCTTGAAAGTGGCGTGACGATTTATAAAAATCAGCAAGCTGAAGTAATTAGAGTAAGCGAAGAAGGTTTGACAACGACCACTAGCCAAAACGAAATACTCGCATCGAGTCACGTTTTACTTGCAGTCAATTTCAGACCCAATAGCCAACTTGTAACAAATCATCTGGCTTGTCACCTAGACCGAACGGTGGTCGTCAACGATTATTTACAAACGAGTCAAGCAGATGTTTATGCAGCAGGCGACTTAATCCGAGTCCCTTATACAGGCACCAATAGTGAGTATTATTTGCCATTTGTGAATAATGCGGTTATTACCGGACGACTGGCAGCGATGAATGCTTTAGGTATGTCAGAAAAAGTCGACACTTTTGTAAGAGTGGTAGGCTCACAATTGTTTGGACTTTTTATAGCCAGTGCAGGCTTGACTGAAGAAGAAGCTCAGTTGTACCATCAGACAATCACAATCATTCACCGTCAAACTGATGAACAAAAATGCCCGATGACGCTTAAATTAATCGTAGAGAAGACAAGTGGTCGCTTATTAGGAGGGCAAGTCTATTCAGACGTCAACGTGATAGCTTTGATGGATACTTTAGCTGTAGCTATCAAAGCGAACTTATCCGACCGTGATTTGGCCTTCCAAGATTATCTATATGATTCAATGGATTCTATAATGGCACCGCTATTACACGAAGCAGCTTTTGCGATTTACCGAAAGCGTCTGAAAGGAGCTAGCCTAGATGCATCTTGAAGACTTATTTGAAAAGAGAGAAAAAAGTCAATTAGTCTTAATTGGCACCTTGATGGAACAAACTTCGGAAGCGATTTTGAAAGATATTTTGTCAAAAACGGGCTTGTCGCGTACAACTTTAATTAAATACATCGATGATTTAAATGACCTGGCCCAAGAGAGTGGCTTTGAATTAGCGATATTCCTCAACAGTGACCGCTTGGATTTGCGCCTGGGCGCCCAGGTAACGAAAGAGGAATTGATTCAATTGTTGCTACCTTTTTCCCTGAAAATTCAAATTCTCCATTACCTTTTTGCTAAGGAAGAATTTACGGTTCAGAAATTATCGCAAGAATTGCTAATTAGTGAAGCAACTTTGCACCGTCAACTGGCTGCTTTGAATACTTTACTGGAAGAGTTTGGCGTTAGTATTAAAAACGGCCGTCTAAGAGGAGAAGAACATCAAATTCGTTATTTCTACTATCAATTATATTGGTTGACGATACCCAAGAAAGAAATGGCTGAACGATTTGAATTCCCTCAATATCAACCAATGATTGAAGCAATCAAGCAAGTGTGGTCGATCGAGATGCCGACAACGAATGAATTTAAATTAGCTTTATGGTTTTCGATTACAAAGAAACGTATTGGCTTGAAGAAGAAATATTTCAAAGGCTTAAAACAACAGATGAGAGTGTATCAAACGCACCGCTTCTTCCAACAAGTACGTCAACAAATGTTACGTTATCTCAGTCGCTACGCATTGGAAGTGGAAGAAGAAGAAGTAATGTGTCAATTTATATTTATTACGACTATGTCTATTTTATCCCCCTATGTGATGGAGCGAAAATTAGGCTATGGTGGACCGGTCAGTGAGGCGACGACGAAAGGTTTGCGGGTGATTCGTTCAATCGTTCCGCTTGAAGAGAACTTGAGTGAACAAGGGATGTACACACTCAATCAAATCTTAGGTCAATTGTATTTCTTTAAAGGAGCCTTGATTGACCATGCCTATCGGTTGGATCAGGATTTAGCAGTGATTGGTGGAAGCATGGCTTTGGATCATGTGGACCTAGCTCAGGCAATGATTGATGAAGTCGTTGTAGAGGTTTATGGCTTTCATCCTAAGCAATATGGTGATTTGTTAGTTAAAGCCCGTTGGCGAATTATGGAAGTCTTGTCCTATGTGATTTATCAAGCACCGCGGCAATTAGTGATTGGTGTCGACTTGTCCGGTTCACAGACCAAACGCTTGCCGGTTCTGAGCGTCTTGCGCCAGCAGTTGGAAGTTAGTCGTTTGGTTATTCTAGAACCTTGGAATTCTAATGACGATTATGACTTTGTGATTTCAAATGTTTATAACGAGACCTATCGTATGCCAACCTATTATCTGAAAGGGGCACCAAACGCTTATGATATTCGGCAATTAGAAGAGACGATTAACGATTATTTGGTTGGGAAATCCCCTTAATTAACGACTAGCTTCATTTTTTTGAGGCTAGATTTTTTATTGTCACCTCAAGGATTTGATGGAAGGGCTCTCATTAATTTATGAAAGTAGAAAAAAGACGATAGTTACTAGAAGTAAAAAACAGTAAAGTAGTGTTAAGTTACAAATGAAAGCATTAACATCATGATGTCAATACAATTATTAAATCAAATAAACAGGGGGACTTTCAGTGGAAAATTATATTTTATCCATCGATCAAGGCACAACTAGTTCGAGAGCAATCATTTTTAATAAAAAAGGTGAAAAAGTGAGTAGTTACCAAAAGGAATTTACACAAATCTTCCCAAAAGCAGGTTGGGTCGAGCATAATGCGAATGAAATCTGGACTTCAGTTCAATCGGTTATTGCGGGTGCATTTATTGAAAGCGGTATTAAGCCAAGTCAAATCGCGGGTATTGGTATTACGAACCAACGAGAAACAACCGTTGTTTGGGATAAGGCGACTGGTTTACCCATTTACAATGCGATTGTATGGCAATCACGTCAAACAGCAGAAATTGCGGATCAACTAAAAACAGCAGGTCATTCTGAAATGATTCACGAAAAAACAGGACTAGTGATCGATGCTTACTTCTCAGCGACTAAAATCCGTTGGATCTTAGATCACGTTGAAGGGGCACAAGAACGTGCGGAAAAAGGTGAATTATTATTCGGTACGATTGATACGTGGTTAGTTTGGAAATTAACGAATGGAGAAAAACACGTCACGGATTACTCAAACGCTGCCAGAACCATGTTATACAATATTAAAGACTTAGAATGGGATCGTGAAATTCTTGATTTGTTAAATATTCCAACAATAATGTTACCAGAAGTCAAATCAAACTCAGAGATTTACGGTATTACCGCCCCTTTCCATTTCTATGGAGGTGAAGTCCCCATTGGTGGAATGGCTGGGGACCAACAAGCAGCATTATTTGGTCAATTAGCTTTCGAACCAGGTATGGTAAAAAACACTTATGGAACAGGATCATTCATTATTATGAACACAGGTGACAAAGTGCAAATGTCTAACAACAACCTATTAACAACAATTGGTTACGGCATTAACGGTAAGATTTACTATGCCTTAGAAGGATCGATTTTTATTGCGGGTAGTTCGATCCAATGGTTACGTGATGGTTTAAAAATGATTGGCGATTCAGCGGAATCTGAAGAGTTATCACGTCGCTCAACAAACAATGACGAAGTTTATGTAGTCCCAGCCTTTACCGGCTTAGGAGCACCTTACTGGGATTCAAATGCGAGAGGCTCTGTTTTCGGCGTAACGCGTGGAACGACGAAAGAAGACTTTGTTAAAGCGACTGTTCAATCGATTGCTTATCAAGTACGCGATGTTATTGATACGATGCAAGTCGACACAAAGATGAAGATCCCTGTCTTAAAAGTGGATGGTGGCGCAGCGATGAATAACTACTTAATGCAATTCCAATCAGATATTATTGGCATTGAAATCGCGCGTGCGAAAAACTTAGAAACAACCGCCTTAGGAGCAGCTTTCTTAGCGGGTCTTGCGGTAGGTTTCTGGAAAGATTTAGACGAAATTAAAACATTAAATGAAGCGGGTGAAGTCTTCTCGCCTTCGATGAATAATGCACGTAAAGAACAATTATATCGTGGCTGGAAGAAAGCTGTTCATGCTACTCGCGTCTTTTCGCAAGATGACGCATTAGATCTTTAAGAAGGAGAGAATAATGATGAGATTTTCAAAAGAGACACGTTTAAGAGCCATTGAAAAATTACAAGAGCGTACCTTGGATTTACTAATTATTGGTGGAGGAATTACGGGAGCGGGTGTGGCATTACAAGCGGCAGCCAGCGGTTTAGACACTGGTTTGATTGAGATGCAAGATTTTTCGGAAGGAACAAGTAGCCGTTCAACAAAATTAGTTCACGGTGGGATTCGTTATTTGAAGCAGTTTGATGTGGAAGTCGTATCTGACACAGTGAAAGAGCGTGCAGTGGTTCAACAAATTGCGCCACATATTCCAAAAGCAGACCGCATGCTATTGCCTGTCTATGATGAACCCAACTCAACTTTCAGTATGTTCCGCTTAAAAGTCGCGATGGATTTATATGACTTGTTGGCTGGGGTGACTGGTACGCCTTTAGCGAATAGACAGTTAACAAAAGAAGAAGTCTTAGAGCGCGAACCAGAAATTAAAGCAGAAGGCTTATTAGGTGGAGGAGAGTATCTAGACTACATCAATAATGATGCGCGCCTAGTCATCGAGAACATCAAACGAGCCAATGAAGATGGCGCCTTAGTGGCTAGTCGTGTCAAGGCGATTGGTTACTTGAAAGATGCGAAAGGTCAAATCCTTGGGGTGAAAGCGAAAGATTTACTGACAGGCAAAGAATTCGACATCAATGCACGTTATGTCATCAACACAACAGGTCCATGGAGCGACGTTGTTCGTAATATGGATAACACGGGTGACCAAAAGCTACAAATGCGACCAACTAAAGGGGTTCATTTAGTGGTAGATAGCAGTAAAATCAAAGTTCCAAATGCGACCTACTTCGATACAGGCTTAGGCGATGGACGTATGGTTTTTGTGATTCCGCGTGAGAATAAGACATATTTCGGAACAACCGATACAGACTATACGGGTGATTTAACTCATCCAACCGTGACTCAAGAAGACGTTGACTACTTATTAGAAGTCGTGAACAGTCGATTCCCACAAGCGATGATCACTTTAAAAGATATTGAAAGTAGCTGGGCTGGATTAAGACCATTAATTTCTGGTAACAATGCATCAGATTATAACGGTGGAGATAATGGGTCGATTTCAGACGAAAGTTTTGATCACTTAATTGCGGTTGTTAGTCGTTACTTGAACAAAGAGGCAAGTCGTGAAGATGTAACAGAAGCGATTATGACAATTGAAAGCAGTAGTTCAGAGAAAAATCCATCAAGCATTTCTCGTGGAAGTTCTCTAGATATAGACGATAACGGGCTAATCACATTAGCAGGTGGTAAAATTACTGACTACCGCAAGATGGCTGAAGGTGCGATGCGCGAAATCATACGTTTACTTGCCCAGACTCATAGTCGTCACTATACATTAATTAACTCAAAAACTTATCCTGTATCTGGTGGCGAGTTGAATCCATCAAACGTGGATTCAGAGTTAGAGACTTTCGCTCATTTAGGTGTCAAACGTGGCTTAGATGCAGCCGATGCGCGATATATTGCGAATGTATTCGGATCGAATGCACCTCGTGTCTTTAAATTAGCAACAGATCTAGAAGCAGCAGAAGGCTTAACGTTACGCGACACCTTAGTCTTACATTACACAATGCGTGAAGAAATGGTTTTAACACCGGTTGACTACTTCTTAAGAAGAACCAACCACTTATTATTTATGCGTGAGTCATTGGATGCTTTAATTCAACCAATCGCAAACGAAATGGCTAAATATTTAGGTTGGAGTGAAGAAGAACAAGCAGCTCACCTAGCGGAATTAGACCGTGTGCTAGCTGAAAGTGATTTAAGAGACTTAAAAGCACTCGCAAACTAATCGATTGACACAATAGAGCATTCAAAATATAAAAGCAGGGAGTCCTGTAGGGCTCCTTGATATAAGAGGAGAAAATTTATGGGAACAGAATTTATTGGAGAATTATTGGGTACATTTATTTTAGTGTTGCTAGGAAATGGAATTGTTGCGGGTAACTTATTAAATAAAACTAAAAGCAACAATGCTGGTTGGTTAACAATCACAATCGGTTGGGGGATTGCGGTAACAATGGGGGCTTTCGTCTCAGGTTACATGAGTTTAGCTCACTTAAACCCGGCCGTAACGATTGCTTTCGCAATCTCAGGCGGTATTGCTTGGAGTTCAGTACTGCCTTACATCGCGGCTCAAATGGTGGGTGCTTTCTTAGGATCAGTCTTTGTATGGTTACAGTATAAAGATCACTATGACATTACCCAAGACCAAGGGGCTATCTTAGGCACGTTTGCGACAGGTCCTGCAATTTACAATCCAATCATGAACACGATTAGTGAAGTGATTGGTACTTTCGTATTGATGTTTGGTATCCTTTCATTCTCTAACTACGATACATTCCCATGGGCGGGTAACTTAATCACAGGTGCGTTAATCATCGGTATCGGTCTATCATTAGGTGGAACGACAGGCTATGCCATTAACCCTGCACGTGATCTAGGGCCACGTATTGCTCACGCAATCTTACCAATCCCCAATAAAGGCGACTCAGACTGGAAATATGCTCTTGTTCCAATCGTAGGTCCAATCATTGGTGCAATTCTAGCGGTATTAGTTTACGGCATGATTTAATTAAAGTCAGACTATTCACAGTGCGATCCCTCGATAGGAGTGTCGCACTGTTTTTTTTGGGGGGAGGCAGTCGTTATTAATTTTTAGTGATTATTCGAGAGTAGCTCGTCAGATAGTTGAATAGTCATTGGGGTTTTACACTCATGAAACATACTTATGACACACCGCTTATAAATGAATGCGATCATTCACTTCAACCGAGTATAAAATAAGCTGCTAACTAACGCTGATTCGAATGTTCGTAAAATTACAAACGGGGTATGGATTTTTAATTGTGTTCTTGGTGGCAACCTAGAACTATAACTGAATAATATAAATAGACTGATAAAACACTCGTTATATGAAGTATCATAAGTTTTTTTGGAGGTTAAGTGACAAACATTAGTCACTTAGCATAATAGAAGTTGGGGTTTGTCTCAATTCAACATGTGAACACTTAATCAATCGATTTGTGATTAAATTAAAAATAAGAAATAGACGGAATTAAGCTGTCGCTTAAAATGATGATGCGTGAAGAGTTACAAGAGCGAGTTTTTCGTTGGCAACAGGTGCAAGAGTATAGAGAAGAAGCCGTTACCAAACGAATTCCATACGAACATCAAACACTTCAGGTGCTGTCTGATGCATGAAGCCAAGACAATATTTACCGGTTCATTCACAAGACGGTGCACACGATATTTGGATTGTGATTGAAGGAAGGGTAGAGTTTTATTCTGAATGTGGCAAGAAGGTTATGATTAAAGTGGGGGACATCGTTATAGCAAGTGCCCGAGAAAAACACAGTATAACGATTAACTCGGACAAGGATTTCGTGATGTTAGAAATTACAGGACCAACACCTACCGGTTTTATCTTTCATGAAGAACAACACTTATGGCTTTTTTTTTAAACAGATAAGGAGAATTGACATGCGAATTAAAGCATTAGAATCATTAACTGTTTCACACGACTTGATTGAGGAATTTGCTGCACCAATTAGAGAAAAAAGTCATAAATTCACTTATTACAAAGAAAAAACGACTGACTTAGCCGAACGTAGTAAAAATTCGGACGTTAGAATGATCGCAAATAATCCTTATCCAACGTAAGCAATCGACCAAGCAGCAAACCTAGAGTACATGACGTCGCCTTTACAAATGTTGATCATATAGGGATCGCGGATGCTAAAAATCAAGAGATTCTACCTTCGAATGCGGCAGACTATGCCAATCAAACCTTTGCAAAAAATGATCTATTGAAATCACTTTGGACCTTTACTGCAAAATTACCCTAGGAAAGAAACACATCTGTGATGCCAATTTCTCTGGACCATTCCAAGGTGGTGAAATTACGGCAAGACAGTCAGCGTGATAGGAAAGGGTAAAACCGGTATCATAACGGCCCAATTATATTGAGCGTGTGGTTGTCAATTAATTGCTTGTGACCCCATCCCCCAACTCAGATGCAGCCGCATTAGGTATCATTTATTTATCACTAGATGATGTCTTAACACAAGCTGACATTGTCACACTACACCTGCCCTTATTACCGGCTACATAAGATTTGAATTCGACTAGAAAACTACAATTAATGAAGGAAAGTGTGACTCTAATCAATTGTGCACAATGCGTTTCTAGCTGACGCATTGAACACAGGTCAAATCGCTGGGGCAATCATTGACGTCTTCGATATGGAATTACTCATTCCAGCAGGTTATCCATATTATACGTTAACATGCGATTTTAACGCCGCACGTCGGATTCTTAACAACGAAGCCATGGAATAAAGAGCGCGTATCGCATTTGACAACAGCTTAGGCTTCTTAGATGGTAAGCCATAAAATGTAATCGTTCGCTAAGTCATACTAAACTGTCCCCATTATTAGGCGGGCAGTCTTTTAAGGGGAATACACGATCACAAAGGAACACAATCAGGAGTCACCAATCGCTTATAGCTCATAATTGAGAATGTGTAGACCAAAAAAAGGACGGAAATATCATCCGTCCTTTCAAGTGTCAAGAAGATTAGTACATACCGCGAGCTTCATCACTTAAATCGATATAAATATTTTTGGCTTGAGTATAAACATCTAAAATCATCTTATGAGTTTCGCGTCCAATTCGTAAATTCTTGAAATCACCAAATGGTGCGCCGGCTTCAAAACCTGCATACGTGTTAACCCAGATACGACCTGTGCGTATAACCCGTGCCACTTTAAAAGCGGTATTGATATCTTTCGTTCAAACGCCATCACCTAAAGCCTATTCATTATCGTGGCTCGTTCGATGACCTCATCCACATCCTTGGAAGTAATTACAACTCCAACAAGACCAAAGAATTCTTCATGCGCAGTAGGTCAATCATTCGTTGCTTCAAGTAAGGTTGGCTTGTAGAAGGCACCTTTGGCACAACTCACCATCTGGATAAAAACTTCCGCCCACAAGGAGTGTCTCACCTTCTTCTTCTTCTTTATCAATTTTCACATATTTTTCAATCAGTTCGTTTGGGTCTTCATTCACTTGAGCACCCGTTTGTATCTGTAAATCCAGTGGACTAGCGACTATAACTCTCTCAAAATCTTCTACTAGACGACCAACAAATTCATCGTAAACTGATTCCTGAACAAAAATTCGAGAATCATCTGAACACACTTGTCACTGATTAAAGAGGATTCGCAAAGCTGCATCATCTAAAGTTAAGTCCATCTCCATATCTGCAAAGAATATATTGGTAGATTTTCCTCCTAGCTCTGAAGTTGAAGGGATTAAATAATTAGTGGCTGTGATATCACTCTAGCGTGCAACTTCCGTTGAAGCAGTAAAGACAATTTTATCAATTACTTTATGATGTAGTAAGTATTCACCTGATTTTGAACTGCGCCCTGTCAGTAAAATGAAGCCCCCATGAGGTAAAACATTGTTTAATATTTTTGTTATTTCTAAAACACTCAGCGACGTACTAAAGGAAGGGCTAAATCCAATCGTATTACCGGCTGCTAGGGCAGGTGGGAGTTTTCCAAGCGGCCATTAGGAAAGGAAAGTTCCAAGGGACACTCTTTGACACGACACCAATTGGTTCGCGTAACATCATTGACAAGGTCTGATTGGTTAATATTTGGACTGTCTCTTCTTCTGAACGAATCACGCTAGCGAAATAACGGAAGTGATTAATTGCTAAAGGAATATCTGCACCAGACGTTTCACGAATTGGTTATCCATTATCAAGAGATTCCACTTCAGAAAGAAAATCAGCTTTTGTCTCAATTCAATCAGCAACTTCTAACAAAAGGGCAGAACGTTCTTTTACATCTGTATGGCTCCAAGAGTTAAAAGCAACTTGTGTAACTTCAACTGCTTTGTCGACATCATCATCCGTTGCGTCGACCAGAGTAGCCAATACCTTACCAGTTGCTGGGTTATAAGAAGTAATTTTATTTGAACCGGTCTCATGAACCTATTCACCGTTAATGAGCAATTTGTAATTTAAATCTATCGTCAAGGATATTCTCTCACACCTACTTCATTTAGTGCTTTCACTATGAAGAGATTTCAAAGCGCTCTACAACTAATATTTCATTTAGCGCAACGAATCAAAGATATTTATTAGTTTTACATTAACAAAATACGTTTAAAATCAGCCTGAAAGCTAAAAAATATTTATTATCGATTCTAAGGCTGACATAAAGTGGAAACTTTCGAACTATCCTCAGAAAATAGCAAAAAAACGTATTGTTTTAAAATGTCCTTGGCGATTTCTAGCCCTTAATGTTAATTCACTTTGTTCGATAAGTAAATGATAGACAAAGGTTTTCGTAAATCTCGCGGGGGAAATTTGTGGGAAAGCGGCTTGCTGGTCCAATTCACATTCTGCAAATCAACTTAGCTGTCATACTATTATGTTAATCGGTTAATCTTTTGTTGTGCCTATTGATTGACAATGGGCCGCGGCAAGTTTTTTTATTGAAGCTTCCTTGCCTAATAAGTTAATGTTTAAAAGTGTAATATAGTACACGCAATTTACTTATGAAACGAGTTGGCATTCCTAAGATGGGGTGATAGAATTCATTTTAATTAAATCAATGCGACTATTTTATCACCGGATAGGATAGAAACGCTCTTTTTCTTTTGTGTAGGTCTTTGAAACAAAAGAGAAGGGGCATTTTTTTATGTTGAGGAGGAAGTTTCAAGTGGAAAAATTAAGTAATCAAACAAGTAGCACACGTCAATTATTTGTCCAATATACATCTTTAGCTGTCTTAAGTATGTCGGGACAATCATTATTTATTTTTGCGGATACATTCTTTATCGCAAATGGTGTGGGGCCTAAAGGGATTGCGGCCTTAAACATCGTCTTGCCGATGATTAGTCTATTCAATGGATTAGGTTGGTTATTTGGTATCGGTGGAGCAACACTGTTTGGGATTGAGTTAGGTAAAAATCAAATAGATGAAGCAAATCGTTTGTTTAATATGACGGTCTGGTTTACTTTACTCGTTTCTGCAACATTTGCGGCATTAACGACTTTATTTGCTCAAGAACTATTGAATTTATTTGGTGCAAATTCTGAGATTTATGAGATGTCTGCTAGTTACTACGGTATTCTCATGCTGTTTGCACCGCTTTTTATGTTGAATGTTGTCTTGATATCATTTCTACGCAATGATCATAATCCTCGTTTAGCGATGATCGCGTTGTTAGCAGGTGGTTTAACTAACATTGTCTTAGACTATGTGTTTATTTTCCCACTTCGAATGGGCTTAACAGGTGCTGCAATTGCAACGACAAGTTCACCGATTGTCTCGATGTTAGTCGCAAGTTTACATTGGCGTCAAAGCAATCATCATTTACAGTTTCATAAGGTAAGCTTGCGCATTAAAGAACTGAAGGCCATCGCTAGTTTAGGTTTCTCGTCTTTCTTTAATGAATTTTCATCTGCTGTCGTGATGTTTCTCTTCAACATCATGATTTTACAAGTAGTTGGCACCATTGGTGTTTCGGCTTACGGAATCATCGCCAATTTGAATATTATTGTTATCTCCTTATTTACAGGACTTGGTCAAGGGTTTCAACCCTTGATTAGTTATTATTATGGTCAGAAAAATGCTAAAGAAATTAAGCGAATACTTACGATGGCCCTAGGATCAGGAGGCGCTTTAAGCGTGATAATTCTCCTGATTGGTCTTTTAATGCCAGATGCCTTAGTGTCTGTCTTTAATAGTGAACAGAATGTTCAACTAGCTGAAATTGCGAGTCAAGGGCTTCCTTTATATTTCGCTTCATTTTTATTAACGGGAGTCAACTTCGTTGTCATCTATTTCTTAGCAGCCATCAATCAAGCGAGGGCCTCCCTAAGACTGTCTGCTTTACGTGGTATCGTATTTATCATTCCAATTCTGTTTGTCATGTCCATGTGGTTTGGTTTGGTAGGTATCTGGTTAACCTTATTAATCGTTGAAGCCTTGACCTGTGTCTTAGCCGTTTACTTGCTAATAAAATCGGTCGAGCGACTTAACTAATAACAAGAAAAAAACCGCCTAATTTTGGCGGTTTTTGTGTAGATTTATTTAATTAATTGAACTTGAACATCTGAATCGATATATTCTTTTTCGCCAGCTGCTTGTTCAATTGAACCGAAAGGCATTTGAGCGATTAATTCGTATGAATCTGGTAAATTGAACATGTCGCGAATGGCTTTATCAAAGCCTTGCTCATAGCCAACGTTAAAGTGTTGTAGAGATCCGCCTAAGTTCATTTCAGCTAATGCTAACCATGCAGCATATTGTGAGTTAGCTGAGTTGTTTTGTTTGTATGCTTCAGTACGTTGACCCACTGTAGGCATTGTTGCGACAGCATCGCGGTCTTCGAAGAATAAAATTGTACCAATACCGTTTTTCGCACCATGCATGATGGGTGACATGAAATCCCAAGTCGCTTGGTCTAAGACATTTTCTTGAACTTCTAAAATTAAGTCCCAGAATTTAGTGTTCGCTTCACCGTTTAGAATCACTAAGCGAGAGGTTTGGCTGTTGAAAGCTGAAGGAACATCTTTTTGTGTTTCACGGATTGATGAAACGATTTCCTCGATTGAGTACTCGCTTGAGTTACCTAAGGCGTAAATTGAACGACGGTTTTTGATTACTTGTTTAAATGCTGTCATGAATGTAAATCTCCTCTGTTTTTGAATGTATTTAACTAACTGATTAATAATATAACATGCATTTGAATGATTGTAAACCCTCGAATTCGAAATAAATATAATGAATACGTTTTCTATAAAGTTAATGGCAAAATAAGACCCCCAATCATATGACGAGGGGAGTCCTATGGATAATTATCAGAATAAATCTAACTGTCGAGGGGCAAGGTTTTCGTAATGGATTCCCAGTAGTTTCTGAAATTCTTTGGCGTTTGGAGCCGCATGTCCACCAGAGTTATTGTTGAAAATAACAGCCACATTTTCTGAAGCATCCGCTAGAGTGAGCGTGATGTCTTTAAAGTTGTTTAATTCATCGGGTGAATACTGATATAGGGTCCGGACTTGACGCCAATCTTGACTGTCGTCTACACCGAGCCAGCCGTCGTAATTGCGACCATGTAAACGCAGGATGCTTTGTTTCTCATGTGTCACAGTGGCGACCAAAGGCACGGAATTATGCGGTGTTTGAGGTTGGTCGACCACGACATGGATCAAGTGGTAGTGCTGCAAAAATTGTAACGTTTCGGTGGCGTAGTCGGGACTCAACCAGCTAGGATGACGAAATTCGACCGCAATTGGGACATCGCCCATTAGAGTGCGGACTTGGCGCAAGTATCTGACATTTTCTCTCACACAAGTAAAGTAAGGTGGAAATTGAAAGAGAAAGGCGGTCAGTTTCCCGCTGTCGACCATCGGTCTAAAGTGTTGGCTAAAGGTGGCAAAAAGCTCTTTGAGCGGCCGGCTTTCGTCAGGGCGCCGGGCATGTTGCGTCATCGGTCCATAGGCTTTGGTGATAAACTGAAAGTTGTCTGGTGTTTGTTTCAGCCACTGAAGTATCCGCTCTTGGGAAGGAATCGCATAAAAGCTTGCATCCAGCTCAACGATTGGAAAGTGAGACGCGTAGTCCACGAGTTTGTGTTTAGATTGAGTGTGTAGCATCGGATGGTCCATCCAACCTGTCAAACCAATTTGAATCATGTGGCACCTCCTTTAATCTTTTACTTTAAACTTGTCAGCCACCCGTCAATTATTAAGCGCCGTCAAGTGATGGGTCCTATTTTGAACGGAGGGGTTAATGGCTTGTCTGATTCAGTTTGTTCGTGTCATTAGTTTATCATAAAAAAATAGAACCTTCCTGAATGTGGGGAGCTTGACCTAGGTCAAGGCGCTTGTTGCGAAAGTGTTTTATAATAGAGTTATCAAGGAAAGGGGTTTTAAATATGTCAGATTACAAACAACTTTACGAAACAAGTGCTGTGAATACTGGGGGACGTGATGGCTTCAGTTATTTAGCGGATGGGTCATATGAAGTGAAAATTTCAACACCAAAAGGGATGGGTGGAACGGGTGAGGGTCAAAATCCGGAACAATTATTTGCCTTAGGTTATGGGGCTTGTTTCCATGGTGCTTTAGAGGTTGTCAAAGGTCAGCATAAAGTGACCAATGCGTCTCAAGTATTGAATACTGTTCGATTATTTAAGAAACCGGAAGCGGCCGATTTTAAATTGGAAGTTGAAATTCAAGTGGGGATTCAAGATTTAGACCGTGAGGCTACACAGAAATTAGCTGACGAAGCGCATACGGTGTGTCCTTACTCAAAAGCGGTTGCGGGCAATATCGAAGTGTTCGTGAAAGCTGTGGACTATGATGCGAGTCAAGAAAAATAAAGAGTGAGTGATTGAGACCAGACATGCGTGTGTATGTTTGGTCTTTATTTGTTTTGGTGGTAAAATTTAGACACACTCTGAGAGAAAGTAGGTGGCTGATTGGATTTTTCACAGTATCATCATTGCATTAGCACCATGCCTTTGTTCCAGTCACTGTCTGTTGAACAAATCGAATTGATTCAAGCGCAGATTATCGAACGCGACTTTGCGACCGGCGACTTGATTCACCGAGAAGGCGATGAGGCGGATACTTTATATCTGGTTCAAAAAGGTCAAATTCGAATGTTTAGATTAGCAACTTCAGGTAAGGAACAGCATTTGCGTGTGTTGGAAGCTGGCGATTTTGTTGGTGTACCGGCATTGTTTGCACACCGTCATTATGAATATTTTGTTGAAGCAACTGAGGAAACGACAGTTTGTTGTATTCAACGGGAGACGTTTAAGGACTTATTGTTAAGCAATCCTCAGATTGCGCTTGAATTATTGAGTGTGTTGTCTGAGCGCTTGGAGGAATCTGAACAACAAACGACCTGGATTACGTCCGAAAGTGTCCAAAGTCGTTTAGCAAATTATTTATTGGAGGAAGCCGCTAGGCAAGCGACGACGACCATTACGCTCACTTCCACTAAAAAGAATATTGCTTCTTTCTTGGGCATGTCACCTGAGTCCTTTAGTAGAGGTTTGGGAAAATTAACCAGAGCCGGCCTAGTCAAGCAACCCAAGCCGAATCGGCTTGAAATTTTGGATCAGACTGGCCTTAAGCAGTTAACTTATCAAGCTTAGTCGGTCCAACTTCAAGTTGATGCCATTTTGAAGTTGGCATGAAACGAGTTGTGGAGAATGGCTGAAGCAGAGGAAAAGGTGGAGAATAGTGACCCAAGAAAAGCAAGAACAGACAATGGATCTATATATTGAATCGAAACAGGCGCTGCAATTAGCCCAGAAACATCAAATTCAATTAATTATCGACAATCATATGTACAGTTTACAGTCCGATACGCTAAATAAAGGCCATCAGATTGCAGCACTTAGGCAATTTCTGTTTCCCTCTGTCTTAGTGACGGCCATCTTTTTCCTGATTTTTTTCTTTCGTGGGCAAGCCTTATTTGCCTTGACTGGTGGCTTTTCCATTGGGAGTACAGTGACCGCCTTAGGCGTCGTGAGTGGCGTCTTGACTTTTGCTTTTTATTTCGTCCGCTGGAAAAGGCAGGGCTACTCGCATCTAGAGAAAATTTATTGGCGGAATTTCCCGACCATCCTTATTTCCTTTGCCATCATCATTCTAATCGCCATGCTCTTCTTGTTTTATTTGTTATCCACTTTGTTTGTGAATCTTTATTTGGATCTCTATCTGTCCACTTTATTGGCTTTTATTGTCTTTGCCTTGGTGCATTACTTAATGATTCATTTCGTTTTGATTCTATCGCCTTCCGTTATGACGAAGCTATTGGTGTTTGTCGTATTAGGGGGTGTAGTCATCGCAATGGTGACAAATAATCAAGAAGAGTGGTGGCAAGTTCACTTGAGCTTTTTAGGGTCAAATCAGGCGACAAGTTCTTGGCAATTTAATTCAACCCTGATTTTATCGGCTTTATTGATGATTGCCTTGGTCGATTATATTTTTGTCGGCTTGAAAGAGCAGTTCCCTAAGCATTTAGGTGCAAGTATTTTGCGTATCTTGTTGACAATCACCGCTATTAGTTTAGGCATGGTAGGCTATTTCCCAGCAGATGGGCCAGGCAGGATGCCATACTATCATAATAAGTCAGCTGAGATGTTGGTAATTATGATCATCTTGATGATTATTGGGGTCAAGTGGCTACTGCCAAAAGTAACGCGTGAATTTCAATGGTTGTCGTATGCGCTAGGGGCGGTCTTGGTCGCAGTAACGACTCTCTATATGGTAGGTGACTATATCACCTTAACTGGCTTTGAATTAATTGCTTTTTTCTTAGCTTTCAGTTGGCTGATGTTACTCTTACAACATTTGGAAAAAGCCTTGCACCCTGAGGTTTTGACATATCAAGTGATAGTTCATTACCGAAATCCAAACGACAATTAATAAACACCTCAGCGACCTTGAAAAAACGGTCGTTGAGGTGTTTTATTTTGGTGAAATGCTTGGTCAGTGACGCTTACTTAGGCTTTCCGAAATTCTTCATCCATAACCTTTTGTAGCAAGTCGGGATTATCCGACATGATACCGTCCACGCCTTGACGCAAAAGTTTGCGCATGGTTATCGGGTCATTGATTGTCCAGTAGTAAATATCGATGCCTTGGCGACGGGCGCCTTTGACGATGTTTCTTTGAGTCAAATCAATACCGCGTTGTTTGAGCGGCAACTGTAGGGCCTGCGAATCTGTTTTGGCCAGAGAGTTGAGTCGCAACACCATCTTGACGATGTATTGCGTGGCTTCGCTTTCACCAGCCCCGATTGCGACACGACCTTTGGAAATTTCTTTGAAACGCTGATTAATCGCATGGTCAAAACTGGCCACGATTACCTTGTCTTCCATCTGATGTTTTTGCACAATGCGCCACATTTCTTGGACCATTGCTTCATATAAAGCCGGATGATTCGTGTCTTTTAGTTCAATCACCGCCCGCTTATTTGGGAAGGTTTGGAAAATTTCTTCAACAGTTGCTAACGTAATGCCTTTGCCACGGAAAGCGTGCTTACCATCCAGATCAACGAACTTCTCGCCAGCATCAAGGGCCTTGATTTCTGCGAGTGTCATACCATTAATTAGCCCAGTTCCCGTTGTGACGCGATCAACCGTCGGGTCATGACTGGCAATTAAATGACCGTCCTTAGTGATGTGAACATCATATTCAAACATATCCGCACCGACCTCATCGGCCTTGGTAAAAGCCTCCAACGTTTCTTCAGGCGCTAAAGCAGGACCGCCACGGTGGGCAATGTTATAAGGTTTGTCTGTCGCATCCGCGAAAAAAGGCCATTGTTTTTGCTTGTTGGGCCATAAATAAAGGAGCAACCAAAGTGGCGGGAGATATTTACAGAGATATTTTGCCAGTGTCTTGAGTGTTTTCATTTGAACCTCCTAAGGATGTTGTAAGTTTATTATAGGCTAGTTTGGCTACCTAAAGCAAACCAAGCTAGTTCATTCGGAAGATATTAAGCCCACAATATAAAGGCACAATATTATTATAAAATTTACGGCGAAATATTAGAGGGGATTGAATGAAAGTTAGTGAGCGTATCAATTGAGAAAAATATAATTCCGGTTTACGATAGTTTATAGAAGTTATCAAAATGTAAAGGGGATGTATCTCGTTTGTAATAAACTTATGCATTGTTAACGCAACGTATGAAAAAAGGGCAAACGTTGCCTTGTCGATAAACTAATTTTAGAGAGGTGAATGAAATGGGAAAAGGTAATTTTTTCAGTAAATATGTATATGACGCACCGTCAAGAGAAGCAGGTTTGAATATTTCATGGGCCAGTATTTTTGCCGGATTGGTTACTTTTATTGCGACTAGCTTGATGTTTTCATTAGTAGGAGCGTCGATTGGTTTTGGAGCGCCAGACTTAACCGCCGCCAATCCTTTAGAAGGTGTTGGCATGGGCTTAGTTATTTGGATCATTTTTGCTTTAGTCGTTTCTTTAGGTTTGGCAGGTTACGTGGCTGGTTTAACCGCGAGTCGCGCCGGCTTTGTTCATGGTTTCTTAACTTGGGCAGTCAGCTTAATCGCGATGTTCTTTTTAATGACATCCACTGCAACTTCAGCCTTTAATGCGGTTGGCTCCTTAGTCGGTGTGACGGGAGATGCGGTAGGTACAACTTTAGCGACAGCGGGCGACGCAGTTGGCAACTTATCCGAAGAGGCCTTCCAAACAATTTCAGAGAATGTGAATGTTGATTTATCAACGATGGACTTAGAACAAGATGTGGTCGATGCCCTAGAAAATTCAGATATTGAGCAATTACAACCTGAATATTTACAAGGACAATTAGATGCGACCGTGAATGAAATTTCTGATGCGGGTAAACGTATTGTAGTTGATGGCGAAGATCCAGCCCAAGTCTTTGACGAGGTCACGACATCGATTCAAGAGCGTGTCGAAGGGCTTGCTGCTGAAATTGATGAAGAAGACTTGACGCAAGCAATCGCGGACAACTCAGATTTAACAGAGCAAGAAGTCGAAGAGGCTGTGCAGAATATTCAGGAAGGTTATCCTGCAGCCACTGAAGAAGCGAAGCAAATGTTAGCCGAAGCCGAAACTGCGATTGCGGAATTAAGAGCAGATGCGGAACAAGCGATTGAAGACGCACGCATCCAAGCAGAAGAAATCGCTAATGCTACGGCCCGATACTCATTATACGTATTCTTTGGTATGTTAATCGCCTTAGTTATTAGTTCATTCGCAGGCTTTGCGGGTGCCAAAACTTTCCAAGCGCAAGTCGACACAGCCAAATAATTTATGTGCTTAAGTGTTTAGAGGCCATTAAACATTAACAGTAAAATTGAATAGACGCTAAGCCTCACCCGATGACTGGTATAGTACTGGTTGTTGGGTGATTTTTGTGGTGCCTTGGGGTGGTGTAGTTCAGGTAGACCTTGGAGCCGAGTGCTTCTTCAAAGAAACCTAAAGGAGTCACTCCATTACATTGCGTGACGCTTTTATGAAAGAAGCGAGCTGGCTCTTGTATGAATCGTCCGACTAGTCAGAGTCGGACACCTTTATGTTTTCTGGTAGTGGTGTAGCATTTCAGGTAGACCTTGGAGCCGAGTGCTTCTTCAAAGAAAGCTAAAGGAGTCACTCCATTGCATTGCGTGACGATTTTATGAAAGTAGCGAGATAGCTAAATGACTAATTATTGACACCTTGAATAGTAGAATTGGCACATACTCGTTCGCTAAAGTTCTTGTTAGAAATTTGACTTGCGGCAACAAATCTAACGTGTCGACTGGAGATCGAGTCGACACGTTAGACCAGTTAACATGTCGACTCAAACCGCGAGTTAACACATTAAAAGTTAAATATTTAATTACCTTAAGAATATCGCGGAAATTAAAGCCTAAATTCATCAAAATTCACAGAATGCTATCGGCAAGCCTTGCAAAGGCAATACTCCGCCATTATGTCATCCGAAAGCTTCCAATTCTAGTCCCAATGTTCCTCCCAATTTTCGAAATGGTCATTGTATTGCTTAATAATCGCAGCTTTTCGCTTACGCACCATGCCCAAACTGGCAATCGCCTGGCTCGACGACTCCAATAGATCCAAATCTTCTTTTTGACGCTCAATCGCCTCGGCCACTGGCTCATAAGGAGCCGCCTCTTTGATTTCATCCAATTCCAAACGGATTTGATGTTTGACGCGCTCTAAACGCTGCGGCTCGTAGGCCTTGATTTTGGGCAACTCCTGCATCATCCAACGAAAATTCAGAAAACGCGTCATTTCGCCATGCTCCACCTTGACGTATTCCTTTTGAAAAGGCGCCAAACCAGGCACCAAACCATTAATTTGATACCAGCCCGGATACAAATCCCAAATACTGGCCTGTTTTTCCGGCAAGAAATCTCGCTTTAACTTAAAGGTTTCATCCTCATCCGTAATCTCTGCCAGCCAAACCTTTTCCTCAGGCCCCGACGCCACTAATTGTAAATGTTTTGCCTCCAACGGCCCACCTTCTTCCTTAAAACAATTATAGCAAAATAGGAACGAAAACCCTAGAGTGCTTACACCAACTAAACCTTCTTGCTTGTCGACTGATTTTTGAATTACACTTACCTTAACAAGGAGGCGTTTACAATGAGTTTTGATTTTACAGACAATGGCAAAATACCAAGATTTGATAGTTTAGAAGCATTGGCACTCGAGAATGATAATTTTAGAACCACGCTTTGGTCAGGTGTTAACTTACAAATCACTTTAATGACAATTCCAACAGGCACTGAGATGGGACTCGAAACCCATGCTGGCATTGACCAGCTTTACCAAATCGTTCAAGGGCAAGCAACCGCACAAGTCGGAAAGATGGAAGATAACTTAGAAGAACACTTAGTTAAAGCAGGTGACAGCGTGCTCGTCCCAGCAAGCATGTGGCACAATATCATTAATGAAGGTAAGGAAGATGTGAAGATGATTACGGTCTATGGTGCCATTGAACATAAGCCAGGTACCGTTCACAAAACGCAACAAGATGACCTTGACGATCCAAACGAACATTAATCAAGCAAAAGACCCATTCTGGGTCTTTTTTTGCTTGTTTTCGCCTGAAAAACCGACCTATTTGTAAAATTAAGTTTTATGTAAATGAATAATTATGCAAAATACTTGAAATATTATTTTACGTCAGTATAATAAAGATGAAGGAAAACGATTACAAGGAGGGGTTCGATGTTTGGCTTTTCAATTTTTCTCAATGAGGCTTTGACCAATGAACATCTGGCGTATATACAAGCCATGAAAGTAGCCGGCTTCAAGGGGATCTTCTCGTCGATTCATATACCAGAAGAAGAGAACGGACCAATCTTGGAACGATTGCAAAGTCTTGGGGCCATTGCCAAAGAACACGGCTTGGAATTAGTCATTGATATTTCAGGGAATGCGTTAGCTAAATTAGGTTTGGACTTTGACAATGTTTTTCCCTTAGTGGACTGGGGGATTACGGGCCTTCGAATGGACTATGGTATTTCAAATCAGGTGATTGCCGGCTTAAGTCAGCACATAAAGATTGCTTTAAACGCCAGCACGCTCACACAAGCTGACGTGTCACAATTGAAAGCTGCAAAGGCCGATTTCACGCGGATGGAGGCCTGGCATAATTATTATCCAAGGCCAGAAACAGGATTAGGGAGTCAAGAATTTGAGTTGAAAAATCTGTGGTTGCAGGCGCAAGGCTTTACGGTCATGGCTTTTGTACCAGGGGATCAACGCTTGAGAGGGCCACTCTATGAAACATTACCCACACTAGAAAAACACCGCGGTGGCCAAGCATTTGTGGCGGCACTTGAAATGGTCAAACGCTTTAAAGTCGACCATATTTACATAGGTGATCCACAATTATCAGCTAAGGCAATCATGCTGTTTGAGAAGTATATAAAAGAAGATGTCCTCACGTTACCCATTCGATTAGCTCAAGGCATAACGCCAGCCGATGATCAACTAATAAAGCAACAAGTGACTAGCTTGAAAGGGCGCCACAGCAACCGTCTGGATGGAGCGAGAGATGTGATTCGAAGTGCCGAGGCACGCTTGCGGAAAAGTCAGCCGGTCAAGGCTTTGAGCAAGGCAGCCAAGCGGCCGAAAGGAACTATTACGATTGACAATGACGCTTATGAACGATATGCAGGAGAAGTTCAGGTAACGAAAAGAGCATTAAAAGCAGATGAACGTGTCAATGTTTTAGGTCATATTCAAAGTGACTATAGGGACTTAGTCAATTATTGTGGACCGGGACAAAAGTTTGAGTTTGATTGGGAGGAAATAGAATGAATTTAGATAAATTAACGACCGAAAGTCGTCATCGAGAGACCATGAATTTGGATGGAATGAGTTTAGCAGAGATGTTGGCGAAAATGAATCAAGAAGATCGCAAAGTACCAGTAGCAGTTGAATTAGCGTTACCAGACATTGAAGCGGTCGTCAAAGCTGCGATTGCCTCATTTAAACAAGGTGGCCGTCTTATTTATATGGGGGCTGGAACTAGTGGCCGTTTAGGTGTCTTGGATGCTGCAGAATGCGTGCCGACCTTTGGTGTGTCACCAGAAATGGTCGTTGGTTTAATTGCAGGCGGTGAACAAGCGATGACCGTAGCGGTTGAGGGGGCTGAAGATTCGACCGTCTTAGGTAAGGAAGATTTAGTCGCTTTAAATTTAACCGCTAAAGATACGGTTGTAGGAATTGCGGCCAGCGGTCGCACGCCTTATGTGATTGGTGCCTTGGAATATGCAACGCAAGTTGGCGCAAGTACCGCCACGATTGCTTGTAATTTGAATAGTGAGATTAGTCAGTACAGTCAAATGCCTATTGAAGTGGATTGTGGACCGGAAGTTTTAACAGGTTCCACGCGTTTAAAAGCTGGGACAGCTCAAAAACTGATTTTAAATATGATTTCGACAGCATCCATGATTGGGATTGGTAAAGTTTACCAAAACTTGATGGTCGATGTGCAAGCGACTAATGAGAAATTAGAAGAACGTTCGAAACGAATTATTATGGAAGCCACAGACTGTGATTATCAAGCATCAGAAAGGGCTTTTGAAGCAGCGGATAAGCATGTTAAATTGGCTATCGTTATGATTTTAACAGGCTCAAACAAAGAGGAGGCGACAGCGAAACTAGAGCAAGCAAAAGGTTTTATTCACCAGACGCTATAAGAGTCATATTTTGCAATGAGTGTTTTTATTAGGAGATTAAAAGGAGGAAATAAAATGGCATTATCGAAAGAAGAAAGAATTGCGCAAGGGATTTACGCGCACATTGGCGGGCACGCAAATACGACGAAAGTCTATAACTGTATGACGCGTGTAAGAATTGATTTGAAAAACGCGGGGCAGGTTGACCAAGAGGCCTTAAAGAAAATTGAGGGCGTTTTGGGAGTTGTTCAAGATGGCGACAATCTACAAGTGATTGTTGGTCCAGGAACCGCACAAAAAGTGGCGACTCAAATGGCAGGTATGGCTGGTCAAGAAAAAGGTGCGAGTATCAATGAAAACTTAGACACTTCTTTAACGGATGGTCGTGCTGAAGGCCAACGAATCACTCAAGAAGTAAAAAGTGCTTATAAAAAGAAAAATGATACACCATTCAAACGTGCCTTAAATATTATCGCAAGTATTTTTGTTCCGTTAATTCCAGCTTTTGTTGCGGCAGGGATTATTGGTGGGATTGCGTCGATTATTCAAAACTTAATGACGGCTGGAACACTTGATCCAAACTCTTGGACACAAATTTTCTCAGTTATGAAAATTTTACAAAATGGTTTATTTGCTTACCTGAACGTTTATATTGGTATTAATGCTGCAAGAGTCTTTGGCGCGACTGAAGGTCTTGGTGGGGTTATTGCCGGGGTTGTGTACTTAAACGGTATGAACGTCGACCAACCACTGACTAACCTTTTCACGGGTGATCCGTTAAGTGCTGGTCAAGGAGGGGTGATCGGAGTAATCTTTGCAGTCTTCATTCTATCAATCGTTGAAAAACAATTACGCAAAGTTGTGCCAGATTCATTAGATATTATTGTGACACCAACTGTATCATTAATTGTAGTGGGACTCATCACAATTTTCCTAATTATGCCAATCGCAGGTGTGATTTCAGCTAGTTTAATTGGTAGTATTAACTGGGTACTTGAAGTAGGTGGCGCATTTGCCGGCTTCGTACTGGGATCAACCTTCTTACCATTAGTAATGTTTGGTTTACACCAAGTATTAACACCAATCCATATTGAAATGATTGCTGAGACTGGTTCAACTTTATTATTACCAATCCTTGCGATGGCAGGTGCGGGGCAAGTGGGGGCTTCATTCGCGATTTGGATGAAATGTCGCCAAAACAAACAATTAACTAACATCATTAAAGGGTCATTACCCGTAGGTATCCTAGGAATCGGCGAACCTTTAATCTATGCAGTTACTTTACCTTTAGGTCGTCCATTCATCACAGCTTGTATTGGTGGTGGTATTGGTGGTGCTGTAATCGGTGCGATTGGTCAAGTTGGCGCAACTGCCGTTGGACCAAGTGGTGTTGCTTTACTTCCATTAATTGCTGATGGCAAATGGTGGGGGTATGCTTTAGGTTTAGTCGCAGCATACGTTGGTGGTTTCATCGCAACTTACTTGTTCGGTGTACCAGCAGAAGCTATGGAAGCAACTGAAATCGACGCATCACTTTAATCAACAGCATAAAGTATAATAGATAGATAAAAAGATGACGAGAGGAGTAACGAAGTGGCTCAAACATTATTGATGACAATTAAAAGCCAATTACCGTCATTGCCTGTATCCGAAAGGAAAATTGGCGAACTTATTCTGAAGAAACCGACGGAGATTATTCAAATGAGTGCCACCAAGTTGGCAGCCGAGGCCGGTTCAAGTTCAGCCGCAGTCATCCGTTTCTGTAATTCGATTGGTGTTAAAGGCTTCACCGAATTCAAAATACAGCTCTCAGCACAGTCGGCGCAAATCGATGCGGGACTCTTGACCGATATTGCCCCTAATGAGGCTCTAGAAGACATCAAGAAAAAATTATTATTTAATACTAATTTCTTCTTTGAAAAAACCAATGAAGTCTTAGAAGATGAGTCGATTGATCAAGTTGTTGATTTAATTGCTCAAGCTCCCGCAATGTTTATCCATGGTCTGGGCGCTTCGTTTTTAGTTGCCTCAGACATCAAACAAAAATTTAACCGGATTGGCAAGCAAGTCTTTTGTACGCAAGATGCGCACGAAATGTCGGCATTGATGGCAATCGCTGAAGTAGGGTGTGTTTATATCGGTATCTCCAATAGTGGCGATAAAGGAGAAGGTTTATTGTTAATGGAACTGGCGAATGACCTCGGCTTAAACACGGTTTCTTTAACGAAAGACTCCCTAAACCCGCTAAGAGAATTAGCCGATATTGGCCTGACAACAGCTGATACGCAGGAAGCACCACTCAGAAGTGGCGCGACCATCTCATTGTTGAGTCAGATGTATGCCGTTGATATTATCTTCTATCATTTTATGGCGAAGAATTATCAACACAATCTGACCCATTTAAATAAGTCCCGCCAAGCTACTGCCAAATTCGAGCAACTGTTTGAAGAATTTAGAAAATAGCGAGAAGCCCCGTTTTCAAGCTGACACCTGTCGCTTAGACGGGGATTTTCTATTGGTAGCGGAGGCTTAGGTCCACAAGCTGTCGAGCATCTTCTTTTTTTAAAAAAACTAAGGGCAAGCTTCGATAGACTAAAGTAGAGTAAGCGACGGTTAGATTGGCTAGGAAGACCACTTTCGAAAGGAGAATTTGGCTTGGAATACAAACTATTTGGTGAACAGATTATTGTGAAATTAGCAGTTGGTGAGAAAATCATGGCTAGTATGGAGGCTTTAACTGAAAAGGGGACAATTCAAGCGGCGACTATTACTGGCATTGGTGCTGTGGATAAGGTTGATTTAGCGTTCTTCCATCTAAATACGCGTGATTATGAAAAACACCAATTAGAAGAAGAATTTGAGGTACTCTCTTTAACGGGAAGCTTGACTTTAAATGACGGCAAGTACCATCCGCCCTTACATATTGTGCTGGGGCGTAGTGATCTGTCGACAATTGGTGGACATTTAAACGAAGCTTATACGAGTGTCACAATGGAGAGTTATGTGACGGTGTTAAACGGTACTATGTTAGACGGTACTATTGAGCGGAGTCAGGATGAGGCCGTCGGTTTGAAGTTAATGGATTTTGATAAATAGTCATGTGGCTTAAAGTCCTATTCTGAAGGGAACGTTTTCTTTGGCGAAAGTTATGCCAAGGGAGGCGTTTTTTATTGTTATCAGGCGAGAATAAAATTTGGAGCGTTTAGTCGGATAGCATTCATCCTGGTTTTAACCGCCGTAAACTAGCGGCAGAATGTTGAAGGGGTGAAAGTCCAGATTATTTACGAGGCTGATCATCTGTTTATGAAGCAAAGCGCGTCATTGTGTCTAATGACTGGTTACAAGCGGACTTAATTGCTTAAAAATTCTCTAAAAAAGCGTCCAGAGTGCAATTAGTACTGTCTTTTTGAGCGAAGTTTGTTACAATAGAATTTCTTGGAATATAGGACTAATAACAATTAAATGCACTTTAAATGAGCAGATTAAATCTGCTTTTTCTTTGTTTATAAACGGGAGATTGACTGGCTGTTTGACTTTGGTTCAAGAATCAAAGGGAAGAGCGAGTGTGAATGAAAGGAATTTGTGAGAAAATGAAAGAAAACTTTTGGCAAGAATTGCCACGGCCATTTTTCGTATTAGCGCCGATGGAGGACGTGACGGATGTCGTCTTTCGTCATGTGATTGCTGAGGCGGCGGCACCGGATGTATACTTTACGGAATTTACGAATAGTGAGAGCTATTGTCATCCAGATGGTATCGAGAGTGTACGTGGGCGTTTGACGTTTACAGCGGATGAGCAGCCGATTGTGGCGCATATTTGGGGGGATAAGCCTGAATACTTCGAGCGTATGAGCATTGGGATGGCCGAGATGGGCTTCAAGGGCATCGATTTAAATATGGGCTGTCCGGCGCCAAACGTCTTTAAACATGGACGCGGTGCAGGCTTGATTTTACGTCCTGAAGTGGCAGCTGATTTGATTCAAGCGGCTAAAGCGGGTGGTTTACCAGTCAGTGTTAAAACGCGTTTAGGTCATGCGAAGATTGAGGAATGGCGTACATGGTTGAGACATTTATTGGAGCAAGATATTGCAAACTTATCGATTCATTTACGTACGAAAGTTGAAATGAGTAAAGCGGATGCACATTGGGAATTGATTCCGGAAATTAAACAATTGCGTGACGAAATTGCGCCGAATACCTTATTAACGATTAACGGTGATATTCCCAATCGTCAAGTTGGTTTAGAATTAGTTGACAAATATGGCGTGGATGGTGTGATGATTGGTCGCGGTGTCTTCCACAATCCTTATGCATTTGAAATCGAACCTAAAGAGCACGACAGCAAGGATTTATTGAATCTATTGAGATTACATCTTGATTTATTTGATCAACATTCTACTGAAGAGCCGCGTAATTTCAGACCGCTCTTACGCTTTTTCAAAATATATGTGCGCGAATTCCGTGGCGCAAGTGATTTACGTGTGGCCTTAATGGATACCAAGTCAACTGACGAAGTTCGTGTGATGTTAGATGACTTTGAAGTAAAACAAGCAGAAGAAGCTTTGGCTTTTGAAAATGATTAATTTAAATCTAATCGACACCTTCTAAACATTATGATTAGAAGGTGTTTTTTTAGGAAAGGAATGAGAAAAATCGAAGGAATACTGATTGCAATGGTATTATTATTGGTTTTAAATAGTTATAGTTATTATTTATTTACAAAAGATAAAAAGCTAGCGCGAAGCGGGGCTTATCGTCTATCAGAAAAGCGTTTAGTTCTTTCAAGTGTGTGTTTAGGAGGCGTGGGTGCGCTTTTGGCCATGCGAATCGCCCGTCATAAAACGAAACATTTATTATTCCAGATTGTTGTCCCCTTGAGTGCTTTGTTCACACTTTGCGTCGGTGTTTGGCTACTCGTTCATTTGCTGGATGTCTTAATGATTGAAGGGATTGTTGGTTTAACCTTTTCTTTATAAAAATTAATATTTTATAAAGAAAAGAATGTCCTTAGCTTCTTTATCATGTGCTTAGGTATTAGAGCTTGCATATCATTAACGATGTGTTTTCTTGCATGCTATACTAAGAGTATCTAAACATAGAGAGGGCAATTTTATGACAAATGACAAAGTCAAAGATCCTAGAAAGCAATATTACACAGAAGGTTTCTCACAAGAAAACGAAGCAATTGCAAAATCACCCGCTTTACAAGAAGACATGATGCCAGTACCAGATTGTGGAGAAGAGTCTTATGAAGGTAAGGGGCGTTTGGAAGGGCGTCGTGCGCTAATTACGGGTGCTGATTCGGGGATTGGACGAGCCGTTGCTATTGCTTATGCACGTGAAGGTGCTGATGTCGTCTTTCAATATTTCCCAGGCGAAGAGCCAGATGCCGAAGCGGTGACGAAGTTAATTGAAGCAGCCGGTCGTAAGGCCGTTGCTATTCCTAGCGATTTACGTCAACAAGGTGTCGCAACGCAATTAGTGGAACAAACCGTCAAAGCTTTAGGTGGCTTAGACATTCTAGTCTTAAATTCCGCCCAACAAATCGCAACAGAAACTTTAACGGATTTAACAATGGAACAAATAAATGATACGTTCCAAGTCAATATTATAAGTATGTATGAGGCCTTAAAGGCGGCTGAACCGCATTTAAAAGCAGGGAGTGCAGTCATCACAACCAGTTCTGTTCAAGCGACAGATCCATCTGCTTCACTATTGGATTATGCAGTAACCAAAGCGGCCATTTCAAACTTTACAGTTGGAATGTCCAAGTATTTTGGTAAAAAAGGTGTGCGCGTGAATAGTGTGGCACCGGGACCCATTTGGACACCACTCCAATTAGATGGCGGGAAATTAGACGGCGATTTAGAAACTTTTGGTCAATCAGAGACCTTAGAACGTGCTGGACAACCTGTTGAATTAGCCCCAGTGTATGTCTTCTTAGCTTCTCAAGAAGCCAGTTATGTCACTGGTCAAATTTATGGTGTCACAGGTGGTTCGGAAACAGACTTATAACAATTAGTGAGCTTGCACTTGATGAAGGTCTGCTATCAGAATGACTAACAAATCCCCCTTATAGACGGCTGCTTTTTGCAACCGTCTATAAGGGGGATTCTTTATGGAATAGAATCTAAGTGAGAACTTGGCTTTTAATGGATCAAGCCGTCTAAAAGTTCTTCGTTTTGAGTAAGAGTTATTGAGTAGAAGCCTATCAGGTGGGGTTCCTTATGGAAAAGTTGATAGGCTGCGATTAAGGAGCATTAATCATGGGATGTGGCAGTGGAAATTAACAGGACTTCATGCTTGCGACTGCAATGAATGAAGTAACTGTGTTAATATTTAAGACAAACAAGTCTAAGTGGCAAGCGCTCAATGTGTTTGTCTTTATTAGTCAATAGTTGGTATTTTTTAGTTTGTCTTTTAGGTGGTCTAGAAAGGGAGTGGAACAGATGACGGTGACGATTCAGGTCTATGAAACTTATCAAGAGGCAGAAGTTTTGGCGCTTTATGCAAGTGTTGGCTGGACCAATTATACGCAAAATCCTCAAATGTTACGCAGTGCCTTCAAACATTCCTTAAAAGTATTGGCTGCTTTTGAGGGGGAGCAATTAGTCGGCATCATTCGTGTGGTTGGCGATGGCTATTCAATTGTTTTTATTCAAGATTTATTAATTCATCCAAATTTTCAACGCCGTGGCCTTGGCCAGAAATTGTTGAATCTTATTGTGTCCGAATTCTCAAAAGTTTATCAATTACATTTGATGACTGATGATACCGAGAAAACGCAGTTGTTTTACGAGTCACTGGGCTTTGAAAGGGTCAATCAGATCGGGATACGAGCTTTCACTAGGTTGCGTCAATAACTAGTTAAATTGTTTTGAGAATGTGACGGATTGTGCTATTCTTGAGGTTGGAAACGCTTATTGTTTAAGTAGGAAAATTTAGAGATTGAGGTGTCAAATGGTCAAATGGGGAATTATTGGTGCAGGCAATATTGCGAATCGCTTTGCGGAAGCTTTAGAGTTAGTTGAGGGGGCGAGTTTATATGCGGTGGCTTGTCGTACGATGGAGAAGGCCGAGCAGTTTCGTGCAGTTCATCCCAGTGAGCGTGCTTACGATAGCTATCAAGCCTTATTGGAGGATCCAGCGGTCGACGCAGTCTATATTGCGGTGCCGCACAAATACCATGCTCAGTGGGTTAAGCAAGCTTTGAAGGCGAAAGTGGCGGTATTATGTGAGAAGCCTGCGGCTTTGACACATACTCAAGCTAAGGAAATGATAGATTTAGCGGCCGCTGAGGGAGTTTTCTTTATGGAGGCGCAGAAAAGTCGATTTGTGCCGGCTTATATCGAGTTAAAGGCTCGTGTTGACCAGGGAGAAATTGGTGAAATTCGTAAAGTGACGACTTCTTTATGTCATGTGTTCAATGAGGCGACGTCGAGCTATCATTTCGAACCGGTGCAAGGCGGGACGTTGTTGGATATGGGCGTTTACAATCTATCAGTCCTGGAGGATTTTATGCCGTCGCCGATGGAAGTGGTGGAGGTTGAGTATGTGATGCATCCGAATAATATTGAAATTTATGTTAACGCGACTCTGGAAGCAGGTGGAGTGACAGGTGTGATTGAAACGGCTTTTGACCGTGAAACTGAGACGGTTGCTATCATTGAAGGAACGAAGGGGTCAGTACGTATTCCAGATTTCCACCGGGCGGCTAGCTATGAGTTGACGATTGATGGGGAAACAGAGCGGATTGACGTTGGCTACGACCATGACGATTTCTATAGTGAAATTCAGCATGCGGTTGACTGTCTTCGTGAGCAAAAGCTTGAGAGTCCTTTGATGTCCCATCAGGATACCTTGAACATTGCACGTTTAGTTGATCAATTGAAAGCGTCTGTTGGCTTAGGCTAAGAGAAATCAATGGAGAGTGTCTACCGTGTGTGGCTAGGCGCTTTTTTTGTTTGGCTGGATTTGACAAAGATTGGTGGGGAATGCCCTAGTCACGCGAGGTGAAAGGATCTTCTAGAGGCTGAAAAACGGTCATAGCACTGGTTAATATAAGTAATACATAGTATTTCGACAGGGTATAATTGAAGGGAGCATAACATGAAAACATTAAATCCAGAACATATAGACGTCTTATTAAAATTTGCGAACGCGAGTCCATTCGCTTCGCTATTAGGAATGAAAACAATCGAGTTGGGCATTGATTCTTGCCGCATGGAAATGATAGTAGAAGAAAAACACTTGAATCCTTATGGTGGCATTCATGGTGGTGTCTACGAATCTTTAATCGATAGCGCGACTTACTGGGCGGCATACGGCCAGCTAGATGAAGCGGATGGCTTGACGACGATTGATCTAAAGGCTGATTTATTGGGAACCGTTACAAAGGGAACGTTGATTGTTACATCAAAAGCAGTTAAGGTTGGGCGTACGGTCTGCCTATCGGAAGCGACCATTACTGACCAAAGCGGTAAATTATTGTGTCATGGAACTTCGAAACTACTGGTGATTAAAGAACGTCAAGAGCAAATGAAGAGCCAGTATGAAAAATACGGTATTACATCAATTCCACCGAAATTTACAGATTGATTAGAATGTTGAGTCGGATTTGTCGCTAACAAGGCAATATGATAAGCTAAAGAGACTACAAGATAGGACGTGAGGAAATGGCAGGACATTCAAAATGGAAAAATATACAAGGCCGTAAAAATGCACAAGACGCCAAACGTG
Source organism: Fundicoccus sp. Sow4_F4 (assembly GCF_052116145.1). NCBI lineage: Bacteria > Bacillati > Bacillota > Bacilli > Lactobacillales > Aerococcaceae > Fundicoccus > Fundicoccus sp. Sow4_F4. The sequence goes on along the minus strand of NZ_JBQKLQ010000009.1, from coordinate 2,505 downwards.
GCAAAATATTTCAAAAAATAGCGCGTGAAATTTATGTGGCCGCTAAAAATGGTGCAGATCCAGAATTAAATCCAGCGCTTCGTCAAGCTTTAGATAAGGCGCGATCAGCTAACGTACCCAACGAGAATGTTAAGCGCGCCATCAAGCGAGCTACCGATGCTGGCGCTGGTGAAAATTATGATGAAGTGAGTTATGAAGGCTATGGACCAAATGGTGTGGCTGTATTAGTTTATGCTTTAACTAACAACCGTAACCGCACGGGTGGCTCAGTCCGAACCGCCTTCACCCATAATGGCGGCACGCTGGGGGAAAGAGGCTCTGTCGCTTTCCAATTTGAGCGCAAAGGTTATCTTGCAGTTGAGCGAGAAGGTTTAGAGGTGGATGAAGATACGATGATGTTGGCTGTGCTTGAAGCAGGTGCCGAGGAGTTAATAACATCTGATGAAGTCTTTGAAATCTATTCTGACCCAGCGGATTTCCAATCGGTTCGCGAGGTGTTGGAAGCTGACTATGAGTTAGCACAAGCTGAGCTAGCTATGATCCCCAATGTGACAATCGAATTGCCAGCAGAAAGTGTCGAACAATTTGAAAAGATGATTGATGCATTGGAAGATGATGATGATGTGACCGATGTGATTCATAACGCAGATTACTAACATGAGACTAAGACGCTCCGGATAATGTGAGCGTCTTTCCTATTTTCTATTAGTGAGGAGGGGGTTGCCATTCGAACAGAAGAAGATATGCTGGCTTTGTTGCTCAGTTTTGCCAAAGAGAATGAACACATTCGCTTGATTACGTTAGAGGGGTCAAGGTCGAAGGCGGCTGTCATTCGGGATTCTTTTCAAGACTACGATGTGTCTTATTTTGTCAGTGATATTGTTGGTTTTGAAGCAAGTGATGAGTGGTTGGATTATTTCGGTCCGCGGTTGATAATGCAGAAGCCGGAAGCGCCATTTGAAAAGGGTTTGTCCTATCTGATGTTGTTTGAAGATGGTAATCGGATTGATTTATTTGTGCTGCCACTGGCTGAATGGGAGCATTATCAAGCGGTGGAAGCATCCGTGCAGGTTTTGCTGGATAAGGATCAGCGTTTGCTTGGTCCGCCAAAGTCGCAAGAGGTCATGTACCACACACATTTACCTGCGGCGGAGGTGTTTGCCAAGGCATGTAATGAGTTTTGGTGGGTGTCGACTTACGTGGTGAAGGGTTTATGTCGCGGGGAGTATCTGTATGCGACGGCTCATTTCGAACAGATTGTGCGTCAGGAATTGTTAAAGGTGTTGGCCTGGCGAGCGGTCTATCAAGCGGGGCACTCGCTGGATTTGGGCAAGGCCTATAAATTTTTGCCGGACTTTTTGGATGAGGACACCGAGCGGCGTTTGCAGTTTACTTATGATTTATCGAATGAAAACTCCATCTGGCAGGCCTTGTTAACCAGCCAAGCATTGTATTTAGAAGTATCACAAGAATTGGCGGGCGCCTTGGATTATCCATTTTCATCGTCCGAGGTCGAGAACGTTCGCCGCTACACGCAAATTTATTACGAAGGAGGCAGTTTATGACAGCAGGAACACAAAGAGCCAATATCCAAATCGGCTCACAAGTAAGAGTTGTGCAGAAACAAGATCAAGGCACAGGCAAACTAACGGAAGGCGTCGTCAAACGCATTTTGACAAATTCACCCAAACATCCCCACGGGATTAAAGTAATGCTTGAATCCAACATTGTTGGGCGCGTGAAGGAAATAATTTAATTAAACTTATTCGGAAAAATAGGACTAATATAAGGCGGGCGGACGATCGATTGAAATAAATTGATCGCTCGTTTTTTTGTGTTGGTAGGGGGAGGGGGGATTGATTAAGGTGCTCTACACGCACCTGTCTAACCCGTGAACTTATTTCTCGAGGCGACACATTAAAGTTTTAATTGTCCCACTCGGAATCTGAGTGGTCACATTAGAGTTTTAATTGTTCCACTCAAACTCCGAGTGGTCACGTTAAAGTTTTAATTGTTCCACTCAAACTCCGAGTGGGACAATTAGTATGGATTACATAGCGAGTGTGAGAGTTCGCTTAGAAAAAGTGTCCAAAGATGGTGAATAATTCGGTGAATTTAATTTTACCAGAGAATCTGATTTTAATTATCCCACTCGCGATCTGAGTGGTCACATTAAAGTTTTAATTGTTCCACTCAAACTCCGAGTGGGACAATTAGTATGGATTACATAGCGAGTGTGAGAGTTCGCTTAGAAAAAGTATCCAAATATGACGAAAAATCCAGTGAATTTAATTTTTACCAGAGAATCTGATTCTATTTGTCCCACTCGCGATCTGAGTGGTCACATTAGAGTTTTAATTGTTCCACTCAAACTCCGAGTGGGACAATTAGAACGGATTACATAGCGAGTGTGAGAGTTCGCTTAGAAAAAGTGTCCAAAGATGGTGAATAATTCGGTGAATTTAATTTTACCAGAGAATCTGATTTTAATTATCCCACTCGCGA
>NZ_JBQKLQ010000008.1:0-148464 GCF_052116145.1 Fundicoccus sp. Sow4_F4 | reverse complement strand
ATACACCTGTTCCCATGCCGAACACAGCAGTTAAGCTTCTTAGCGCCGATGGTAGTTGGACCTTTGGTCCTGTGAGAGTAGGACGTTGCCACGCAAGTGTTGTATGTTATTAGACAACAATTCAGTTTTAATTTTGAATCCCTTTAGTTGTTCATTCGACTAAAGGTTTTTTTGTATTTTCATTGAAAATTTGGTGGCTCTTATGTTTTATCCTAACATCCCGTACTCCTAACGAGACGAGATGTTTAGACTGAGTTGTTCATATAACGTTTCTTGTTTTTAGGAGGATTTCGCCGATTATCTTACTAAAGGATGAGTGGATGAAACATTCAACGTGATTAAATGCTTTCAACACTTCATCCAACTTATAGTCTTTAAACAGATTTGCCTGCTCAATACGATGTTCTAGTTCTGGTGCTAAAATTAAGGCGAGGTATCGGACAAAGAGTTTACCTTCCAATCCAGGTTGCGATGACATTCTCAAGCGACGCATGTTTAACCTAACTTTTAGATTCATGAAGGCCTTCTCCACTTGATCTTTATCACGGTAATGGCGCAACACTTGGGCACGCGTCATGCGACTATTGGATAATAGAACGAAGTAGCACGCATACGTTAACTTTTCTTCTACTGCTTCTTCTTTAATCTTGACTAAGACCCCACTTTCAATTCGTTTAGTTATCTTAGAGAGGCATAATCATTTGTAAAAATAACTTTTAAGTCGTCTGTTAAACTGACTTGTTTCACGAATTGCGCTAAAACATCCGTCGCACCATAGAACGCGTTGGATTTCTGCTAAAGGAGGCAAAGGCCTCACGTCAGATTTTTTCTTTGTTATCTGGCCATCGCTTTGTACCACTTCTTCTGTCTCGGGTTTTAGTTCCCAATCAGTTTTCGCTTAGCTCGCGATTGTTTTTTTGGATCTCAATAAGACATCGATTCATACAGATGCGTTTGTCCACTGCGTTTATCGTGTTGTTTAATAATAGTGGGTTGTTTTTCTTTTGACATTTTTTCTCACCTCGTTATGATGATATTAATAACACATAACGAAGTTTTTGGAAACAAAACGTGTTGCTAAAGATGATAATATCAATCTTTAGCACAGGATTAATCGTTATGAGTCTCGGGAGTTCAGGGGTTATAGTTTGTTGATATTCATGTAAGTATATTGACTTTTTTTATATAGTTGCAACTTTGAATGCGTTGTGGATATATTTTGTGATATAATTTACAAAATGGTATTTTTTAATACCCGAAATATTTATTAAGGAAGGCGAATGGTTAATGAATCGTGAAGATATAGACAAGGAAATTGGTAGGTGTAAAGATTCAGTTGATACAGCTGACAAGCAAGCCACCATTGATAATCAGACTGTTAAAAGTAAACGAATAAGTGAAGACGCTACTGATTTAGATGGATTAACTATCGCTGAAAAGTTTAAAAGTGCAGATACTTATAAAGCTAATGCGGGAACAGATAAAAGACTAATTAAAAGCAAAAATATTCTACTGACTCTTATAGCAGTTATTGGAATTTCATTACTTATATTTATTTTATCTGGCTTACTTGGTGATTCAAAGGAACAAATCGCTCGTGCTGATGAAGCAGTAGAGGCTTTATTCATGGATGAACAACATATTTTTTTGAATCCCGAACTTTCAAAGTTTGATTTTGTGAAAGCCATAGAAGCGATTGATGATTTAAGTCATAAGAATCAATCGGTTTATAAAGAAAGTTATGAACAAGCTCAATTAATGTACGATGCAATCAATGAATTAAGCACTATTTATGAACAGGACGATTTAATCATACAAGGAAATCAGGTATTGCCTGCCGATGAATTACTTGTTCGTGCATCTGTTACGCAAAGTTTACTTGACGAAAAGCATGCAGCGTTCGAAGCTAATCAGAATCAACAGTTGAGTGATTTGTTATCAGCAGAAATTAAGTCTTTGTATCAGTACGCTGATTCAGTTGTAGCATATACCGAAATTGCTCAGACTTCCATTAATAATTTACCCAAAAGTATAAAAAATCGTTCACAATTATTGGATGTTATAAATGCAATACAGGCGGTTGAATTACAATTAACAGACTATAGTAAACAACCAAAAGTAGTAGAGTTATATGAACAACTTCAATCTTACGCAAATAAGGTAGGAGATATCATTGTGAGTGGCTTAGAAATGGGAGAGTATGATTCGACTTTTTGGGAAGAAGTTTATTGGACAGATACGTTAGTTTATTACTTTGAAGGGGAAATACAAGTGAGTGAAAAACTTATTTCTTTAACGTTCGACGATGGGCCGAATGAGGAATTTACGACACAGTTATTAGATGTTTTATCTAAACATGACGTAAAGGCGACATTCTTTGTCATGGGAGCCTATGTTGATGAGTTCCCAGAAGTCGCCCGCCGAATTGTCTCTGATGGGCATACGATAGCGAATCATACTTATAATCATCCCGATTTAAGTACAGTGTCCGATGAAGAGGTTGTCAAGCAATTTATATGGACACAAGAATCAATTCATGATGTCACAGGAGTATGGCCCACTATTTATCGTTTACCTTTTGGAGCAGGTGGTAAAAGAGTAATTGATTTAATGGATGATATGACATCGATCTTATGGAATATAGATTCGATGGACTGGTATTACCAAGATACGACATTAACTTACAATCATATTATGGAGAACTTACAGCCGAATTCTTTATTATTGATGCATGATACCCATCAAGCGACACCGGATGTCATTGATTTGTTAATTCCAGTATTAAAAGATCAAGGGTATGAATTTGTCGCACCTACGGAAGTTGGCTTTGATCTGCGTTATTATACGGAACAATAGATAAATATTAAAACCTTTACTTAAGAGTAGAGGTTTTATTTTTTTTATTAAAAGAGTCAAAGTGCTATACTAAAAGTGAATAACGAAATAAATCAGGAGGCAAGATAATGAAAAAATTGTTAATTACTGGAGCTGCAGGTACAATTGGCCAGGCTATCACCAAGCATTTAGAAGGGGATTATCATTTAACTTTAGTCGATCGTAACTTTGATGATTATCCTGAAAATTTAGCACTCGATGCAGTAAAAATAGCAATTGATTTGGATAATAGCGAGGCTTGGGAGGGCTTGTTAGAGGATATTGAGTACATTGTTCATCTTGCGGGTAATCCCGATGCCTTTGCCAAATTTGAAGAAGTGTGGCAACCTAACTTCATTATTCCTAAGCTGTTATTTGAATATGCAGAACAAGCGAGCAAGCTAAAAAGAATAGTATTTGCGAGTTCTGTGCATGCGGTAGATGGCTATCCAGAAGGTAAAGAAATACAGGTCAATGATCCAACCAGACCTGATGGTTATTATGGTATTTCGAAATTATATATGGAATCAGTTGCAAATTATTATGCTTATCAAAAAGGAATAGAAGCGATTGGTATTCGAATCGGTAATTATTCGACAACCGGTTCAAAGTTTTCTAAGGAAATTAATCTAAATGGTTTGGCTGAAATTATTACAGAAAATGACTTCAATCATTTGCTTGATTGTTGTTTAAACACAGAGTTGTCAGAACCTTTTCTAATTGTTAATGGAATATCAAACAATAGCTTCAATCGTTTAGAAATCGAATCATTGAAAACTTTAATTGGCTATGAACCTAAAGATAATGCTTTCGACATGGCTGAAGTGGAGATACAAAAGAATGAGCCAACCGTTTAGAAGTTGACAATTAAGCATAAAAACCGAACGGTAGATGTTTGTTTTATATGATAGTTTCGTTAGAAGCACTTAGAGCTGTTTTTTTCTTCTCTTTAGTCTGATAAACTGAGTTTATTAAGTATTGTGACGCAGGAGGATAAAAATGATTGTAAGTGAAAAGATTAAATCAATGTTAGAAAGTGTGCCTTATTTAAAAGAAGTGGCTGACACAAAGCGGGTATTTTTAAGTAATACATCTAAACCTAATTTTAAGGAAGCGGATCAAAGAACAAAGTTTACTAAGCAAGATATAAGAGATGCTGAGGATCGTTTAGCTCGTTTTGCACCCTATATTATGGAAGCATTTCCTGAAACGGTAGAGGCTAAGGGTTTGATTGAATCTAAATTAAGCTCGATTGATGAAATAAAAGATGAATTAGAATCTTATTATCAAACCAAAATTGATGGACATTTATGGCTAAAACGTGATGATTTACTTCCTATTGCGGGTACAATCAAGGCGCGAGGAGCCATTTATGAAGTTCTGAAGCATGCAGAAGCCCTTGCCTTAGAGCAGGGAATGTTAAGTTCAGAGACAGATGATTATACTAAATTTGCTAGTCAAGCTTTTAAAGATTTCTTCTCTAACTACCGTATTGTTGTAGGAACGACCGGTAATCTAGGAATTAGTGTAGGGGTCATGGGTGCTAAACTTGGCTTTGAAGTAACGGTTCATATGTCAGTTGAAGCAAAAGAATGGAAGAAAAACTTATTACGTTCACGTGGCGTTAAAGTCGTGGAGCATGAAACAAACTTTACACAAGCCGTTCAGATGGGGCGTAGCCAATCGCTACAAGACGAGACGTCCTACTTTATAGATGATGAATTCTCAGAGGAACTTTTCCTAGGGTATACGGTCGCGGGTAATCGTCTGCAAGAACAATTAAGTCAAATGGATATCCAAGTCGATGAGGACCACCCACTATTCGTCTACCTACCTTGCGGTATTGGAGGGAGTCCAGGAGGAATCACTTTCGGTTTGAAGCAAGTGTACGGTGACAATGTTCATTGCTTTTTCGCAGAACCTACTCAAATGCCGTCGATGTTAATTGGCTTAATGACCAAAGAGTATGATCAAGTGTCGATTGAGGATTTTAATATTGATGGCAGCTTAACAAATATGGATGGTTTAGCCGTTCCAAGAACATCGGGCTTTGTGGCAAAATTAATGCATGACTTTTTTGATGGCGGGTATACCGTTTCTGAAAAAGACAATTTTACATTCTTAAGAAAATTAGTTGATATAAAAGAGATTGCGTTAGAGCCGGCAGCTGTCGTCGGAGTGACCGGCCCCGCCCGTTTGTTTAGTAGTGTTCAGGGGCAAGCTTATATTAAAGAAAAAGGCTTGGAAAACAAAATGAAAGAGGCAAATCACATATCGTGGGCAACCGGAGGAAGTATGGTGCCAGAAGCTGATCGCCGAGCGTTTTATAATGCAGTCGAGCAATATTTATAACCAATACTGAAGAAGTTTTTGTGATGAGAAGGATAATGAGATAAATAGATAATCTATTAACGGAAATTTTGTCGCCAGTTCCGGTAAAGACGCCTTATTAAGACAGTATTTATTAGAAGCTTCCAAAGCAATGGAAGCTGTGGATAACTGTTACTGTTATTTCGTTGGTGTGAATGAAGAAGAACCTGACGCTGTTTATATGCATGAATTGTGGGAGAATCAAGCGGCTCACCGTGCTTCATTAGAACTCGATGTGTTTAAAAATTTAATCGAAAAAGCAAAACCATTGATTGTTACAATGAGTAATGATCCGGTCTTAATAATAATCGAAGGGAAGGCTTCATTCTAGTAAACTATAACACCTTGGCGCATTCATTTTTAGAATGTCCAAGGTGTTATAGTTGCATTATGCAGGTTTGACCTTGACGAATTATGAGTAACTTGTCAGTAAATCTTTAGAAAATTGACGATCAATTAGCAACATAACTGCTAAAGAAAGATCATAACAATGATAAAAAGCGGTTTGATTGAATTTGCTTTTTTCTGCAACAATATAGGTTTTTCCTGTGTTTTCTAATATAAAACGCTCGATAATTCCTTCATCAGTATTCGCATTGTAAAGGTTATTCTGATGAATGGCGTTGACCCTAATAAAGGACTTATCAACATGAATGTCTCGTAATATCGTGCGAGTAATACTGCCAAAAAAGCTCCTGTAAAAGGGTGGTAATTACCCCCTATTAATATGAGCTCAAAACGAGAGTCGAATTGAAATTTATTAAACACTAAGATGGAGGAATCTATGCTGAATTGTTCCAACACACTCTAGAGTGTGCTAATGAAGCAGATATCGTGTTAATGTCAACTGAAAAATGGACCACCTTGCTATTGAAAAATGGTCCATTTGGCTGGTTGTTTATTAATTAATTAACTGATTCATCCATTCGCTAGTTTGCTTAATCCGGTAGCTATCACCTCGCATATCAACGACATGTGCTTGATAGGCTAAGCGATCAACTAAAGCCCCAGTTAAGGTTGGATCTTTAAAACACTCTTGCCAACGATCAAAGGTAAGGTTTGTGGTAATTAAAAGAGAACCACGATCATTGCGGTTAGATAATAAATTAAAGAGTAATTCAGCTCCTGCTTCGTCAAAAGATAGATAACCTAACTCATCGACAATCACGAGATCAACTCGTTCAAACCTTCGTTTAAAACGCATAAATTGACTTTGACTCACTGCTTCCTTTAATTGAATCACAAGGTTTGGGGCATTCACAAAAAGTACTTGATAACCTTTTAGACAAGCTTCGATACCTATCCCGATACTAAAGTGAGTTTTGCCAGTTCCTGGGTTGCCTATTAAAATGCCGTTTTCTTTAGCCTCTATAAATTGAAGTGTTTTTAATTCACGTAATTGTTGCCGCGTCTTATCTTCAAACACTAGATCATCAAAATCCATCAAGTATTTTTTCTGGTGAAACTTCGCTTGTTTGATACGTCGTTCGCAACTTCTATTGCGTCGATCTTCTACTTCCGCATTCAATAATTCTGTTAAAGCTTCCTCAAAAGTCAAATTTCGATGGTTCGCTTGCGTAAGATGCTCTTGAAACTGAGTCTTTGTATACGCTAGTTTAAGCTCCTTTGCTGCCACTTCTATACTTAACATGACGTCACCTCTAATCCATAAAGTTTGTTTAACCGTTGAAGATTTGATTCTACTTCTAGAATGACCTGATTACGCTCAAACCCATTTGTAATAGGTTGTTTCAATGAAGCTCGTTTCAATTGTTTTAGTAATTCCTGATGAGATAATTGTTTAAACTTGGAGAGCTGTTCTATAAAAAACTTGGCGTTTCCTTTATAATGTTGGTAGTAGAGGGTTTCGAGATCGGGATTGTTTTTTAGAGCTTTTGAATGCTTTAAAGCACCTGGTTTCTTCATCAACGTCTTGAGGTAGTGGTATATGTCAAGCTGATATTGATGAGAGCCCTCTATTTTTTGATGCCGACAAACTTCTTCATGGTTTGCGTAGATTAATAAGTATTCCGCGTATTCTTTTACTTGTACTTGATGCTGGACGAGATAGTCTGGAACTGAATAATGGTTGGTTTTAAATTGAATGGTTGAATATTTATTGACCCGACATTGATGAACGGTTGCGACTTCGTAAGGCGGACGGTAAGCAAGTAGGGATCCCCTTTCGACCTTAATTTGGCTAGTTTGATTTAATTGAATTAACCCCTGACTTAGATAGTCTCTCGCTGCCTCTAAGTTTTGAAACTGATAAACTTTACTGAAGATAGCTCGTCGTACTGATTTGACACGTCCTTCTACAGTGCCTTTTTCATTCCCACTGAAACAATTAGTCACATTGATGTCAAAGCCGTAATATAAGGACAGTTTAAGCAAGGATTCATTTAATTCCTTTTCATTCTTGCCAATAAAACGGGTGACGACGTTGCGCATATTATCATAGACTACTTCTCGGTAGACACCCCCAACTAACTCAAAGAACTGCACATGTGCTTCCTGAAAGACTGCTTGTTTTTGATTAGTATAAAGATAAGCCCAATGAAAACCAGAGGCTGGACAGGCCAAAACAGCTAAATAATAAGTACCTACTTTGCCTGCAACTTCTAACTTCACTTCACCAAAGTCAAATTCTACTCGATGTCCTAAGGGGTATTCTTGACGAATATAAGCTTCTCTTGTTTTTTCTTTTAATTTTGACCAGTAGTGCGCCACTGTACGATACCCAATTGAATGTCCTGCGTCAGTAATGAGTTCATGGACTGCTTTAGCGGTAAGCGCTTGTTTGTGAGAGCCTAGCCGTCTATTTTTGATTTTCTCTTGTTGATAAATATCTCGCATTAACTGATCAACTTCTGGCGTGAACGTACGAGTCGTTCGGTTTTTCGTATTATACTGATGAGAGCTAACCACTTGATGCGTTGCTTCTTCTAGCTCTTTTTCTGACTGAGAGTGTATGACTGCCTCTAATCCCTCCTGATAACGATGACAAATTTTACTGACTGTTTTCCGATCCACGTCCAACCTTTGAGCTATCTTTCGAAAAGAAACCCCATCTCGATACAAATTAATGATTTCATACTGCTTCATAAAAGTAATCACTCCTAATTGCCTCCAAATATAAATGATTTATACTTAAAAGCATAAAAATAAGTGGACCATTTTTCAATAGCAACTTGCCACTGAAATGGACCACTTTTAGATTACAACAAACATATCGCGTTAATGACGTATTATGGGCTCGAGCAATTTGGAAGCTTTCAGTCGATGGATTTATATCGGGTGGTCAATAAGCGCTGTCAAATGATTGCAAATTAAAGGTCGCGAAAGCATTCAAAATTTAAATGAAGTCATTCAAAGAACTACGACCTCATGGACAAGCCAGATTGAATATTAAGATGAAATATAGGAGTTTGAAAGTATATGTGATTTAACTACAGATGAATTAGTCTCATTAGACGCTGAAATTATAACGCGTGAAATTAAACAGCAATCAGAATGATGGCAAGAAGCGGTAACTCACCTGAAAGTGAAGCCGCTGTAGATGACGATAAAAACCTTATGATTTTACAGCCGTCTACATCAAACGATTAAGGTTTCGCTACGACAGGGAGTTTTATACGCATACCTTTGACAGCTCTTTTAACGTTTGACATGACAAATAATACTGACGAAGAAGATTATGTAAAATCAGTAATAAAGATGGCAAGTACAGTCTTTTCTAGAGAGGTTTAAGTAATCGTGAAAACTGACGTTGACCGCGTGATAGATTGGGGTTCTGGAAGTTTTTAGGGCTTGCTCGAGAAGCTCAACTTAAAATTTTAGAATTGACCGCTGGTAAAGTAACGACTGTTTTCGACTCTTCAATGCTTTCGTCATGGTCCAACATCTTTTATCAGTGAAAAGTCACTTATTTTCGTTTTTGTCTCAAATGATGAGTATACGAGACAATATGATTTAGATATTATATCTGAAGTAACAGGTGATCAACTAGCCGCTTTAGTTTTACCTGTTCAAGTTGAACAAATAGATCAGATGGCCATGAACGGTTTTAACATCACGCAAGGACAAAAACATGTGCCAGATGCTTACCTTGTTCTGCCATATATAATCTTATGACAAACGGTGGCTTTATTGTCTGCGATTAAAGTGAGGAATATACCAGAAAATCCTTCTCCCACAGGAACGGTGACCCGTGGGGTAAAAGGTGTAACCATTCATGAGCAAAATAATGGTTGTAAGACTAATGGACCCGTTGGGATTGATTTTTCATAATCAGTCCCAACGGATTTGTTTGCTTAACTTGTACTTGGAATTATCTTATGCTATGATGGCTTCAACACACAAGGGGTGCAATATGCTGAGATGGGACTTGCCCGAACTCTAATAACCTGATTAAGTTAACACTTACGTAGGGATGTGGTTTATTTCATATATATATTATGGTGGATAAACTTGTCTATTTCTATGTTTGCGCATTTGTGTGAAAAGAATAGGGAGGTTTTTTTTGTATGTCAAATTGTAGTTTAGCTATTCAAATTTTACCACAGCAAACGGATCAAGCAACAGTTCTTAATACGGTCGATAAGGTAATCGACTATTTGAGAGTGAATGCTAAAAGTATTGAGGTAAGTGCTTTTGAAACCACTATTGAGGGTGAATTTGATGAATTGATGGCTATATTAAAAGGTGCGATTGAAGTAGCCGGTTCACACCATCACAAAATTTTTACAAACGTTAAAATTAGCTATGACGCAGAGGGGCAAGTGTTGGGTATCGATGAAAAAGTATCAAAACATCGCCAATAAATATGCAGGATTAATTTTTGGACTGACGCTAATTTTACTTTGGGAGTTTAGCGGATACATGGGGTGGCTACCACGATTCATCATTCCCACTCCAAGTCAGATAATTACAGCATTAGTTAATGATCGTGCCAATCTTTGGGACAACAGCCGAGTGACGTTATTACAAGCCTTTATTGGTTTAGGAATCGGAATTGTTTTGGCTTTTATATTAGCAATTGTAATGGATTTAATCGAATGGTTAAATCGAGCACTTTATCCAATGTTAATTGTGACTCAAACGATACCGACGGTTGCTATCGCACCCATATTAGTATTGTTACTAGGTTATGATATGACACCTAAAATTGTTTTGGTTGTTTTAACCACACTGTTTCCAATTATTATTAGTATTTTAAATGGATTTGCTAATAGTGATCAAGACGCTGTTCGCTTGTTGCAATTAATGGGAGCAAATTCATGGCAAGTTCTTTTACATGTCAAATTACCCAATAGTTTGTCATATTTTTTTAGTGGGTTACGTGTCAGTGTTTCCTATGCTTTTGTCAGTTCAGTCGTAGCTGAATGGCTGGGGGGCTTTGAAGGCTTAGGAGTTTACATGATTCAAACTAAAAAAGCATTTGCTTATGACAAAATGTTCGCAGTTATTGTTCTAATTTCGTTAATTAGTCTGTTTTTTATGTGGGTTGTTTCGCTTTTAGAAAGAGTGTTTATCCCATGGATGTATAGAGAACGTAAGATAAGATTTTAAGGGAGCTATCATAAATGAAAAAAATGTTTAATCTACTTGTACAATCAGTTATTACATTAAGTTTATTATTCTCAATTAGCCAGGTAACACTTGTATCTGCTGTCGCTGAAAATGACTCTGTCGATTTCATTTTAGACTGGGTACCCAATACCAACCATACTGGTTTATATGTAGCAGTTGAAAAAGGCTATTTTACAGAAGCAGGCGTAGATGTCACAATTAGACGACCACCAGAAGGTAGTACAACCGAATTAGTCGGTTTAGGCCAAGCAGAATTTGGTATTAGTTTCCAAGATTCAATTGCATCGCGTTTTGCGGGTGGTTTACCAGTAACAGCTGTCGCGGCTATTCTAGAACACAATACGTCAGGAGTCATTTCAAATGAAGCTGCTGAAATTAAAGCACCTCAAGATTTAACTGACAAAAGTTATGGTACTTGGAATGACCCAATTGAATTAGCAATGATTAAATTTTTGGTGAATCAAGAAGGTGGAAATTATGACGCTGTCAAATTAGTACCTAACCAAGCAGATAATTCTGTGGTAGGTCTAGCCAACGAGATGTTTGACTCTGCATGGATTTATTATGCATGGGATGGAATAATGGCTGACTATCAAGAGGTAGCAAGTAATTTCTTTTACTTCGCAGATTATGCTGAAGCATTAGATTTTTACTCACCCATTATAATTGCTAATAATGATTATTTGTCACAGCAAGGAGATCAAGCGACGAAAGTCATTCAAGCGATTAAAAAAGGCTATCAGTATGCTATGGAGCATCCAGAAGAATCGGCTGAGATTCTAATCAAAAATGCACCAGAATTGGAGAGCCAAAAAGACATGGTGCTCGCTTCTCAAATATGGATTAGTGAGCAATATGCAGAAGAACCATCACAATGGGGACATATAGACGAATCAAGATGGAATCAATTTTATAAGTGGTTATATGAAAATGATTTAGTTGAGGTTGATTTGACACTAGGTAACTATTTTACAAATGAATATTTAGAGGATTAACGTGTTAACTATTCAAAAAATTAATTATCAATTCGAACATCATTCTGTTTTACATGATGTGAATATGACTGTCAAACCACAACAGACTGTTGGTATTCTAGGAACAAGTGGTGTAGGTAAAACAACGTTATTTAATTTGATCGCCAGTAATTTAGAATTGCAATCTGGTAGCATCACAATAGATGGGACTGATCAAATAAAAGGGAAAATAAGCTATATGCTACAAAAGGATATGCTTTTCCAACATAAATCAGTCATTGAAAATATTATGTTACCCTTGCTTATTCAAGGCTATTCAAAAGAAGAGTCGCGTTTAAGATCAGAAAATTTATTAAAAGAGTTTGAATTAGAAAAATGGGCAAACTATTATCCTAGCTCATTAAGTGGTGGGATGCGTCAGAGAATTGCTTTTTTAAGAACGATTAACTTTGGGCGAGAATGGTTGTTACTCGACGAAGCCTTTGGAGCTTTGGATGCTATCACTCGTCGGCAAATGCATCGTTGGTTTCATGGAGTTAAAAGTAAAATGAATTGGTCAACTTTATTGATCACACATGATGTAGAAGAAGCCTTAATTCTTTGCGATAAAATTTATGTGCTGAAAGGTCAACCAGGTGAAGTAGTATTAACACTTGACGTGGACTTAGCTAAGGAAGATTTTGAAGAGATTATTTTTAGTCCAGTCTTTCTTGAATATAAGCGTATTTTACTAGATGCTTTAGAAAACTAAGATCCTTGATTTTTTTCATAGATTACCTGTTATAATCTATTTAACAATAAAATTATAACAAGGCGGTGTTCAAATGAAACGATTGATGAATGCGATGATGTCATTGTGTATTTTCACAGTCACATTTTTAAGCAAAGAAATCCTAGAGCGGACAGACTTAGTGGATGTCAAAGAGAGTATTTGGCAAGAATATTTATTATTCTTACTGATATACTTGCTTGTCTATCTCTTTGTCAAATTGCTTCAATTCACTGTCAAAGGGTTGAGGAACAAAGGAGCACGTGCAAATCATAAAGTAAAACAGTAGTGTTAAAAGTTATATTATGAGGTTATATACATGACGAGATGTCATAGACTTGAACTTGAAGTGTAAAGGACAATAATAAAATGTAGGAAAAGCGCAAAATAAAGTTGTCGCTTTTCCTACATTTTTTTAATTACCCAACGTATAACATTTTCCGAGTTTCACAGTGTGACAAGCTATCAAAGAGGAGGAATCTGTTAACACACGAATTATGATTGACATATCTAATCATGATTTGGCTAGGTTCTCATAAGCAAGTTGGCGAAAAATAAATGTCTCGAATACAATATTTCGTTGTTTCTTGAGTCGTATCGATTTCTAAATCCAAGTGTTTCAAGGAATAGCTTTTATAAGTAGCTAAGAACTTTATTAAAACTCATCCGTTTGATTCATTATGAGCAGAAATTATATTAAATAGTTTCATTCCAATTTTCCAAACAGGCAGTCCTGTTAAATAAACCTACCCTCTAAAGCACTTCCCAATTGCTTGTAAACGAGAAGAGACACTTTAAAAGATAAAGTGAGAGCTTCAAGAATCTCCTTAAAAGACAATTCGTCTAAAACGTTTTAAGGCAGATAAAGCTACTTTACTATAAGGTGGGAATTGTTGAGGTAAGCTAAAGGGCATTTTTTTTTGATATAAAGTTCGTTGGTAGGTGAAGGTTTTAAAACTGGCCTCACCATGATAATTACCTAAGCCACTTTGCCCTTTACCACCAAATGGTGTATTAGGACTAGTCACATGCACCATTAATTGATTAATACTCAAAGCTCCGCTTTCTAGTCGCTCTTGTACATACTGAACCATCTTCTTATTTTTAGTAAAGAGATAGATTACTAACGGAACAGGTCGTGTCTGGTATTGCTTAATCACATCATCAATCGAATCGTAGGGAATAATCGGTAAAATTGGACCGAAAATTTCCTCCTCAGCCAATGCACTCCCTTCTTTGACATCAGTCATTAAAGTGGGAGCCATAAAGCGCGTTGCTTCATCTATTTCTCCGCCGTAGTACACTTGGCCATCCTTTAAAAAACGTGTTAAATTTGCTAAATGCTGTTTATGTACAATTCGCCCATAGTCAGGTGACTTGATAGGGGTATCGCCATAAAAATCAACGATCTGTTGCTTGGCTTGTTCTAAAAATTGTTGATAGAATAAACGTGGTACGAAGATGGTGTCGGGAGCAATGCAAGTTTGTCCAACATTCAAAAATTTACTCCATATAATATGTTTAATCGTCTCTTCATTCATAGTTGTTTCGTCAATAATACAAGGATTTTTGCCACCAAGCTCTAAAGCAACTGGAGTTAAATGCTTTGCCGCCGCTTGATAGACTTTCGCTCCGATTTGCGGACTTCCTGTAAAAAACACAAAATCCCATTCCATATCAGTTAAAGTTTTCGCAACATCAGCGTCGCCCTCAACGACATAAAGTAAATCCGGATCCAGATACTGTGGCACAAGCTCAGCTAGTAACCGACTGACAGCTGGAGCAGACTCAGAGGGTTTCAAGACAGCCCCATTACCTGCGGCAAGTGCTCCAATCACAGGGCCCAGTGCGAGTTGTAAAGGATAATTCCAAGGTGAAAGTATTAGTACACTTCCAAATGGCTCTGCAGTGACGCTTGTTTTTTCTGCACCACTAATTAATAATCGATGTTTGACAACCGGCTTCATCCATTTAGCCAAGTGTTTTATGGTATCCTCTAATTCATTTAGTAAAAAGGCTATCTCAGTTGCATAAGCTTCTAAAAGGGGTTTGTCTAAGTCTTCTTTTAAAGCCAAAAGCCAACGATCTTCATGATCAACTAGTAGTCTCCTTATCTGGTTTAACGCGTCAAGACGTAAAGATAAACCGCGACTGCCGAGCGTTCGACTACGCAATCTTTGCATCTTTTGAACAGTTTCCAATACATTGGGCATAAATGTTTTTGTCATGTTTACTCCACTCCTTTATTATTGAATTCATTTGTCACTTATTTTTAAGAATATTACCATGATATTATTGCCACATTGGGGCAATATAGTGTCACAACTTAGTTTGATTGTTCTTTCAATCGCTTACAATGAATCATGTAAGTGACACTTCATGGTGGATTGACCCCCTGATGTTTCTTTTGTTTAGAAAGGTCGGCATACATTGAGATCTGATGGAGGACAGTCTGATTTTACATATACATTACGTTACCTATAGGCTTGTTTACTATGCGTTCGGCTAAGTTTGTCAGCCTTATTCTTTCTAGTGTGTCAAAGGTTTTGTTTTCTATTATTTTATAATCTAATGCTGTAAAAGATTTGTCAGGACTGTTAATTAGATTGACAGAGGTTTAATGTTTTCATTACCTAGAAATATTCAAGTCTGATTAATTTTTAAGACATTAGCCTAGCCTATCATTAGCTTCAAGAGTAAATGATGGCTATCAATCACAGTGTTGAACAACTTTCAGAGTCTTTTGAAAAAATAAAATATGATGGCCTCGTTGAGGATGTGTTTTATTCAGAAACAAGTGAAAGTAAAGTTCAGAGCAGGCGGTTTAAATTGTATTTCTAATCGAGTAAGCTCGAATGAATTTTGACACAGTAAGTCATATGTTAATATGTTATTAAGTGATGCGTCTGAGTTTCTTTAATCTTACTTGGCGCTACTGTGCTTGTAAAGAATTAGCTATCGAAAAAACTAAGCGCTTGTATTTAAAAAATTTAGAATAGAAAATACATTATACGATAGCGATGATATTAATGTGCAGCGCGCAATACTTATCATATAATAGGCTAAAGCGGTCAAATGAAATACAATGATGAAACGAAAGATAAAGGGAATCGTTGTAGGAATTGATATGACTGCTTTTTACCCAGCGCAGTTCGAGTGTCTAAAGTATATCAAGTTTAATTTTATGAGAAAAAATTTTAACTGGTAGGAAAAGAACATGTGTTAAAAGGCTGGCTGACGATTTGACGTCGTTTACACTTTGAAAGAGAGGCAAACCAGGATCGAGAAGTAGTTGAACTAGTAAATAAAAATCCAGAGGGAAGTATTCCATGACGCTTTATTCGCTTATGGGAGGAAGTGGTCCAAAACTTTCATGCGAGCATTGAGAAGTTTTAGGAAAGGATTGATTAAGTTGATGGGGGTGTCGCTTACCGTTTGATTAGCTGCAAGCTTTTATCACAGAATAATGGACAGTATCTCTTCAAACCATTATGATTGCTTAAAGAGATGAACTTTTGTAATACATTTAAAAACGCTTTAACTAATTAAAGAAGCAAAGCAAGGATTAAAGAAAAGGGGATGAAATGGACGATACAATTTTTGATAGTCTATTAGACGAACAGTTATGCTTTCGCTTGTATAGGGCCTCTAGTGGCATAGGAAAACTATATTCTCAAACACTGATACCGGTTGAATTAACTTTTTCTCAGTATTTGGTTTTGTTGGCTTTATGGGATGGGGTAGCGATTTCTGACATCGCTGCTCGGACTGGAATGGGCATAGGAACACTGAATCCAATTCTAAAGCGTATGACGGAAAATGGTTGGATTAAACGTCAAACACCTGAAACTGATAAACGAATGCGGTTAATTTTCTTAACAGAGAAAGCTTATGGACATAAGGCTACTATTAATAAATCAATTTTAACGCATTTAGCAGCATGTGATTTTGCAGGGCTGAACTTACTAGAATTAATGAAACAATTAGACTTACTCCAAAAACAATTAGACGCTATTAATCACAAGTTCTGATGTCATCACTCAATAATATGGAGGTGTTGAAATGAAAATGGAAACGAAAACTAAAGCGTGGATTAATCTAGGTTTGTTATTACTGACAATTTTTGTTAACTTTCTTGGAGGAACTGGACAGATTAACGGAACATCTCAAGCGGAAGTTTCAGATACTTACCACACGCTTATCACACCAGCTGGTTTTACATTCAGTATTTGGAGTGTCATTTATAGTCTGTTAATTATAAGCATGATTACAATGGTAGTTAAGCATAAGGATCACTATTACAGTAAAGTCATTGAGCGAATTACCCCATTTCTCTGGTTATCCTATCTTAGCAATATGATTTGGATTGTATTGTTTTCTTATCAATTAATCGGCTTATCTACACTGTTTATTTTTGCTTATTTATTTAGTTTAAGTATTATGATGATGCGATTGAAACAAATAAATCAAAAGCGTGAGTGGCTTATTCCTTTAACGATTGGTTTAAACACAGGTTGGCTATTTATTGCGTCTGTTGTCAATGTAGCGGCTTTTCTCGTTCAAATAAACTGGGGTGGTTGGGGGCTAACAGATAGTAACTGGGCAACTATTTTAATGGTTGTTGCGGCTTTATTCACATTTCTTGTGCTATTTATTGTAAAGAATGCATCGTTTCCATTACCGATAGCATGGGCCTTTTTCGGTATTTTTATGGAACTTAACACAAGTGGAAGCGATGCGTTCTTAGGAATCGTTGCGATTGTCTGTCTGATTTTTTCACTTTTAATTTCGTTCTTTACTTTCTATCAGAATCAAAAGAGTATTTATCCTGTTAAATACGATTAAAGTAAAGAGAAAATTATATTAAATGGAAACAAAAACGAGCGGAAATATTGAGGTAACACTCAATATTTCCGCTCGTTTAATTTTATATTCTCTTTTTTAAGTTTGTCTTGCTGTTGGTCCTATTGTGTAAAACGTGCGACTTAAATGGATGGTCTGATGCTTGCTTGTAAAGGCGTTCTGAGTCTTTGTGCTACAACTATGCTGAGACAAACTTTTAGGATATCACCTGGTAAGAAAGGCAACATGCCGGCCATTAATACTTGAGGTAGGGTCATTTGAGCACCTAGGACAACATTGAGTATAAAGCTCATGTAACTTAGTCCGATTGAATACAAAACGAGTGTTGCAACTAATGAGGCGATGAGATAATGAGGTAAACTTGGTTGGTTTTTCTTTTCAAGAAAGCGAGCCATGACTGTGGCTGCTGGGATGAAACCTATGGCAAAGCCAAAAGCAGGGCTTAAAAATGATTGGATACCACCTGAACCATTCGCAAAGACTGGAAATCCTATTAGTCCTAATAGAAGGTAAGCACTAGTGACGATGAAAGCATGTTTGCTAGGCAAAATCATACCAATCAATAGAACCGCAAATGTTTGTAAAGTAATCGGAATTGGTCCAATCGGAATGGATAGTTGTGAACTGATCGCCAGAATTGCAATCATTAAAGCTGATAATGTAATATCTCTAGTTTTCATCTTGGGTATCCTCCTGAGTGTCTGCTTGTTGGGCGAATTGCTTACTTGAAAAATGTACTTCTTGACCAATGAGTGTCTCTAATTGTCCGTTGGTCTGGCGAACGAGCAAATGGCCGTCCGTATCGATTCCTTCAATTATTCCGCGGTGCTTTTCTTTATTAATAAGATAGGTCACCTCTTGATTTAATCCCAATAAGTGATCTCGGTAAATAGATAGGAAATCTGGGGCTAATAAATCTAAATGGTAACGACCAAAATAATTCAGAAAAGTTTTCAAAAATTGATTGGGATTAAAACTCTCAGGTAGAGACTCACCAAAAAGTGTGCCGGCCACGTCTTGAACATCTTGCGATGCGGCTGAAAAATCACCTGATAAATTTATGCCGATTCCAATAACAATGGCTGAAAAACCGCCTGTTTCTAAGTCAGTGACTGCTTCTGAAAGAATGCCAGAAATTTTTCGTCCGTTATAAAATAAATCATTAACCCACTTAATCTTGATGTTTTTATCTGTGAGTGCTTCGATTGCTTGAACAACGGCTGTTGCTGCTGCAATTGTATAACGTGGCACATCTTGTGGGTCATCAACTTTAGGTCTAATGGTTAATGAAAAATATAGACCTTTTGATAAATCAGAATGGAAATTGCGCCCCCTTCGACCGCGGCCTTGCGTTTGTTTTTCGGCAATGAATAGTCCGTTTTGCCCCCTGTTTGTAATATTAAATTGTTTAGCCAAATCGTTGGTAGAGGTTACCTCTTTATGATTTTCAATGTACAAGCCTTCCCACATTTCATCAATCTGATGAAGAATTTGTTCGGGATCTAACTGATGACTCATCCCTTTTAACTGATACCCCGTGTTTCCTTGACTAACTATTTGATAGCCTTTTTGACGAAGAATCTCAATCGCTTTCCAAACCGCATTGCGAGAGACTGAAAATTCATCTGCTAAAGCTTGGCCGGATATTGGCTGATTTTGATGCGACATAAGATACTCTAATACTAATTTTTGTACGCTCATCGATTCATTTCTCCTGATCTTTTCTTCTTGTTAGACTAAAAATAACAGAATGACGCTTATTCGTCAACCTAAATTAAATTAAAGGTGACAACGCAGGCTGTATTTTTTATGTTTCTGTTAGACTGTGCTAAACTATGATTAAATTAACGGAGGTGTTATTTTTGCTATTTACACAAGATGCTACTTACTACGCACAACAAATACGAGCTGGAATCGTATCAAGTGAATTACTAGTGCAAAGGTCACTCGAGAATATAGAGACATTCAATCCAATTTTAAATGCGGTAACAATCGTTGAAAAAGAGCGTGCCATTAAACGAGCTCTAGAAATGGATCAAGCATTCGAAGCAATGGCTAAAGAGGATCAACTTGCCCTACCGCTTTTTTATGGTGTGCCGATTCTCTTGAAAGATTTGGGGCAAAATCAAGCCGGGGTATTAAGCACAAGTGGCGCTCGTTTGACACAGAATGATGTTCCCAGTCAAACCGATTTGTTTGTCAGTAAAATTGAAGCTGCTGGTTTTGTAGTGGTAGGGCGAACGAATACTCCAGAGTTTGGTTTTAAGAACATTAGTGATTCTGAGTTGCATGGTGTTGTTAGTTCGCCTCTAGATTTGAAACGAAATCCAGGTGGTTCAAGTGGAGGTGCGGCTGCTGCTTTAAAGGCAGGTTTAGTACCAATTGTCACTGCCAGTGATGGAGGTGGCTCGATTAGAATTCCTGCGAGCTTTACAGGACTAATTGGCTTAAAGCCTTCACGAGGTCGCATACCAGTAGGTCCTAATGGTTACAGAGGTTGGCAAGGAGCTTCGGTGAACTTTGCTTTGACTAAGTCAGTAAGAGATACGTTTAACCTGTTAAAAGCTTTACAAGTTGAGCAATTAGAAGCACCCTTTAGTTTGCCAATGATTCAAACAGAAACATTAAGTATTCCTAAACGTCCATTAAAAATCGCTTTTACACTGACCTCTCCAATCCAAACGAAAGTCAGCATTGAAGCAGAATCAGCTGTCAAACAAGCAGTTAAGTACTTAGAAGATCTGGGGCATCATCTAGTTGAAGCTAAACCTGAAGTAGACGGTGTGAAAGCTATGGAGAGTTACTATCAAATGAACGGTGTAGAAACAGCGGCGATGATGAAAAGGATTGAACAAGCTTTAGGAAGACAAGTAGGTAAAGATGATATGGAGTTGATGAGTTGGGCATTATATCGTTCAGGCTTATCAATTACAGGTGTCGATTTTACAGAAGCACTATCGTATTGGGATTATTTAACCGTTATGTCAGAACATTTTTTTGAAAGTCAACAAATTGATTTGTTGTTGATGCCAGCGACAAACAACATTGCACCTTTACAAGAAGAATTCAGTTTGACACAAGCAGTCAAAAAAAATCTGTCCAATATCGATGATTTTAAGCCGGCTGAACAACAGGAAATGATTTGGGAGATGTTTGAGAAGTCTTTAGCGTATACTCCTTTTACACAGCAACAGAACTTAACGGGGCAACCTGCCATTAGTTTGCCTATTTATGAAACAGAAAATAAGATGCCTTTAGGAGTACAACTGTCCGCTAGAAAAGGCCAAGAAATAACACTGTTAGAAATTGCATTTGAACTGGAAAAAGCAAATGCATTGCACAGCGAAATTGTTTCGATTTCTCCTCATTCGTGATAAACTGAAAAAAACTGAGGAGTGGGGATATGAGTCATCATAAAAATGGGAAACCTCTAAAAAAAAGCGGCTTCGGTATTATCATTGGATTAATCGTCGGTATTGTCATTGGTTTAGCCATGAAGAATATAGGCGTAGGAATCGCGATTGGAATTGCGATTGGTGTAGGTATGTCAGGTATCAGAAAATAATAAAAAGCATTTATAGGCCAGTCACTGTGACGTAGCCTATAAATGCTTTATTTTTATTCAAATTCTTCTGGCCCAAGATAGTCGTCATGATAAGCGATTCCACTTTCTATACAGCGACGGAGTACTTCTTCTAATTCTTCACGGCTGCCTTTAAAATCAGACACAGGAAAAGATTCATGAAACGCATCGAAATATTGCTTCAATAGTTCATTCATCATTATCATCTCCTTAATGAGGACATACGTAGAGACAAACAAATACTGATGTTTAGACAGATGTAACTAAGCCACTTTCTTTCTTTTATTATAGCATATATCGTACCAAGCTAAAACTTCGAAGACTTGTTTGCATGAAGCCAGCGACGATGATAATCAATGGCCAATACTAGAAAAGCACTGCCCAATGAATAGCCACCTAACACATCACTTGGGTAATGAACGCCTAAATATAAACGGCTAATACCCATTAAAAGAACAAAAATAACAGTTAAACCCATTAGGCTTTGTTTTACTTGGGATGACTTATTCTGTGAGAAATAATAGATTAAATAAGCGAGTGCTCCGAAATAAATGACAGCTCCCATAGCATGTCCACTTGGAAAAGAGTGACCTTCTTGTTCGATTAAGTGAGTCAATTCAGGACGAACTCTTTGGAAAACATTTTTTACTAAGCTGTTCAAAACAGCTGCTCCTAAAAAGACAGTCAGGATATACCACAGTGTGCTTTTCCAATCGCGTTGAATGACTAAAACAAGCACTGCGATAGCCAACACAATGAGGGCAACGGACATTGGGTTACCAATTGTAGTAAAAGCTATTACTATTTTTGTTAATAAGTCGCTCCCACGATTGTAAAACAAACTGCCGATTGATGTGTCAAACACTTGTAAAATATAGCTGTCAAAGATTCCCATCACGCAAAGAATCAGAAAAGGAATCACTAAAACAAAACTCAGCAAGAGAGTATGCTTAAAACTTCTGTAATAGGGATTTGTCTCCATTTACTAGCCTCATTTCTCTAAATGATTGGGTTGGAATATGAGTGGTTCTTTTGTCACATGGTTCAACACTTCGCAACCATTCTCAGTGACAATGACTAAATCTTCAATCCTTACGCCGATTTTTCCAGGGATATAAATACCTGGTTCAATTGAGAATACATTTCCGACTTTTACTTGGTCATGGTTATGTTGACTGACATCCCCAATTTCATGAACTTCACGACCAATCGAGTGGCCAAGACGGTGTGTAAAGTGAGGGCCATAACCTGCTTCTTCAATAATGTTACGAGCGGTTAAGTCTATTTCTGAAAATTTGACACCAGGTTTAATCATTGCAATAGCTGCTTCATTAGCTAAACGAACGGTATGATAGATTTTAAGCGATTCGTCATCTGGTTGACCGTAAAAGACGGTTCGCGTCATATCTGAGGCATAACCTTGATAAAAACTACCGATGTCTATGACGACACTCTCCCCTAAATCAGGTTGATCTTGATTGGTTTCATGATGAGGATCGGCACCATTAGCACCGTAAGCGATAATCGGTTCAAAAGAAAAACCTTCGCAGCCTAATGCCGAATATAAACCTGCTAGGTGTGCAACCATTTTATCTTCAGGTAGCCCTAAAGGAATTAACTTAAAAAGCTCTTCCATTGCTTGATCATTTTTTAAAGAAGCGACTCTCATTGCAGCTTGTTCATCATCAGTTTTAATTGAGCGTAACTGATCGATTAAATAACTGCCTTTAACGGGTTGGAAGTCAGGTACAATTTGCATTAAATCTAACAAGAAATGACTAGGCCAATTTTTATCAATCCCAGTTTTTCCAAGCTTAAGGCACTGTGCTATCTTTGAAAGAACAGGCTCTCCGTCCGAGTAATAGCTAACTTCAACCACCTCAAGTAATTCTTGAGTCTCAAAAGCTGGAAAGAGTTGGTTGAGATACAAGGTAAGGCGTCCATCTTGTTGAACGTCCAGTAAAAGTAAACGTTCCCCTGGAGACGTGTGGTAAGACACTAAATAGGCGATGCTCGTCGGATCGCTAATGAGTAAATTAGCGACATTTTCTTTATTCATTTCATTAAGTAGGGTTTTTATTCGATTAAGGTACATAATTTCGCTCCTTTGTGTTATTTTAATTATAAACGCTTTTATAACATATACCGTTATTATATGGTTAATACGTAAAAGTTAAAAGTATTGAATACAAATAAGGCTAAAGTCGCTTTTTCTTTTTTTATCTTATCTTATAATTGGAACAAATATGTATTACTTTCAAAAGGAGAATCGTATGTTTTCATTAACTTTAGAGCAAAAGCGACAAATTATTCGCATAACAACCATACTTGGAATAATCATCACGCTTATTGGCGCTTATTTTATTCTCCAATCAACGTATTTTAGACCAGGAGGCGGCTTTGGTGATTTGTTGATTAAGCTAGGCTTCTTTGGTCCAATCATTTTTATACTCGTTCAAATTTCGCAAATTATTTATCCGATTATTCCCTTTGGCTTAACAAATGTGATAGGTGATTTAATTTTCGGACATTGGTGGGGGTTTGTATTCAATTGTATTGGCATGTTGATTGGTTCGAGTATTAATTTCTACTTAGGCCGTCGATTCGGAGAAGGTTTCTTGTTAGCCTTTATTGATGACAAAACCTATCTACGCTACAAAGAAAGAATGGACCGCGGGAACGGCTTTAAGAAGCTGTTAATTGTAGGTTTTATCTTACCAATTTTTCCAGATGATATTTTCTGTATTATTTCTGGAATGTCTAAGATGTCATTTAAAGAATTTTTCAAACTGGTTCTATTTTACCGGCCGATTTCTTTATTTGTTTTCACTTTTATGTCTTCTAATATTATTAAATTTTTTGCTGACTTATTTTTTGGTTGGTAGTTCATATAGAAAGTATGATGTAAATGAAAAGAATAATTATCAGTATAGTTCGCTTTTATCAGAAGTTTATTTCACCAGCGTTTCCACCAAGTTGTCGTTATTATCCGACTTGTTCGAGTTATACCATTCAAGCAGTCGAGCGCCATGGTGCTTTAAAAGGGAGCCTAATGGGCTTTGTTCGAATTTTGAGATGTAATCCATTTTTTAAAGGGGGACGTGATCCCGTTCCTGATCATTTCACATTCAAACGTCAATATCCTTCAAAAAACGAAACGTGTGACCATACACACCATACGCATTAAAACCAAACACTTTAAATGGCTGACTCAAAGTCTATTAAAGTGTTTTTTTTATTTTATTGTAATGTTTGAAGGCTTTATCGGATGATTTGATACTGTTATAATAAAAGATGTTAGAAGAGAGACTCATCAAGAATATGTTATAATAAAACAGAGAAATGAAAATAAGGTGGTGATACTGTGATAGATTGGATAATTAACTTTTTTACGAATCGTCCATTATCTAGTATTCTAGATGTCCTATTGGTTTGGTACTTGATTTACCGTCTAATTATCTATGCACGCGGTACAAGGGCAATGAATTTGCTAAAAGGTGTAGCAATCATAATTGCGGCTAAATTCATCAGTTCGACGCTCGGTTTGCAAACCATTGATTGGTTGCTTGGTCAGATTATTTCTTGGGGAGTCGTTGCCTCAATTATTTTATTCCAGCCTGAGTTACGAAAAGCGCTTGAGAATTTAGGACGGAATCTCTTTAGAAACCGTCGCAATCAAAAGAATCCTAGTCAAAAATTAATTGATGATTTAGAAAATGCACTTTTATACATGTCAAAACGAAAAATTGGTGCGCTAATTTCAATTGAAGCTAACGATAAGCTAGAAGAGTATATTGAAACCGGAACGGTGATGCACTCTGAAATTAGTAATCAATTGCTGATTAATATATTTGTTCCTAACACTCCTTTGCATGACGGAGCGGTTATTATTTCAAACTATCGTATTGCTGCAGCATCTTGTTATCTTCCGCTTTCGGAAAGTAGTCTGATTCCAAAAGAATTAGGGACACGTCACCGTGCAGCGATTGGTTTGGGTGAAGTGACCGATGCTTTGACGTTAATAGTATCCGAAGAAACGGGAAGTATCAGTATGGTAAAACATGATCATCTGCACCGTGATTTGGATCAGAAGAACTTACGCTTTTTATTAGACCAAAATCTAATGGTTAGTGACGAAGATGATAGCGAACAAGATATTTTCGATGATATTCGTAATTTTTTTACCGCCAAATTTACTCAGAAAGGTGGTAAGTAATAATGAAACAATCAGTATTCGATAATATATGGTTTGTCAGAATTATTTCTTTTGTCTTTGCATTGTTCTTATACGCTTTCGTATCTTCTGAAAACAGCGATCAATTTCAAGCAATTAGCAATCAACAATTTGCTAGCATTGAAACAAGTGAAACCATTTCGAATGTGCCAGTCTATTTAGGAGATCACGATGAAGATGTCTTTGTCAGTGAATTGCCTGAGAGTGTGACGGTCAAATTGACAGGGCCGCGTAATATTATCGCTCAAGTCACGATTGAAGATTTCATCGTTCAAACTGAAGATCTGCGAGGGATATCAACCGGTCGTCAAACGATTCGTTTAATAGCGACAGGCCTACCAGAAGAAGTTGAGTATCAAATCACACCAGTTCGCCATGTGGTACAAATATCACGTCGAGAGACGATCACGGTTCCAGTTGATTATATTATCGCCGATAATTTGGTCGCTGAAGGTTATAAAATTGGAGAAGTTAACTTATCATTAGCAGAAGTTACGTTAACAGGTAAGGCTGAAACGATTGCGGAAATTGAACAAGTGGTGATTAAAATAAGCAGTGATAGCCCTCAAACAGAGAATTTTATACAGAAATATCGTCTTCAAATTTTAAACAGTGAAGGTCAATTACTAGATATCAATGCAAGTGCGACTGAAATTGATGCGGATGTAGAAGTACGCCCGATTGTCAAAGAAGTCAGCTTATCGATTATTCCAGTTGGTGAAAATCCTGAGAAGTATACGTATGCTTATAAATTTTCAGGGCCGGCAACAGTCAACTTACAAGCTAATCAATCGGTGCTCGATCAGATTAACGGTATTAATGTTTCGGTAGATGTGTCAGCATTGACAGAAACTGGGACCGTTACGGGTTACTTAGAGCTACCTGAAACGATTATCAGTAGTAGTATTGACCAAAGTGAAGTACTTGTGACCTTAACCCCACTAACGATAGAAGAATCTGTAGAGTCTGAAGAGACAGTTGAATCGACAAGTGAAGTTATCTCGGAAGAAAGCCCTGTCGAGTCTTCAACTCCGAACGAAACGACTTCGGAATCAACTGAAAGTAGTGCTTCACAATCTGAAACATCCGAATCATCCGAATAAAGCCGAGACAAGTCATTTACTTTATTCAATTAAAATGAAATTAATTTCAAGAAAGTTAGGAGAATTTATACAATGGGAAAATATTTTGGTACAGATGGTGTTAGAGGTGTTGCCAATGAGGAATTAACACCCGAATTAGCTTTTAAATTAGGACGCTTTGGGGGTTACATTCTGATGCAACATGCTCCAGAAATCGAACATCCACGTGTGTTAGTGGCTCGTGATACAAGAATATCTGGACAATTACTAGAAGCAGCTTTAATTTCTGGCTTACTATCCGTTGGGATTGAAGTAATGCAATTAGGCGTTGTGCCAACACCGGCTGTTTCTTATTTAACTCGTACGCAAAATGCGGTAGCGGGAGTGATGATTAGTGCATCACATAACCCAGCTCAAGATAATGGAATTAAATTCTTCGGAGCAGACGGCTTTAAATTATCTGATGACCAAGAATATGAAATCGAAGCCTTATTAGACTCACAAGCAGATGACTTACCACGCCCAAGTACAGAAGGTTTAGGAACAGTTGATGAATTCCCGGAAGGTACTATTAAATACGTTCAATTCTTACAAACGACAATCTCTAGTGATTTAGAAGGCATTTCAGTTTGTGTCGACGCAGCTAATGGTGCAACAGCACCATTAATTAACCAATTATTCGCTGATTTAGAAACTGATTTCTATACAATGGGTGACCGACCAAATGGTCTTAACATTAATGATGGTGTAGGATCAACACATCCAGAAGCCTTACAAGAATTCGTTAAAGAAAAAGGCGCACAAGTTGGTTTAGCCTTTGACGGAGACGGCGATCGATTAATTGCTGTTGATGAGAATGGCGAATTAGTTGATGGAGATAAAATTATGTTTATCTGTGGTAAACACTTGAAGAGCAAAGGTCGCTTAGCGGATAACACAATTGTATCAACTGTTATGAGTAACATTGGCTTCCATAAAGCAATCGAAGAAAATGGTATGGTGGCACTGAAAGCTCAAGTAGGTGACCGTTATGTTGTTGAAGAGATGCGTAAAGGTAAGTATACATTAGGTGGCGAGCAATCAGGTCATATTGTGTTTTTAAACCTAAATACGACCGGTGATGGCTTACTTTCAGCAGTTCAATTACTTTCTGTTATGAAAGAAACAGGCAAATCATTATCAGAACTTGCTGCGGAAGTGACTATTTTCCCTCAAAAACTGGTTAACATTCGCGTACGTGACAAACATACAGTGATGGACGAGCCAGAAGTAAAAGCAATCATTGAAGCGGTAGAAAGCGAAATGAATGGCGATGGGCGTATCTTAGTTCGACCAAGTGGAACTGAACCATTATTGCGTGTAATGGCAGAAGCGTCCACACATGAAAAAGTGAATACTTATGTCGACCAAATTGCAGATGTCATTCGTGAAGTTCGTGGAATTGAATAATAATTAACTTTAATGACTAAGTGATGCAGGTGTGTAAATACGCACTGGCATCACTTTTTTATAAGATTCAAAAGGAGAAACTTATGCAAGTAGATTTAACCTCGATGAGCAAAAGTGACCGAACACTTCATTGGTTTGAACAAGTTAATCACGTTCAATTTCAATGTATTCATTGCCAAGAAGCGTTGACATTAAATGAGAAGAGTTTGACTTGCCCAAATGGGCATCAATTTGACATGAGTAAACAGGGTTATTACTTTTTAGCTCATAAATCTATGTCTAATCGCTACGATCAAGCCCTCTTTTCTTCAAGACGTTTAATCATAACGCATAGCAACTTGTATCATCAATTACATCGACGCTTAATTGAATTGGTAAGCGATGATGCGTCAAGACCACTAGCTATACTGGATGCCGGAAGCGGAGAAGGCAGTCATTTACAACAATTAAAACAGCATTTACCAGTCGATTCTCAACTAATAGGCATCGACTTAGCCAAAGCAGGCATTCAATTGGCGAGTGATTATAACGGTCATATGCTCTCTTTAGTAGCAGATTTGACGCAATTACCATTTGCCAATCAACAGTTTGATGTGATTTTATCTATTCTTTCACCAGCAAACTATGAAGAATTCAATCGTGTCCTAAAACCCAACGGCCACTTGATCAAAATAGTGCCAAATGCAGGCTACTTGAAAGAAATTAGAAATAAGCTAGCTGAGTTCGGGCATTTAGAAGATGAATCTTATGATAATACTCTTATTGTCGAAACTTTCATGAAGCATTATGCCGATGCAAAAGTAGAACGGATTCAAGATACCGTTGATTTGACTAGCGAGCAAATGCAAGCACTAATTGAAATGACGCCTTT
Organism: Fundicoccus sp. Sow4_F4; assembly: GCF_052116145.1. Lineage (NCBI taxonomy): Bacteria > Bacillati > Bacillota > Bacilli > Lactobacillales > Aerococcaceae > Fundicoccus > Fundicoccus sp. Sow4_F4. The sequence continues at coordinate 119,803 of NZ_JBQKLQ010000008.1, read as the reverse complement.
AACCTGGCGCTTAAGCGAAGAACAAAGAAAAGACTTACTAGATAGTCTAGGCCTTAAGATTACTTTAGATGTAACTGTGCTAATTCATCGAAAAAAATAAACCTTGTTAGAAGTAGAAAATTCTAGAATACTAGAATGATTGCTTCTATCAAGGTCTTTTTTATTATAGGATTTCAGTTGATTCGTTTTTATTTGCATAACGTTTACGATAGATAGAAGGAGTACAGTGATTGCTTTCTTTGAAAGTTTTTGAGAAATGTGAAGGGGAGTGGAAGCCCACCATGTCTGAAATTTTTGAAATCGTCACGTTTGAATGTGCAAGTAATTTTTCAGCTTCGGCAAGTCTAACATGAATAAGATAATCAATAGGTGATAAACCTGTCTGTTGTTTGAACAGTCTGATTAAATAGTACTTATTAATATTTACTAGCTCAGATAAATCATCAAGTGATAACTTTTGAGAATAGTTATCTCGAATATACTGTTGAATCGTTTCGATTTCACTGTGTTTAACTTGAACACTTGAGTCTTTAATCGATAATTCGTTATTCCTTAAGATATGTACCATCACACATTCAAGTAATTTCTTGAGAATAATCTCAGAACCACGGAAACGTTGGTCTTTTTCAATCAAAGCTAAATCTAAATATTGTTTGAGTGTTTGGCTTGTATCAGAGATAATAAACAGTTGGTTAGCTGAGTTGATTTCTAAAGAAGAAGTAAATAGAATGCCAGTCAATCTAATTTGAATCCACTCAATTTTACGAATAGGTTCGATTTCAATTGTCTGGTGCGGATTAAGAATGACCAAATCTCTTTTCTTAATTTCACCTTGGTGGCCATCGTGTTTATAGTTTAGTGCGCCTTTATGGATATACAATAGAATTAGTTGGTCATCTGATTGGATTGTCTGAGTTTCAGTAACGGCAGTTTTTTCTGATTCTATCGATTTCAATTTGATAGAGGCAGAGTTCACGTTTGAAATATACATTAATTTCCCTCCATTTCTTTAAAAAAATACTAGTTTTTATAATTATATGATACAACAATATAAGTTGAAAAGAAAGAAACAGCCATAAAAATAACAAATAAACAGGGGGTAAAATCATTAAATTTTGATTAAATTTATATTTTAATCAAATATTATACTGCCAATTAACTCGATTAACACAATCCTTCAGAACCATTAGAAAATTCACAAGCAGTAATGAATAAAAGCAACTCTGAAAATGTAAGCGATTTAAGTTGAGTTAAATAAAACAAAGATAAAAACTTAAAATAAATTAAAATTTAAGAACAAAAAATTAAAAAGAAAGGATTTAAAGGAGAGAAAACAATCGCAAAAACGCTATCATTGTATATAATAGAAAGAGAAAGGGTGATAATATGAATAATTTTGTTTACGATATACCGACAAAAGTGTTTTTTGGTGAAGGACAAATAAAGCAATTACCGATGCTAGTAAACCAATTTGGCAAGAAAGTACTCTTAGTTTATGGAGGAGGCAGTATTAAACGCAGTGGTCTGTATGATGAGATTCTTGAATTACTTCCGGAATGTGAAATATTTGAATTATCGGGCATCGAGCCTAATCCTCGGATTGAATCCATTCGTGAAGGTGGCGAGTTATGTAAGTTGCAGGAGATTGACCTTGTACTAGCTGTAGGTGGAGGGTCTGTTCTTGATGCTGCTAAATCAATTGCGGCAGCCGCTAAATATGAAGGCGATCCATGGGAGTTTGTATTAGATCGTCGCTTAATCACAGACGCCTTACCCTTAATTACCGTACTTACTTTATCAGCAACCGGCTCTGAGATGAATTTCCACGCAGTCATTACGAATTTCGAAACGAAAGAAAAGCTTGGAACAGGTAATTATCATACCTATCCCTACGCATCTATTTTAGACCCAACTTATACGTACTCGGTTCCGAGAAATCAAACAGCAGCAGGTACGGCTGATATTATGTCTCACACTTTTGAAAATTATTTCAGTTCAACTCAAGATGCTTACTTACAAGATCGTTTAGCAGAGGATATTCTGAAGTTATGTATTCATTATTTACCAATTGCCCTTGAGGAGCCAGAAAATTACGAAGCACGAGCCAATTTAATGTGGGCAGCGACGACTGCGCTTAATGGGATGATTTCAGTTGGTAAGGGTGGTGCATGGTCATGTCATCCGATGGAACATATTCTGTCAGCTTATTATGATATCACTCACGCAGTTGGTTTAGCGATTTTAACCCCACGTTGGATGGGATATGTATTGAATGATGACACCGTTGATCGTTTTGCAACCTATGCACACAATGTATGGCAAATTCCATTTATAGAAGACAAATTTGCAATGGCACGCGAAGCCATCGACAAAACGTATCAATTCTTTGCAGATAGTGGGTTACCTATGACTCTTCCAGAAGTTGGAATTGATGAAACGCACTTAGAAGAGATGGCTGAAAAAGTTGCACCACTTTTGACACAGTCTTATGTTCCCTTAAACGCTGGAGATGTTCTCGCTATTTATCAGGCTTGTCTAACACCAGGATTTACACTGTAAAAGAAACGTTTACCATTTAATCTTAAAGTTATAACTAGCCCTTAAAATTTAACCGTAAAAAAACGATTATGCTAGATTCAAGTACACATTCATTGGCCTTGAATAAAAGTATAATCGTTTTTGCGTTGTCTTAAATTATTATAATAACTTATCTGACTGAGAGGAATGTAGGATTGTTTTACTGTGCCCCATTAGTGTGTTTAGCAATAGATTGTCGGTACTGGGAGGGTGTAAGACCAGTGGCTATCTTAAACACCTGACTAAAATAAGCAGCGTTTTTAAAACCGCATTCTTCTGAAATTTGCTGAATCGATATACGTGAATGTTTTAAAAGCTGTTTAGCATGTTTGACACGTACTTGTGTCAAGTATTGAGTAGGAGTCAAACCAATTTGCTGTTTAAATCTCCGTGACAAATAATAAGAAGAAAGTTGACTTTTCTCTGATAATAAAAATAGGGGGATATCGTCGGGAAAATAATGGTCAATATAATTTTTACATAGTTGAATCGCCGGTTGTAATGACTCTACTTTAGTTAGTTCCACAGACTTTGATAAAGATGCCAAATGCCATATCAAAACATTGACAAATGATTGAAGTATCAAGTCTTTATTGACGTGCGAGTGTTTAAGTTCAGTAATCACTTGACGAATGGTTGCTAGTAATAGACCTTGTTGATCATAGAAAAAAGTCGTACCATTTAGAAGTTTGTCGTTTGGAAATCTTAATGGATAGTTTTGAATTTCAATGGATAGATATTCGCAATCTCCGAACGCTATCTTTTTGAGATTATGTTCAAGGTAGGGCGGAATGATGACCATTTGTTGGGCAAGTAACTGCTGACCTCCGTATTCTGTTGTTAGCGTGAGGTGTCCATTTAATAAATAAAGAAATTCGAACTGTAGATGATAGTGTAGATGTGTTTTAAAAGGCTGGTCAGAATTAGCGTATGTAAAACGAGTAGGTATTTGTGAGAGTTGGATTGGTTCATCAAGATTAGAAGGACGATAGTTAATAGGCAAGTCAACAACACCTCAATCATTAGGATTTTAATGTATAAAAAAAGCTTTGACAAAGTAAGTCGCAATGTCAAAGCCTTTAGATGCTATATAATTATTTGCTTAATAAACTTGCAGCTGCTTTATCAACGATGACGATGACATTGTCATGATTTTGTAAAGCACTTGCTGGTAAATCATTTGTCACTGGTCCTTCAACCATTCCTTTGACAGCTTCTGCTTTACCTTCACCAAAAGCTAATAAAAGAATTGTTTTAGACTCTAAGATAGAAGCAATTCCCATGCTATATGCCTTTGAAGGGACATCGTTTGCTGATTCGAAGAAACGTTTATTCGCTTCAATCGTTTCTGGTGCTAAGTCAACTAATTGAGTGCGTTCGTTAAAATCAGTCCCAGGTTCGTTGAAACCAATATGCCCGTTTCCACCAATTCCTAATAATTGTAAATCTATTGGATTGTCAGCAATAATTTGGTTATAACGCTCAACTTCATTGGCTGAATCAGTATTTTTTCCGTCTGGTAAATAATTAGCTCTGAAAGGTTTTTTGTTGAATAAATGTTCATTCATGAAATAGTTGTAGCTTTGCGGATGATCGCCAGCTAAACCATAATACTCGTCTAAGTTTATAGAGGCTGATTGTGTGAAATCAATATCTGATTGAACCATTATGTCATAAAGAGTTTCGGGAGTAGAGCCTGTTGCTAATCCGAATACCTTTGAACCATTGTTTAATGCTTCTTTAAAAACGTCGTATGCTTTTTGTGATGCTTCTTTTACAGTGTCAAATACTAATACTTGCATTGAATAACCTCCGTTAAAATAGTTTATAGTTTATTTTATCACAAGCATAACGTTATTCCAATAAAGCGTTCAATTAAATACTAAGATTTTTCATTACAATTGTATTATAATTAAGTTAAACGGTGTGTCTAAAACCAAAAAGAGATTGAGGGGAATTAGAATGGTAAAACATATTGTAGCTAAAGAAATCATATTGCCAAATGAAGTCGTGAAAAATGCCTATTTGACAATCGATCAAGGGAAATTTGTAGGAGTTTCGACGGATAAACCATCAAAAGGAGAAGTTATTGATTACAGTGAAGCAATCGTTGCACCTGGCTTGGTCGACACGCATATCCATGGGTACAAAGGGTTTGATGTCATGGATAATGATCTAGAAGGATTGAAGATCATGTCAGAGGGATTATTATCTTGTGGCGTAACTTCATGGTTACCGACGACTTTAACCGCTTCTACTGAGGCGTTAGACGCTGTGTGTCAAACAATAGGAACTCATTATCAGGAAATGACTGGGGCAAAGATACGAGGTGTTTTTTTAGAAGGTCCCTTCTTTACTGAAAAATATAAAGGTGCCCAAAATCCTAAATATATGGGTGACCCTTCAATTGAAAAATTAAATAAATGGAATCAACTTTCTGATAATTTAGTAAATAAAATTGCGATCGCACCAGAAAGAAAAGGGGTATCATCTTTCATTCGCTTCGCTAGCGAAAATGGAATCAAAACGGCATTAGCGCATAGTGATGCGAGTTTTGAAGAAGCAGAAGCTGCAGTAGAAGCCGGAGCTAATATTTTTATCCATACTTATAATGGAATGAGTGGCTTACACCATAGAAATCCGGGAATGGTTGGGGCGGCATTAGCTTTGGATAATGTCTATGCGGAAGTCATCTGTGATGGATACCATGTACATCCAGCCGCTGCAAAAGTTGTTAAAAAAGCTAGAGGTGCAGAAGAAATGGTCTTAGTTACTGACTGTATGCGTGCTGGTGGGCAAGGAGAAGGCCACTCAACTTTAGGCGAATTTGATGTCGTTGTAAAAGATGGTCAAGCCCGTCTAGCGGATTCCGGCAACTTAGCAGGTTCTATTCTAGAGTTAAAAGACTCGGTAAAAAATGTTGTCAAATGGGGAATAGCAACTCCGGAAGAAGCCATTAGGATGGCTAGCTTGGCGCCTGCGAAATCTGTTGAGATTGATCATCTTTGCGGACAAATTGCTCCAGGTTTAGAAGCAGATTTTATCGTATTAAATGACGAGTTAGAATTGTTAGCGACTTATTTAGATGGAGAAAAGAGATATCAAGCGAATTAAGTGAATACTGAGCAAATTAAGTAAATGACAGAATGTAGTTGAATGATTATGCTTGTGCTACAAATTGATTACAAACGCTATTGTGGGGCGATGTTATGATAGACTAAGTCATAATAGGAGATATCAAGGAGGGGAATTTGTGCATAAAATTAAGCGTTTTTTATTAAGCTGTATGGCTGTTGGGCTAATTTTTAGTCAGTTCAATTTACCCATTGGCCATGCGATGAGGGCAATCAATGCTCAAACAGAAGCTAACACAAGTCAAATGAATACTCCAGAAAACTCTGAATCTTACGAAGTGTCAGATTCTAGTAGTGATACCCCACCAGAACCACCAAAAGATTTCGATCCACCAGTTGATTCGAGTGCTGTTACACCTTCAGACTCACCAGAAGAAACTTCAGCAGATGAAACGAATTCAAGTGAATCATTAATCGAAAGTAGTGAATCAAGTTCAGATGAAACTTCAAACGAGAGTGAATCAAGCGAAAGTAATAGTGAAAGTAATAGTGAAAGCACCAGCCAGACAAGTAGTCAGGAAGAATCGAAGGATTCTACACCAGATGAAACACCCGTTCAGAATATTTTGCCAGGTAGTTTAATGATTAAACCAATGAACATGTTAGAACCAGTCAATGTTCCTACAACAGTTCGTCGAATTATCAATTATTATGGCAATGTGACTAAGAAATTATTTAGAGTCATGGTTCCTTTGGGGCAGTTACTCATTTTTCCTTATGAAGGGCAAGTAGTATCAGATTTTAATCTGACATTAGTAGACTATTTTGAAGATATATTAAAAACTATTACAAATTAATGCCTATCAAGGCAATAGAAAACAATCGGCTAAGGCACTGACTATTCATTGCTGTGATCGATTGTTTTTTTAATCAGCCAAGAAGCTGAATATGTTACAATGGTACTAGTCAAAATTTACTAAATAGGATCTAGGAGCTATAAGAACATGATAAAAGCGATTATATTCGATAAAGATGGCACGATTATAGATTTAGGCAATACTTGGGATGAACCTACCATTCATGCGATGGACGTTATGATGCAGTTAACGAATTTATCCCCAGAAGAACGAACGGCATTTAAAAGAAAAATGGGTGTTGAGGCAACAGAGATTGTACCAAATTCGATGGTTGCAGCAGGAAGTATTCATGAACAATCTGTTTTCCTATCAGAAGTTGTTCCTTTACCTATATCAGAAATTGAATTGAAATTAGAGCAATTATATTATGATTATATTTCTGCTTCTGAAGTATCACTTAATGTTGTGAACCATGTTGAAACCACTCTAAGTGAATTAAAAGAAACATATTTTCTAGGTCTGGTTACAAATGATAACCGCCGAATTACAGAAGCCACCTTAACTAAAACGGGACTAAACAAGTATTTCGATTATGTTGCGAGTGCGAATGACTTTAAACCCAAACCAGATCCTTCTGCGTTATATGATTTGAAAGAAAAGCATGGAATCGACTTGGATGAGATGGTTTATGTAGGTGACTCGAGTGTTGATATGGAATACGGTAAGCTAACGAGAGCAGCTATCGGTTTAGCGTTAGAACCTAGTCATCTTGAGCATTTAACAGCAGCCGATTATGTAATCGAGTCATTTAAAGAAATCCCAGCGTTAATTGAAAAAATAAACACCGAAATGGAAGGATGAACGATATGATTAACTATTTCAAACGATTATCAATTGCTTTACTGATTAGTATGAGTGTGCAGCCTGCAACTTTAATTCAAGCTCAAGATGATGAGCGAGTAAACATTTCACCTATCGAACAAATCGAAGAGGCTATTCCAACTGAAGAATCCGAAGAACCAGAAGCTTCACAAGAAGAGGAAAGTTTACCTGAAAATGAGACACCCGTGACTGAGGATACCGAGCTTTTCTCTGAAGTAACCTCTGAAGAATCAGCTGTCGATTTAACAAACGAGATTGATCCTGCCACACCAAGTTCTTTAGTTGAGGCGATTCTGGCTCAGCAAGGGCATACTACCTCTGATGTGACATTTTTTGAAAATGTGTCAGAAGATGTTTTCAATGAATCATCCAGAGCTTATATACGAGATGAGGATATTTATTATTTGATTTTACTAGACGGTTTAACTTTACCAGAAATGTTCATGCTGTCAGTTGAAGAGGGGCAAGTCGCTCGTTCATTTACGTCTATTGACGATTTAATGAGTTTAGCTGCGGAAGCTTTAAATACGAATCCTGATGCTCATGTTGGAACAATTATCGAAGATTTCTATCAAATAAGTCAAGAGAATATGGATGAATTTATGGGGAAATTTGTTGAGGAAACAAACTCACCAACGCATTACCAGGACGTGCTTGATGAAACAATCGCTTTGGATAATTTCTTACTGACTGTAATGTCTGAATGGCTTCAAAATGAAGCCGTTATAGGAACAGGTGTAGCTGTTGATGACGGGCAAGTATTCGGCTTAGACGCAACAACTGAACCAGTGTTTAGAGAAATCATTACTAAACATGCTCCAGACTATCCTGAATTGGAGTCCCTATTATCTCAATTTCCTACTGGTTTTCAAGGGAACATTGCCCTTAACTTTGAATTAGGAGAATTAGGTTTAGGTCTGGTTGGAGAAGGCGGAGGTATTCAATACTTCATTCGATTAGAAGAATTTGAAGTGCCTCTGCCTACAGAAGATCAATTGTTCACTGCAGACGAATTTATTGAAAGAGTAGGATTTGATGTGATTTCTGAGTACAGAACGATTCGTACTGAAGCTCAAGAGACAGCGGAGTAGTTTAAAGATAAGTGAGGCATAGACTATGTTTGGTAACGAAGGTGTTCCTTTAACAGCGACTTGGAAAGATCGTGTCAAAGGGAGTTGGTGGAAAGCTCCATTGATTATTCTAGGGTATTTTTATGTTCGTCTGTTACTTGAATTAGAAGTTGTTCATCGCGGATTAGACGCGATGGACTCTTCTGTTTCAATGGACTCGTTGACGACTGTTGGTGACTTGATGAGCATCATGGCTGAAGCAGAACTGTTCTATCATTTACAAGCAATAGTAACAGTGATTGCTGTTCTCTTAATTGTCAAACTATTTAAAATGAAATTATTTTCTTTTCACTCGTTAACTTGGCGAGGCTTGTTAGTTACATTTTTATTGTTCATTCTATTTATGATTATTCAAATGCTCTTTGGCTTAGGAATTGACCGTTTAGTTCCTGATTATACTCAAGCAGATAACCAAGAAGCTGTCATAAAAATGGTTGAAAAAATGCATCCTTTGGCGATGTTTTTTAATATCGTGATTTTAACTCCGATTATTGAAGAGATTGTTTGTCGTGGTTTAGTAATGAAATATACGTTTTCTTTGTTGCCTGTGATAGGTGCTTTAGTTTCAATGGTTTTCTTTACATTGCTACATGGGCCTTCGAACTGGATAGATTTCGTAGTATATTTCATCCTATCAGCAGGGATTACTCTAGTTTACTGGAAGTCTCGTCGCTTGGAATATGCTATAGTGTTCCATGTGTTTCAAAATTTCCTTGGCTTTTTATCTATTTACTTGGTACAATAGATGTTAATGGCATAGGGATTAGAATGAATATATATAATATATATGATATAAAAATAAAAAAAGGAGGCTCATCATGGCTGATTATGAGTGTCTTAACGATCATGAGATCGAACAAGAGATGGATAAAGTAAATGAAATTTTAAGTTCTGCCAACTTGGAGCGTAAGGCAACCGTTTTTAAGGTGTTAGGTGATTTGAATCGTGTGAAAATTGTCGAAGTTTTAATGAACTATGACCGTTTATGTGTCTATGAAATTTCTCGTTTTATAGATGCTTCAGTAGCAACAACGTCTCACCACTTAATTACACTAAGAAAAAACAGTATTATTAAGTCAGAAAAAGAAGGCAAACGTGTGATTTATTCACTAGAAGACAATGAAATTTCAGACTTAGTTAATACAGCAAGTCATTTAAACATCGAATGTCGTACAGTAAGACAGAAGAGAATGCTAGCACAAGAGTCTAAGATTGTCTATAACTAAACTCATTTAAAGTAAATAAGTAAATGAACGAGCTGATGAGCAAAGGAAATAAACCCTAGCAGTCAGCTTATTTTTGTGTCGATAATCCTTTTATTAAAATGTAAACGAATACATCTATTTTTAAGTAACCTCTGTTATAATGAATATGAAATTAACACATTAAAGAAGGGTGATATAGTTGGATATGATAGAGAAAAGTTTAGCTTTGCATCAAGAAAAGAAAGGCAAAATTTCAGTTGAGAGTAAAGTAGCGATCAATACACGTGAGGATTTAGCGTTAGCTTATACACCTGGAGTTGCGGAACCATGCAAAAAAATTGCAGAAAATAAAGAAGATGCTTATAAATACACAGCCAAAGGTAATCTTGTTGCGGTTATTACGGACGGTACTGCAGTTCTTGGCTTAGGTGATATTGGTCCTGAAGCAGCCATGCCAGTAATGGAAGGTAAAGCGATTCTTTTGAAAGAATTTGCAGGAATAGATGGCTTTCCGATTTGTTTAGATACGAAAGAAACAGAAGAAATTATTCAAACCATTATTAATATTGCCCCTACATTTGGCGGTATTAATTTAGAAGATATTTCTTCTCCACGATGTTTTGAAATTGAAAAAAGGTTAGATAGCTTATTACCAATACCTGTTTTTCATGATGACCAACATGGAACTGCGATTGTTGTTACAGCAGGTATTCTAAACAGTTTACGGTTAGTTCATAAACAATTAAATGAAATCAAAGTAGTTTTAAACGGACCGGGAGCAGCTGGGACAGCGATAGTTAATATGTTATTAGATTTAGGCGTTGAACATGTTATTGTGTGTGATGAACATGGAATTTTAAGTTTAGATAGAAAAGCGCCACTAATCGATCACAAACGTGATTTAGCTAGCAGAACGAATCCAAATCAAACGGTAGGCGATTTAACTGAAGCCTTAAAAGGGGCGGATGTTTTAATCGGAGTATCAATTGGTGGAATCGTTACACAGAAGATGGTAAAAGCAATGAATCGCGATGCGATTATCTTTGCAATGGCTAATCCAGTACCGGAGATTTTATATCATGAAGCAAAAGAGGCTGGGGCAAAAGTTGTTGGAACTGGACGTTCAGATTTTCCAAACCAGATTAATAATGTGTTAGCTTTTCCAGGTATTTTTAAAGGAAGCTTATCTGTTAGGGCGACAACAATTAATCCAGAGATGAAATTTGCGGCAGCCAAAGCCATCGCAGATATGGTGACTGATGAGGAATTATCCGAAGAATACGTTATTCCTGACGCTTTAAATAAAAGCGTAGCCAATCAAGTGGCTAAGTATGTCGCTCAAGCAGCAATCGACACTGGAGTTGCCACTAAAGCCAGCGAAGGAGCTTTTCATGGATAGAATAGAAATGGATTCCTTAGGTGAAGTCAGAGTAGCTAAAGAGGCTAAATGGGGCGCTCAAACGCAAAGGAGTTTAGAAAATTTTAAAATTGGTGATGAAAAAATGCCATTACCAGTTATTAAAGCTTTAATTCAAATTAAGCAAGCTTGCGCGGTAGTGAATCAAAAAGAAGGGAAGCTTTCGAAAGATATCAGTGAAAGTATTCAAGAGGTCTGTCAAAACTTACAAGAAACTTCTGAAATGACCACGGAGAATTTTCCCCTGTCAGTATGGCAAACGGGGAGTGGGACGCAAACGAATATGAATGTTAATGAAGTTATCGCTCATTTAACGTCTAAAGAATTAGCCATTCATCCGAATGATCATGTTAATCTTTCGCAAAGTTCGAATGATGTATTTCCTACTGCCATGCATATGGCAGCATACTCTCAGGTGACAAAAAGACTATTGCCAGAATTAGAAGCATGGATAAGTGAGTTAGATATCTGGATGCGACGGACGATCGATAAAATTAAGTTAGGTCGCACTCACTTACAAGATGCTACACCGATTACGTTTGGACAAGAAGTGAGTGGTTGGAAAGGAATGATAGAGGGTAGCCTTGATATGATTCGCTCAAATAATGAACGTTTATTAAAACTGGCAATTGGAGGGACAGCCGTTGGAACAGGACTGAATGCCTCGGCTAATTTCGGAGAGAGCGTTTCGATGGAATTGGCTAGTATGACGGGTTATCCATTCGTTAGCGAGCCTAATAAATTTCTAGCTTTAACGAGTCATCAGCCACTGTCAGTAGTCCATGGCACTTTGCGAGCATTATCTGCTGATTTAATGAAGATTGCTAATGACATCCGTTGGTTAGCGAGCGGCCCTCGAGGTGGATTGGGTGAACTTACCTTACCGACTAATGAACCAGGAAGTTCGATTATGCCAGGGAAGGTTAATCCAACTCAAGCCGAAGCTTTAACGATGGTTGTCACTCAAGTCATGGGTAATGATGTGACTATTCAAATGGCTGCAAGCCAAGGGAATTTTGAGTTGAATGTTTATAAACCTGTGATTATCTATAATTTTTTACAATCTGTCACACTGTTGTCAGACGCGATGCAATCATTTAGAGAAAAATGTTTAGTAGGTATCCAGGTCAATGACGACCAAATGACTGACTGGGTAAACTCTTCATTAATGCTGGTCACGAACTTAACGCCATATATCGGTTACGAGAAGGCTGCTAAAATTGCTCAATATGCGTTTATTAATGAACTGACATTAAAAGAAGCGGCTATGGCACTAGAATATGCAAATGCAGCTGATTTAGATAATTGGCTAGATGTGGATAAAATGATCTGATGTATCGATTATTTTTATAAAGAGACAATTCAACGATCTAAGAGAGGGCATCAAAACTCTCAAAGCTATCCCATTTTCTAAGTTGGTATCGTTCTAATAGATATTCGACTGGATATTCGTTAATATTAAACAGACAAGTAAAGGGGGAATTTCGATGTCAAAAGATGAGATTAAGCAAGAAGAAGTAAACGTTGATAAAATCAAAATAGAACAATTTGATTATAATATCAACCCTTATCAAGCAGTAACAACTGAAATTGATGAACATAACGAGCAACATGTTGTATTAACAAACATTAGTAAACCTAGGCGTAAACAAGTACCTGAGTATACATCGCAGTTAAGAGGGCGAATTGTAGAAGTCCCTAAAGAAATCTACGAGGCGTCAGGTATTATGATTTTTGGAAGCCGGATTAAATCTTTATTATTTACAACGGATGTTGCAGTGATTCGTAATAGTAATGCTCAATCAGTTATGGCGGTTTATCCTTTTACGCCACAAGGCACCATTACGCAAGCAGTGATTAATTCATCATCAGTTCCGGTATTTGCAGGCGTTGGTGGAGGAACAACAACTGGTCAGCGAAGTGTTCAGCTAGCCTTCCAAGCAGAAATTATGGGGGCTTATGGTGTAGTCGTCAATTCACCAATGAAAAGCGAAGTGATAGAAGAAATTAATAAAACGATTGATATTCCTTTGATTGCCACCATTTCTAGTTTCCATGATGATTTCATGTCCAAATTAAAAGCGGGAGCAGATATATTAAATATATCAGGTGGCGCAGAGACAGTTGCTTTAGTGAAACATATCCGCGATACAGTTGGACCTGAGGTTCCAATCATCGCAACAGGGGGACCATCAGGAGAAGATATCACAGCAACGATTGAAGCCGGAGCAAATGCTATTACTTACACGCCACCAACTTCTGCTGAAATATTTGCTGAAGTAATGAAAAAATATCGACACGAACTAGATGAGACATCTGAAGCTGAATTCTAAAAACTAAACTAAACGCCATCTTTTGGAATTTGTCGAAAGGTATGGCAAATGTCAAAAAATGATTAACTTAATGGATTGAACATGTTATAATGATGTGGAAAGATAGAAGGGGGAAAATTATGTTTAACGAAAAAGATATCATTGCTGTTAACACTTTACGTGCGTTGAGTGTTGACCAAGTAGAACAAGCTAACTCAGGACACCCAGGTTTACCGATGGGTGCAGCACCAATGGCATATGCATTGTGGGCAGGACATTTAAATATTAACCCTAAACAGTCGAAGTGGATTAACCGCGACCGTTTTGTATTATCTGCAGGACACGGTTCTGCTTTACTGTATAGCTTGTTACATACAGCAGGATTTAACCTATCAATCGAAGACCTAAAGAATTTCCGTCAATTGAATAGTGCGACACCAGGACATCCTGAAGTGACACATACAGATGGTGTTGAAGCAACAACTGGTCCTTTAGGACAAGGGATCGCTCAAGCTGTAGGTATGGCAATGGCAGAAACTCATTCTGCTGCTTTATATAACACACCAGAACATGAAATTATTGATCACTATACATACGCTTTAGTAGGTGACGGAGATTTAATGGAAGGTATTTCATATGAAGCTGTTTCATTTGCTGGTAAACAAAAATTAGGTAAACTAGTTGTTTTATATGATTCAAACGACATCTCATTAGATGGCGATTTAGATCAAGCTTTCGTTGAAGACGTTAAAGGTCGTTTCGAAGCACAAGGCTGGCATTATTTACGCGTTGAAGATGGAAATAACTTAAATGAAATTTCTGACGCAATCGAAGCAGCCAAAGCTCATGCTGAACAACCAACACTAATTGAAATTAAGACAGTTATTGGCTACGGTTCACCGCAACAGGGAACGGCGAATGTTCACGGAAACCCATTAGGAGCTGACAACTGGACAGTTACTAAAGGTGTTTACGGTTGGGAACATGAAGCATTCTCTGTTCCAACAGAAGCCGCTGAATTATTCTCAGAAAAAGTAACTCAACGAGGCCAACAAGCACATGCTGAGTGGGAAAAAGCATTTGATGCTTACGCTGCAGCTGAGCCAGAAAAAGCAGACGCTTTAAAATTTGCTTTCTCAGGTCAATTACCCGCTGATTACGATGAATTATTAACATTTGCTGATGTAGATACAAAGGCAGATGCGACTCGTAACTCAAGTAGTAAAGCAATCCAAGCCATCGCAGAAAAAGTTCCATTCTTCTGGGGCGGATCAGCTGACTTATCTGGATCAAACAAAACGATGAACAACTCATCAGAAGACTTCATGCCTGAATCGCGCGATGGCCGTAACATTTGGTTCGGTGTTCGTGAATTTGCAATGGCAGCAATGATGAACGGTGCAACTTTACATGGTGGTAACAGAATTTACGGAGGGACTTTCTTCGTCTTTACTGACTACTTGAAAGCAGCTGTGCGTTTGTCAGCAATTTCTGAATTACCAGTTACTTATGTAATGACTCACGATTCAATCGCTGTTGGAGAAGATGGACCGACCCATGAACCTATCGAGCAATTAGCCGCTTTCCGCGCGATGCCTAACTTAAATGTTTTGCGTCCAGCAGATGTGAATGAAACATTCGTCTCTTGGAAAATTGCATTAGAGTCTCAAACTCGTCCAACAATGTTAGTTTTAACTCGTCAAAACGTACCTGTTTTGCCAAACTCTAATAAACTTGCTGAAGAAGGCGTACGTAAAGGTGGGTATGTGATTTCACCATCTGAAGCTGAGACACCAGAAGGTATCTTAATTGCAGCAGGATCTGAGGTTTCATTAGCAGTTGAAACACAAGCTAAATTAAAAGAACAAGGAATCGATGTATCAGTAGTTTCAATGCCTGCAACGAACTTGTTCGATGAGCAATCTGCAGAATACAAAGAATCTGTTCTTCCAAACGCAGTTCGTAACCGTTTATCAGTAGAAATGGGATCAACTTTTGGTTGGGCTAAATATGTAGGGCTTGATGGAGTAACTTACGGAATTGATACATTCGGTAAATCTGCACCTGAAAAAGACGTTCTACCAGATTTTGGTTTCACAGCAGAAAACATCACAAAAGTTTATACAGATGCATTTAAAAAATAATTAGTACAATGAGTTTAAGCTACTAGTGACCTATGGTTGCTAGTAGCTTTTTTGACTCTACTTTAGATGAACGATCAGTCCCAAAAGATGAAAGAATCAGTTAGTTATGATAAAATTTAAGTATTCTTAAATAATTAAGCTTGTAGATAGGAGAATCGTCAAATGAAGTTGCCTAGGCCAAGAACACGTTCGATTAAGGCTGCGTTACTGATGATCATTTTCATCATTCAAATTGTCTGGTTAATTATAACATTCAATAATCTGTTAGCGTATTCAGTGTGGTTAAATATTCTTTTAACACTATTTTCAGTAGGGATGATTTTATATCTTGTGATTAAAAATGAATCTCCTGCCTATCGGATGAGTTGGATTATTCTAATTTCACTATTTCCGGTTTTTGGTGGCTTATTTTATTTCTTATTTGGTAATAAGAGACCCGCACGCAAAATGTCTAAAAAAATTCAAGAACAAGTTCATAAAGACTTAGATAAAATGTATGAAGTACCTAATGCTAATGAGGCCTTATTGGAACACGATTTTCGAGTAGGAAGTTTAGCAAACTATATTAATAATTATGCTAATATGCCAGTTTATTCGAATACAGACGTGGAATATTTTCCAAGCGGTGAGTCAATGATGGAGACACTTATTAGAGACTTAGAGAGTGCTCAAAATCATATATTTGTAGAGTTCTTTATTATTGAAGGGGGACAAATGTCCGACGCAATTTTTAATGTATTAAAGAAAAAAGCGGCGGAAGGCGTCGATGTCCGCCTAATTTATGATGATTTTGGTTGCTTGATGCGCTTACCAAGCAACTTCGACAAACAGATGGAAGAAATCGGCATCAAAGCGTTAAAGTTTAATCCGATTAAACCGAATTTAACCTTGGCTTATAATACCCGTGATCATAGAAAAATCATTGAAATTGATAGTACCATTGCTTATACGGGCGGTTTAAACTTAGCAGACGAGTATATTAATACGATTGATCGCTTTGGTTACTGGAAAGACAATATGATCAGACTCCAAGGACCTGCAATTTGGAACTTAACGACGCTCTTTTTAGATATGTGGAACGCATTTTATCCAACGGATGAAAGTTATGATAAATTTATAAATAAAGAAGTCCGTTTGCAGACAAACCAATTGATGGATAGTAAAGAAGCGGTTTTGGCAAAAGGCTTTGTTCAGCCTTTTGGTGATTCGCCATTGGATGATGAAGCGTTGGGTGAAAATGTTTATCGTGATATTCTCAATATCGCGCAAGATTATGTGTATATTTACACACCTTACCTAGTTATTTCTTACGAGCTTCAACAAGCTCTAACGCTAGCTGCTAAAAGAGGTGTGGATGTACGCTTATTGACGCCAGGTACACCAGATAAAAAAGCAGTTTACCGGATGACTCAATCTTACTATGCGCCTTTACTTGAGGCTGGAGTAAGAATCTATGAGTATACACCAGGGTTTTTACATGCGAAGACTTTTGTCTGTGATGATAAGATAGCTTCGATTGGCACAATTAATCTGGATTATCGTTCGTTATATTTGCATTTTGAAACGAGCACAATGCTATATTATCATCCTGTGGTTGATGTTATTAAGCAAGATTTTTTAGAGTCACAAGCAGAATCGCAAGAAATTTACTTAGAAGATACGCGAACAAATTTCTTAGGAGAATTATGGGATTCGTTTCTTAGAATATTAGCGCCATTTGTATAAAAGAAGAAAAAAATCACTTAAGGAGGGGTGTACATGAAATGGGAAGATTTAAGGAAAAGTCGAAACATAAAGGACAGACGTGGTCAAAGAGGTAGTCGAAACTCAATGCCGAACTTTGGTGGTGGTAGTAACCGTAGCGGTGGCATGGGCTCTAGTTTACTGTGGCTGTTACTGGGTTCAGGTGGCAAGAGTAAATGGATCCTCATTGCAGTTGTTGCCTTTATGTTGATAGGTGGTGGTGGTAGTGGCTTGTTTGATCTAGGGTTTAACACAGACAATAACGTGTCACAAACACAACGTCAAGAAGACGTATTGCAGAACGATTCACTAGCTGCAGATACAACAGATGCAGAGTATGAATTTTTATCCGCTGTTCTAGGGAGTACGGAAGACTTTTGGGCACAAGAATTTGAAAGGTATGGGTTAGAATATCGTTATCCGACACTGGTTGTATTCTCTGGCAGTGTTGAGACTGAAGGTTGTGGTTTTGGAACGACTCAAGTGGGGCCGTTTTATTGTCCGGCAGACGAAACACTGTATATTGATTTACAATTCTATCGTGATTTAACTAATCAATATGACGCACCAGGTGACTTTGCTATGGCGTATGTTGTTGCGCATGAAGTAGGACATCATGTCCAAAACTTATTGGGGACAATGGATGAATTCAATTCAGCAAGACAGAGAATGTCAGAATCACAAGCGAATGCTTTGACTGTTAGATTAGAATTACAAGCGGATTATTTCTCAGGCGTTTGGGCACGTTACGTTGAAGGAGAAGGAATTCTCGAAAGAGGCGATATCCAAGAAGCGATGCAAGCTGCACATGCTGTAGGGGATGATACTTTGCAAGAAGAAGCCTATGGCCGTGTAATGCCTGACTCATTTACTCATGGCACGTCCCAACAGAGACAAGAATGGTTTATGCGTGGTTTTGAAAGTGGAACAATTGAAGGTGGAGACACGTTTAATACTTCGATTGATTAATAATCGAACGAAGTCTAAAGATTTAAGCAAGAATTTGCTTCGTCACTCAATTCTTGCTTAAATCAATTATAATGTAATTTGATACACTAAAAGTTTATTAAGACTATTTTGTTAAGGGAGTTGTTGAATGTGTCACATACAGATGGTGCTGAGAGTAGAGTATCACGCCGAGCAAGTCAAGAGCGAAAGAAGCGCAATTTGATAAGTAAGATTGTGGTGATAGGATTGGGTTTGCTTGTTTGTGTAGCTGCTGCGATGTTTATCCCTTCGGATTCAGCGCAATTTAATACACAGGAAGTTCAAGCAGCAGTCCAACAACTCTATTTAAATGAGCAACAGGATTATTTAAATCCAGATGTGACTCGTGAAATGATTGAAGACACGGTTGAAAAAGTTGATTACTTAGGAATAAAGGAAACAGAAGCTGTTTATCAAAAAGCTCAAGAAGCACGCCAAAAATTCTTGGCGATTGAGGCTTTGTCTAATGTTTATGCGACAGAAACAGCTGTGATTGAAGGAGAGAGCGTTCAAGCCGATCTTAAATTAAAAGAGGATTTAACGCTCGCTTCAATTCAAGAAATAAGTACCCGTCATCAATTAACGGGTGAAGATGAGTTAACTACACAAATCAATCGTCTATATACTGAAGCGACGCAGGTGCTTGAGGAAGTGGCTACTGTTGAAGAACTACTGGGAACATTGCCGAATGACCTGTCAGGTGAGGTTAACTTAACTGAACTTTTACCACAATTAATCGAAGTTGAAACGGAACTAGAACGTTTAGAGGGGCAGCCTTCAATTGAAACTTTCCAATCAGATTTTGAGGATAAAGTAACGGAGGTAGCCGACGTCATTAAAGAACAAGCTGAGACAACGGAGTTTGATGAAGCGCTACTGGAGACGATGTTTAAATGTAATACTTTGTCCAAAAATCTTAGTGGATCGATTTTAGATTCACGTAAATTAGTTTCGTTAACCTTTGATGACGGACCTAATCCACTTTACACACAACAAGTCTTGGATATATTGGCCAAATATGAAGTAAAAGCAACGTTTTTCTTGTTGGGACAAGAAGTGGAACGTCATCCTGATTTAGCTAAGAAAATTGTTGAAGAAGGTCATATGGTTGCCAACCATTCCTTTGGTCATCCGAATTTGGCTGAAATTTCAGATGAGGAAGTATTGAAGGAAATCAATCAAACGCAAGACGTTATATTTGATGCGACGGGTGTCACACCGACAATGTATCGTATGCCATATGGGGCAGGGGGCGCTCGTGTCGTCAATCTATTTCCCGAATTGGAGTCTGTTATTTGGAATGTAGACTCTGAAGATTGGATTAGCGATGATGCGTACTTAATTTACGAAAACGTTGCTGCCAATATGTTGCCGCATACGGTTATTTTAATGCATGATAAGCACCAATCGACGGTTGATTCACTTGAACTCATTATCCCAGATTTACTCGATCAAGGTTATGAATTCGTCGACCCATTAGAAGTAGGGATGGAATTTTTATACTACGAATAAACAAAACAGCAGGTCATCTTCTCTTTTAAAAAGAAGGTGACCTGCTGTTTTTATAGGCGTTCAAGAAAGCTATGATCCCATTCATAATAAACACATGCTTTACTTAATTAATTTCAGTTGTGTATCCTCGATTTTATAAAGGTGATCAGCTACCTTTTCAACAAAATAGCGATCATGAGAAACTAATAAGACAGTCCCTGGATAGGCTATAATGAAATCTTCTAAGGCTTCCCTAGTGTTTAAATCAATAAAATTAGTCGGCTCATCCAAAATAAGAATATTTGACGGTTTGGCAAATACTCGTGCTAAGGCAATGCGTGTCGCTTCGCCTCCGCTTAATGTTTTAAGAGGTAAATGGACCTGATTATGATCAAAACCTAATCGGATCAAGAGAGCGCGGATGATGTGCTCTGGATAATCTGATTCTGATAGTAATCACTCTAGTGGTGAATGAAGTTGAGTTAAGTGATAGTCCATCTGTTGGTAAGTCATAATCTCAGCTTTAGGTGACACGCTAACTCCTTCATTTTGTTCGAGGATATAAGATAGTAAACTACTTTTACCTGTCCCATTATTGCCTGTCAGAGCAATCGTTTTATTCAATGGGAATTGAAAGCTGACCTTATCCAGTAGTGTTTTATCCCCACGTTTCAATGTAATGTCTTCTCCCATGATAGGGTAATCATTATGGAGTGTAAGATGAGAAATCGTTGGGAATTGGATCCGATCTTCTCGTTTAGGCGCATCAACTTGCTTGAGTTGTTCCAACCGTTTGACAATCGCACTAGCGGATTTGTGTAAATTCTTTTGAACAGTATCCTTTTGTTTGGAACTATTCAAGCGGCTCGGTTTTATGTGTCTCTTTTTTTGCTTAGACGAAACCGTTCCCGCCGATTTAGCTTGTTGTTGCTTTACTGAGGCTGCTTTTTCTAGACGAGTTTTTTCTAGTTGGTACTTTTCAAACGCATGGTCCTGTTCGCCGATTGCTTGATGTTTTTGAGCTAAATAAGCATCATAGTTACCAGGATAAACATTCATTGTTCCGTTTTCTATTTCCCAAATGGTAGTTGTTAGCTGATTTAACAAATAGCGGTCATGACTGACTAAAATCAAGGTCCCATAATAATCACGAAGTTCTTCAGTTAGTAAATCAATACTTGTTTGATCTAAATGAGTGGTTGGTTCATCTAAGATTAAAGCCGCTTGATAAACACTAAGTGCTTGAATGAGGCGGTATTTAGTTAATTCGCCTCCACTCAGTGAATGAAGGGGCACGTTAGATAAATTGAAACGACTCATTAAGTCACTGTCTAAATCTTCTGCTCGGTAGAGTTCGTCGATTTCAGCACTTTGAGAGAAGTAATTAAAGGCTGTATAGGTATGAACCCTTCCTTGATCAGGTACTAGTTCGCCAGCAATTAATTTAAGTAAACTAGATTTTCCATGCCCGTTACCACCAATGATTCCGATACGGTCATTTTCATAAATGCTCAGCCGATCGATTGTAAAGAGCTCTTTGCGGCCAAAGTTATGGTGAATATTCTGTAAATCTACGATTAAATTTTCCGATGTTTTGCACTCCTTTTCAGTCGTGCACGTTTGCGACAATTCTGAAGAAAGTACGCCAAAAAAGGATAGCCTAGCTATCCTTCGACATGTTTGAATGTAAAAATGAGCATACTCATCGTAAGAAAGTGTCGTTAGTACAAGACTTTTGAATAATCTATTTAATTAACATTTATTCAAAAGATCTAACTTAATTCTCATCGATGATAGCATTTCTACACCTCTTTCTACTATGTTATCCTCAATATTATCACGAACGACGGGATTGTCACCCCTTACATCGTGCGTCCTTGTGATAGACGGGTGTCTAAATATGCTCTATAATAGAAGGGTATAGAAATTATTCCTTATTCAGAAATTAAACTTTAAAGAAAAGAGGGGAGAAAAGTGAGCGAAAAACATTTAAATAGTCCATCACATCCAGAAAATGATCATGATGAGATTAAAGTGTTTCAAGGATTGACTCAAACGGCTATTACGAATAATCGTCAATTATTGGATATTCTTGATTTAAATGCCGAACAATTAACTTATTATTTAGAAGAGGCTATCCTAGAAAATCCATTTATTGATTTAGATTATGCTTTAGAAAAAGGTGTTGCCAACATTCATCATCATGAGAAAGATGCGACGATTCAAGGTGTGGATCCGCAACTGCCACGTATGCCTCAAAATTTATCGACATTTTTATTTGAACAAATCATGTTATATCGTCAAACAGACATTCGTGATGCGATGGTCCAAATAGTGGATTATCTAGATGAACGAGGTTACTTGCCGGATTCTTATCAAGACTTGGCTAAAAAAATTAACATGCCACCGATTGTAGTCTTAGATGCGATTACGCTACTTAAGCAGCTTGAACCAGCAGGAGTAGGAGCACGCGACTTGCAAGAGAGTTTGATGTTGCAAACGGAACAAGATAATCATGCGCCGAACGTCGCTTATCTATTATTGGAAGAACATTTCGCTTCATTGTCTGAACAAGATTATGCTGAAATAATCGATCAAACAGATTTAAGCTACGAAGAAGTGATGGAATGTGTGAACTATTTCCACACCTTGCGCCCTTCACCAGCGACCTTATTTGACCAACAAGAAAAAATTAATTTAATCCCTGATGTGACGGTTGTTAAAACACAATCTAAGTTAGGTGTGAGGTATAATCGTCAATACTATCCTAAAATTAACTTCAATCAAGCTTATTATGATGAAATGAAGAATAAAAAAGATAGTGAGTTACTTGCTTATATCGAGCCACATCAAGCAAATTATTTAAAACTATCTGAGAATTTACGCTTAAGAGAACAATTAGTTTTAGAGGTAACCAAAGCGATTGTCATTGCTCAAAAAGATTTCTTTACGAAGAAAACTCAAGAACACTTGCCTTTATTAATCAAAGATATTGCACAAACCGTACGTTTGTCAGAACCTATTGTTAACTTAATTGTCACAAACAAAAATCTAGAGTTTGATAAGTATGTCTGCCCACTCACAGACTTCATTAATGTGACAGCTAAAAGAGGGCGCAGTGGGCTATCAGCGTCTAATATTAAGCAATTAATTTATGAAATTTTAGAAAAACATTCGGATGAGATCTCTGATGAAGAAGTAGTGGAATTACTAAAAGATCAGAAAATTATGATGAGTCGCCAATTAGTGCATAATTATCGTCATGGTTTCTCTCAAACATAGTCATTAAAAATAAATATCCCTCATGACCACTTGGTGGTTTTGAGGGATATTTGGTCCGATTAATTAGTTAGGTTCGTAGTAAAACAAGGAGTGGCTTAAGTTCATCACATGCATCGGTGTGAGAATGTCGGTTGCTGGATTATAGTAAGCAATCATCACTAAGCGGTTACCTACTTCGGTGATGGCTGAGTTGAATAAAGCAACGTCATTTTCAACTACAAGCTGCGCTGATTCGCTATATGGCATTGGCACAATGATGCGCGGGATATAAAGCGTTTGGCCATTTAATTGCATCGAAATTTGGTCAACAGAGACATCTAATTGAGCTAAGGCTTCGTTAGAGTGAATAGTGTCAGTAATATTTGTAAGTGCACCGTCGGTTACTTGAGGCGTATTAGCGAACTGTTCCTCCTCGCTAAAGTTTGTTAGATAATACTCTTCCACTGCGACCAGTAATTGAGCGGGATCAATATTGTCTGGGCTCGTGGATACAGGATAGTCTGATTGTCCAATTATTTCTTCCTTAAATAACGAGTTAACGGCATTAGTTTCTTCATCTTCTTCAATAACAGTGACGCGTTCAGTTTCGGTTTCAACTAAGGCGCTTGAGGTTTCAACAGAATCACTGTCTGTTTGTGCGTCCTCAGTAAACAATTGACACCCTGTTAAAAGAACAAGGCTGAGAAGACTTAATATATACTTTTTCATTTTATGTTCCCTTCTTTCGACTTAGTATTGGACTAGGTCATTCATCCAGTCAATTATAACAAAATAGGACGGATACTCTATAACAAACTGATAACAGCCAGATTAAATTGCCAGAGCGAAGAAGGATTTGTGCGTTTTTTTTGCTACTTTAAGGACGAACTACTTGCATATCTCTAATTCGTTACTTATAATTAACAAGGTTAACTATTCAAACAGTTAAATAATTTATAAAGGTGATGAAAATATGATAGAGAATGACTTAGCACAGAAGATGTTCCAATTATTCTATAATATGGCTCGTGTAGCCAATTGGGACCTACTGCCTATGATGTCGAAAAGTGAGTATATTTTATTGAGAAAAATAAATAATTGTCAAATGCAAAATCATCGCTTAACTCTATCTCAAATCGCACAGGAACTAAAACTGTCTAGTCCGGCTATTTCGCGGACAGTAAAAAATGTAGAAGCCAAGCAGTGGATTGTGCGTGAAATCGATGAAGATGATCGCCGTAATTCCTTTATAGAATTAACAGCCTTAGGAAGCGAAGAAATCACCAAAGCAAATGCGATTATTTATAACTTGATGAATGAATCTTTGAATAAAGTTGGTGAAGAAGAAGTGCTTGCCTTCTTTGAAACGGGGGATAAAATATATCAAGCAATAGGTGAAACCTTGGCAGAGACTGTCAATAAAAGTAATAAGTAAAAGAAGAGGTGTAAATTTATGAAGTATTTATTAGTACAACTGAAACCGCATTGGAAATATATTGCCATTATTTTAATTGCCCATATTGTCCAAGCCTATACAACCATTTTATTACCAAGCCATACGTCAAATTTAGTTGACACTGGGATTCAGAATAGTGGTTTTGAGCACGCTGTGCCATTAGAATTAACAGAAGAAACCCATCATTATCTTTCAGCTGTGATGTTACCGCAAGAACGTGAAGTGCTTGAAGAAAACTATGCAGTTAATGATGAGGGCCATTATAGTTTAGTTGATGTAGACAGTGTTTCTACAGATGATTTTGAAACGTTGGAAAGCAATTTTTCTTTACCGTTAGCGATTTTACAAACGATCAGTACTTTACCAGAAACAGAAGCGACCCAAGCTAAGCAGATGATTAGTCAAGTAGCTGGAGACGCGGATGCTGTGACGAGTATGCGTGAAGCCATCGTGCCAGAATTAGAAGTTCTAGGCGAGTCTGCCGTTCGTAATGCGGGGATTCAACTAGTGATTTCTGAATATATTGCGACAGGTAACGATGCAGATGCAGTTAAAATAGATTACTTGTTCCGAGAAGGAGCAACGATGTTACTAATCGCTTTGATAACATTCGGCTCAGCAGCCTTAGCCTTTTATCTAGCATCAATTGTTGGTGCTGAGGTTGGTTATGATTTAAGAGACAAAATATTCAGTAAAGTGTTAACATTTTCGCAAAACGAGATGGGTGAATTTTCTACTGCCTCGTTAATTACTCGAAGCACTAATGATATTCAACAGTTACAATTAATCGTCACACTACTGTTGAGAGTGATTATCTTCTCTCCAATTCTTGCAATGTTTGGAGTCTTTACTATTTTTACAACACACTTTAGCATGGCTTGGGTGTTGGTATTAGCCGTTACTTTAATCGGAATTTTAGTAGCGATACTTTTCAAACTGACAATGCCAAGATTTAAGATGTTACAACAACTAATTGACCGTGTAAACTTATTAGCACGTGAAATCTTAACAGGTTTACAAGTCATTCGTGCCTTTGGCCGCCAAGACAAAGAGAGCGAACGTTTTGATGGAGGAAATACTGATCTCAGAAATACCTTCCTATTTGTTGGTCGCACGATGTCCCTAATGATGCCAACGATGATGTTGATTGCCAATGCTATTTCGGTCTTAATTGTTTGGGTAGCTGGAAGTCGTATTGGTGCAGGCGAAATGCAAGTAGGGGAAATGATGGCTTTCATTACCTACACAATGCAAGTGATTTTCTCATTCTTAATGTTCTCATTAATGTCGATGCAAATACCACGTGCGTTAATTTCAGCAGGTCGTATTCAAGAAGTGTTGGATAAACCTTTATCCATTGCAGATCCTGTTGAACCAGCTGTACTTGAGGACGTTAAAGGTGAAGTAACGTTTGATAATGTGACCTTCAGTTTCCAAGATTCTGAAGAGGAAACATTGAAAGACATTAATTTTACTGCTAAAAAAGGTGAAACAACCGCAATTATTGGTAGTACGGGTAGCGGAAAATCAACCTTGCTTAGTCTATTAATGCGTTTTTACGACCCAACAGAAGGGGCAATTTTAATTGATGGGGTGGATATCCGTCAATTAAGTCAAAAGCAATTACGTGCAATAATCGGTTTCGTTCCTCAAAAAGGAGTTCTTTTCTCAGGGGATATTCGCAGTAATATTTCGTATGGTGTAGAGTCTCTGTCAGAAGAGGCATTAAAAGAAGCAGCAGAAATCGCGCATGCAACTGAATTTATTGAACAAAAAGATGAAGGATATAGTTCTTCCATTTCTCAAGGAGGGACGAACGTTTCCGGCGGTCAAAAACAACGATTATCGATTGCTCGAGCGATTGCTAAACAACCAAAAATACTCATTTTTGATGACAGTTTCTCTGCCCTAGACTATCGTACAGATGCTTCATTAAGACAAACGTTAAAAGAAAAAATTTCTGATGTGACAACCATTATTGTTGCACAAAGAATTAGTACGATTCTGGACGCTGAAAAGATTATAGTTTTAGATGAAGGGGTTATTGAAGGAATTGGGACTCATAATGAATTGATGGTTAATTCAGCTGTGTATCGTCAAATTGCAACTTCTCAACTCTCTCAAGCAGAGTTAGATGAACAAGAGATTAAAGGGAATGAACGAGTAGAAGCCCGATCACAAAAGAGTGATTCATCTCAATTAGGATTGGAGGAATAAGCATGTCAAAAGAAAATGAACCAAAAAAAGCGGTTGGACCTGGTTCGCGTCAACAGAATGTTGGTGGCAAACCAAAAAACTTTATGTCAAGTATTTGGCGAATTGGGCGAGAAATTTTCTCTCATAAATGGAAAATGATCCTAGTGCTTCTGACGACTGTTTTATCAGTCATCTTCAGTATCCTTGGTCCTAAAACCTTAGGAGGAGCTACCACAGAATTATTTAACGGTATCGTCAGACAAACGCAAGGAACCGGAAGCATCGACTATACTGCGATTGGTCGCATTCTGTTATTTGTGTTGTTCTTGTATGTTGTAAGTTCTATTTTTGGAGCCTTACAAGGGTTTATAATGACAACTGTAACGGAAACAGTGACTTATGATTTAAGAAAGAATATGATTGCCAAAATCGACCGTATGCCGATGAGTTATTTTGAATCGCGTCCCTACGGTGAAGTGTTATCGCGTATCAACAACGATGTGGATACATTGGGCCAATCCTTGAGTCAAGGTGTGACCCAATTATTAACCTCCGTATTAACAATGGTTGGTATTGCCGGTATTATGTTAAGTATGAACTGGGTCTTAGCGATTGTTGTGATGATGATTGTTCCGATTAGTTTTGCGGTCATTCGTTTTATTATGAATCGTTCGCAACGTTACTTCCGTTCACAACAAAAATCTGTTGGTGTCATTAACGGACAAGTTGAAGAAGTATACTCGGGTCACCAAATTGTTAAAGCATATAACCAAGAAGAGCGTACCTTAGCAGAATTCTTGATTGAAAATGAGAAGTTAAAAGAATCAGCCTGGAAGTCTCAATTCTTTTCAGGTGTTCTATTCCCATTCATGCGCTTTTTAGGTAGTTTAGGTTATGTGGCTGTCGTACTTGTTGGAGCTTACATGGTCATGATTGGCGCAATGAACGTTGGTGATATTCAAGCCTTCACGCAATACGTCAACCGTTTCACGCAACCAATCTCTCAACTGGCTCAAATTGTTTCAATGATGCAAACGATGGCTGCGGCTGGAGAGCGTGTCTTTGAATTCTTAGATGAAGATGAAGAGAGTCAAACAGAAGGAGATATCTTAGATGTTTCTCAAGTTAAAGGTGAAATTCAGTTCGATCATGTAGCCTTTGGTTACAATCCAGATCAAACGATTATTAATGATTTCAGTGCACGTGTGAAACCAGGTCAAAAGGTTGCTTTAGTAGGACCGACCGGTGCAGGGAAAACAACAGTCGTCAAATTATTGATGCGTTTCTATGACGTCGATAATGGTTCGATACTAGTGGATAACCAACCGACTAATCAGTTTAGCCGTCAAAGTTATCAACAAGCGATGGCCATGGTATTGCAAGACACTTGGTTATTCAAAGGTAGCATTCTAGAGAACATTCGTTATGGACGTTTGGATGCTACTGATGAGGAAGTTATAGAAGCAGCCAAAGCGGCTCGAGTTCATCATTTTATTAAGCAATTACCTGGTGCTTACAAATTTGAAATTAACGAAGAAGCGTCTAACGTCTCGCAAGGTCAGAAACAATTATTAACGATTGCGCGTGCAATTTTAGCCGATCGCCCAATTCTGATTTTAGATGAAGCGACAAGTTCGGTTGACACACGTACCGAGATTTTAATTCAAGAGGCAATGGATGAATTAATGAAAGGGCGGACGAGTTTCGTTATCGCTCACCGCTTATCGACGATTAAAGATGCCGACTTAATTCTATATATGGAGCAAGGTGACATTGTTGAACAAGGAAATCATGAGATGCTTATCGCCAAAGATGGCCGTTATGCTAACCTATACAATAGTCAGTTTGCTACAACATAAATAACAGACTTTTAAAATGAGAGTTTGATTAGATTGACAGTTGCTTGATGAAAGAATAAAATTGATTCATCAATGTGCGCAATGGTCAAAAGTTTTCAAAACCGCATATTTATAAAACATGACCGCATCCTATGCTTCTTAAGCTAGTGCGGTCCTTTTTGTATCACAACCTAGAAAGAAGGTTTTAACATGTTAGAAATAGCTCCCGAAACAATTCAATGGGAAACATTAGATTTTGGTTATATCGATACAGGAAAAAGCTTCCGTGCGTATTATAAAGACGGGCAATGGAGCGAAGGAGAAATTGAAGCAAGTAAACACATTAGTATTAGTGAGGCATCGCCTGTCTTTCATTATGGACAAGCTTGTTTTGAAGGGCTAAAAGCTTATCGAACGAAAAAGGGTGAAATTCAACTATTTAGACCAGATCAAAATGCTGATCGTATGATTGCCTCAGCCGAAAGATTATTAATGGCGCCTTATCCTAAAGAGGCGTTTATTAAGGCGGTTCATGAGATTGTTAAAGCGAATGCTGAATGGGTGCCACCTTATGAAAGTGGGGCGACTTTATACATCCGTCCATTTTTAATCGGGGTGGGGGATGTTGTCGGTGTTAAACCAGCTGAGGAATATATTTTTGCGATTTTTGTTACACCTGTGGGGCCTTATTTTAAAGGTGGCTTACAACCCTTTAAGTTCCTTATTAGTGACTTTGACCGTGCCGCTCCTAACGGAACGGGCGCCGCTAAGGTGGGAGGCAATTATGCCGCAGGGAACATAGCCAGTAAGATAGCAAAAGATAATGGTTATGCAGATGCAATCTTTTTAGACCCAGCCACTAAAACTAAGATTGAAGAAGTCGGTGCAGCCAATTTTTTTGCGATTACCAAGGATAAGCAGTTAGTAACACCGAAATCCCCTTCGATTTTACCAAGTATTACCAAGTATTCCTTGCTGGAGATTGCACGTGAGCGATTAGGCATGGAAGCTATTGAAACGGATGTCTATGTGACTGATTTAGCTGAATTTTCAGAAGCTGGGGCAATGGGAACGGCAGCCGTTATTTCGCCCATAGGTTCAATTACCTATGGGAAAGAAATCTATGTCTTCCATTCTGAAACAGAAGTAGGGCCCATTACACGTCGTTTATATGATGAATTAGTCGGTATTCAATTTGGAGATGTAGAAGCACCAGAGGGTTGGGTTCAAAAGGTTGAGTGCTAGGATGACTTTAGTAGTCAAAGCGGTCTTAGGCCCTATTTGATGGCGTCTCGTACTTGTTAGAACAGACAAGTGGAGAAAATCAAAAGGTTAAGTTTTTTAAAAGGACTTCAAAATAAATTGCAGAACGCTAGGATGACTGATACCATAAATCATATTGTCAAAATTATTTTGTATGAACAAGGAGATATAATGATGTTGAGATTGGTAAAAGTGATTGGCACAGGTATAAAACGATTGATACAACTCATCCTTTTAGCAATCACATTATTTATGAGTATCCTACTGTTAATCAATTTATTCACGATTGGTACGACCTATCAATCAATGCTTTCGATTGATGAATTAGTCGAAAGTGAGTTTATTGCTGAGGACGTGCCAGTGATTGTATTAGGCGCAGGAGTTGTTGATAATGCCGAACCGAGCCAAATATTAAAACAAAGACTGGATCAAGCAGCCACTTTATTTGAAGTTGCACCAGATAAGCAATTTATTATGAGTGGCGACCACCGGGATCAATATTACAATGAAGTGGCTGTCATGAAAGACTATTTAATTGAACAAGGTTTGCCGAGTAATCAACTGTTTTTAGATCATGCAGGTTATTCGACATATGATAGTTTGTATCGTTTAAAGAATGTCATCGGTGAAGATAAAGTCATTATCGTGACACAAGGCTATCATCTTTCGCGCGCGTTAATGCTTGCTAGAGGATTAGGGATCGATGCGGTAGGTGTGCCGGCTCCTGATTCAAAGTCGAGTCGTGTATACCGTGAAGTAAGGGAAGTATTCGCAAGAGTAAAAGATTTTGCGGTGACTTATTTAGGTTACCAAGAGGAAAATCGACCAAATTTAGCTGAAAGCTTTGATTTAAATATGATGGGCGATGAAACTAACGATAAAACGAATTTACTTGATTAACTAACGATTATTTTCGTTAAATGATAATTTGGTTAAAATTCAGCTTGACTTTGAGAAGAATACACTTTAGACTATAATTATCAAATAAACCTATAAAATATGAAATGAGGCAACTTTTATGCAAACGACTTACTTATTACAAGCTAAACGATTTTTTAACAACTACTTTAGATAGTGTTTGTGTCTGAACTTATAGATACAAACACAGAACGAAAGTTTGTATCTATGAGGAGTTGTTTAAAAAACATGCCCGCATAGATAAATCTGATAAGATTAAAATCTATGAGCGGCTTGTAATGAGTAACCGTCTGTATAGCCATTTTTAGAGGCTTATGCAACAGTTATAAAGACCTAATTAGGATTTTAATCGAATCCAATTAGGTCTTTTTTTTGTTGGTTTACTACTGAACGCTATCAATATTCTGGGAGGAATAATAATGAAAAAATTATACAAATACTCAAAAATGGTTATGGCAACTCTTGCAACAGCTGCGAGTTTAGTTAGTGTTTATACGCAAACAAATCATGTCGCCCTTGCTCAAGAAGATGCTGCTAAAGCAGCAATTAGTGTAGGGATTTTTCAATTTAATGATCATGGTTCATTAAATGCTAACCGTGAAGGGTTTATAGATGGACTGGCTGAGTTAGGTTACGTAGAAGGCGAAAATCTGACGATTGATTACATGAATGCCAATGCTGATATTGCAAATTTACAATCGATGAGTGAATCTTTAGTGAATAATAATGATTATTTATTCGCAATTGCTACACCAACTGCTCAATCTTTAGCAGGAGCAACAACGGAAAAACCAATCATCTTCTCATCTGTAGCAGATCCTTTAGGAGCGGGTGTAGTGGACTCCTTTGAAGAACCAGGCCGTAATTTAACAGGAACCACGAACATTGGTCCTATTGCTCAACAGATTGATATGTTATTTGAGATTACACCAGATGCTAAGAAAGTCGGCATCATTTATAATTCAAGTGAAGTGAACGCTCAACACCAAGTCGATATTGCAGTGCCAGAAATTGAAGCTCACGGAGCAGAAGCTGTCCTAGGGACCATCACTTCGACGAATGATATTAGCCAAGTGATGGGGAATCTAGTGAAAGAAGTCGATAGCATTTATTTAGTAACAGACAATTACATCGCATCTTCAATGCCATTGGTAGGAGACATCGCTAAAGAAGCTGGTTTACCAGTTATTGGTGGTTCAAACGATATGATTATCGAAAATGGTTTAGCAACCTTTGGTTTAGATTATTATGAACTAGGCGTACAGTCAGCTGAAATGCTCGTAAGAATAATTGAAGAAGACTTAGATCCTGCAACTGTTCCAGTAGAAAAAGCAAAAACATTAGAATTAATTATTAATGAAGAATACGCTGAAGCGATTGGGGTGGATCCAACGACAATCAAAGCACCAACAGAGTAGAAAGATTAGTTTTAGATGAGAAGATAGTAATAGGATTAAAAAAAGCGGTTGACATTAGCCGTTTTCTAATTTAATATAAATCTAACGAAGAAATATAACCTTTAAAAGCGAGGAATAAAAATGATTAAGCAATTAATATTACAAAATTCAACATTCTATTACGGCTACTTTAGATAGGTTTGTGTCTAGAACTTTTAGATACAAACGATAAACGAAAGTTTGTATCTATGAGGAGCTGTGATTTAGAGTGCCCCGCATAGATAATCTAT
This sequence comes from Fundicoccus sp. Sow4_F4, assembly GCF_052116145.1. NCBI lineage: Bacteria > Bacillati > Bacillota > Bacilli > Lactobacillales > Aerococcaceae > Fundicoccus > Fundicoccus sp. Sow4_F4. The sequence goes on along the minus strand of NZ_JBQKLQ010000008.1, from coordinate 87,365 downwards.
ACAGATTAAAATCTAAGCGGGTGTAATATTAAACTAGCTTAATTAGCCAAGGGTTAATTAATCAGTTATAAAAAGACCTTAGTTAGATTTTAATTATATCTAACTAAGGTCTTTTTTCGTTGTTGTCCAATATTATAAAAAACAAATTCAGGAGGAATTTACTATGAAAAAAACATATCGTTATTTAAAGTCAACATTAGCAACTGTATTAGCTGCAGCTACATTGGTAGTACCCTTAGGCAATACGATGGTCGTACAAGCACAAGAAGCTATTAGTGTAGGTATCTTACAATATGTTGAACATGACTCGTTAGACGCAACGCGTGATGGATTCATTGATGGTTTGGAAGAAGCTGGATATGTTGAAGGCGAAAACTTAACACTGAATTATTTAAACGCAGGAGCTGATAATGCTAACTTGCAATCAATGGCTGAAACACTAGGCAATGGCAATGATTATGTCTTCGCCATTGCGACACCAGCTGCTCAATCAGTAGCTAACGCTGTTTCAGATTTACCGGTTTATTTCTCGGCAGTAACGGATCCAGTAGATGCTGGTTTAGTAGAAAGCTTAGAAGCACCAGGGAAAAACATTACCGGAACAATTGATGCTGGACCAATCAAAGAACAAGTAGACTTGTTATTAAGCATTGCACCAGATGCAGAAAAAATCGGGATCATTTATAACTCCGGAGAGACAAACTCTAAAGGTGAAGCTCAAAAAGCAACAGACTATTTAGAAGAGTTAGGTAAAGAAGTTGTCACAGGTACAGTGACATCTACTAATGATATCAGCCAAGTAATGGGTAACTTAGTAAAAGAAGTCGACGCAATCTTTACAGTAACAGATAATACAATTGCTAGTGCAATGCCATTAGTAGGAGACTTAGCCAAAGAAGCAGGTCTACCAATTGTTGGTGGTTCAAAAGATATGATTGTTGAAAATGGCTTAGCAACCTACGGTTTAGATTATTATGAACTGGGTAAACAAACGGCTCAAATGCTAGTAAGACAAATCGAAGACAACTTAGACACTGCAAGTATTCCAGTTGAATCTGCAGCTGTTTTAGAATTAGTAATAAATGAAGAATATGCCGAAGCAATTGGTATTGACCCAGCAAGTATTCAAGCACCAACTGCTACAGAAGATACTGACAACACAGAAGAAACAACAACTGAAGATGAATCTGATAAAGAAGACGACTCAACAGAATAAACAGCTTAAAGGAGCTAATTAGTATGTTATCTAAATTCAAACACATTGTAATCAAATCAATTAAGTTTTCAGCAGCAGTTAGTTTACTCCTCGCGCCATTCGCTACGCTTCAAACAGTCAACGCACAAGGTGATGAGCCAATTAAAGTTGGCGTCTTACAATTAGTTCAACACGAAGCGTTAGACGCAGTTTTAAAAGGGTTCACTGAAACACTTGATGCATCGGACTATGCAGACCGAATTGAATGGGACATTCAAAATGCCAATGGAGACCAATCAACACTACAATCAATGAGTGAAAAAATTGCACGCGACAACGATATCTTGCTTGCGATTGCCACACCAACCGCACAAGCTTTAGCAACTGCAGAAACAAAGAAACCAATTTTTATTGCTGCTGTAACAGACCCTGTAGAAGCGGGACTCGCAGACTCTTTAGAAAAACCTGGACGAAATGTGACAGGAACAAGTGATATGGCACCCATTGATGAGCAAGTAGATTTACTCGTTAGAAATTTTCCTGATGTTAAAACAGTAGGGATTATTTATAACTCAAGTGAAGTGAATTCAACAGTTCAAGCAGAGGTTGCGACAAAAGTTTTAGAAGCAGCAGGTCTCACAGTAGAAATATCAACAGTGACCAACACGAATGATATTGCACAGAATATGACGTCACTAGTTGAAAAAGTCGATGCTATGTTTATGGTGACGGATAATACAATTGATAGCTCGATTGCTTTAGTAGGAGATATTGCCAAAGAAGCAGGTATTCCTACCATTGGATCATCCGATTCGGTTGTGCTAACAAATGGTTTAGCGACACTTTCTAGTTCTTATGAGGATTACGGCATTCAAACAGCCGAGATGGTTATTCGTATGCTAGATGAAGAGTTAGATGCAAGTGACATGCCAATTGAATTAGCGAAAGAATTTAATATTGTGGTGAACCCAGAATTTGCGGAAGCCATTGGAATCGATCCAGAATCAATCAAATAAATCGAAAGAAATGAGGTGCAAAAGATGAAATTAATAAAAAAAATAGCGACAATAGCCACATCACTATCCTTATTATCAGTGCTTGCTACGACGCCTAATCATACTGTGTCCGCTCAAGAAGAAACACCGATTAAAATAGGGGTTTTACAACACGTAGAGCATGAAGCGTTAAATGATGCGCAACAAGGCTTCATTGATCGAATGAATGAAGAATACGGTGATCGTATTGTTTGGGATATTCAAAATGCCAGTGGGAATATTGCTGGGCTTCAATCACTTGCAGAAAAATTAGCCCGTGAAAGTGACATTCTTTATGCGATTGCGACGCCTGCAGCTCAAACGTTAGCTTCTGTTGAAACGCAAAAACCAATTTTCTTTTCAGCAGTCGCCGCACCTTTACAAGCTGGCTTGGTTGACTCAATGGAAGAACCAGGACGCAACTTAACAGGAACCACTAACCTTGGGCCAATTGAAGATCATGTTGAGTTACTAATCAAGAACTTCCCAGAAGCTAAAAAGATTGGCATACTCTATAATTCAAGTGAAGTGAATGCACAACATCAAGTAGATATCGCCACGAAAGCCATGGAAGCAAAGGAATTAACACCAGTCTTAGGAACTATTACAAGTACTAATGATATTCAGCAAGTATTGAGTTCCCTACTCGAGGAAATTGATGTATTATTTATGGTAACGGACAATACTGTCGACAGCTCAATCGCTTTAGTCGGAGATATGGCTAAAGAAGCCGACGTTCCAACTGTAGGATCTTCTGATTCGGTTGTGAAAGCCAATGGTTTAATGACAATTTCAAATTCATATATTGATTATGGTATCCAAACAGCAGAAATGGCGATTCGTTATATCGAAGAAGACTTAACTGTTGCAGAAATGCCTGTTGAAATAGGTGAAAATTTTGTTATGATTGTGAATGAAGAATTTGCTGAAGAAATTGGAATTGAACCAAGTTCATTGGTAGGATTAGACTAGTTGTGTTAAACAACTAAATAGATTAATTAGTCACGTTAGAAAAGAGGAAAATCATTATGTTAGATGTTATCGCATCAAGTTTTACCCAAGGTTTGCTTTGGGCAGTCATGGCGGTCGGGGTGTATATTACTTTCCGTTTGTTGGACATTGCAGATTTATCAGCTGAAGGGGTATTTCCGCTTGGTGCAGCCGTTAGTGCTTCGATTATTTCAATGGAGTACAGTCAAGAACTCGCACCATATATACCGTTTTTAGCAACATTAGCCGCGTTTTTTGCAGGGTCAATCGCAGGGTTCGCAGCAGGTTTGATTCATACAAAATTAAATATACCTCCTCTATTGACTGGTATTTTAGTTTTAACAGGATTGTATTCAATCAACCTAAACATTATGGATGGACGTCCTAATATTGCTTTACTTGGAAAAACGACAATTTTTACAGGTCTACAAGCAGCAACAGGTTTAGATAAAAATACAGTGGTTGCCATTGTGACGCTTCTTATTTTACTGTTAATCATTGGTTTATTGGTCTTGTTCTTACATACAGAGATTGGTTTAGCCTTAAGAGCAACAGGTGACAATGACAAGATGAGTGAAGCAAATGGTATTAACACGAACCGTATGAAGATTGTTGGCTATATGATTGGTAATGGTTTAATTGGCTTATCTGGGGCAATGCTGGCTCAGAATAATGGTTTCGCTGATATAGGTATGGGAACAGGTACAATCGTTATTGGTTTAGCTTCAGTTATTATTGCTGAAGTTGTTGTTCCAAACTTATCATTAGGCAAACGACTAACAACAGTGATTCTCGGAAGTTTTGTCTATCGTCTAATTATTGACACCATCTTGAATCAGCCATTTATCAGTGTCAAGGCGACCGATTTAAGATTATTCCAAGCACTTCTCTTAATGCTTGTACTTTACTTGCCGGAGTTTAAAAAACAACAAGCGGGTAGTAAAAGACGTCGAGAACTTGCTAGAGGGAGAAGATAACGATGGCAGAAAAACGATTAGAATTAATAGATATTCATAAAACATTTGAAGCTGGCACAGTGAATGAAAACCATGTATTAAAAGGTGTGAATTTGACACTTGATGCAGGTGACTTTGTCACAGTTATTGGTGGGAACGGTGCAGGGAAATCAACTTTATTAAATACCATCACAGGAGCCTTGTCACCAGACTCAGGTTCAGTCATTGTTGATAATCAAGATGTAACGGCACTTTCCACTGCCAAACGGTCTAAACTTATCTCACACGTCTTCCAAGATCCGAAGATGGGTACAGCAGCTCGTTTAACCATTCAAGAAAATTTGGCCTTAGCAAACAAACGTGGTTTAAAGCGTGGTTTGACAAAAGGTGTAAAAGCTGATGACAAAGCAATGATGCGTGAGCGTTTAGCTACCTTGGAACTAGGTCTAGAAAACCGTTTAACAACGGATGTTATGTATTTGTCAGGTGGCCAACGTCAAGCGTTGACATTGTTAATGGCTACTTTACGCCAACCAGAATTATTACTTTTAGATGAACATACAGCGGCTCTAGATCCTAAAACGAGTGAAATGGTTCTCAATTTAACAAATAAAATTATTCAAGAACAATCATTAACTGCTTTAATGATTACTCATAATATGGCAGATGCTTTAACCTATGGTAATCGTACCATTATGTTACACCAAGGACGTATTATTCTTGATGTAAAAGGTGAAGAAAAAGCTAATATGACAGTAACCGACTTATTAGAAATGTTTAAACGTGAATCAGGTGAAAGTATTACGAATGATGCCATGCTTTTATCTTAAAAAAAATCAGTCTTAAGCGTGACGCAAGTCAGTTGTGAGTGAAGTATAATGAAATTCACTCACCAAATATAATGAATAAACTGCATGTGAGCGAGTATTAGTTCATATGCAGTTTTTTTAAGTATGTTATTATATTGTTGCAGTGACTAGGACGTGATAAACTTATTATGTCTTTTATCCACTAAAATTTTATAAACACAGGAGGAATTGTTATGTATTTTGATTCGACATATATTTTAGTCTTAATTGGCATGGGAATTGTTATGTTTGCTCAACACAAAGTGACGTCTACGTTTGCACAGTTTGACTCGGTTGAGGTAGTCAATGGCATGACAGGGCGCGATATTGCAAGGGCTATTCTACAACACAGTAATATCCATGATGTAACGATAGAACACATCCAAGGCAATTTGACAGATCACTATGATCCAAGAAATAAAGTGTTGCGTTTGTCAGATGCAACGTATAATTCAAATTCGATTGCTGCTGTAGCAGTAGCTGCTCATGAATGTGGACACGCAGTCCAACATGCGCAAAATTATCATTATCTAAAGTTACGTAGTTTTCTCGCACCTTTGACACAAATTGGATCAACGATTGCGATGCCTCTAATTTTCATCGGTCTGATTCTTAGCTGGATGGGGCTTGTCACATTAGGGATTATTGCATTTTCCTTAGTACTCGTCTTTCAATTAGTTACTTTGCCAGTAGAATTTGATGCAAGTAAACGTGCACTAACGATTCTTGAAGATGGCGGCTTTATCCTTGCTAGCGAGGTGCCAGGTGCGAAGAAAGTCTTGAATGCAGCTGCTTTTACTTATATTGCGGCGACACTAAGTACAGCCTTACAGTTATTGCGTTTAATTTTAATTTCAAACAGACGTAGAAATTAGAGATTTATTAGGAGGAATGTTGCGATGAGTTTATGGTCGAAGATGAAGAAAAGAAACATGAATCCCCAGCTAGCGCAGGACTTACTTGCAAAGTCTCATGCTGAACTCAGCAAGATGCAGCCTATCAATATTATGATTGCCGGAAAAACTGGGAGTGGTAAGAGTACCCTCATCAATGCACTCTTTAGAGAAAAAATTGCAGAAACAGGTGTTGGTATGCCCATCACACAAGAGGTACAAAAGTTGACAAAAGAAGGTATTCCTTTGACACTGTTTGACACACAAGGTTTAGAGTTAAATGTGGACGTTCAACATGACGTATTGACTAGTTTATCCGCTTTGATTAAACAAGAAAAAGCTAAAGGGGAGCGCGATCAGTTGCACCTTGCTTATTATTGTTTAAATGCAAATATGTCACGAATTGAATCTTATGAAATAGAATTAATTTCTGCTATTGCACAACAGTTACCAGTCATACTGATTTTGACACAAACAATTGGGGAAGAAACTGAGCGCTTTGAACAGTATCTGCAATCAATGGCACTGCCGGTTGAAGCAATTGTCCCTGTATTAGCTAAAGATTACCGAATACAGAAGAGTTACAGTATTCAATCGTTTGGTCTACAAGAACTGATTGATATCACACTTGAAGTGATTCCGTCTGAGGTCCATAAGGCTTTTATCAACGCCCAACGAATAGATATCCAACTTAAAGAAGACAGTGCTAAGAGTTGGGCTAAAACATATATTTCGTCTGCTTTTGGAGTGGGCTTTACACCAATCCCGATTGCAGATGCAAGTTTGCTGGTTCCGATGCAGATTACAATGCTAGGTCATATTACAGCAATCTTTGGTTTGTCATTAGACAAATCTCAAATATTAAGTATGATTGCAGGTATCGGTGGAACAGGTGGGGCAACTCTATTCGGTAAATTCCTTGTTAGCTCAGCTTTTAAAGTCATACCGGGTATTGGGACAATTACTGGTGGTGTGATTAGCGGCGCGACAGCTAGTGTGTTAACCGTCACTTTGGCTTATAGTTATATCGAAGTGCTAAAGCGAATTGCAATGGCTGAAGCAACAGGTCAAGATCTGAAGTTAGTCGAAATTCAAAAGCTGATGAATCAGAGTTTGAAAGATCAACTTGCTATTGTATCGGATATTCTGCCTGACTCAATAAAAAACCGCTTTGTGCCTGAATGGTTAGACTACTTTATTAAATAGCTATAGTCAATCTTGCGATTGATAGATACATTTAACTTCCTTTACACTTTATGCGGCATAAAGTGTAAAGGAAGTTTTATATTTGGAACAGTTTGTACGCTTAGCAGTCAAATGCAAAAGCCTTGAGAAAAATCTCAAGGCTTTTTATTCATTGCGATTATTATTTAATTTCTTTACGTTTAAATAAAGTCATTCCAATAAAAGTGAAGCTAAGAATGTAAAGAATGGCGAGTAAGTTCCCTGCATTCTCAACACCAAACAGTGAAACGTTACTCGTGGGTCTTAATTCAGTCAGAACATAGGGTCTAATGTTGCGAATGATAGTGGTCGCAAGGGAACCTAAACTTAAAATCATCGGCATCATCACGAGTGATGTCATGAGTACAATCATTGGCATCGCACCATCGGATACAAATAACACAGCTATATATAATGACAGATAGGCTAGCCAAATAGGTAAATATGCTAAGAAATTATCCATAACAATCCTATCGAACAGCAGTTGAAAGTCAGTTGGATAGAAAATTTGAAGCGTGATGGCAAATGATAAAAAGGATATCAATAAGAAGACAAGAGCAAAAACTAAAGCAACCATTGATTTACTAAAGTATAGGCTGGGTCTGGAATAGCCCACGCTCGCGCTGTTAACAATTGTTCGATGTTTATTATCATTGTTAAATGCTGTGATGGTTAAACCTAGTAATAAATAAGGAGCCATAGCAGTCGCAAAGTCAGCATAGGTACTAACGATGATAAAACTAGGAATCATCATTTGAGAATCAAAGTTTGCCCCCAGAAAATAAGGAAGTAACACCATGGCAACACTCATCAAAATAGCCATCAATAGCCAAACTTTAGATGAACGACGAATCTTCAATTGGTAAAATTCAGCTTTTATTAAATTAATCATCTTTTAGTACCGTTCCTTTCGCATGAATCATATTGAGAAAGACTTCTTCTAAGTTATGTGTTTTACGTACAAGATGCGAAAGTTTGAAATCATTATGAATCAAAAGATCCGCCATGTCTTCTGCAAGTATACTCAGTTCGTAAACTCTAATCGTTTGGTCATTACCTAAATCCATTTTAGCTTCGCTAAAGTGGTTTTGTAATAAATTAATGGCTTGCAAGGGCTTATCTACTTTAATCTCATAGAAGCTTTGGATTTTCTCCTGCAACTCCTCTTTAGTAAATTCATCAATCTTATTACCTTGCTCTAACACGACGAAACGTGTGGCTAAGTGTTCTAATTCTGACAGAATATGAGAAGAAACCAAGATCGTTAAGTCTTCCTCTTTAGCCAATTTAATCAATAACTCTCTCACTTGGATAATACCTGTTGGATCTAACCCATTAGTTGGCTCATCAAAAATCAGTAATTGAGGGCGATGTAATAAAGCCAGTGCTATGGCTAATCTTTGCTTCATCCCTAAAGAAAACTCTTTAAATTTTTTGCGATTTGTATCCGCAAGATCGACGAGTTCTAACATTTCTTGAACGCGTTCTTTTTCATTCACGTTTCGTTGAATACGGTAGAATTCTAAATTCTGCTTGGCTGTTAAATCCGGGAAAAAAGCAGGTGATTCGATAATTGTTCCAACAAAATGACGATTGTCTTGTGTTCCTTTCTCATCTAAAGAGCCAAACAAACTGAGGGAACCAGAATAAACAGGAGTCAGCCCGGTTACAATTCGGAAAAAACTTGTTTTACCAGCTCCGTTTCGTCCAGCAATTCCGACAATATCTCCTTTGTTGACGGTCAGGTCAAAGTTATTTAAGGCAAGTTGTTTGCCATAACGTTTCGTTAATTGTTTTACTTCTAAAATAGCTTCATTCATTATAGGTCGTCCTTTCATAGGTAGCAATTCATCGGGTGTGATGATTGGATAAGGTCAGTATCGCATGATTCAGTCCTAAAGAAATCAGGCGTGAGTTGTAGAAAGTTATAAAATCATACTAACGGCTGAATATTTTATAGTCTAGCAGATAGAAAAGTCGTCTTATTATAGCATACGGCCATTGGAAAACTTAAAGATAAGGGCTAAGGATAAACTGTTGACAAATGATAAGCGGTCCAGTAATATACTTTAATGTAAATGGTAACTGTTACGAATTAGATAATTTGAGGAGATCTTATGAAAACAAAAACAATGCAATTAACCAAGCGATTATTGGCCCTACTAGCTGTCCTGTGCTTTGGACTAGGACAATTACCAACTGTTGTGGCACAAGATAAGAAAGAAGTGATGACAACTTTCTATCCCGTCTATTACTTAGCCCAACGTATCGGAGGCGATGCAGTTGAAGTATCGATGTTGTTGGAAGGTAACCAAAGTGCTCATGACTATGAAGTGAGTGCTAAAGATGCAGCGAGAACCCAAGCAGCCGATTTGTTTATTTATCAAAATGACGAAATGGAATATTTTGTCAGCAGTTTATTGACCTTAATCGATACGCAAGCTGTTCAAGTATTGGAATCTACGGCTTCGATTGACTTGTTAGCAGGTGAACACCATGAAGAAGAACACCACGAAGACGAACATCACGAAGACGACGAAGACCATCATCACCATGAAGATGATCATCACGGACATTCACACGAGTATGATCCACATACTTGGTTAGACCCAATGATTTATGCTAAGCAAGCCGATAATGTTAAAAATGCTCTGATTGAACTAGATCCAGCCAATCAAACCGTCTTTGAAAAGAATGCAGCCCAATTGATTGAAGAATTGACTCAACTAAATGATGAATTCAAGACGCAATTGAGTGCTTTAGAAAATCGCCGAATGGTTGTCCAACATGCAGCCTTTGGTTATCTAGCCCATGCTTATGATTTACAGCAGGTTGCCATTGCAGGAATTTCAACGACTCAAGAGCCTAGCGCACGAGAATTAGCCACGATGCAAGATTTTATAGCAAAAGAGCAAGTCAATGTTGTCTTCGTTGAACCATCCCTTGATTCAGCGATCGCAAAGGCTGTCACAAGCGACAGTGAGGTTGAGTTACGTCCTTTAAGAACACTTGAATTTGTTTCAACTGATGAAGAAGCTCAAGGCGTCGATTATTTTTCAATTATGCGCGATAATTTAGTTGAATTAACCCGTTAAATCGCCTATGCTTCTAAAGTAGTCAGTAAAATATAAACATGTAAAGACTTAACCGAACAAACAGCCAGCAGACTATGGCTTACTTTGTTCGGTTACTATTGTGTAAAATCAATGAAAGAAAAGGGTGAAAAAATTGTCAATTCTCGAAGTATCTAATCTTTCCTACTATTATGATAATGAGAAAGTTTTGAACGATATCAGCTTTACTGTAGACCAAGGCGAATTTGTTATTTTGACAGGTGAGAACGGCGCAGCCAAGTCGACTTTGATTAAAAATGTCATTGGTTTACTTAAACCGGCCACTGGCTCTGTCAAACTAGCCAAAGTGAATCATGAAGGCGAGAAATTATCGATTGGTTATGTCGCACAGAATGTGTCATCATTCAATGCTGGCTTTCCGAGTACCGTCCAGGAATTCGTAGAATCTGGTCGCTACCCTAAAGGCCGCTGGTTCAAACGTTTAGATGAAATAGATTATGAACATGTAGACCGTGCATTAAAATCGGTCGGCATGGATAAATTACGTCATAAGAAAATCGGAGAGTTATCAGGCGGTCAAAAGCAAAGAATCAGTTTAGCAAGAATTTTTGCGACCGATCCGGATGTCTTTGTTTTAGACGAACCAACTACCGGAATGGATATTGAATCAAGACGCGCTTTTTATAAGCTATTGAAACACAATATCGATCACCACAATAAAACAATTTTAATGGTGACCCATGCGGACACCGAAATTGAAGGCTATTATAGCCGAGAAATTCGTTTAGTAAGAGAGGAGGGCTCCCCATGGAGATGTTTCAGTATGACTTCATCCAACGCGCATTCATTGCCGGCGCAGCCATCTCGTTAATCACGCCGATTTTAGGTTTGTTTTTAATCCTAAGACGACAATCTTTAATGGCTGATACCTTGTCGCACATTTCACTAGCAGGAGTCGCTTTGGGGACCTTTCTAGGTATCGTTCCGACCTACACCACTCTAGTAGTTGTTATAATTGGAGCGATTCTGATTGAATACTTACGTCAAATCTACCGAGATTTCTCCGACGTGTCCGTGGCGATTATGATGGCATCCGGAATGGCTGTGGCCTTAATTTTAATGAGCTTAAATACAAATGCCGGCTCCTTCCAAATTGACCAATACCTCTTCGGCTCAATTATTTTAATATCACCGGAAGAAGTCAATATGTTAATCGGTTTGGCCTTGATTTTAATCGTACTCTACACGATTTTCAGAAAGCCACTCTATGTCATGAGTTTTGACGAAGCATCTGCTAAAACTGCAGGTTTGCCCGTTCGCTTTATTACGATTGCATTTTCAATCGTCACAGGAGTCACCATCAGTATCATGATGCCAATCGTAGGCGCTCTATTAGTATCCGCCTTAATTGTGATACCTTCAGCGACCGCGATTAAAATCTCAAGAAGCTTCACACAGACGATTCTATTCGGGATCATTATCAATATTATCGGAATATTCGGCGGTCTGAGCGCCTCATACCAATTCGACACCCCACCAGGCGCCTCAATCACCATCGGCTTTGTCATTATTTTCATTATAGTTTCAATCGCAACAGCCCTCAAACACCGAATGAACCGTTAATTCTAACAAAATAGTAATGATAACCTCAAAGCGTTCGACAAATTGTCGAATGCTTTTTGTTTGTGCAACAAATTGAAGGCTGATTCAATTGTCTGTGAAAAATTTTAGCATGATTATCTTGTCTCGAAAATCCTCTTATAAAAGAGTCATGACAAATTTTCAAGGAAGTTCATATCGATAGTTGCTTAAGAAAGTGAGTGGTATGATTTTACTAGGAGGGAACTTTTATGAGAAATGTAAAAAGAAGAAGCATCATACTATTGGCAGCACTCATCGTCACGGGGACAGCGAGCATTAACTTAACTAATTTAAGCCAGACTAATTTTGCTCTCCAAACAGCAGACGCTGCCACTACTTATGATCAGACTCTCTTGCCAAAAGAACATGCTGAAAAAATTATTGCGACCTTACAAGAGTTGTATCCGAGTGCCCAACTCCCGATATTTGTCTTAACTGAACAAACGCCCAATTATGTAACTGCTGCCACGACAGGATCAGCTGATCAAGACAACTTCAATATTTTATATTATGCGCAAGATGACCCGATTGCTGTTGATGATCAAGTGCTCAATGAACTGACACCCATCGCATCTTATCAAAAACTAACTTATGAAACTGAACAAGAAGCGATTGAAGCAGTTAACCAGATTATTGATTTACAAGGAGAAGAAGTCGATCTTGGTTACAATTTGACCGGCTATCTACAAGGAGCCGCCGGATCAACTTACTTGAATTGGCAAGAAGGAAACTGGAGTCTAATAGTCAGAGCGAATAATGCTGAAGAAGAGGATCCTGTTGAACTAGGCCAAGCAGTTGTAGAATACCTTGAAAAAGTCTACTTGCCAGCCCCAGAAACAGCGGGGCAAATTACGTTAGAAGCCTCTTCGAAAGATGACTTCAACGCAAACACTACAATTTGGCAAGAAGGAACAGTAGTTTACCGCGTCAGCCATTTTGAAGCCATGCCAGTTATCAAGATGGCCGGCTCAATTACAGAACCTACCCAACAATAATCTAATGCACCTAGTGACTCGCTATATGTGAGAAGCTGGGTGCTTATTTGTTTTTGACCAATAATTCTAGCCCCTCGTCATAAGGTGTCCAGTTTATTGGGTGGAGTATATTGAGTGGAGTTTAAGTGGCTGTGAGAGTGGGGAAGATTCCACTCTTGGACAGGACGAGCGAAGAAAGTTTCAGTCGTTGACTGTACGAGCGAAGAAAACTTCAGTCGTTGATTGTACGAGCGAAGAAAACTTCAGTCGTTGATTGTACGAGCGAAGAAAACTTCAGTCGTTGACTGGACGAGCGAAGAAAGTTTCAGTCGTTGACATTAATGTTAAAGGATAATAGAAAATTACCAATCTAGAGTTTTCGAAAATATCTCAAAGATTTATTAGGCGCCCAAAAGGAAGCGTATTCTGACTAAAAGTAACGGATTTAGATTTTATTACGTTAAAGTGTGAACTTTCTTAGGTTTTTAATAGGAAAAATATAAAAATGAATTCGCTTACCTTGAGATTTCATCTGATTGGGCGTAAAATGAAATTAAAGAGAGTGTAATCTTTTTGTAACAATAGAAAGAGGTGTGAAAGATGAAAAAGCGGCAATCTAAACGTCAAGTTATCGCGTTTCCGCTATCGCTCATTACAAGTGCAATCATTTTGGCGATGGCAAGTCAACCCGTTCTAGCCCAAACAAATTCACATACCGTCCAAGCAGGAGAGTACCTCTATTCAATCGCACAACAATATGGTGTATCAGTCAGTCAATTGAAAGAATGGAATCATTTAGCAAGTGATGACATTCACGTTGGCGTACAATTACTAGTCACCAGTCCAGAATCTGATGTTGTCGAATCTGATTTAGTCGAAACGGACTTAGTCACTGACTCGGAAACAATCGAATCTGAATTGGTCGAAACGGACCTAGTTACCGCCCCTGACACAATTGAATCCGAGTTAGTCGAAACCGATCTAATCACTGACCCTGACGCAGCAGAAACAGCAGAAACAGCAGAAACAGCAGAAATAGCAGAAACAGCAGAAACAGCAGAAACAGCAGAAACAGCAGTAGATGTAAAAGTACCAAATGAAACTGAAATTGTCGAGCCGGTAATGATGACGGTAGCGGCTCAAGAAGAGGCCGCCACTCCAGAAGCCCAGCCCGTTGCAACGACCGACATTCAAACACTGCAAGTAGCTAGTGTTGAGGAAGATTACAGTAGTGGGACCGTTGTGATTCATGTGGTAAAAGCCGGTGAGTATCTTAATCTAATTGCTCGTAATTATGGTGTGACAGCAAACGAACTGCGCTTGTGGAACCATCTGACGAGCGATACATTACAGATTGGACAAGAATTAAAAATTATACCAGCCACGCTTACCCCAACGCCAACACCAACTGACCCTCCGGCAGATGATGACGATCATAGCGGTGATGTTGTGAGTTATATCGTTAAAGCTGGGGACACTTTATGGGCCATTGCGACACGATTTGGGGTCAGCACAAATGATTTACGTTTATGGAATCACTTAACGACCGATCTGTTACAAATTGGTCAAGAACTGAAGTTGATTCCCGATATTACCGACCCAACCTACCCTGAAGATCCGGATGACCATAGTGGAGATGTTGTGACTTATATTGTAAAAGCTGGCGATACTTTATGGAGTATTGGTAACCGCTTCGATGTGAGTTTAAATAACCTTCGTTTATGGAATCATCTGACGAACGACATCTTGAGGGTTGGTCAGGAGTTGAAACTTATTCCGCCAGTTCCAGCACCAGAACCAACTGATCCTGAGGATCCACCAGAAGAAGTGACAGTTCATATCGTCCGTTCCGGCGATACCTTATGGGCAATTGGTCGCCGTTATGGTGTGACAGTCAATCAAATTAAACAGTGGAACAATTTGAGATCTAATTTCCTATCGATTGGGCAAAGATTAAGTATTGGTACCCCAACTACGACGCCACCGCCAACTCCAACCCCGCCGCCAAGCACTGACACAAGATATACGGTGCGCTCAGGCGATTCGCTATGGAGCATTGCGACACGTCATAGCGTAACAGTTGCCCACTTGAAACAATGGAATGGATTGACAAGTAATTTATTGACGATTGGTCAAAAATTAATCGTTGCTGGCGAGGTGACTCCAGCTCCGCCAACGACGACTCGTTACACTGTTCGCTCGGGTGATACTTTATGGGCGATTAGCCGTCGTAATGGCGTAACAGTCAATCAATTGATGACTTGGAACAAGTTAACTTCAAGTTTCTTATCGATTGGCCAACAGCTAAACTTGAATGTCCCAAGAGTGACTTATGAAGTTCAATCTGGCGATTCACTATGGAAAATTGCGACGCAGTTTGGTAGCACGGTAGAACAACTGAAAAATTGGAATGCTTTAACGACTAATGTCATCTACACCAATCAAGTGCTCATTGTTAAATAAGCTAGAAAACACCCTCAATTAACGACGAACGTTAACGGAGGGTGTTTTAGTGATTAATAGACATCGCATAAAATTTAAGTTAAAGCAATCGACCATACGATCGTCGCAACAATAAATAACACTAAACCTACAGCGGCTAACCAAGCTTGCCAGCGCGCCATATTGAGGGTTGAGCCGATTCCATAGCGTTTCTCGACAAAAACTGCCGCATCATCAGGGTTATAGTAAATCACCCCTGCGATCCAATGAGCATCATCCTCATTGTCCCAATAAAGATTAGTGTCTTGTGAGTGGTCACCGGGCAACTTGAGTTTTTCACCGGCTTGTCCGTAGTGAATGGATAGATAAATCGAGGCGCCAATTGTAATCACTAAAAAAGCGATGATGAAAGCAATTAGCCAGCCGAAATAGCCTTCTTGAATAAAAATCGAATATAAAAACATAACTGACATCAATAGTTGAGTCAAGATCGCAATCAAGAAGAAGTAGCGCGCCCAGGCTTCTCTAAATAAACGACTTTTTTCACTCGACAGTTGCGGAGCAACAGGTGACAATTTTTGACGAGATTTAATAAAGCTATAATATGAAAATTGCAGCAGCGGTATCATCAGTAGTTGAATACCAGGCAAAGCCAAAACGGTCCACCAGCTTTTAGCAACGGAACGATTAACTTCCATATTCATTCCCCAATTAATCGGAATTTGTTCAGGAATGCGGTCGAAATAAATCACCGCTAGAATAACAGGGATACTGATTAAGAGCAGTTGTGACCAGAAAAAAGTTTTAAAACTAATAGTGGATAATTTCTTATGATACTCCGTATCGATGACCGTTTTACTTTTCTTAGCAAAAGCCTCAATCGGTAACGTTTGTTTCCATTGAATAATGCTTCGGCGGTATTTCAAATACAAGAGGAACGACCAGATGATTTGAATCGTAATGGCAGCAACTGAGTAAATCCCCAAAAAGAGTTCTAATTGTTGCTCATCTAGCTTTAGAAAAGAGATAAACAGTAAGGGCAAGACAGCTACAATGCTAATTCCGATGGTCCAGTAGGCATACTGCTTCGTGTAGCGTTTAATTTTTTCATTCTGTACGTATTGACTGGGAAGGGCGACACCAAAAGGCGTCGACTGACGACTGATTAACGGGGTAATCCCGACTGAAAATCCTGCTGCAATAATGGTCAGTATCATAATGACATTAAAAGTCCACATACTCATCTCTCCTTTGGTGTTTGTTTAAGTTCTTGTGATATATCGTTGGCCCACTGAGTAAATTCCGCCTGAGTAACGCCATGAACAAAACCGTCAATCATCAGTGTTCTAAGCTGTTCCTTGAGTTCAATCTGATAGATGGGTGCCTCTAATTGAACTTTATTTAAATAAATACTGTAACCTTGTTGATTTTTGCTGAGGACCCCTTCATCAACCAATAGATTATAGGCTTTATTGACGGTATGCATATTCACACCTAAATCGCTGGCAAGGCTGCGAACACTGGGTAAAGTTTGGCCAATAATCGCTTGACCGCTCACAACTGTTTGCTTAATTTGCTGGGTAAGCTGCATGTATAAAGGGACTTGGCTATTTGGATCAATTTCGAAAAACATGGAATCACCTCTCTTAAAAATTAACCGCTTGTTATATATCAACTATAACGCTTGAAGCTATATTTTGTCAATAGGGGGCTGTCAGTGGAAAGTGTGCCAAAACTATAGGTGAAAAGAATTGAAACCGTATCCATTAAACCTTACAATGAAGTTGAAATTAAAACAAAAGGAGGAAGTTTTATGGCACAGAGTAACAAGGGTTTCAAAGCAAGCGTCCAGAAACTAGGAAGTCACTTAAGTGGCATGGTTATGCCGAATATTGGAGCGTTTATCGCTTGGGGGATCATTACAGCACTCTTTATTCCAACAGGTTGGTTGCCGAATGAGGAACTATCATCGTTAGTGGGACCAATGCAAACGTATCTTTTACCTTTATTAATTGCTTATTCAGCAGGTAATATGGTACACGCACATCGTGGGGGAGTCATCGCGACTGTCGCTTCAATGGGTGTGATTGTTGGGTCCTCTGTTCCAATGTTCATTGGTGCAATGATGATGGGACCGTTCGCCGCTTGGGTGTTGAAGAAATTTGACGAGAAATTTTCAGACAAAATCCCGTCAGGTTTTGAAATGCTCGTTAACAACTTCTCGTCAGGTATTATCGGTTTTATCTTAGCAATTATCGGTTACTATGCGATTGGGCCAGTTGTAACGTCAATGACCAACGCCTTAGCAACGGGTGTAAATACAATTGTTGAAGCAAACTTATTACCTTTAGCTAATGTCTTTATCGAACCAGCCAAAATATTATTCTTAAACAATGCGATTAACCACGGAATCTTAACACCTTTGGGTACTCAAGAAGTGGCAGAAGTCGGAAAATCAATTCTCTATCTATTAGAAGCGAACCCTGGACCAGGTTTAGGTGTCTTACTTGCTTTCATGATGTTTGGTAAAGGAGCAGCTAGAGCGTCTTCTCCAGGTGCAATCATCATTCACTTCTTCGGTGGGATTCATGAAATTTACTTCCCATACGTGATGATGAAACCTTTAATGTTCTTGGCGGTTATTGCCGGTGGGGTATCGGGAACATTCGTTTTACAAACCTTAGGCGCTGGTTTAAGTGGCGCAGCTTCACCAGGTTCAATTATTGCAATTTTAGGTATGACAGCACCAGGTAGTCATGTGGCTGTTCTTGCAGGGGTTGCGACAGGGGCATTAGTATCATTCTTAGTCGGAGCAGTAATTTTAAAAGCAGATAAAACAGTTGAAGCAGACGATAGTTTTGAACAATCACAAGCAGCAATCGCAGCGGCTAAAGCTGAATCAAAAGGCTTACCAAGTGATACAGTGGTTAAATCTGATGCTGTACCAAGTGTAGATACTATTGATCGCATCGTGTTTGCGTGTGATGCTGGGATGGGTTCAAGTGCCATGGGAGCTTCACTTCTACGTAAGAAAGTTAAAGCAGCTGGTTTAGGTTTATTAGTAACTAACTCTGCGATTAACAGTTTAAAAGATGATGGTAAAACATTAGTGATTACGCAAGAAGAATTAACGACTCGTGCGCGTAAACAAGCACCTTCATCAACTCATGTTTCTGTAGAGAATTTCTTAGATGATAAACGCTATGACCAAATACTGGCAGATATGCAAAGTGGGCCATCATCAGTAAAAAAGTCTGAGGCAGTCGTTGAAGCAACGGATACAGTTACAGAAACAGCTGCTCCTTACACTAAAGTAAGACGCGTCATCTTTGCACACGGCGACCAAATAGCTTCTAGTGCAATGGGTGCGTCTCTACTACGCAATCAAGCGAAAAAACAAGGCTTAAACCTTGTTGTGACCACGTCTCCATTAGCAAATATTGCCGATGATGCACACTCGTTAATTATTACTGTAGCTGATTTGAGTGTAGCAGCTAAAGAAACTGCACCGTCAGCGCAACACTTAACGCTTGCTTCATTACATGAAGAAGGTCAATACCGTGATCTTGTGTTAAAATTTAAATAAGCAATTGAGGAGCCTTAAGCAGTGGAGATTATTCACTGCTTGAAGCTGTTTGAGGGGGGATAAAGTGTATTTTACAAATCGTGAGAAAATAATTCTTGAACTTTTAATAGAATATCCAAATGGTGTGACATTGGAAGAACTGCAACGAATTCTCAATGTAAGTAAACGCACTATTTACCGCGAAATTGCTAGTATCGAAGCAAGTCTAGCTAAATTTCAACTTCAAATTAACAAGCCTCGAGGAGCGGGTTATCGCTTAATGGGCGAACCTTTTCAAATTCAAACTCTAAAGCAGAAAGTATATCAAACAACTCATACAAGTTTTGATATGATTCAGCGTCAGCATGCCTTGGCCATTACTTTATTGTTAGCGGATGAGACTATTACGATGGACGCACTCGCTTATGATTTCGAAGTCAGTGTCGGGACCATCCATGCAGATTTAAATATGATTGACGAAAGTCTAGAGGGTTTTGCCCTTAAAATTGAACGCTTGAAAACACGAGGCATTCATGTCAAAGGTGGGGAAAAAGAGCGGCGGCAAATTGTGAGCAGTTTACTTTATGGGAACATTAACGAATATGATTTCTTTCAATATTTACACCAACTGACCGCTCAAGATTTACCATTTAGTGATCATTTCTTTATTAATGTGATGTCACCTAATGCTCTATATTTAGCAAGAAAAGTCATTATGAACGAAACCAAAGATCTCTTTGATAGTGTGACGGATAATCAGTTGCAGCAAATTATTATTATTCTCGCTTTGTCGATTGATCGAATTTTAAAAGGGTCTATTATTGATACTGCGATTGTTGCACGGGACATCCCAACCGATATTATTAAGTTGTCCCATCAAATTTTGGGTTTTATTGAGACGATATTGAAGTGTCCAGTGAACATGAACGAACGTCACTTCTTTGCCTTACAATTGGAAGGCTTGAATTATAAGGCGCCTCAAAACATTTTTATCGAGAGTTTTAATGCTGAAATATCTTATCAAATTAAGGAGTTTATTCGGATTACCTCTCAGGAAACAGGCTACGATTTTCGTAAAGACGAGACATTGTATGAAGACTTAATGGCTCATATCAAAGCAGCCATTAAACGTCCGATTTCTCTGGTTCAGAAAATTGACAATCCCTTGCTCCAGAAAATTTTAGATGAATACGACTTAATTTACGAAGGGGTCAAAGTTGCCAGGCGAGAAATTTTTGCGGATAAAAAATTATCACAAGAAGAGATGGCTTATATTGTCATTCATTTCGCCTCTTCTTTAGAAAGATATCCAGGAAATCGTAATATAACGGCCTTAGTATTATGTTCGAGTGGTATTGGGACGTCTAAAATTTTGGAAAGTCGTATTCTGAAATATTTACCTGAAATTAATGTAGTGGATGTCTCGAAAATATCTCAGATGGATAACATCCATTTCGAACATTACGATATTATTTTGTCGACTATCTTTTTACCAGGTTTCCAGCATAGCTACCGGGTGATTTCACCTTTATTATTAGATGATGAAGTACGTGAGATCCGAGAATATATGAAACAGGCATTACTCAATGATTTACCAAGAAAAGAAGCTCCTACAGAGGCGCCAAAGTCGGCCGAAAACTTTGAAGATGTGTATCAAACCATGAAAATTGCGAATAACCTTTTGCAGCGCTTTGATGTGAAACAAAGCAACAGCTTAGAGACTTTAGAGGATAGCTTATATCAAATTTTACTTGAGATAGAGGGCTATATTGTGACGGATGCCACGCAAGTGACGAATCAAGTGGTTCAAAGATATTTGCAAGCGCCGATCGGCATTCCGAATTCTAATATTGCACTGTTTCATAGTACGAATCGGTGGGTCTCAGAGCCCTATTTTGCCATTTTTGATTTGGACCGGACCTTCCCGATTATGGGGATGGATCGACGCAGTATTGATTTGCAGCGAATTCTTTTGATGCTGGCACCTGAACCGTTATCAACAACAAATGAAATGTTATTAGGTAAAATCAGTAGTTCGATTATTGAAAGTGATTTAAATACTGAAATATATAAGTCAGGGTCTAAAGAACTGATTTATCAATTATTAAGTTCGTTATTGGTCGACGAGATTCGAAAAATAGATTAAAGACGCTTGACTTGAAATGAAGCGAGGAGGATAAATAATGGAATTAACACATGAAATGATTAAACTGAACCAATCCTATACAAGTAAAGAAGAGGTGATTCGCGCGGTCGGTGACTTGTTAGTCGCAGGGGGCGCAGTGGATCCAAGTTATATTGAATCGATGCTTGAACGTGAAACAATTGTCACGACACACATGGGGAACTTTGTTGCGATTCCTCACGGAACGGATGAAGGAAAAAAACACGTGCAGAAAACGGCGATAGCTTTAATTACAGTGCCAGAAGGGGTCGATTTTGCTTCCGGCGAAGATGAAGAGAAATTAGCGATGGCGATTTTTGGTATTGCGGGCATTGGCAATGAACATTTAGATTTATTGGCTAAAATCGCAGTCTTTTGTTCAGATGTGGATAATGTTGTGCGTTTAGCGGATGCTCAAACGGAAGAAGAAGTGATCGCTATGCTTGGGGAGGCAGAAATATAATGAAGAATGTACATTTTGGCGCAGGAAATATTGGACGTGGCTTCATAGGGGAAATCTTATTTCAAAATGGATTTGAAATTACCTTTGTGGATATCAATGCGACGTTGATTGACGCTTTAAAAGAGCGTGGTACTTATGAGATTGAATTAGCAGATGAATCTAAAGAGAGAATCACAGTGACCGGCGTGACGGGCTTAAACAATCAAACAGAACCAGAAGCTGTCGTAAAAGCTGTTGCAGAAGCAGACCTTGTGACAACAGCCATCGGGCCGAATGTGTTACCCTTTATTGCTGAATTGATTGCTAATGGCTTGCAAAAGCGCCGTGCCAATAATGTCATGCAAGCAATCGATGTGATAGCTTGTGAGAACATGATTGGCGGCTCAGATTTCTTAAAAGAAAAAGTCCTTGGTTTCTTAACTGAAGAAGATTTAGCTTATGTCGAAGAATATGTCGGCTTCCCGAATGCAGCGGTTGACCGGATTGTACCATTGCAATCACATGAGGACCCTTTATTTGTCTCGGTTGAGCCTTTTAGTGAGTGGGTCATCGATGCGACGCATAGTAAAGCGAAAGAGAGTCATTTAGAAGGTGTTGAATATGTGGTGGATTTAGAGCCTTATATTGAACGTAAATTATTCTCAGTAAATACTGGGCATGCGACTGTGGCTTACAATGGGAGCTATAAGGGCTTTGAAACGATTGATGAAGCCATGGGTGATCCAGAAGTGTTAGCTTTATTAAAAGCGGTTTTAAATGAGACTGGTGCCTTATTAGAAGCTAAATGGCAGTTTGACCATGAAACACATCAAGCGTATATTGAAAAAATTATTGGTCGTTTCGAAAACCCTTATATTTCGGACTTGAATACACGTGTGGCACGTACACCTATTCGTAAATTAGGTTATGATGAGCGTTTCATTCGTCCTCTAAGAGAAGCCAGTGAGCGTGGCTTAAGTTATCAAGCCTTATTGGCGACGGTGGCACGTATCTTTAAATACGATGAAGAAACAGATGAGCAAAGCGTTGAGCTACAATCTTTACTAGCTGAGAAACCTTTAGATGTAGTGATTCAACAAGTAACAGGAATTGAAGAATCGAGTCTAGTGGCTGAAATTAAGGCCGCTGTAGAGACTTTATAAGCCTTTTAAGAGACTATCACGCTGAAAAAAAAGCCTGATAGTCTTTTTTGAAGTGGCAGAGGACGTGCGGTTGACAAGTGTGTTTTATTGAGAGATTCCAATAAAAAGCGAGTCTTTTGAGGTGACAAGGGGAGTAAGAGTGAAGTAACATTCAGTCATTTTTCTTGTGATAGATTGATTCTTATACGAACTATTCTCTAGAAATATATCTTAACGTTAATTATTTTGTTATACTAGGGGTATTAACGAGAGATAAGGAGTAGCGCCATGGCTGAAAGTCCAGTTAAGATTAAGAGGAATCACCGTATTTTATATATTAGTAACTATTTAACAGAGCGTCCCAACAAGCTAATCAGTTTATCTTATTTTGTTGAGTATTTTGGTAGTGCGAAGTCTTCGATTAGTGAAGATATTGATTTTATTCGAGAGGTTTTTGCTTTTAATAAGATTGGTCAAATTTCTACGGTAGCGGGGGTTGCTGGTGGGGTTATTTTTTATCCTCAAGTGGCTCAGGTAGAGACGGATCAGTTGCTTGCGGAGATTGAGGAGAAGTTACAAACGGGTAAGCGTATCATGCCAGGTAATTATATTTATTTGGCGGATATCCTTCAGGAAGCTGAGACCTTAAATTTAATCGCACGTCATATTGCGTCTTTCTATCAAGAAGAAGAGATTGATGCAGTAATGACGATTGAAACCAAGGGGATTGGTTTAACTGTTGCGGTGGCTCGTTATTTAAATGTGCCACATGTGATTGTTCGTCGCGATTCTGCTGAAGCAGAGGGTTCAACGATTTCGATTAACTATATTTCGGGGTCACATCAGACGGTTAAGAAGATGGAATTGACTAAAAGTAGTCTGAAGGCTGGTAGTAAAGTTTTAATTATTGATGACTTTTTGCGTAATGGTGGAACAGTGAGTGGTTTAATATCCTTGTTGGATGAGTTCGATTGTCAGCCGGCCGGGGTTTGTGTGTTCGCTGAAAACACGCATAAAGAGCGTGTACATATTGAAAATTATGTTTCTTTCTTAAAGATTGAAATAGTTTACAATAAAGACGCAGGGCACTTTGAGCTTCAGATGTTGCCAGGAAATTTTTTCGATGGAAAATAATCAATAGACCTATGGTATTCAAATAGCTATAATAAGTAATGGAAAATTAATAAATAATTCGTTTTAGAATGAGGAGTGTAAAAATGAGTAATCGGATGGCGATCGTTTTGGCCGCAGGTAAGGGTACGCGGATGAAGTCTAGTTTATATAAAGTATTGCATCCTGTGTGCGGTTTACCAATGGTAGAACATGTCATTCGCTCTGTTAAGCAGAGTGGTGTCAGTCAAATCGTGACAATTGTTGGACATGGAGCAGAGAAGGTACAGGAAGTTTTGGGTGATTATTCTCAATATGCTTTACAAGAAGAACAACTAGGAACGGGTCATGCAGTCTTACAAGCGAAAGACTTGCTAGGTACACTTGATGGAACGACTTTAGTCATTTGTGGGGATACGCCTCTTTTAACTGGTGAGACTTTAACTGAGCTATTTGATACTCATGAGAAAAGTGGTGCCAAGGCGACAATTTTAACGGCAATTGCTGATGACTCAACAGGTTATGGACGAATTGTTCGTTCAGCTAATGATGAAGTTGCTAAAATCGTTGAGCAAAAAGATGCGCAAGCAGCTGAATTAGCGATTAAAGAGATTAATACAGGAACGTATGTTTTTGATAACCAAGCACTATTTAATGCATTGAGTCATGTTACAAATGATAATGCTCAAGGTGAATATTACCTTCCAGATGTGATCGAATTAATTAAAGCAGATGGCGATGTTGTATCTGCTCATATTATGGATGATATGGATGAAGCAATTGGTGTAAACGATCGAGTGGCCTTAAGTCAAGCACAAAGAACGATGATGCGTCGTATTAATTTAGCGCATATGCGTAATGGTGTGACATTCGGTAACGCTGATTCAACTTATATTGAGCCAGATGTAGTGATTGGTAATGATACGGTAATTGAAGCGGGAGTTCACTTAAAAGGACAAACGATCATCGGATCAAACTGTTTCGTAGGAATGAATTCTGAAATTGTCGATAGTCAAATTGCTGATCATGTGACGATTACTCAATCAGTTATTGAAGAATCAATAATTGGCGAGCGTACAGACATTGGACCCTTTGCTCATATTCGTCCAAATAGTGTCTTAGGAAAAGAAGTACATATTGGTAACTTTGTAGAGGTTAAGAATAGTCGTGTCGGTGATGAAACAAAGGCCGGTCATTTAGCTTATATCGGAGATGCGGATTTAGGCAAGAAAATCAATGTAGGTTGTGGCACTATTTTTGTTAACTATAATGGCAAAAGTAAAGCACGTTCTAACATTGGAGATCAAGCGTTTATCGGTAGCAATGCGAACATAGTTGCGCCAGTAAACGTTGGCGAGAAAGGCTTTGTTGCTGCGGGATCAACAATTATCAATGATGTTCCAGCTGAAGCATTAGCAATATCTCGTACAGAGCAAAAAAACGTACCAAATTATTGGGAAAAACTTTCGAAAAAGTAAGCAATTTAAATAGGTTTTAACCCCTATCAGGGTTATAATATAACTAACAGACGGCAAGAAATCATACCAAACGGAGGGCAAAAAAAAGTGGCTATAAAACATTATAATGATCCGAAATTAAAGATTTTTTCATTACGTTCTAACGAGCCTTTAGCAGAAAAGATTGCTGCGGCAATCGGGCTAGACTTAGGAGAAATTGAAATTTCGCATTTCTCAGATGGAGAAATCAAGGTAAATATTGAGGAAAGTATACGTGGAGACCATGTTTATATTATTCAATCAACTTCTTTCCCGGTCAGCGACAACTTAATGGAATTGTTAATTACAATTGATGCTTTAAGACGTGCGAGCGCTAAGACGATTAACGTCGTAATGCCTTATTATGGTTATGCTCGTCAAGATCGTAAAGCTCAATCACGCGAGCCAATCACTGCGAAGTTAGTAGCAAACATGCTACAAATGGCTGGTGCAACAAGAATGGTTACATTGGACTTACATGCTGTTCAAATACAAGGATTCTTCGATATTCCAGTTGATCATTTAATGGGCGCGCCATTATTGGCGAACTATTTCTTAGATAATGGTTTACACGGAGACGACGTTGTTGTTGTTTCTCCTGATCACGGTGGTGTAACGCGTGCACGAAAATTAGCTGAATTCTTAAAATCACCTATTGCCATTATTGATAAGCGTCGTCCAAAAGCGAATGTGGCGGAAGTGATGAATATTGTTGGTGAAGTTTCAGGTAAAACGTGTGTGTTAATCGACGATATGATTGATACAGCGGGGACAATTACTTTAGCAGTAAAAGCTTTGAAAGAAAAAGGTGCTAAAGCTGTCTTTGCATGTTGTACACATCCAGTGTTATCTGGACCAGCAATTGATCGTCTAAGAGATTCTGAGATTGAGAAAATTATCGTAACAGACTCGATTTTATTACCAGAAGATCGTCTGTTACCTAATATGGAAATTGTTTCTGTATCTCAATTAATTGGTGAAGCAATCAAACGTATTCACGAAAACCGTTCAGTGAGTCCATTATTTGTTGAAAAATTCAAAATGATCGACTAATTGACGGGAAATTAAGTAAGTCATTAATGTCAAAATGAAGAATAAAGCGTTGTGAGTATGCGAAAGTGTACTCATAGCGCTTTTTATGTGCATAAAGGCCTAACTAACCTCATGCAATACACAGGTTTAACATCACTGCTCACTTGCCAGAATTCACTTTCGTCTCAGTCGACCAACTAAACCTTGACTAGCCCTTTACGGCACTAAAGTAGCAAATTATTGAAGAAAACAATATAATGGTAAGGATGAAAAAATGATTGTTTTCTGGCAAAGTCATGCTATGATAGGAACTGTTGAATTTTAAGCAAAATAAAATCATATCGACATAACCTCCGTTGATTGGACGAGCGAAGAAAACTTCAGTCGTTGATTGGACGAACGAAGAAAACTTCAGTCGTTGATTGGACGAACGAAGAAAGTTTCAGTCGTTGATTGGACGAACGAAGAAAACTTCAGTCGTTGATCGGACGAACGAAGAAAACTTCAGTCGTTGATCGGACGAACGAAGAAAACTTCAGTCGTTGATCGGACGAACGAAGAAAACTTCAGTCGTTGACTGGACGAGCGAAGAAAACTTCAGTCGTTGATCGGACGAGAACTAGTTAAGATGCAACGGTGTGATTCATAAAAAAATTATATAATAATCGAACAAACGATTGGAGGACAGAAAAATGAATAAGATTGAAAACCGTTATGAATGGAATAATTTCCTTCGACTCGGTGTCGTGATTCTGGGTGCCCTTGTTTCCTTACTGTGTATTTATGTTTCGTTTTATTTGAAATTCTGGGGAGATATCCCGGCACGTAACTTTAGAGCCTTTGAGGGAAGTTACATCTGGATATTAATCGGATTTATTTTTATCAACATGTTATTTGAAACTTATGTTTTCTATAACAAATCGCTATTAGACCTATTCTACTTTACGATGTTGAGTCAGTTTATGTTAAGTGTGTTTATGATGGCCTTAACTTATGCAGGGAGTTGGCTAACCTTTCCACGTTCAGTCATTTTGGTGAACTTTTTTGTCGGAACAGCGGGTATTTATATTTATAACGTGGTCGCTTACCTCCTATACCACCGGATACGAGGGAAAAAGCACATTCTCGTTGTCGGTAATCAAGAGCGTGCCCTTGAAGCCATGCGTAACTTTGATATGATGGAAAACCGACGTCACGAGGTAACGCATGTCGTCTTATCAAATTATTTCTATCACGTTCGAGAGTTGGCAGACAAAGTAGATATCGTCTACTTAACTGGTTTTATCGAAGAATCAGAACGAATTAAAATCTATGATTTTTTAATGAGACAGAATAAAAAGCTCTTCATTAGTACAGAATTCCAAAACTTAATGATGGTAAACCCAAACATTATGAATTTTGAAGATGAAAGTATTATAGAAGTGTCACCTTTTAAAATTTCTGGCGAAGAAGAAATTATAAAACGTCTGATGGATATCTTAGTGTCATTAGTTTTACTAGTGATCGCTTCGCCAATCTTATTAATTACAGCAATTGTTGTAAAGTTAGATTCACCAGGACCGATTTTTTATAAGCAAGAGCGAATTACAATGAACCACCGCTCATTTAATATCCTTAAATTTAGATCGATGTCATCAACTGCTGAAGCAGAATCTGGGCCAGTCTTAGCCTCTTCAAATGACAGCCGTATCACAACAGTTGGAAAATTCATTCGTAGCACTCGAATTGATGAATTACCGCAACTGATTAATGTTTTAAAAGGCGACATGTCTTTAGTGGGCCCACGCCCTGAACGTCCGTTTTTCGTGAATCAGTTTAAAGCAGAAAATCCATATTATTCGCTAAGACACCATGTGCGTGCAGGAATTACAGGTTATGCGCAGGTTTATGGCAAGTACAGTACAGACTTCAACAGTAAGCTGAATTTTGACTTGTTGTACATTAAGAACTATTCGATGGCCTTTGATTTCAAATTGTTATTCCAAACAGTTAAAATCTTATTTGATAAAGTCAGTTCACGTGGAGTTGAGGCCGAATCGATGGCTAAACCAAGTTGGAATGATTACGAAGACCGTGTTAAAATTATTCATTAAACATCAAAGGCTGGTGAGTGCTCAAAAGCATCTCATCAGCTTTTTGAGCAAAATAGGACGAATAGCTATCTGGTCGAAGCCTCAAAAGGCATAGGTTAGCGTTTCGTTAGGAATGTCAGTCTATACATGCTATACTTTTGATAAAGTGAGGTGAGCAGTGATAGGGATTAAATTAATATTGAGAAGCCTTATCTTCTCTTGGATGATGCTCTTTTCAATAGGTAAAGTTGGGCAAAATTCACGTTTTTAGGCGAATGAACTCACGAGTTAACGATATCAATGACTGTCAATGACTGGATATTAAAGATAAATTCTGACCAATTACTGTAAATTTTCGCAGCATAGTATCGAATATATTACAGACTATTACACTGAATGAGCGATTGAATTTGCTGAGATAGAATAAGTTTAGGCGAAGGACATTCGAGTTAAAACATTGATAAATATGACAAAGGATTAAGAGGAAATCTGAATGGAAATCAGTAATGAAAGCATATTCTGACAGTGTTTTGATTATATTATTATCAAGATTGTAATAAAATCGTAAGGCCTTTGATTAGTCATGGATAAAATGTCTGTGTTATAATTAACACATAATAAAGAAAGAAAAGGTGATATTAATGAAAAAAGGATTTAAACTTTTAAGTAGCTTATTAGTAGCTCTGTTAATGGCATTAAACGTACTACCGTCTGTTTCTGCACAATCAACTGCAGGCGAAGTTTTCTCAGAAATTAATGCAGCTAACCAAACGGCTGCGTTGGAGTCAATGCATGCTAATGGTTTTGTTTCAGTAGCATTTGTGTCAGGCGAACAATCAGCAGATATCGGTCAATTTAACTTTGACTTATCTTATAACGTAGATCCGCGTTTCGCAATGGAATTCCAAGGTGAAATCGTGTCTCCATTCTTAGGTTCTGAAGCTTATACTTTATCAGCATGGGCATCAGAAGGTATTGCTTACTTATTTGATGGAGTAAACAATGAGTGGACTGTAGAAGACTATTCTTCACAAGAATATGAAATTTCAGACCAAGTTTACACTGCAATCAACGAAGCACAAGCAAATCAAACTGAATTAACTGAAGAGCAATTAGCTTTAGTTGATAAATATGCAGATTTATCAGAAACGGATACTGATTATGTCTTTACTTTAAAACAAGGTATCGATGCTAACGAATTATGGGCTGATTTAGAATCAGCAGTTGATATGGACGCATTAATCAATGATGCAATCGACCAAGCTAAAACTGCAGCTGCAGAACAAGGAATTGAATTTACAGCTGAAGAAGAAGAAATGATTCGTTCAACGTATAGTGTTGAAACATTAGCAACTATTTTAGCAACAAACCCAGTACTTTCTGTAAGCTACAGCAAAGACGATTACAAGTTAACAGCTATGTCTATGGTATTAACAATTAACCCTAACGAATTTGTTGAAGCAACTGAAGAAGAAGCTGCTGAAGCTGGTTTACCAGAAACAATGATCGTAACTATGGAAATGACATTTGATAGTCATGGACAAGAATTCGATATCGTAGTTCCAGAAGAAGCTTTGACAGCTCCAACTGAAACTGAAGAAGTTCCTGCTGAAGAAACAACAGAAGATTCAGTAGAAGAAACGACTGAAGAAACAACAGAAGATTCAGTAGAAGAAACAACTGAAGAAACAACAGAAGATTCAGTAGAAGAAACAACAGAGGAAACAGACGCTGAGTAAGCGACTGTTTAATAGTTATGAATAAAAAGACTGGTTTGGCAGCTATTTAGCCAAACCAGTTTTTTTGTATAAAGAGCTGGTGAATCAATGCTCGTTTGTGATGAGATAGGCTCTTACGCGTTATATTTATCGCTATTGTGTGTTACAATAAGGGAAAGTTTTATAGCGATTAAATGAATGAAAGCTAATAAAGGAGCTTGAGACAATGTATAATTTTGAAGATGATAGTTTAATGACACATACAGATTTATATCAAATTAACATGTTGAAAACGTATTGGGAAAAAGGCATGGACAAAAAACGAGCAGTTTTTGAGGCTTATTTTCGTAGCAATCCTTTCCAGAATGGCTTTGCGATTTTTGTAGGGTTAGAACGAATTATTCAATATGTGAATCGATTGAAATTCACTGAATCAGATATTGACTATTTACGTGGCTTATCAATTTATCCTGAAGAGTTTTTGACTTACTTAGCCGAACTAAAGTTTACCTGTACACTTCGTTCGATGGTAGAAGGCGAATTGTGCTTTGCAAATGAGCCACTAATTCAAGTGGAAGGCCCATTAGGAGAGTGTCAATTAATCGAAACTGCCTTACTAAATATACTGAATTATCAAACCTTAATCGCTACGAAAGCAGCAAGAATGCGTAGTGTGATTGGTGAAGGCGATAAGTTGTCTGAATTTGGTACACGTCGAGCTCAAGAGATGGATGCAGCGATTTGGGGAACGCGTGCGGCCTATATTGGTGGCTTTGACAATACCAGTAATGTACGGGCAGGAAAACTGTTTGGTATCCCTGTTTCAGGTACCCATGCGCACTCATTAGTCCAAGCTTACCGTGACGAATACGAGGCTTTCAAAGCCTACGCTGAAACACATAAAGATGTTGTATTCTTGGTAGATACTTATGACACATTACGTTCAGGTGTTCCAACGGCAATCAAGGTCGCCAAAGAAATGGGCGATAAAATCAACTTTCTTGGTGTTCGGATTGATTCAGGCGATATGGCTTATCAATCAAAGAAAATCCGTAAATTATTAGATGAAGCTGGTTTCCCAGATGCCCATATTATTGCATCAAATGATTTAGACGAATTGACGATTTTAAACTTACGCATGCAAGGGGCAAAAATCAATGACTGGGGTGTGGGGACCAAGTTAATTACAGCCTTTGACCAACCATCTTTAGGTGGTGTTTATAAATTAGTGAGTATTGAAGATGAGAATGGTCAAATGGTACCGACAATGAAGATTTCAAGTAATGCTGCTAAGATGTCTACTCCAGGAGTGAAACAAGTTTGGCGTATTACTCGTAATCACGATGGCAAATCTGAAGGTGATTATGTCGCTTTGCTTGAAGAAAGACCTGATCAATTGGAGTCACTCTTTATGTTCCACCCAGTTCATACCTATATTAATAAGACAGTGACAAACTTTACGGCACGTCCATTGTTACAAGATATTTATAAAGATGGTGAACAGGTGTATCACTCTCCAGAGTTAACCGAAATTAGACACTATGCAGAACAAAATGTTTCTCAATTATGGGATGAATACAAACGAATTCTTAACCCAGAGCAGTATCCAGTCGATTTATCACAGAAACTTTATGATAATAAGATGGATAGTATTCGAGTTATTCGCGATAGTGTAAAAAATAAAACTAAAGATTTGGACTTAGATAATTAATCACCGAATTGTTTAAGTGAAGGGGTGTAGATATGAGACCGTTACAAAAAGAAATTATTTCAGCTTTGAAAGTTCAGCCTGAAATTGATCCAGCTATTGAAGTAGAAAAAAGTGTGAAGCTTTTAAAAGATTATATGTTAGCCCACAAGGGTCTAACTAGTTATGTGCTTGGTATTAGTGGTGGACAAGACTCCACTCTAGCAGGTAGAATTGCTCAGTTAGCAATTGAAGGTTTACGTGAGGATACCGGTGATTCAAGTTATCAATTTATCGCCGTCCGTCTGCCTTATGGGGTTCAAGTAGACGAAGCAGATGCGCAAGCCGCATTAGGCTTTATTCAACCAGACCGGGTGATGACCGTGAATATTGCTGAAGCGAGTGACGCTATGCGTTCAGCGCTTGAAGCCAACGGGCTTGAAATCAGTGACTATAACAATGGGAATATTAAAGCACGTCAACGGATGATTGCCCAATATGCGATTGCTGGTCAAACAGCAGGAGCTGTCATTGGAACGGATCATGCAGCGGAGGCTGTCACTGGCTTTTATACTAAATTTGGTGATGGAGCGGCCGACATTGTACCTTTATGGCGGTTAACCAAGCAACAAGGGCGAGAGATGTTAGCCTATTTAAAGGCACCGAAAGGCTTGTATTTAAAAGTTCCAACGGCCGATTTAGAAGATAATAAGCCAATGCAGCCTGATGAAGTGGCTCTTGGTGTCAGTTATGAAGCAATTGATGCGTACTTAACAGGCCAGGATGTATCAGATAGCGAAGCAGAAACGATTGAAAACTGGTATTTAAAATCACAACATAAGCGACATTTGCCAATCACTCTTTTTGATGATTTTTGGTATAAATAGTCGGGAAGGAGGACTTCGTGAGTTTTCTAATGAGTAATGGGTCTGTTTTTTTAACGACGGCGCTTTTTTCAGCTGCGTTAACGTTTCTTTTAATAAAACTGCATCAAAGCAAACGAATGATTGTTATTGGAAAACACACAGTCCCGCCTTTGGGAGGTCTAGCTATCTTCATTAGTTTTTGGAGTGGCTTCTTTTATCTCTTTCCTACCTTGTTGTTTAATAGCAGTCAATGGATGCTGTTTATCGCATCGAGTGTCATTCTACTGACGGGGATAATCGATGACTTTGTTGTGTTGAAACCTTATCAGAAATCAATCGGCATTCTTCTTGCGGCTAATATTGTATATTTTATGGCTGATATTGAATTTTCTACGGCTTTATTGCCTGCGATTTCACCTGATGTATTCAATATTCTGTCCTATGTCTTAACGATTATGTGGATTTACTTTGTCACAAATGCGATTAACTTATTGGATGGTTTGGACGGTTTAGCCAGTAGTGTTTCGATTGTCAGTTTATTAACACTCGCAATCACGACCTACTTTTTCAGTCTGTCGATTCGAATCGCTTTTTTGACGATGTTAGTATTGCTCGCAGCAGCGATGTTAGGCTTTTTACCTTTTAACTGGTATAAGGCAAAGATTTACTTAGGAGATACGGGCGCTTTGTTTATCGGCTTTATGTATGCCACCTTGACCGTAACTAACTTGAAGAATGCGTCGTTTTTCTCTATGATTGTGCCAATCATTTTATACATCGTGCCACTTTTTGATACGTCTTATGCTATCTTTAGACGATTGATGACTGGCCGTTCGATGATTGAACGTGATGAAGATCATGTGCATCATCGTTTATTGCGATTGGGAATGAGCGAACCGCGTGTTGTGATTATTATGTTAGGTGTCACTTCGATATTTTCAACATTAGCTATCCTCTCACATGCGTATCCTCATTGGAGGAATTACATTCTTGGCCTCGCCATTGTGATTGTTATTTTAATGTTTATCACCATGATCAGATTATCAGATACTCCTAAAAAATAGGGTGTCTGATTTTTTTTTGTTCATATTCAGTTTGTTTACATCTGATACATTATTATTACGAAATTAAAAGTAAGGATGGAGTAAAATGAAAACAGCGATTGTGGTGGATAGTACAGCGAGTTTATCAGAAGATTTAAAGAATCATCCTGATATTTATCAAGTGGATTTACTTGTAACCTATTCAAATGGTGAAGTCATCAAGGACACAACACAACCCGCGGTGTTGCAGGCGTTTTATGAAAGAATGATACATGATAAGGAGCTGCCTAAGACGTCACAGCCGGAGCCGATTCACCTTTATCGAGTGATGGAGATTATTATTGAAAAAGGCTATGATTCAGTTTTCTGTATTCATTTATCAGATAAAATTAGCGGGACCTTTAAAACGAGTCGCATGATTACCAATGAATTCCTTGATGCAATCAACGTATATATGGTGGATTCAAAAGGAACGTCTTTCATTATCGAAAGTATGGTAAAACAAGCATTAACAATGATTGACGCGGGAGTAGAAAGCGAAGAGATTCAAAGCCAATTAGAATGGGTGGCTGATTGTGCAAAGATTTATGTCATGTTTGAAACATTAAGCAATCTTGTCAAAGGCGGTCGTATTGGAACAATCAGTGGGTTTTTAGGCAGTGCGCTTAAAATTAAACCGACTGTTTATTTCGACGAAGGCGAAGTGAAAGTGTTCGAGAAGGTTAGAACGACGAAGCGAGTTGTCAAACGGTGGCAAGAATTAGTGCGAGAAGCGGTAAAAGAGTATCCAGACGGTATCGAAATAGTGTTTGCCCATGGTGATGCTGAAGAAGAGATTCTATCGATCAAAGCAATTATTCAGGCTGAATTCCCTGGAATTTCCTATCGAGTAGGTTATTTAACACCAGTATTGGGCGTACATGGTGGGAAAGGTTGTAAAGGGCTGGGAATCATACCATTAGCCAAGCGCTATAAGGAAATCATTGACCCGGCTTCTTAAGATAAAATCAACCAGTAGTAAGCTTCCTACTGGTTGATTTATCATCATAAATAAGTTGGTTAAACTGGGATGTCGACGGTCTCTTGGCCCAATTCAATCCATTCGATTTGTCCACTGAAGCGATTCGTCACTTCTTTATGGACCTCTTCGGTTGCCTCTAGATTGATTGCTAAAGTAAACGTCACAGAATCAGTGTACTGTGTATCATGTAGTGTGACGGGGTGCTTTGTCTGACTTAAAAAGTAAGTAAAACTATCCATTTGATCATAGCGTAATTCAAGTGCTACCATCATTTGGTCAATATTCTTAATTATTTGTGCTTCTTTTAGGGCTTCACTGACGGCATTACTATAAGCGCGTATTAAACCGCCACTGCCTAATTTAATTCCACCAAAATATCTGACAACAATGGCCATCATAAAGGTTAAGTTCTCTTGCTTTAAGACTTCAAGCATCGGAACACCGGCAGTGCCTGCAGGTTCTCCGTCATCACTCATTCGTTGAATCATTGAATCTTCGCCAAGGATAAAGGCTTGGCAATGATGTGTCGCTTTATAGTGCTCTTTACGAATCGCAGCGAGATGCTCTTGAAATTCTTCTTCGCTTCGAATGGGAAATAAATAGGTAATGAAGCGCGATTTTTTGATATCAATTTCATGAATAATCGGGTCTTGAATACTGTAATAATTTACCATAGTCGCTCACTTTCTTTCTCTTTCATTTCATTGTAGCATGCTTTAGTGACAATTTCATCGTCATTAGGTTCGCCAATCGAGTATAATAGCTGATAGAGAAAATGTTTAAAAGGAGCAAACCATGACAAAGAGAAAAGTGATTATTGACACAGATCCAGGAATCGATGATGCACTCGCCATTATGGCGGCATTGCAACATCCAGACTTAGATGTGTTAGGTTTAACTTCAGTAGCAGGAAATAAAGGGATTCATTTTACAACAGATAATGCCGCTCGTTTATTAACCTTATTTGAAAGTGACATCAAGGTGTATCGAGGGGCGACAAATGATTACTTGTCCCTAAAAGCAGGTAAAGGTGAGCGAGCGGATGAAGCAGGTTTTGTTCATGGTGCAAGTGGACTTGGTTCGGTCGAATTGCCAATTGATCCTGTTGTTTATGGAGAGAGAGGGGCGATTGATTTTATTTTAGAAACAATCAAAGCCTATCCAGGAGAAGTAGATATTATTGCATTAGGCCCAGTGACTAATTTAGCTTTATGTCTTGAGAAAGACTTAGAGACCATGAAACAAGTTCGCACAATTCATAGTATGGGCGGTGGTGTTCACCGTGGAAATCGCTCACCCGTTGCAGAATTTAATTATTGGTTCGATCCAACGGCCGTTGATATGTTATATACTCAACTAGGACCGCATGTTCCGATTTGGATGATTGGTTTAGATGTCACCCATCAAGGAATTACAGACTTAAATGATTTAACCTTTATGAAAATGGCCGGTGGTGAATTAGGCGAACTTATTTTTGAAATGATGCAATTTTATGTGAATACTTACTGGCATCAAAATGGCTATATGGGTGCAGTTGTCCATGATTTAATGGCGGTGATTGGTTACATTTACCCTGAAATGTATCAAGAGATTCATCATGCTAACTTACGATGTGTTAATGATAGTGTACTGGCAAAAGGTCAGTGTATTGTCGATTTACATAATCAATTTAATTGGGAAAAAAATGCTTATATCCCAATGTCAGCAAATATTAGATTCTATAAAGAAAAAATTATGGCCGTCTTATTTGGTGAGGAAGTAGCCGAAGATTATAAGAAACGTGTAAAATCAATGAGTTAGCAAGACATTTGCTGAAGAGTTTGCTATAATTTGGCTATTCCTATTTTTTTATTATTTATTATTCTGAAAGGAAATTATCATGAGAACAGCAATTATTGTAGATAGCACTGCCTATCTAAGTGGTAAAACTGCTCAGCATCCTGATGTTTATCGCGTCGACTTAACCGTGAACTACAGCGACAACTCTATTGGGATGGATGTACAAGATTTAAACGATCAGAAAGAATTTTATTGTCGTTTACAAACTGAGCAAACTCTGCCAACTACTTCACAACCTACACCGGGTGATTATTACAAGGTGATGGATGAGATAGTTGCTCAGGGATATGAGGCTGTCTTTAGTATCCATTTATCCTCTGCTATCAGTGGGACGTTTCAAACGGCTCAGATGGTAACGAGTGAATATGCGGATCGCATTAAAGTCTTCTGTATCGATTCCAAGGCAGCGTCAGTCGTCATGGAGAGTCTAGTTGAACAAGCTTTTACACTACTAGAGGCTGGTTTAACATATGAGGAAGTCCAAGAAAAACTACAGTGGGTTGCAGAAAACACACGTATTTTCTTGATGGTAGAAGATTTGAACAACCTCGTAAAAGGTGGTCGACTCAATGCAGCGGGTGCTTTAGTGGGAAGTTTATTAAAGATTCGGCCAATATTGTTTTTCGACGGCGATGGAAAAATTGTAGTCTTCGAAAAA
Organism: Fundicoccus sp. Sow4_F4; assembly: GCF_052116145.1. NCBI lineage: Bacteria > Bacillati > Bacillota > Bacilli > Lactobacillales > Aerococcaceae > Fundicoccus > Fundicoccus sp. Sow4_F4. The sequence goes on along the minus strand of NZ_JBQKLQ010000008.1, from coordinate 50,239 downwards.
ATTCGTACGAACAAAAAGGTCTATCAACGTTGGCTTGAGCTTGCGAAAGAGCGACGTGAATTATTTCCGAATGGTATTCAAGTTTCCTTTGCGCATTCAAACGCCTTAGAAGAAACTGAAAAAGTTCGCGACATGTTTAAAAAAGATTTACCAGACATTTCATATCATATTTCTGGACTTGGCCCAGTGGTCGGTACTCATACAGGGGCTGGAACCAAAGGCTGTGCCATTATTCCAATTGCAGCATCCTAATGCTATTATATTATTTTATTCAAGCCGCTTTTGCGGCTTTTTTTGTTTGCCCATGTTGGTCAAACTTTAATGGGCAAATATAAAGACTTATATAACATTGATTTTCTCGGGAAAGATAATAAATGTCATCATGAAGCCGTCCTCTGATCTTTAAAAACGACCCGAATGTTTAGTAAAATATGTCACGAAAAGAACACCTTCAAATGATCGATTGAATAATGTATAATAGAGTCAGTGATGAATGGGAGTGACTATGATGGAAGAAAACCCTCATATTATGCCTCGATTTAATCCAGAGGAAGGATTAGAGTTTGGGCTTTATACGTTAGGTGAGCATGTACCTAACCCCTATACGGGTAAAAAGGCGTCGGCTCAAGAGAGAATTAAAAATATTATTGAAATGGCTGAATTGGCTGAACAAGCAGGGATGGCTATTTTTCAATTAGGTGAATCTCACCAAGAGCATTTCGTCTCGCAGTCGCACTTCATTATTTTAGCGGCGATTGCCCAGGCGACGTCTCGCATAAAGTTAGGTAGTTCCGCGACGATTATTAGTACCTTGGATCCGCTCAGAGCTTTCGAGGATGCTGCAACAATTGATTTATTATCCGATGGACGAATGGAGCTAGTGGCTGGGCGAGCGTCACGCACAGGCCTGTATGATTTATTAGGTTACAATAAAGAGGATTACGAAGAGTTATTCGAAGAGAAATTCGAGTTGCTACTTCGTATCAATGAAAATGAAAAAGTTAATTGGTCGGGTAAATTTCGGCCACCTTTGAAAGAAGCACAAGTACTACCGCGTCCTAATCGTCCCGAAAAAGGTTTGCCGATTTGGCGAGCGGTTGGTAATTCACTTGCTTCAGCTCAGAAGGCTGGGAGTTTTGGTGTGCCGATGTACCAAGCACATTTAGGTGGAGCAGCTTCTGTCTACCAGAATCGGATGAATAAATTTAGGCAAGCAGCAAATGAAGCGGGTTATGATGCGAATGCAATTCCTATTACAACGGCAGGCTTCTTTTATGTTCGCGAGAATAAACTAGATGCTTACCGAGAATATTACCCTCATATTAATGAAGGTATGAAATTGACTAACGGTTATGGCTTTTCCAAACGTGCCTTTGCCCAGGGGCAGGATGTACGTAGTATCGTTAATGTGGGCGATCCAGAATTAGTAATCGAAAAAATACTATATCAGCACGAATTGTTCAATCACCAACGGTATGTCGCTCAAATTGATTCGGGCGGTGTCAGTATGGATGATATTAAACGGACGATTGATATTATAGGGAATAAAATATTGCCTAAAATTAAACAATATACAAAAGATAAATGAGGAGCAAATTAAGTGAAAATACTTGTACTATCAGCTTCTAATGTTGGCAGTAAAACTGGCATTGCAACCAAAGAAGCCTATCGACTATTAGAAAAAAATTATCCAGAACATGAATTAAGTTACATTAATCTAAAAGATAAAGAATTAGTGTTTAGTGATGGGCGTCATTATTTAGATTATCACGGTGATACAGCCGAAGTAACTCAAGCAGTGATGGCGACAGATGTCCTAATGTTAGGCTCACCGATTTTTCAAGCTTCGATTCCAGGTGTCTTGAAAAATTTATTTGATTTATTGCCTCAGAACGCTTTGCGTGATAAAACAGTCAGTATGATTATAACGGCTGGTTCGGATAAACACTTCTTAGTTGCTGAACAACAACTCAAACCGATTCTGAGCTATATGAAGGCGAATGTTCTACAAACCTATGCCTTTATTCGTGACGTTGATTACGGCTTGGAAGGCATTGAAAATGATGATGTCTTCTTCCGTTTAGAAAGCTTAGTGTCAGACACAGTCATGTTAGGAGAAACTTACCTACAGGTTTTACAAGCAAAAGAAGCCCTATTTGGCTTTTAATGGGATTGATAAGCAGTTTTTAGAAGGAGGGTAAAAATGAAAGACAAGCAGTTGGAAGAAGTGCAGGCAACTGATTTATTAGCAACAAAAAAACTAGAGTCAAACCAACGATCTTTTGACAAAGCGACTGACAAAATAAGTGACAAAGCAGCGAGTCAAACTGTCAAGCCGATAACGAATTTAGTTAGTTTTGGCGATGCGGGTGCAGCCTGTCAATTTGTAGATGGAAAAATTATTTGTGACTAAAAGTAAAAACACTCCTAGCTAGTCAATTGGACTAGTTAGGAGTATTTTTGTTTATTAATTAAACAAGTTTACCAGGATTCAATCTGTTTTCAGGATCAAATGTTAATTTTATTTGTTTCAAATAATGACGATAACTCTCGTCAAAGACTTGGTCAAAATAAGGTTTTTTTGTCAAACCGATACCGTGTTCAGCTGAAGGTAAGCCACCAATATCATGAACATATTGATACAATTCTGAGAGGATTTGATGACGCTTAGTTGCCCATTCGTCATCGCTTAGCTCGCCTCGCAAGATACACGAATGAATATTACCGTCACCCGCATGACCGAAACTAACAAAGCGTAAACCACTCTTAGCTTCAACATCTTTTGTATAAGCGAATAATGTCGCAATTTTATTAGTTGGCACTGATAAATCTAAGGGTTCATTTTCTGACAATTCAACGACCGCCGTCAAAATACTGTCGCGTAATCTCCAAGCAGTCACCGTATCTTGTTCATCTAGTAAGAGGATTTCATCCGGGTGGTGATGGTCAATAACCGTTTGTAGGCGACTAATTTCTGCAGAAATTGCCTCTGCAGATGACCCGTCGAATGTCATTAATAGATAGGCTTGACCCTTTTGACTTGGGAACGGGGTTGCTAACATCTGTTCGCTAAGTGAAATAGCCTCGCGTTCGAAAAATTCACAAGCAGTAATGTCCAAACCAGCTCTCATAATCGAAATAACCGCCTCACAAGCAGCAGTTAAGGTAGGAAAAGCGGCAATCACTGATTGATTAATTAGTGGTAATGGAATCACTTTTAACTCGATACGAGTGGTCAAACCTAAAGTGCCTTCGCTTCCGATAAATAATTGTTTCAGGTTATAGCCAGAGCTGTTCTTTATGGCGATACTGCCTAACTCTAAGACTTCTCCAGAAATTAAGACAACTTCCATACGGCGTACATAATCACGTGTCGTTCCATATTTAACTGCTCGCATACCACCCGCGTTCGTTGAAACGTTGCCCCCAATTGTAGAGTGTTTAGAAGCTGGATCAGGTGGGTAGAAAAAACCTCTCTTTTGAACATATTTTTGAACTTCGCCAATGGTAATGCCTGGTTCAACGCTTAAGGTTAATGTGTCTAAATCAAAATCAAGAATGCGATTCATTCGACTGAAATCAACCAATAGCTCCCCTTCGTGTGCTTGTGTCGCATGTGCTAACCCAGAGTTGGCGCCGGAAGGAATCACAATTAATTGATTTTCTTTAGCGTAATGCATTAAAGCAACGACTTCATCGCGTGTTAGCGGATAGGCTAAGGCATGCAGTTGATGAGCATGTGGCTGCTTTTGGGACACATAGTCACTGGGTATGTCGCTGCCTATAAAGAGTCTGTCGGTATCTTGGATAATTTCTTTTAAATTCACATTTTACACTCCATTCTTGTGGTTTTCTTTGGTTAAAATCAGTATAACAGAATCTTCTGAAAATACCTTTTAAGACCTTTCATAAAACATAAGAAAATTTTATAAACTAAAAAAGCATATTTCGCCCTGAAATGTGTATTTATAAATAAAGGCACGATTCATTATGATTTGAAAGGTGGTAAACTGTTGATGAATATTATGGAAAGTAGTGAAAAAAGGGTGAAAGAAAAAGAGGAAGGGATAGAAGTGGCTAAATCACTGTTATGGGGACGCTTGATTACCTACCATGAAATGGTGTCTACCTTGAGACAGCATGGTTTGGAGAGTTGTCTGGAGGCGTTATTGGATAGTGTAGAGAAGTTACCTGCAGTCGAAGGGCCAGGATTTACTTGTAATCGATGTAATAACCAAACGCTGTCAGATTTTTCTGAATTACCTACTCTAGAAGAACAAGCAACAACCGTCTATTGTCTCAATTGTTTAAATATGGGGAGGATTATACAAGGGGATCAGTTATACTTTCTTCCTAGTCCCCCTATCAAACAACAGTCGTTTGACAAACCTTTACTTACTTGGAAAGGACAGCTGTCGCCAGAGCAAAACCGAGCGGCTGCAGATTTAATCGCTAGTCTAGAAGAGATAGACAAACCTCATAGTATCATAGCAGTCACGGGGGCAGGGAAAACGGAGATGATTTTCCCTGTGATTCAACAGGTGCTTTTACAAGGTGGGCGTGTCGCGATTGCATCACCAAGGATAGATGTTTGTCTTGAACTTTTCCCGCGTTTACAAAGAGCCTTTCAATCAGTAGATATGACTTTGCTATATGGTGGCACTGAAGAGGCCTATCGTTATACTTCACTTGTCATCAGTACGACTCACCAACTTCTACGCTTTAAAGAAGCCTTTGATTTGTTAATCGTTGATGAAGTGGATGCCTTTCCTTATGCCGGAGATGATAGTCTGCACTTTGCTGTCAAACGTGCAGTGAAAACTCAAGGGAAGTTAGTCTATTTGACAGCCACTCCTGACAAAACATTAAATAAAGCCATTGAAGCTGATGAAATGACACAGACATTATTGCCTGCTCGTTATCACGGCTATCCTTTACCAGAACCGAGTTTTTATTGGGTTGGTGATTGGCGTCGTAGTATTCACCAAAGGCAACAATCATCAAGGCTGTGGCAATTCTTATTGAAGTTTAGTCAATTAACTGGAGTAAAACTGATTTTCCTTCCGAATATTCATTTGGCAGAGCTGTTATTTCAGTGGCTAGACAGTGAGTTAACATTCGTAAAAGCTGCCTGTGTCCACTCGAAAGATCCGATGAGAAAACAGAAAGTACAAATGGTTCGCGATGGAGACATTGAATTGCTTCTTTCCACGACAATTTTAGAAAGAGGCGTTACTTTTACCAATTGCCAAGTATGTATACTGGGAGCTGAAAGTCGCTTATTCACGACGGCTGCTTTAGTACAAATGAGTGGCCGAGTAGGGCGTAAACAAGATTTCCCTAGCGGCGAGCTAGTCTATGCTCATCAAGGGGTTAGTTGGGCGATGAAACAGGCAGAAAAACAAATTTTACAAATGAATTTAGAAGCGAGAGAGCGAGGCTTGGTCATAGGATGAGTCAGTGTAAAAATTGTGTGTGGTGTAATATAGCCCTCAAGCGAGACTTAACGTGGCAACAAATTTTTCGTTTTCAACCACTTAGTTTTGATTGTTTATGCGCTGTTTGTCGTGGGTTATTTATTGCCTACCAACGACCAGAAGTGTCCTGTCAAACGTGTGGACGAGCAGTTGAATTATGCCGAGACGCTTGGGATAGGGTGATTTCGCATGAGACTAATTTTCATTATGGTTTTGAAGTGGTTGGTGTAATCGAAGGAGTCGACTCACAAAAGACACTCTGTTTTGACTGCATTCGATGGCTACAACGTTATCCGCTAGAATTATTAATCCACGACGCAGTGTTAGAGTATAATGAAGACTTTCGTGAATGGTTATATCGCTATAAATATCGAGGAGACTATCGCTTAAGGCAAATAGTCGTGAATCCATTAAAGGCCGCCTACCAACAATATAAAGACTACCAATGGCTAGTATTACCAAGTTCCCCTAACAGTTTACGAGAACGTCGCTTTCATGCAACTGCTGGACTTTTAGAAGCAGCAGAGATTCCTTTTCTAAATCCTTTTACTTATATCGGAGATGGTCGAAAACAGGCCCAAAAAAATCGTTTAGAACGAATTAATTTACTTCCCCCTTTTGAAATAAGGCGTGAAACTTTTGAAAAATTATCAAGAAAATTACTGATTTTTGATGATGTTTATACAACAGGAGCCACACTAATTTCGGCGAAACATATTTTGTCAGAAAAAAATCAAGAAATTGACACAACTACCGATAAATTAACGATTATAAGCCTAAGTTTAGCGAGGGATAGTCAAGTTATTGCTCGGCAAAATTAAAATTAAATGAGAAGAAATGAAAATAAACAAGTGTTTGCGTTTTCAATTTTGTCCTATTATGTTATAATTATAAAAAGCGAAGCAATCTAGCTTTTTTACACTAACAGTACAAAACTAAGCAAACATTATCGTGTATTGTTTAGAGTCGCTTGATTGAGTGTTGAAAGCATAACTCTTTTCCATAAACATAATGCTAATTAGTTTTAACCGTTAGAAAATATATGTGAAATGAGGGATTAGGATGTTTAATTATAACGTTCGAGGAGAAAATATTGAAGTTACAAAGGCTATTCGAGACTACGCGGAAAAAAAGGTCGCTAAACTAGAGCGCTTTTTCACAGATGTTCCCGATGCAACTGCTTATGTTAACTTAAAAGTTTATCCCGATAAAACAGCAAAAGCAGAAGTAACTATTCCGCTATCATTCTTAGTATTACGAGCAGAGGAAACGACACCGGATTTATACGCAAGTATTGATTTTGTGGTGGATAAGTTAGAACGACAAGTTCGTAAATATAAAACTAAAATTAACCGCAAGTCTAGAGAAAAAGGCTTTGACGGGATTAAGCAAGCAGATGTAGCTGACGACGCACTGACTTCTTCAGATAATTCAGGAGAAGAGCCAGAGTTGGAAATTGTTCGTTCAAAACGAATTGATTTAAAACCAATGGATAGCGAAGAAGCAGTCTTACAAATGAATATGTTAGGTCACGACTTCTTCATCTATACAGATGCAGAAACAATGGAAATTAGTATTGTTTATCGTCGTAAAGATGGCCGTTATGGCTTGATCGAAACATCTTCACTATAAATTTAATTAGTTTTTAATTATACGCTAGTTACTCAATACATTTTTATTGAGTAACTAGCGTTTTCAATTTCGGTATTTATTCTCTTCAAATATTGATAATTCTATTAAAAGAAGCTAAATAATGTTTCATTTTTGCGGTTTATCATGGTAAACTACAATAGTGAATGATTTTTAAACATAACAAAAACTATATGTTTAGCGATTAATATTGATAAGATATACTAAAGGAGCAAAGTAATGGCTAATTTTCTAAAGAATATATTCGAAAATGACAAAGCAGAATTAAAGCGTACGAGTAAGCTTGCCGATCAAGTAATGGCATTAGAGTCTGAATATGCTGCTCTGTCAGATGAACAATTACGTGCAAAAACGACTGATTTTAGAGATCGTTTAAGCAAAGGTGCTACACTAGAAGACATTCAAATTGAAGCATTCGCGACTGTTCGTGAAGCTGCTAAACGTGTATTAGGATTATTCCCATATAAAGTTCAAATCCAAGGTGGCTTTGTTATCCATAATGGTGATATTGCTGAAATGAAGACTGGTGAAGGTAAGACGCTTACAGCAACCTTACCTGTCTATTTGAATGCTTTATCAGGAAAAGGAGTGCATGTTGTCACGGTCAACGAATACTTAGCGACTCGTGACTCCAAAGAGATGGGTGAAGTCTACCGTTTCTTAGGTTTATCAGTTGGTTTAAACTTAAATAGTATGAACGCTACTGAAAAACGCGAAGCATATAACTGTGATGTCACTTATAGTACGAATAACGAATTAGGATTCGACTACTTACGTGATAACATGGTCGTATACAAAAAACAAATGGTTCAACGTAACTTAAACTTTGCGGTTGTTGATGAGGTTGACTCGATTTTAATCGACGAGGCTCGTACACCACTGATTATTTCAGGACAAGGTGAAAAATCAACAGCATTATATACTCGCGCAGATTATTTTGCAAAAGGTTTACGCAAGGATGAAGATTATACAATTGACTTAACATCAAAAACAATTGTATTAACTGATACAGGTGTAGATAAGGCTGAGAAGGTATTCCGTCTATCAAACTTATATGACATTGATAACTCTTCTCTGGTTCATCATATCGATCAAGCCTTGCGTGCAAATTATATTATGTTGCATGACATAGACTACGTTGTGGATGAAGGGAAAGTTAAAATTGTCGATGGTTTTACGGGTCGTATTATGGAAGGACGTCGTTACTCTGACGGTCTACACCAAGCGATTGAAGCAAAGGAAGCTGTCGCAATTGAAGATGAATCTAAAACAATGGCAACGATCACTTTCCAAAACTACTTCCGTATGTACTCAAAATTGTCAGGAATGACAGGAACGGCGAAGACTGAGGAAGAAGAGTTCCGTGAAATTTACAATATGAACGTTACGTCTATTCCAACGAATAGACCCGTTGTTCGTGATGATGCGCCTGATTTGTTGTATCCAAACCTAAAGTCTAAATTTAGAGCAGTCGTAACCGACATTAAAGAACGTCATGCTAAAGGGCAACCTGTACTGGTTGGTACTGTAGCAGTAGAAACGTCTGAATACTTATCTAAGTTATTAAACCAAGCGGGTATTCCTCACGAAGTCTTGAACGCTAAAAACCACTTTAAAGAAGCAGAAATTATTATGCAAGCTGGTCAACGTGGAGCGGTTACCATTGCAACAAACATGGCTGGTCGTGGAACGGATATTAAATTAGGTAGTGGAGTCATTGAAGCCGGCGGTTTAGCTGTATTAGGTACTGAGCGTCATGAATCACGCCGTATTGATAACCAATTACGTGGACGTGCTGGGCGTCAAGGTGACCCAGGAGCTTCACAATTCTACTTATCTTTAGAAGACGACTTAATGAGACGTTTCGGTTCTGATCGTATCCAAGCTATCTGGCAAAAATTAAACATGGATGACGAAGCGGATGACATGGCTATTCAAAGTGGGATGTTATCTAAGCAAGTTGAATCCGCTCAAAAACGTGTGGAAGGTAACAACTACGATACACGGAAAAACGTTCTTGAGTATGACGAAGTGATGCGTGAACAACGTGAGGTCATCTATGGGCAACGTATGGAAGTTATTCAATCAGAAGGCGGTTTAACACCATATGTTAAAAGCATGGTTAAACGTACGATTGAAAGACAAGTAGCGATTGCTACTGAAGGTGAGAAGAAAAACTGGAAATTAGCTAGCTTACTAGATTTTGCTCATGCAGCTTTGCTATCACCAGAAAGTATCACTATGAATGATTTAGAAGGTAAATCTTCAGCTGACTTAGTGAACTTCTTATATTCTAAATCTGAAACTGCTTATGATGCAAAAATTGCTGAACTTAACGGTCCAGATCAAGTAGCAGAATTTGAAAAAGTAATTATCTTACGTGTGGTTGATTCTAAGTGGACAGATCATATTGATATGATGGATCACTTACGTCAAGGTGTTGGCTTGCGTGCTTATGCTCAAACGAACCCATTAACTGAGTATCAAACAGAAGGTTACGATCGTTTCCAAGAAATGATTGCAGCCATCGAATATGACATTACACGCTATGTGATGAAAGCTCAAATTCGTCAAAACTTGGAAAGAGAGCAAGTGAACACGACAGTCGTTAAAGGTCGTCCTGGCTCGCTACCAACGCAAGTAAGAAAAACAACAACTAACTAGTTTTATAAACTGTCGAAGAACCGTATGCAGATGCTACGGTTTTTCCTGTTCTTATCCTCATTTTAGTGAGAAAATAAGAGTAGAATATTAGGTGAATTTACACGTAAACTTTTCAAGCTGAGGAGCTGATTAAATGGAATTATATGAAATAAAACAATTTATTGATTCTGCTAACCAATCGTTATCAAGTTTTAGGGGGTCTCTTTGACTTAGAACAACTCGAGTCAGATATAGCAGCCTATGAAGATCAAATGACTGCGAGCGATTTTTGGGATGACAATGAAAAAGCCCAAAAAGTCATTGCACAATTGAATGTAGCAAAAGACTCTTATCAAACAATTAATGATTTACAAAGCCAATTAGAAGAGATTGAGATGGCTTTAGAATTATATGAAGAATCTCAAGATGCTGATTTATTCACTGAGGCCGCTGAGCAATCGCAAGTTTTAAGAGCGAAAATCAATGATTATGAGATGAAAATGTTATTGTCTAATCCACTTGATGGCAACAATGCCGTTCTAGAAATCCATCCAGGAGCTGGAGGAACAGAATCTCAAGATTGGGGCAGTATGTTGTTACGGATGTACCAACGTTATGCTGAAAAACAAGGCTATAAGGTGAATATACTCGATTATCAAGATGGTGAGGAAGCAGGGATCAAGAGTGTGACCTTAGAAATAGAAGGTCATAATGCTTACGGTTATTTGAAATCCGAAAAGGGTGTTCATCGTTTAGTGAGAATCTCGCCATTTGATTCTAATAGCCGTCGTCATACATCGTTTTGTTCGATTGAGGTGACGCCAATGTTAGATGATAGCATTGAGATAGAAATTAATCCGGATGATCTACGTATTGATACTTACCGTGCGAGTGGTGCAGGAGGACAGCACGTTAACAAAACGTCCTCTGCCATCCGAATTACACATATTCCAACGGGCCTAGTGACTCAAAGTCAGTCCCAGCGATCACAGTTCCAAAACCGAGATTTAGCGATGAACATGTTGAAAGCAAAGTTATATCAACGCGAAGAAGAATTAAAGGCGCAAGAAATGGCAGCCATTAAAGGTGAGCAAAAAGAAATCGCTTGGGGTTCACAGATTAGATCATATGTTTTTCATCCATACTCAATGGTTAAAGATCACCGTACAGATTTTGAAGTAGGTAATACACAAGCGGTGATGGACGGCGAGTTGACCGGATTTATCGATGCCTATCTAAAATGGTCGCTTGTCGATAACGATTAAGTGATTACAATTGTAAGAATTCGTTAATCTACTGTTATTCGTTTGTGATAAGTTCACGGTCGAAACATGATATGGTATGATAGTGGCACTAAACAGAAGCGATAGAAAGTGAGACAAAAATGATTCAATTAACGAATGTAAGCAAGCAATATGATAATGGTATTGTTGCGGTTAATGACATAACTCTACGAATCGAACAGGGAGAGTTTGTTTATGTGATTGGACCAAGTGGTTCGGGTAAATCAACGTTTATGAAATTACTCAATCGAGAAGTAATAGCAACTGCAGGAAAAATGGTTGTCGGTAAGTTTAATGTTAGTAAAATTAAAAAGAAACAACTACCTTTTTTACGTCGGGATGTGGGGGTAGTTTTTCAAGATTTTAAACTATTACCCAATTTAACTGCTTTTGAAAATATTGCCTATGCACTAGAAGTGACTGGGGCAAGTGGTAAAGAGATTAAACAACGCGTGAATGAAGTGCTGAATTTAATTGGTTTGAGCCATAAGGTTCACCAGTATCCCGATGAACTATCAGGTGGAGAGCAGCAAAGAATTGCAATTGCGCGAGCGATTGCTAATAAACCCAAAATATTAGTAGCAGATGAACCGACTGGAAACTTGGATCCGGATACTGCAATGGAGATTATGCAAATATTAGAAGATATCAACCAATCTGGTACAACGGTTATTATGGGAACTCATAACGATTATTTAGTGAATCAACGCAAGCATCGCGTTCTTCGCTTAGAACAGGGCCGTTTGATTAGTGATTTATATAAGGGGGATTATCGTGAAATTAATTAGAAATTTCTTTCGTCATATTCGCGATGCTTTCCGAAATCTCTTTAGAAATGGCTGGATGACAACTGCGTCGATTTTAGCGATGACTGTGACAATGTTTATGGTTGGTAGCTTGGTATTAGTTTTTTCAAATATTCAAAAGTTGACAACAGAAGTTGAACAAGAAATTCAGATTCGTGTCAACATTGATCCAGTAGCTAGCCAAGAAAACGAAGCGCTTCTAGAGGAGCGAATCGCTGCGATTGAAAATGTCGAAGAGGTTGTTTACCGTTCTAAAGAAGACGAGTTGGCTGAATATCAGGAAATAATTACCAATAACTTCGATGAATTAGAAGGGGACTCTAATCCATTAAATAATATGTATTTAGTGCATGTATCAGGGCCACAGAATATCGAATCAGTCGTTGAAGAAATCAATGCATTAGATTACGTATTAGTGGCTAACTTAGGCTCAATTGATTTGAGTGGTTTAATTAATGCGATTGAAGTGACGAGGTACGTTTTAGCGTTATTGGCTGCCGTGTTTGTGGTCATTGCCGTCCTTTTAATTTCTAATACGATTCGCTTGACCATTTATGCGCGTCAAACTGAAATAGAAATTATGCGTCTAGTAGGAGCCAAAAATAGTTTTATTCGTGCGCCATTTGTTTATGAAGGTGCCATAATCGGTATTGTCGGTTCAGGCTTTGCAATTGCTGTTTTATACGCAGTGTATCAAGGTTTACAAAGCGCGGCCGCCGAACTATTTGCAATTAATACGAGTTTTCTTATCCCCACCTTACCCTCTATTATTTATATCGGTTTGGGCATGGTCGCTTTGGGCATGGTGTTGGGCGTCGTTGGAGCGAGACGTTCCGTAAAATCATTATTAGTCAATTAAATAAAAAAGAAATGTTCGGTCAATTAGCAAAGTATCCTTCTTTTGCTGTTGGTCGAACTATTTTTGTTTATATCTTTGGAATATTATTGATTTCTTTTCTTCTTACATTTAATTTGATAGGATAAGAGAGGTATGATATCGATCACTATCCCAGCACATTAATTTGTTTGCTGACTTATAGGAGGCCAAGAATGAAGAAGGTTCTAATAGTTGATGATGAGCAATCTATTTTAACGCTACTGGAGTACAATTTAGCGCAGTCGGGTTATGAAGTGGTGACTGCCATGGACGGTAAAACCGCGTATAAGTTAATCAAAAAAGAGACGTTTGATTTTATTATATTGGATATTATGTTGCCTGGAATGGATGGAATGGATGTTTGCCGCCGAGTGAGGCGCGATCGAATTAACACACCAATCCTAATGTTAACTGCTAAAGATGATGAGTATGATAAAATTATCGGCTTAGAATTAGGGGCAGATGACTACATGACGAAACCTTTTAGTCCACGAGAGGTACTAGCGAGGATTAAAGCAATTTTTAGAAGAACTGATGTCGAACTTGATCTGGATTCAAGTCAGTCAGTAACAAGTAATATAAATGATGAAGCAGACAAGAAGTTTGCGATGGATACAGACGAAGAAGCTGAAGAAGTGATTAAAATTGGGGAACTTGAAATTTATTCAGATCGCTATGAAGTTAGGATAGCGGATAAAGAAATTGAAGTGACGCCTAAAGAATTTGAACTGCTACTTTATATGGCAACACGCAAAGGGCGCATTTTAAGTCGAGATCAGTTATTGAATCGAATTTGGAATTTCGATTATGCTGGCGAAACTCGTATTGTAGATGTTCACATTAGTCATTTAAGAGAAAAAATTGAAAAAGATACGAAAAATCCAGAGTATATCAAAACAGTTCGTGGTTTTGGTTATAAATTTGAGGTGCCTGAAGAATGATTTTCCGCCAAACTTTGCAACGCAATCGTCGATTATTAGTGGGTTTGCTCGCTATTTTTAGTTTAGTCTTGATTTTTTCACGAGGGTTACAAAATAGCATTAAAGCAGGTTTGGAAGAGTCATTAGTAGAGAATGCAAGAATTCATTCTCAAAGTATTGAGGCGGGGATCGAAAAAGAAACAGCACAAGAATATATCAAACAGGTGAAGCTCTATTCAAATCGTTTGCCTGATAATCGGGCCGTCGGACTCGTTGAGCGTGAACAGATTGTTACTAAAGCAGTGCCAGAATTTTTATTTATTGACAAGAGTGCTCAAGTCATCACACGTCCGCAAATTAATGCGATTAAACAGGCAATTACGCAAGCGGAAGATACTGTTGTTCATTGGAAAGACCAACGAATCAATGGAATTGCCTATCGCATTGGAGATGACGCTCTAGATTTATGGGTTATTGAGACGGTACCCGCAAGCTTCTTTCGCACGCACCAGCGAGCCTTTTGGACAACGTTACTATTAATGATAATGATGATTATCTTTTTAACGGTCATTATTTATAAAGAAATGTTACATAATGTGAATGAACCTTTGGATAAAATCGAAGAAGGTATTAAAGGCTTGTTAGATGCTGATTTTTCATTTGAATATACCGGAGTCAATTTACCGGCTATTAATCATTTAGGTCAGACGACGAATCAAGTAGTAAAGAAGTTAGCTAATCAGCGTAGTGTCTTATTCATGAGTCAACAACAATTATCGCTTTTATTGGACCACTTGATTTTAGGGGTGGTAGTAGTCAATCAGAATGGAAAAATTGAATTGTATAATCCAGCGGCTAAGAAGATGTTAGTCTTGGATGGGACAGCGATTGGTCGTTCTTATGAGTCGGTTATTAAAAGTTTTCTGTTAATTAATATGATAAAAATAGTAGCAGACTCCGGTATCGCGATGAGTGATGAGGTGGAGATGTTTATTCCCAAGTCTCGTTACATCGATGTCAATATCATTCCTTTCACACAAGAGGATATTAGGACCCATGGATCAGTGTTAGTTTTATTATATGATGTGACAGAAATTCATCGCTTAGAAAACGTGCGAACAGAATTTGTGGCGAACGCGTCGCATGAGTTGCGTACACCGGTGACTGCTATTAAAGGTTTTGCAGAAACCTTACTATCTGGAGCTTTAGATAATCCCAAGTTAGCAAATAATTTTGTAGAGATTATTGCAAATGAAAGTAATCGTCTAGAAGTGATTATTAACGATATTCTAGAGTTATCTCGAGTTGAAAAGCGGACGGTGCCTTTAATTAACGCACAATTTGATGTGGTTGAAGTTGCTCATTCGATGACTGATTTTTTCTTAAAAAAAGCCGGAAAGAAGAATATTTTAATTTCCATATCAGCAGAAGAACCGGTTTTATATACAGGTGATCAACATCGGATTGAACAAATTTTTACTAATTTAATTGACAATGCGATTAATTACTCAGACGTAAATAGTAAAATTAACATTCAGGTTTGGAATAAAAAACATCAGGTTAAGTTTTCAGTGAGTGATACAGGGATTGGAATTCCAGAAGAGAATTTGGAAAGGATTTTTGAGCGCTTTTATCGTGTAGATAAAGGGCGTAGCCGTAACTCAGGAGGAACCGGTTTAGGTTTGTCAATTGTACGTAACTTGATAAAAAACCTAAACGGAAAAATTGAATTAGAGAGTGAAGCTGGAAAAGGATCAACCTTTACCGTTACGCTTCCGAAAGAATAAGATTAATTCAACTAACTGCTGTTACTATATTTACAATTCAATAAATGCATATAAATAAAGATAAAGCTACGAGTGAAGTGCTCATGGCTTTTTTTTATTGTACAAAAACATAATAGCCTTACATTTTTCAATAAAAACATTTAAAAATTAAACTGAGATGAAACTTTCCAGTTGACACAAAATTTACACAAAATTTACATTAAATTTACAATCCACGGGTACAATGTACTAGAATTACTTAAATTATGCTGGCCAAGTTGTCATCGTATGTGTAAACATGTGAAGGAGAGAAAATATGCAACGTGATTTTAGCGAGAAGTTTATGAAATATGTGTTCATGTTCTGTGCACTCATTTCAATTATCTCAATCTTATTGATTTTCTACTTTATTTTTATTGGAGGTAGAGTCGTTGATACACCAGATGGACGTCTCTTAGAATTTGATGGAGGCTTACCTTTTTTAGCAGAAAAAGGCTTCTTTGATGTGATTTTTGGTACTAACTGGAGACCAAATGCATCGACTCCATCATTTGGTATTTTACCAATGATTATTGGGTCGGTTTTAGTTACAGTAGGTGCAATTGTAGTCGGTGTGCCGATTGGCGTTCTAACGGCAATCTTTATGGCTAAATTCTGCCCGCCTTCATTATATAAATTATTTAAGCCAGCAATTAATTTGATGGCTGCAATTCCATCGATCGTTTACGGTTTCTTTGCGTTACAAATCTTAGTGCCGTTGATGAGAAATATTATGCCAGGTAATGGTATGAATATGGTAACTGCGTCGATCCTTTTAGGAATCATGATTTTACCGACAATTATCGGGATGTCTGAAGCATCGATTCGTGCGGTGCCTGATTCTTATTATCAAGCAAGTGTTGGCTTAGGTGCGACACATGAACGCTCAGTAATGCGAGTGGTTGTACCCGCAGCGAGTTCAGGCATTCTGTCATCGATAATTCTAGGTATTGGTCGAGCAATCGGCGAGACAATGGCTGTTGTATTAGTGGCTGGTAATCAACCAAGAATTCCAGATAGCTTGACTGATGGCGTGCGTACGTTAACAACCAATATTGTCTTAGAGATGGGTTATGCTTCTGGAGACCACAGACAAGCGTTAATTGCTACTGCAGCAGTCTTGTTCATCTTTATCATTATTATTAACTCAGTCTTCATGGTAATTAAGGCGAGAGGAGAGCAACGATAATGGGAAAATTTAATTTAACTAAGTTTCTTGTTTGGGCAGCCGCTTTGTTTACGCTTGGCACGCTCGCTTATATTATTCTGTTTATATTATGGAATGGTATTCCAGCAATGAATTGGGGATTATTTGAATGGAAGTATACCTCTAACAACGTTTCAATGATGCCAGCGATTATTTCGACATTAATAATGATTGGACTCTCATTGTTATTTGCAGCACCAATTGGTGTGTTTACTGCCTTTTATTTAGTCGAGTATGCTAACCGTGGCAGTCGTTTTCTTAAAGTGATTCGTTTAGCAACGGATACGCTAGCAGCTGTTCCGTCTATCGTATTTGGGTTATTCGGGATGTTATTCTTTGTCATTCAAATGGATATGGGGTATTCGCATATTGCAGGGATTCTTACGCTCACAATTATGATTTTACCTGTGATTATTTCATCAACTGAAGAAGCTTTACTTTCAGTAGATAACTCATTAAGAATGGGGAGTTTAGCACTAGGTGCCGGTCAGTTAAGAACCATTTTTACAGTCGTTTTACCAGTCGCAATGCCGGGTATTATCTCTGGTATTATTCTAGCAATTGGCCGTATCGTTGGTGAATCGGCTGCCTTGCTTTATACGATGGGATCTTCAAGTGGTATGATCAATGGCTTAACGTCATCTGGACGTACGTTAGCGGTTCATATGTATGTTTTATCAAACGAAGGCTTTCACGTGAATGAAGCTTACGCAACTGCGACTGTATTGATTGTCATCGTGTTAATTATTAATGGCTTATCAACGCTTATCGGTAAAAAAATAGGTTCAGGAGGAAAATAATATGGCGAATAATATGTCTGTGACATTAAAAGCAAAAGATGCGAACGCTACGAATGGTGCTGGAAAAGTTAAATTTAAAATTAGTGATCTTGATTTTTACTATGGTGATTTTCATGCGTTGAAAAACATCAATATGGATATTGAAGAAAATCTCGTAACAGCTTTTATTGGACCTTCAGGATGTGGTAAATCAACCTTTATCAAAACATTGAATAGAATGCAAGATTTAGTACCTTATGCTAAACATCAAGGCTTAATTTCTTTAGATGGTCAAGATATTCATCAAAAAAATTATGATGTCAATGAACTAAGAAAACGCGTCGGAATGGTTTTCCAACACCCTAACCCATTTCCTAAGAGTATTTATGATAATATTGCTTACGGACCGCGTACTCATGGGGTAAAAGATTCTGCACAGTTAGACCAAATTGTTGAAGAGAGCCTTCGCGGAGCTGCTATCTGGGATGAAGTGAAAGACAAACTCCACCGTAAAGCAACGGACATTTCTGGAGGGCAACAACAACGTATTTGTATTGCACGTGCAATTGCTAATGATCCAGAAGTGTTATTAATGGATGAACCGACTTCGGCACTAGACCCAATTTCGACTAACAAGGTTGAAGACTTAATTGATGAACTAAAAGAGAAATATACTGTTGTAATTGTTACTCATAATATGCAACAAGCCGCACGAATTTCGGATAAAACCGCTTTCTTCTTGAATGGAGAAGTGATAGAATTTAACGATACTGAATCTATTTTCAGTAACCCAAAGGATCAAAGAACTAATGATTATATTTCAGGTCGTTTCGGTTAAACTATTTAATAGCTAAATTAGGAGGGTTAATTTTGAGAAAAGTGTTTGAAGAAGAATTAAAATCTTTATTCGTCCATTTAACAAAATTAGGTATTGCAGCAAATGAGTCAGTTCATAAAGCGATTAAAGCTCACAACACCAGTGATAAAGAATTGGCAAAGGAATTATTTGCGGATGATTTAAGAATCAATGCGTTGACCGTTGAAATTGAAAAAGAAGCTTTTCGTATTATTGCCTTGCAACAACCAGTTGCTTCAGATTTACGTTTAGTCTTTACAGTTTTAACAGCGAGTCTCGATATTGAACGAATAGCTGATCATGCGGTTTCTATTGGTCGTGCAGTAATTCGCCGTCAAGAAACGGAACAACAAGTCGATCAATTAAACGATGTCGTGAATAGAATGGCAGAAACAGCCCAAACAATGATTTCAGATGCGATGGATGCATTTGTTAATCGTGATGCAGCAACCGCTAGAAAAGTTGCGATGCTTGATGAAGTGGTTGATGCTGGTTTGAAAGAAATTTACAACGAGAGTGCTAGACGCATGCAGAAGAACACAGAGATGGTGCCAAGTGGAATCAGCTACATTAATATTGGAAACAGTTTAGAACGTATTGGTGACTACGTAACAAATATTTGTGAACGTATCGTTTACTTGAATACGGGCGAGATTATCGAATTAAATAAATAGTGGGTATAAGCAATCACTTTAGAAACCGCCTGGCGTCATTCGACGTTAGGCGGTTTCTTTATGGCATAAAGAAGAATGACTTCTTAAGTTGGGATTACTCTGGCGTTATGGATAGTCAACACTATTTGTAAATATAAAATCGCTCCTCTTAGCACCATCATTTCCTTTGGAAATAAAGCTTGTTCCTTATAATGCAACGTTAATTGAGCTTTACACAAAATTTACATAACATTTACACCGAATTTATATTCCCTCGCTATAATACAAGGTGTACTGATAAGTGATTACTTATTAGACGATTGATTTAGTTGTCGAGAGTCAATAAGAATTTCAAATTTAAAGGAGATGTACTTAATGAAAAAATCATTAAAGGCTTTACCATTATTAGCAGTTGCAGGATTAGCATTTTCTGCGGTAACACCAGTTTTAGCACAAGAAGGATATATCGGTGTAGTTTCACGTGAAGACGGTTCAGGAACTCGTGGCGCATTCGTTGAAATCGTTGGTGTAGTTGACGAAGACGATAATGACATGACTACATTAGACGCAGTTATCCAAAACTCTACAAACGGTGTTATGCAAACTGTTGCAGGTGATGTTCAATCAATCGGTTATATTTCATTAGGATCATTAGGTGATGAAGTTAAAGGTTTAGCGGTTGACGGTGTTGAAGTGTCATCGGAAAACGTTACAAATGGTTCTTACCCAATTGCTCGTCCATTTAACGTTGCTTGGACTAAAGATGCTGAATTATCTGAAGTTGCAGTAGATTTCTTGGACTTCGTATACTCTGCACAAGGACAAGCGATCGTTGAAGAAGAAGGTTACGTACAAGTTACTCGTTCAGCTGGAGAAGAAGAAGCTACTGAAGAGTCAACCGAAGAAGCAGCAGACGAAGAGTCAACAGAAGAAGCTGTAGAATTACCTTCTTATGAAGCAGCAGGTTTAGAAGGAACAATCGAAGTCGTTGGATCAACATCAGTGAGCCCAATCATGGAGAAATTAGCTGAAGCTTACTCAGAATTAAACGAAGGTGTAACAATTAATATTACATCAAACGGTTCTTCTGCAGGTATGGAAGCAGCAATGAACGGAACAGCTGAATTAGGTATGGCTTCTCGTGATTTATCTGATGATGAAAAAGAAGCGTTAAACTACGATGCTGTTGCTATCGATGGTATCGCAGTAATTGTTCACCCTGAAAACCCATTATCTGATATTTCATTAGACCACGTTAAACAAATCTTCTTAGGTGAAGTAACTGAGTGGGAAGAAGTCGCTCAATAATTTAAACTGAAGATTAAAAACTCCTAATACGCTACCGCCTTTGTGCGGGGCGTATTTTTTTAGAAAAGATTGAAAAAATTATTCTGGACAAAGAGCTAGCAGATTATTTGGTATAAAACGAGATTTGTACTAATATTAATATAGATAGTCAAAAGGATAATTTTTTAATAAATGCGAACATACATTCTGTTTTAGCAGAGAAGTTGTGATATAATAACATAGTAAATTTGAAAAAGATGAAATGGGGACACTTCGAGATGGCAAAAGATAAAATAATCGTGCGTGGTGCACGCTCACACAACTTAAAAAACATCGATGTAGAAATTCCTCGAGATCAATTAGTCGTTATGACAGGACTATCTGGTTCGGGGAAAAGTTCTTTAGCCTTTGATACGCTGTATGCGGAAGGGCAAAGACGCTATGTTGAGAGTTTATCCGCTTATGCACGCCAGTTTTTAGGGCAAATGGATAAACCAGATGTGGACTCAATCGAAGGGTTAAGTCCAGCAATATCTATTGATCAGAAAACGACGAGTCATAACCCACGCTCGACTGTCGGAACTGCGACCGAAATCAATGATTATTTAAGGTTATTATATGCACGAGTTGGTGTGCCTTATTGTCCAACGCATCATATCCCAATCGAGCGACAATCTGCTGAACAAATGGTTGATCGAATTCTTGAATTACCCGATAAAACACGTATCCAAATCATGACACCAGCCGTTCGTAATCAAAGAGGACAGCATAAAAAATTGTTGGAACAGATTAACAAAAACGGTTTTGTGCGCGTACGTGTCGATGGCGAAATCTATGATGTGAGTGAAGTGCCAGAATTATCCAAAAATAAAAAGCATACGATTGAAGTGGTAGTCGACCGTTTAGTTATGAAGGAAGGCATTCGCTCACGTTTATATGACTCGGTTGAACAAGCACTAAGATTCTCAGATGGTTATCTTGTGATTGATGTGATGGGAGAAGAACCGCTTTATTTCAATGAACATTATGCTTGTCCTTTCTGTGACTTTTCTGTAGATCAGTTAGAGCCGCGCCTCTTTTCGTTTAATGCGCCTTTTGGTGCGTGTGCGAGTTGTGATGGTATCGGCTCACGTTTAACAGTCGATCCAGAATTAGTGATTCCTGATGAGAATTTAACATTAGAAGAAGGCGCATTTGTACCATGGCAGTCGATTAGCTCAAATTATTATCCGTCAATGTTAGAGCAATTTGCTAAAAGTCGTAACATTCCAATGGATGTTCCTTATAAGGACTTGCCGACAGAAACACAAGAACTCCTTAAATATGGTTCTCCAACGGCTAACTTTAAATTCACTTATAAACAAATGTCAGGTGCACAAAGAACTGTTGACCATGTGTTTGAAGGAATATTTAACAACGTTGAACGACGTTATAATGACACGTCGTCGGACTTCACGCGCGATGTCATGCGTCAATATATGTTTGAGTTGGAGTGTCCAACATGTCATGGGCAACGTCTGAATGACTCAGCCTTATCAGTTAGGGTTGGAGAAAAGAATATTGCGGAAGTATCAGAATTATCGATCGGTGATGCGTTAGACTATTTTGCAGAAATGACTTTTACAACGAGTCAATCGATTATTTCGGAACCAATCATTAAAGAAATCAGGGACCGTTTGTCATTCTTAGAGAATGTTGGTCTAGATTATTTGACGATGAATCGTATCGCGGGCTCACTTTCGGGTGGAGAGGCGCAACGAATTCGTTTGGCGACGCAAATTGGCTCGCAATTGAGTGGGGTAATGTATATTCTTGATGAACCGTCAATTGGTCTTCATCAAAGAGATAATGCGCGTTTAATTGATTCTTTGCAAACAATGCGTGATTTAGGTAATACTTTAATTGTTGTGGAACACGATGAAGAAACGATGCTAGCTGCCGATTACCTAATAGATATTGGGCCTGGAGCCGGAGAAAAAGGTGGCGAAATCGTCGCTCAAGGAACACCGGAAGAGGTCATGAAAAATCCAGCCTCTTTAACCGGCAAGTATCTATCAGGTGTGGAGAAGATTCCATTACCAACCGAACGTCGTGTAGAAGACCATGGCTGGGTCAAAATTACTGGCGCGAGCGAGAACAACTTGAAAGACGTTGATGTTGAATTTCCAATTGGGCGTTTGACGTGTGTCACCGGTGTATCGGGTTCTGGTAAAAGTACGTTAGTTAACCGTATCGCAAAAGTTGCTTTGACGAAGTTAACGACAAGCACGAAAGAAAGACCGGGTAAATTTGATTCAATCTCAGGTTATGAAAGTATAGAGAAAGTTATCGATATCGATCAATCACCGATTGGACGAACCCCACGAAGTAACCCAGCGACTTACACGAGTGTTTTTGATGATATTCGTGCGTTGTTTGCGATGACTAACGAAGCCAAACTAAGAGGCTATAGCAAAGGACGCTTCAGTTTTAACGTCAAAGGCGGTCGCTGTGAAGCCTGTCAGGGTGGCGGAATTAATAAGATTGAGATGCACTTCTTACCAGACGTTTATGTTCCGTGTGAAGTGTGTGGCGGTGCTCGCTATAACTCCGAAACATTGGAGATTAAATACAGAGGCAAAAACATTTCAGATGTTTTAAATATGACAATTGATGAAGGGGTAGAGTATTTCTCTGCTCATCCTAAAATTGCGAGAAAGCTTCAAACTCTGATTGACGTCGGCCTAGGCTATATTCGTTTGGGACAATCAGCCACGACTTTATCTGGTGGTGAGGCGCAACGTATGAAACTGGCCGCTGAACTTCAGCGAGTGTCAACAGGTAATACATTCTATATCCTCGATGAACCGACGACAGGACTTCATCATCATGATATCCGTCGTTTAATCAAAGTGATTAATCGCTTGGTTGAAGCGGGGAATACGATTGTCATCATTGAACACAATCTAGATGTCATTAAAATTGCTGACTATGTCATTGACTTAGGTCCCGAAGGTGGTGTCAATGGTGGTGAAATCATTGCGACTGGTACACCTGAGGAAGTAGCCGAAGTCAGTGGCAGTTATACTGGACAATACTTAAAAGACATTTTAAAGAAGGCAAAATAGTTCCTTAGTTTGAGAGCTGCACATTGTGCGGTTCTCTTTTTTTTTTTTGAATGGTGGGTAGGGCTGTAATGTATCGCCTGAATTTTCGACTCATGATGTTAATTTCACTCTTCTTTGACCGTAACAATCGCCTAAAAATAAATCAACAGTATATCCTATCAGTCTTTAGTAGTATTTGCATAAATATCGGCCTCTAGTCCTATGTCATGTGGCGACATTCTTGGCATAATAGGTATTGTAGACGGAAGATATATAGAAACTAACCAAATAGCACTGGAAAATTTAAGGAGGCATTTCGTATGAATGAGAAAGAACGTATTATTGAACTAGTTCGTCAGAATATTATTACGATGGACGAGGCATTGAGATTATTAGAAGCTGGTCAGACATCAAGTCCCACTCCAGAAACCGAAACAAGCAAAGTGGTTGAAGCAGAAAAAACGACAGACACGACTGAAAAAACTGAAGCAAACGAACGCCAAACAAAAGTTAATTATGGTAAACAGTTTTCTTCAATTATTTCGGAAGTTGTCGATCAAAGTTTAAATGTCGCACGTAATGTAACGGATTATGTATCTAAAGTGACAAACGATGTAAAAGAGACTGGGTCAACTCAGGAAACTGAATCAAGCGAAACAGATTACAGTGAAGAATATCGCCAAGCTCAAACTGAAGTTGAGGAAGCAGTGCGCGAGAACGCTTCGGATGTTGTCAAAGCAGCAGAACGTCTCCAAGCATTGAAAAATCAACTTGCTGAAACGCAAGAACGAATTCGTGAAATCCAAATTGACATGGATGTTCCAGGCTTAGATGAGTTACGCTATGAAGCGTTAGAACAAGAATTAGAAGACGCAGAATTAGAAATAGAAGCAACTGAACAGGAATTAGAATTGTTAGAAGGTGAAACACTTGACGAAGAAGAACGAGTGGCTAAGGTCGCTGAAAAATCGGGTGAATTATCGGCTAAGATTGATGTCTTAAATGACACGCTTCAGAAAAAAGAAGAAGCCTTAACAATTGCTAAACAACGTTTACGTGAAATTGAAATTTTTGCTGAACTAGATGAATTAACTGAAGAAATGGCTGAGCAACAAAACCGTTTGGAAGTAAAAGTTCGTGAATTAGAAGTGAAGATTGAGTCGATTAAGACAGAATTACACGACACCAAGCAAGAACAAGAAGAGTTATATGCGTCGCAAATTAACCGATATAAAGATCAAGTGAAACATTTCGTTGATTCAGCATCAGAAAAAGTATCTGAAGCAGCGAGCCAAATCAGTTCAGACGCTTTAAAAGAAGGTAAAAGTTTTGGTAAATTAATGGGCGGTCAGTTTAAAGATATGATGAATAATTTCAACATGAAGGAAGTTAATCTATCAGTCAATGTCCCATGGGTAAAAACTCAAACGCTAACCCACACATTTGTTTACCCAGCCAGTGATTTGACAATGCTTGATTTCAAAGTAACGAATGGATCATTAGAATTTGTTGGCCATGACGAAGAGTCAATTATAATTGAGAGCGAGATTCGTTTTCATGGCAATCATCCA
This sequence comes from Fundicoccus sp. Sow4_F4, assembly GCF_052116145.1. Taxonomy (NCBI): domain Bacteria; kingdom Bacillati; phylum Bacillota; class Bacilli; order Lactobacillales; family Aerococcaceae; genus Fundicoccus; species Fundicoccus sp. Sow4_F4. Next base: position 25,339 of record NZ_JBQKLQ010000008.1, on the reverse strand, counting down.
AGTGTTTCGGTCGAACGCTTGATAGAGTTAAGTACGATCTCTCATACACCAGAACAGTTGTTTTTCCATGTAAATCATGCGAAAATCTCATTAGATGGTGTGGTTAAATTGCCTAAACACCTTTATAATGAATTAAAGGTAGTAGCTGTTAATGGTGACTTAAAGTTTAAACACATCGATGTAAAAGATTTACTAGTTGAGAATAAAAATGGCGATATTAAATTAAAACATGCAACAGCTCAATTATTAGAACTCGATTTATTAAACGGCGATGTAACGATTAAGGAAAGTGATATCGCAGACATTAGCTTGAAAAATTTAAATGGTGATTTTAGAATGGCAGGCAATGTAGGAAACGTTATTTCTAACACAGTCAACGCTGACTACTTTATTACTAAACGTAATACAACACCTTCCAAAATTAAAATTAAAGGCGTGAACGGCGATGTTAAAATATCCCTTCCAAGTCAATTGAATTTAGAAGCAGACTGTAAAGTAAGCTTTGGAGACATTCATCACCGATTAAGTAACGTATCAGACATCGTGAAAAGTAAATCACATACTGAAATGCAACGTCTATTAAATTCAGCAACTGAACAAGTAGACATTGACGTTTCACTTACAACAGGTGATGTCTTCTTGAAAGATTCCGACAAATAATTCAATTCAGTCATTTGCTCAGCCTAAAAGAATAGGTTGGGCGAAGAGCTGACTAGTGGGTGAGTCACCCGAAAAAATTGCACATAGAAAGGGGAAACATCATGAAAAAATTAAAAGTATCCACCAGCGATCAAGTACTTATGGGAGTTTGCGGAGGATTAGCAGAATATTTTAATATTGATTCGACAATCGTACGCGTTCTCTACATTCTAATGGCGATTTTTGGTGGTGTAGGTATTATTGCCTACTTACTGATTGGATTTGTTATGCAGGCTAATAGCTAATTGAACACTTAAACTTAGGAGGATACCAATATGAAAAAACGATTATTTAAATCATCAACAGATAAACAAGTCATGGGTGTATGTGGCGGTTTAGGTGAATACTTAAACTTAGATCCAACCATCTTGCGAGTACTGTTTTTAGTCTTATTCTTTATGGGCAGCGTTGGTTTTTGGTTTTACATCATTTTAGGGCTTGTTTTACCTTATGATTACCAAGTGGACGGCTATGTTCAAAAGCGAAACAACTCAGCATCAAGTCAAACAAATCGCTTCACCAAAAATGAACGAAAAGATGTTACACCTAATCTTAAAGAAGATGACTGGAGCGACTTTTAAAAACAATGACATTCATTAAGGGGAGAAACATATGAAAATAATGATTAATGCGTTTATCTTTCTTGCCTTGGCTGCGATTATCCCAGGTCTTCAAATAACGGGAATCTGGGCGGCGTTATTTGGCGCGATTGTGTATGGAATCTTGAGCTTTTTTGTTGGTTCAATTCTTAAATTCATCGCCATTCCTTTAAATATTTTAACGCTGGGTATAGTGAATGTTTTAATTGGAGGGCTTATTTTATATATGACGAGTGGCTTAGTTGGCGGTTTCGCTATCAGCTCATTTGGAGTTGCGGTCTTCGCGTCAGTTATATTAGGCTTCATTCAATCAATCTTATTCAAACAAGATAGCCAAGAACACCGTTAGAAAATATATAAATCAAGCTAGGACCGTTTGCATGAAGCAGGCGGTTTTTTTATATTTAGGGGTATACTCTAGATTGGGAATGATTGAGAGTGAGCCTTGACCTTACCAGATTATTTCTAGTCATAAAGGGCTTTGTGTGATACCATAAATTAGTAAAGAATGCCCAAAAACGAAGAAAGTCACGGAGGTCGAAGCGTTATGGATAAAAGCGTTACAGTAGAAGAGCTAGTAAGCACGCTAGATATAGAAATTCTATTTGGTGAGGAGTTTAAAGCTCGTGATATTACATCGAGTGAGGTTTCAAGACCAGGTTTAGTTTTAACGGGATACAAGAATTTTTACCCCCATGAGCGGATCCAATTAATTGGTCGCACTGAGATTTCATATATCAATTCAAAAACAGAAGAAGAATGTGAAGAAATTTTCCGCTTATTATGTCATGAAGATACACCTGCAATTGTAGTCAGCCGTGGAATAGAAGTTCCTCCAGCTTTGATTCCAATTACACAAGAATTGCAAATCCCTATTTTGGGCTCACGATCGAAAACAAGTCGTGTCTTATCGAATATGACGAATTTTTTAGAAGGTCGTTTAGCTGAACGTTTCTCGAAACATGGTGTGTTTGTAGAAGTTTTTGGAATGGGGGTCCTACTTGTGGGAGCCAGCGGTGTTGGTAAATCAGAAACTGGCCTTGAATTAATTCAAAGAGGACACCGTTTGATTTCGGATGATCGAGTTGATCTGTTCATGATTGATGAATTAACTTTAATTGGTGAAGCACCAGAAATTTTACAAAACTTATTAGAAATACGTGGTTTAGGAATTATTGATGTCATGAGCCTTTATGGTGTTGCAGCCATCCGTCGTTCTAAGAAATTAGAAGTGATTATTGACTTAGTGATTGATGATGGCACAATCGAATATGACCGCTTAGGTTCGCAAAGAGAGTATGAACAAATATTTGAAGTTCAAGTACCGAAAATTAAAATCCCTGTTAAAACAGGACGGAATTTAGCTGCGATTGTTGAATCTGCTGCTATGAACTTTCGTGCCAATTCAATGGGCTATAATGCAACGGAAGCATTTAATGAGAAGTTAGATCGTTTAATCATGAAGAATCGTGAGGCTTAAGTGAAGTGAAGACATTAATCAATCTAGGACTTTTTGCAGCCATTGACCGAATAGCCTTTGATATCGGCGGTTGGCCAGTGCATTGGTATGGGCTAATAATGGGCTTATGTATATTAATTGCTTATGTCATTTTTAGTCGCGAAGGTAAACGTAAAGGAATCGATGAAGATACATTATTCAATCTCTTGTTTTGGATGGTGGTGATCGGTTATATCGGCGCAAGACTTTACTATGTCGCTTTTAGGTTAGAACATTATTTAGCAAACCCTGCTCAAATCATCATGATTTGGCAAGGTGGAATCGCCATCTATGGAGGAATTATTGCCGGAGCTGTGACAATTTATGTCATGAGTAAACGCAGCCAATTAAATCCAGCATCTGTTTTTGATATAACGGCTCCAGCGATTATGTTGGCGCAAGCATTAGGGCGTTGGGGGAACTTTATCAACCAAGAAGCCTACGGTGGCGAAGTCTCACGTAGCTTCCTAGAAAGCCTGTATTTGCCGAATGTCATTATTGAACAGATGAATGTGAATGGAGTCTACCACCATCCGACTTTCTTATATGAATCCGTCTGGAATTTACTTGGTTTAATTCTGATACTCGTTTTAAGACGCAAACCAAAGTTTTTCCGACAAGGAGAAATCGCAGCAACTTACGTTATTTGGTATGGGATCGGGCGCGCCTTTATTGAAGGGATGCGTACAGACAGTTTATATTTAGGGCCGTTGCGTGTGTCGCAATGGTTATCGATGATTTTAGTTGTGGCAGGGTTAGTTTTTGTGATTTATCGACGTAAACAAAGCTTCCCAGAAATTCCTTATTACGAAGAGGATGAAATAAGCCGCAAGGCATAAGAGGTGAAACAGTGAAAATTGCAGTATTAGGTTCTGGATCATGGGGAACAGCTCTAGCGAAAGTATTAGCGGAGAATGGCCATGACGTCCACCTTTGGGGACGCGATGAGGAACAAGCAAGACAAATTAATCAAACACACATCAATGCAAAGTATCTTCCAGGAACACTTATCCCGAAGAATATCTTTGCTACGACGGACTTAGCAGCGACAATTTCAGATGCTCGCATTATTCTAGTTGTCTTACCAACAAGCGTTATCCGACAAACGATGGAAACTTTAAATCATCTGTTGAAAGAGGGTCAACGACCTATTATCGTTCATGCCACAAAAGGCTTGGAACAAGGTAGCAAGTTGAGAATCAGCCAAGTGATTGAAGAAGTGTTAGATGTTAGCCTCTATGAGGCACTGGTTGTCCTTTCGGGACCGAGTCATGCAGAAGAGGTTGCACGTCAAGATATTACGACGGTTGCTGTTGCCAGTCATGCATTACCTGCAGCTGAAGAAGTACAAGCAGTCTTTATGAATAAATACTTCCGTGTGTATACGAATAATGATGTGATTGGTGTTGAATTGGGTGCTGCTTTGAAGAATATCATTGCGTTAGGCGCAGGGCTAATTCAAGAATTGGGTTATGGAGACAATGCCAAGGCCGCTTTAATTACCCGTGGTTTGGCTGAAATTAGCCGCCTAGGTGTAAAATTAGGCGCTGATCCCTTAACGTTTATCGGTTTAAGTGGTGTGGGAGATTTGATTGTAACGTGTACAAGTCCCCATTCACGAAACTGGCGAGCGGGGCGTTTGATTGCCCAAGGTTATGGTCGTGAAGAAATTTTTGCAGAAGTTCAAATGGTTGTTGAAGGTATATTGACGTGTAAAGCCGCTTATGAGCTTGCTCAAGAGCAGCAAATTGAAATGCCAATTACGGAAGCATTGTACCGACGCTTGTATGAAGGAGCCTCGGTGGCTGAAAGTTTAGAGGCGCTCATGATGCGCGAAGGCAAGCAAGAAGTATCTTTACAAGAGCATTTACGAGGCGAATAATTAATAAAAGAGAGCCTAAGTTTTGCTACTAGGCATGCGGGTGCTATTTTGTTATAATTATTCCGATGACCATTTGAATGAATAGGAGAGTTGAAATTGACAGAACAAATAACTAAAGAACGTATTGAAGCAGATGTGATTGTTATCGGAGCTGGACCGGGAGGTTTAACTGCCGCTTTATATGCTTCACGCGCGAATTTAAAAACAATTTTATTAGAAAAGGGTGCCCCAGGGGGAGAACTAATTAATACGGCTGAAGTGGAAAACTATCCTGGCTATTCATTAATTAGCGGACCTGAGCTGGCAACCAATATGTATGAAGGCGCGATGCGTTTTGGTGCAGATCATGCTTACGCAGATGTCTCACATATTGAAGACCATGGTAAGGAAAAGCACGTACATACAGCAGATAAAGTATATGTAGCAGCCGTGGTTGTTATTGCAACAGGGGCTCATCACCGTAAATTAGCGGTTGATGGTGAAGACCGTTTGGCTGGACAAGGTGTTTCATACTGTGCAGTGTGTGACGGTTTCTTCTTCCGTAATAAGAATTTAGTCGTCGTTGGAGGCGGAGATTCCGCGGTAGAAGAAGGAACATACTTAACCAACTTTGCAGATAAAGTAACGATTATTCACCGTCGTGATGAATTGCGTGCGCAAAAAGTATTACAAGATCGTGCCTTCGCAAATGAAAAAGTTGAGTTTATTTGGGATTCAGTTATTGAAGAAATTAAGGGAGATAATGCAGTCAGTGCGGTTCAACTTCGAAACGTGAAAACGGGCGAAGTCAGCGACTTTACAGCAGACGGCGTTTTCGTTTATGTCGGAATTATTCCAAACTCTTCTGTTGTTGCTGATTTAGGAGTGACTGACGAAGAAGGCTGGATTATTACGAACGAGAAAATGGAAACGACAGTTCCAGGACTCTTTGCCATTGGAGATGTGCGACAAACACCTCTACGTCAGATTGCTACAGCAGTTGGTGACGGAAGTGTAGCAGGCCACATGGCTTACCAATACATCGAATCATTAAAAGACTAAACCTTTAACAAAAGGCGCTACACGATAATTGCTTGTCAATTGTTGTGTGGCGTTTTTGCGTTTAAGTGACTTTCGGAAGGCTTTGCGTTTAATTTGCCGATTCGATATTTTAGGAGGGGATTAAAGCGGAAGGTCTTGACCATACTCACAGACTCTACTTTAAACTTCTGTATAAATCCTTTAATACCAGTCTCAAACACCCTCACCTTTAAGTAAAATTAAAGAAAAATGTAGATAATACGAATAAATGTGTAAAAAATGTTATAATGAAAGCGATAAAAAGAAAGGTGGCGAAAAGTAATGGAATGGCGCGAAATTTATGATTTATGGCGAAATTTCGAAGACTTAGATGTAGTCTTGAAAGATGAGCTTTCAATTAATACAGATGAAGAAGCATTAACCGATGCATTTGGAGCAAGCTTAAGCTTTGGAACGGCTGGCATGCGTGGGTTACTAGGAGCAGGGCCGAACCGTATGAATATTTATACGATTCGACAAGCAACCGAAGGACTTGCAACATTAATCGAACAGAATGGCGAAGAAGCAAAAAAACGTGGAGTAGCAATTGCTTACGATTCAAGACATTATTCTCCAGAATTTGCGATGGAAGCGGCAATGGTATTGGGTCAACATGGGATTAAGAGCTATGTGTACGAAAGTTTAAGACCAACACCGGTGCTATCATTTGCGGTTAGACATTTAAATGCTTTTGCTGGAATCATGATTACAGCAAGTCATAACCCAGCAGAATATAATGGATACAAAGTATATGGTGCAGATGGTGGGCAAATGCCACCGGAAGACGCTGACAACTTAACGAATTATGTTCGTGCGGTAGAAAATCCATTAACTGTTGCAATCGGCGATAAAACGAAATTGCTAGGTAATGGCACGATTGAAATCATTGGTGACAGTGTCGATGAAGCTTACTTGCAAGAAATTAAAGCAGTAACGGTTGATCAAGAGTTAGTTAATGAGATGAGCGACAAAGTGAACATTGTTTTCACGCCTTTACACGGAACAGGCATGTATTTAGGTATGAAAGCTCTCGAACAAGCGGGCTTCAAGTCCGTTCATGTTGTTGAAGAACAAGCCAAAGCGGATGGAGACTTCCCAACGGTTTTATCTCCAAATCCAGAGTCTGAAGCTGTCTTTGATTTAGCGGAGCAATTAGCACGCACAGTCGAAGCGGATATCCTATTAGCTACAGACCCGGATGCAGACCGTTTAGGTGCGATGATTCGTACGGCAGATGGCTCTTACCAGTTATTGTCTGGAAACCAAATTGCATCGATTATGTTAGACTACATTCTAAATGCACGTAAAGCACAAGGTGATTTACCAGCAAACGGTGTGGCAATCAAATCGATGGTATCGACAAACTTAGCTGACGCCATTGTTGAAAGCTACGGCTTAGAAATGGTTGAAGTGTTAACAGGCTTTAAATTCATCGCTGAAAAAATTCAGCAATACGAAGAAACAGGTGCACACACCTTCTTAATGGGCTTCGAAGAAAGTTACGGATACTTAATCAAGCCATTTGTACGTGATAAAGATGCAATTCAAGCCTTAGTCGTCTTAGCTGAATTAACGGCTTATCACAAGAAAAATGGACGCACATTAGGTGACGCACTACAAGCGATGTATGAAAAATATGGTTACTTCAATGAGAAAACCATCTCTGTTTCTTTCCCAGGCCTATCAGGCGCGGCGCAAATGAAACAAATTATGCAAACGATTCGTACAGAAGGAATTAAAGAAATGGGTGGCTTGAAAGTTGTGTCAGCAGCTGACTATTTATCTGCGACGATGACGTATGCTGATGGAAAAGAAAGTAAATTAGCATACCCAGCTTCTGATGCACTGAAATATGTATTAGAAGACGGCAGTTGGGTTGCCTTTCGTCCAAGTGGAACTGAACCGAAAATTAAATTATACTTAGGTGTTCAAGGCAATTCGCAAGCGGAAGTCGAAGAAAAAGCGGCTAAAGTTGAAGCGGATATCCGTGAATTAACGAAGTAATTTCAATAAATTAAGCAAGTGAAGTGTCTCAACACACCTCACTTGCTTTTTCTTTGGTCAGAATAAGACTGACAACCTCCTGTTGATATGGAGTTAAACAGAAAAAATTAGCTGGATTTGGTTGAAGTCCCCCAAAAAATGACCATGTCAAAGAATGAGTCAAGCAATAGCACAAGTAGCAAGAGTATAGGAAGTTATATAAAATGTTTTTATTGCAGTATATCCTTCAATCTCTGGAAATCTGTGTTTAAATTGGTTAAGAAGTATATTATAATTGTATAATATTAAATGTTTCGAAACAGCCTAGGCATAACGCATTGCATCCAGATATGTTATACTAAGGCTACAGAAATTTTCAGAAACGAGGCGAATAGAATGTCAGATACTTTAGAATTAGTCATTATTACAGGGATGAGTGGGGCTGGAAAAACAGTTGCTGTTCAAAGTTTTGAGGATCTTGGATATTATTGTATTGATAATATGCCACCAACCTTATTACCGACTTTTTGGGAATTGGTAAAAGAGTCAGGCAAGATTACAAAAATTGCCCTGGTCATTGATTTACGTACTCGTGATTTCTTTAATGAATTAGAGAATATTATTGCAACTTTAGATAATACCCAATTTATTACGACGCGTGTTTTATTCTTAGAAGCGAGTGACGAAGCACTAGTCTCACGTTATAAAGAATCAAGACGTAGTCATCCTTTAGCGAACGAAGGTCGCGTAATGGAAGGAATCAGAAAAGAACGAGAACTTTTACACGATTTACGTACACGTGCGCAAATCGTTGTGGATACAACGGATAAAACACCAAGAGAACTACGCCATTTCATTACTGAACAATTCGCATCGATTGAACATAATACATTCCATATTGAAGTCGTGTCCTTTGGTTTTAAATATGGTGCGCCGATTGATGCCGACGTGATGATGGATGTACGTTTCTTGCCAAACCCACATTATGTACCTGAATTAAAACCTCTAACGGGTCAAGATCAGGACGTTTATGATTATGTGATGAAGCAGCCAGAAACCGAACTCTTTTACACGAAATTTATCGATTTAATTGAATATTGTTTACCAGGTTATAAGCGCGAAGGGAAATCAAGTGTCACAATTGCTATTGGCTGTACCGGTGGTCAACATCGTTCAGTTGCCTTAGCTGAAAGAATTACTGATCGATTGAGAAGTGATCAATACACGGTGAATGTCTCTCATCGTGATCAATTTAAACGAAAAGAGTCAACAACGCGGTCATGATGCCACAACCTAAAAGTCGCTATAATGTAGCGGTAATCGGTGGTGGAACAGGGTTGCCAGTCATTTTAAAGGGATTGAAGAAACTGGATGCTAACATCTCAGCAATTATTACCGTTGCTGATGATGGCGGTAGCAGTGGTGCCATTAGAGACTATATTAATGTCGTGCCACCAGGAGATATACGTAATTGCATGTGCGCCCTTTCAGATGCTGATCCAACCTTAATTGATCTTTTTCAATATCGTTTTAATTCAGAAGATGATTTTCTAGCTGGACATGCGATTGGAAACTTATTGATTGCAGCCTTAAAAGAAATGAAAGGTTCAATGTCTGATGCGATTGAGATCCTCTCTCGTTTTATGAAAATAAGTGGACAAATTTTACCAGCAGCGCCAGAAGCCTTAGTACTGAATGCCTTATTTGAAGATGGCACAATCGCGATTGGAGAATCAAAGATTGCCCATCATCGTAAGAAAATTCAAGAAGTCATTGTAACGACGACTTCAGGTGATGAAGCCATTCATGCCTCACCTAAAGTGGTTGAAGCCATTCTAGAAGCTGATATGATTGTTTTAGGACCCGGAAGTTTATATACGAGTATCCTGCCGAATTTAATGATTAAAGAAATCGGTGAAGCACTCTCTAAAACACAAGCAGAAATCGTGTATATTTGTAATATTATGACTCAATTAGGCGAGACAGAAAACTTTACCGATTCTGATCACGTCGAAGTTCTTCACCAACACTTAGGTCAAAATTTCGTGGATACTGTTCTGGTCAACACAACTGAGGTACCAGGCGATTATATTTTAACGCAACCGAACGAAGAATATTTATTACAAGTGAAACATGACTTTAAAGGCTTACGTAATGCAGGCTGTCGTGTGATTTCTAGCGATTTTTTAAGTATGAAATACGGAGGAGCTTACCACGATACAGCTCGTGTCGTCGAAGAGTTAGGCCATATACTGAATACAACGAAATTACATCGTAAAAACATGACAGATTCGATTGCCTACTAAGAGTCGATGGTTCATTAACTATAGGAGGTGACGTTGGTGACATTTGCTTCTGACGTCAAGAAAGAATGTACTTTGCTCGAAGTACACAAAGAACACGCTAAAGCTGAACTAGCTGCCCTTATTCGTATGAATGGGGCTGTTAGTTTGTACCAACAGCGCTTTATATTGAATGTGCAAAGTGAAAACGCCGCCATTGCTCGTCGGATTTACACCTTAATGAAGGACCATTATCAAATGGAAAGTGAATTGATTGTTCGTCGGAAAATGAAGTTAAAGAAGAATAACGTTTATATTGTGCGTTGTCGTCAGAAAGTTCAAGAACTATTATCAGATTTAGGAATTTTTGACGGCTTATCGATTAACACGAACGTCGCCGAAGAAATTATGACCAACGAACAGAAGAAACGCTCTTATTTAAGGGGGGCTTTTTTAGCAGGCGGATCGGTGAATAACCCGGAAGCCAGTAGTTACCATTTAGAAATCTATTCGAATTACGAAACGCATAATGATGATTTGTGTCATATGATGAATGACTTTAACTTGAATGCGAAAACGATTGTCCGTCGTAACGGGTACATTACATATATCAAAGAAGCGGAGAAAATCGCTGAATTTCTAGCGGTTATCGGGGCCAATAGAGCCATGTTGAAGTTTGAAGACATCCGGATTATTCGCGATATGCGCAATTCTGTTAACCGATTGGTTAATATGGAGAACGCTAACTTAAATAAGACGATTGATGCGGCGCAGCGTCAACTTGAAGCGATTCGATTAATTGATTCGACACAAGGGCTATCGGTTCTACCTCAAAAACTGCAAGTGATGGCTCGTTTCCGATTGGAAAATCCAGACTTAAGTTTAAAGGAATTAGGCGAACAAGTCCCCGGTGGTCCGATTTCAAAGTCGGGCGTAAACCATCGTTTGCGTAAAATCGTGGAAACAGCTGAACGCTTAACTGAGCGATAAAATTAAGTTTTCGTTAAGATTCACTTTTAAAAAATAGATTTGCCACCCTTTTTGCGTATTTAGTAGTAACACATAAAAAGGAGTGAAAAAAATGAATCAAGCTGTATTTGTTGGTCGTCTCTGTCGAGATGTTTCTGTTCGTAATGTTAATGAAAGTCATCGTGTCATGAATAATACAATTGCTATTAATCGTGCGCACCGTGATCGTAATGGGGAAGTTGTTTCTGATTATATTCCCTTTGTCGCTTGGGACCATTTAGCCGATTTGTTGGATACTTACACACAGAAAGGTTCTTTAGTTAGTTTGTCCGGTATTATGCAAAGTCGTAATTATACCAATAAGGAAAACCAAACGATTTATGTTGTGGAATGTCTCGTAACGGATGTGACCTTAATTGATCGCAAGACGCGCGCCACAGATAACAATCAAAAAATCGTGCCTAAGGATATCCCGGTATCAAAAGAAACACAAGCAGTTTAACGACTAAAACATTATTCGAAGCCTTAAGCAATTGCTCCTTACCGAGCGTGCTTAAGGTTTTTTTGGATTCAATGGGTGTGACTTAGGCGGCTATCAGGTAGTGGGAACTCACACAATCTTCATCGTTTCGTTAAACTATTATCGGATAATTATTGTATAATGGTGTTGTGACTGCCGGTTTTATAGAGGCAGAGTATTGTAAATAAGGAGGTTTTTAGTTGATGAAAGTTTTAATGATTGAAGATAATGAGTCTGTTTGTGAAATGATGTCGATGTTTTTCGAGAAAGAAGCCTTTGCTTCGACTTTTCATCACGATGGTGCTGAGGGTTTCGAAGCTTATAAGAATTCGCCGCATGAGTGGGATATTGTGATTCTAGATTTGAACTTACCGTCAATGGATGGAATGACCATTTGTCGTAAAATGCGTGAAATTTCTAAAGAGACACCGATTATTATGTTAACTGCTCAAGATTCAGAAAGTGACCAAGTGATTGGTCTGGAAATGGGCGCAGATGATTATGTGACGAAACCTTTTAGTCCTTTGACTTTATTAGCAAGAATGAAAGCCCTCCACCGTCGTGCTCAAATTGCACCGAGTGAAGCAGAAGATGGTGCTGAGTCGGCCTTTAATGTTGAAGCAGGGACTGTAAAAATTAATACAGTGACGCGTGAGGCATACTATCTAGAACAACCGATTGAGAATTTAACGCCGAAAGAATTTGATTTGTTAGTAATGTTTTCTAAAAATCCGAAGCGTGTCTTTAGTCGGGATCAGTTATTGAAGAGCATTTGGGAAGATCCTTTTTACGGGGATGAGCGAACGGTGGATGCGCATATTAAAAAATTACGTCAGAAAATTGAAACGGTTGGCCCGCAATTAATTCAAACCGTTTGGGGCGTGGGCTATAAATTCGAGGACCCAGGTGAGGCCTAATGAAGTTTTTATGGCAACAGATTTTAGGCTTTTTAATTGTTATTATTACAGCCTTAGCCATTAGTGCCTATCGTAATTCGAATTATTTGACGACTCAAATTTACAAAGAGCGCGAAGCGCAATTGCTGCAGTACGGTCGCAATATAGTATCGAATAATTTTACGCGTCCGGACTTAGTTCGGGCGTCTCAATTATTAGCCAGCGAGAATATTGTCATTCAAGTTTATTTACAAGATGGTCGTATCATTTATCCAACCTATGACCAACGTTTTGGGTCCAATCTCAGTGAGACTGATTTAGTCAGAATATCAGAAGGGGCTAGTTTAGGTCTTCAATATGCCCAACGGTTTATTGATCCAGATACGCAACTACAAATGACAACGGTCTATATTCCTTTAGCTCAGAATGAAGTAGCGGGTTTCCCCGCTGGTTTTATTAGTTTAGGTGCTCCCTTGGAGTCTTTAGAAGAGCAGGTAAGCGAGTCGCAAAACCATATTATTGTCTCGTTTATTATTGCGACAATTGTTGGTATTGTCATGAGTGTCTTTTATGCGATGGTTCAGACGCGTAAAATTAAAAAACTTCAACAAGCAACCCGTGAAATTGCTACTGGTAACTATGAAGTCCGAGTGGATACGGGAAGTGCGGATGAGTTTGGCGATTTAGCGCGAGACTTTGATGTGATGTCAGAGTCACTGCGTCACTCTCAAGAAGAGATTAAGCGTCAGGAGAATTTGCGCCGCCAATTTATGATGGATGCGGCTCATGAAATGCGAACCCCTTTAACGACCATGAGTGGGCTGTTAGAAGGGCTACAATATGATATGATTCCAGAAGCGCAACGCGGACGTAGTCTTGAATTGATTAGTAAAGAGACGAAACGCTTAACGCGTCTGGTAAATGAGAACTTAGATTACGAGAAGATTCGTAGCCGTCAAATCACTTTGAAGAAGCAAGTGATTAAAGGTTCCCCCTTATTGAATCAAATAAAAGAACAATTAAGTGGCAAAGCGGAACAAAAAAATAATCATATTATTGTTAGTGCGTCAGATGATTTAGAGATTTGGGCTGATTATGATCGAATTGTTCAAATCCTGATTAACCTAGTCACCAATGCGATTCAGTTTTCTGAAAACAGTGACATTATCCTAAGTGGCGAAATGTCGAAAGATTCTGTTATCTTGAAAGTCATCGATTCAGGAATCGGTATTGACACCCAGCAAATTGAAAGTATTTGGGAGAGGTTTTATAAAGTCGACGTCTCGCGCAAGAATACACAATTTGGGGAGTCAGGTATTGGTTTAGCGGTGGTTCACTCTTTAGTAGATGCGCATGAAGGAAGCATTGAAGTCGAAAGTGAACTTGAGAAAGGTTCTACTTTCACCATTAAGTTACCTCATAGACCCTCTACATAAACTGAATAAAATCAAGCTTAAATTAAAACGACCCATTGAATTTTATTAGTTTTTACTAAGAATCGCGTTTGAATGCATAATTAGCTATTCAAATCACTAGGTTATGTGGTAATATATGAAATGGTGTAAATATAACTTTTACGAAATCAATCTATTCTGAAAAAAGGAGCAACAAACTAGATGAGTAATAAGGTTAAAATTTTAATTATTGCAGCATTAGTTGTCATACTAGTAGCTGTCTTAAATCTATATACATTCTTAGAATCCAGTTCTACAAGTGATCAACCAACGATTACAAACAATGTGAGTCAAACCGTACAGGAGAAAATTTCTGGGCTTTACATTGATGAACAGACCGGCTTTGTCCGTGAAGAGATAACTGAAGAATATGTAGAAGAATTAAGAAATGAAATTGATGATTTAAATGAGTCAACTCTAGATAAAAACGTATTGAATCGTCAATTAGATGATATTGTTCATCGTGTGGAAGCTAAAGAAGCAGTCAACGCTTTTTACCCTGAAGACACGCCAGCAATTAAAGAGGATCAAGTAGCTGAGAATCTGGCATTTAAAGATGGATTAACCATTGAAGACGTTCAAGTAGCTAAAGAAACATACTACTTTGTTGCAGAAGAGGTTCCAGCTTCAGACTCTGTTCAAACAGAAGAAACTGAAGAAGAACCAGTCGAAACGTTGGATTCTTTCCAAGTAGCAATCAATTCGCATATTGATTATGCTTTAGAAGGATTTGGTTCATATGATGTCGCTAAAAAAGCATTAGAAGAAGTGAAAGCACTGCCTGTTGAAGATGGCCAAATTGGCACCATCGCTCAAGCAATGGCTCGATTCGAAACTGCTTTAGAAGCCGTTAAATTACCAGCAGCTAAAGAAGAATTAACAAAAGCAGCTCAAGAATATATTCAAAGCTTTATTCAAGAAATGCAAGTATTAACCACAAGCATCCCACAATATTATGAATTAGCTCTAACAGCTGTTGAGCCTTCACAATTATTGACAGCGGCTATGCTTGAAAATCAAGCACTATTGAATCCAGTTGAAGAAAGTTCTGAGGAGTCGTCTGAAGAGTCATCAGAAGCGCCAGTCATCGAAGAAGAATGGTCTGAGCCAGAAGATACTTGGACACCACCTGAAGAGTCTTGGACGCCACCAGAGTCATCGACACCACCGGAGTCATCGACGCCACCAGAGTCATCGACGCCACCAGAGTCATCGACACCACCAGAGTCGTCAACTCCGCCGGAATCGTCAACTCCGCCGGAATCGTCAACTCCACCAAATACACCGGATCCAGAACCGAATCCTGGAGAAACTGATTTGGTTAGCAGCACTGACTAACTATGACTAAATAAACACTATAGCGTATCACATCCACCCGAACATCTTCATTGTCATGTTCAAAGGGAATGTGGTACGCTTTTTTTATAAATATGTCGGTTAATTAACCGCATTAGGCTAACAAACTTTAATTAACAACTTTATAAAGGAGATTTTTTGTATGCGTACGATCGTTTATATGGCTCATCCTGATATTGATCAATCGAGTAGCCACCAGTTTTTATTGAGTTCAGGTAAAGCAAATACTGAAGCGGTGTTTGTTGACTTAAGTGAAGAGTTTCAACAACAAGGTGCAACCTTTAATGTCCAGGCAGAACGTCAACGTTTGTTGGCATTTGATCAAATAATTTTTCAGTTTCAATTACATTGGTATCAAGCACCGGCCATAATGAAGATATGGCTAGATATTGTATTCGATACAGACTTCTATGACGAACGCTTTCGTCAAGAATTAAAGGGGAAACGTTTGGGACTGGTTGTGATTGCAGGAGTGAAAGTAGAACACTATCAAGCAGGAGGAAGAGAAGGGCGGACTCTATCGGAACTCTTATCTCCGTATGAATTATTTGCTCGTCATTTCGGCATGACTTATTTAATGCCCTTTGCGGTTCATCAGTTTCATTACATGGACGAAGCGATGAAGTTTGACTTGATGATGCGCTATGCCTGTTTTCTTGAAACTGGAGCGGCGAATAGTTTTACTGCGCTTCAACATTACATTATTGGAAAGTTAGGAAATTTAACGGAAGATGAATTAGCATTATCTGAAACCGATCAATTATTGTTTGATATGTTTACTAATGAACTGATTAATCAAGCGGATGATTTAGATGAATTGAACGATTTAAATGACTTATGGTAGGAGGAATATAATGGATTCTTGGCAAAAAGAAATTATCCCTAAATGGATTGAACAAGCAAAGACATATCCGACTAAAGCTTTGTTACATACTGCAGCAATTATCTATGCTGAACAAAAGCGTCGGCTCGAAAATGAGCGCGGGACTTTAGATGGTTGGATGTGGAGTCCTGAGCAATGGAAGGAAAGCTAACACTAAATGTTAGAATGGTAACAAGATAATTAATCTTTTCTAAGAAAATCATTTGACTTTCTCATAAAAATGGATTAAATTTAGTATTAGAAAAGCTATTAATACGAAAAGGGCATTCTGATTCGGAGTAATGGTAAAATATTTTTAGGAGGAATTTTATGAAAAAATTCTTAAAAAAAGTTGTTATCTTAGGTGCGGCACTGTTAGCATTTGGTCCAGTCACTAGTTTATCAACAGCAATGGTATCCGCTCAGGAAGAACAAGTACTAAACTTAGCAATTGGTTCTGAACCACCAACAATTGATCCGGCTTTAGCAACAGACTCAACATCAGGTGCGATTATTAAAAACGTATTTGAAGGATTAACAGCAATGGATAACGAAGGTGAAATTTTACCTGCAGCTGCTGAATCATGGGAAGTCAGCGAAGATGGTTTAACGTATACGTTCAAATTACGTGAAGGTAACACTTGGTCAAATGGTGACCCTGTAAAAGCAAGTGACTTTGAGTATGCATGGAAACGTGTATTGAATCCTGAAACAGCTTCACAATATGCTTCAATTCTTTATGTACTTGAAGGTGCAGAAGCTTATAACGCTGGCGAAGGCGAAGCAGACGCTGTTGGTGTAACTGCAGTTGACGATTCAACATTAGAAGTTAAATTAGCTAACCCTACTTCATACTTCTTGGAATTAACAGCTTTCTATACCTATATGCCAGTTCACCAAGCAACAGTTGAAGCAGACGCTGACTGGGCATTAGACGCTGGTGACGCTTATGTAACAAACGGACCATTCTCATTATCAGAGTGGGCACACAGTAGTCACTATGTACTTGTTAAGAGTGACAGCTACTGGGATACAGAAAATGTTTCTTTAGATACAGTTAACGTACAAATCATTGAAGCCGAATCTACAGCAAACGCTGAATTCCAAGCGGGTGGTATTGACTACCTAGGCGCGCCTTACAGTACTGTTTCATTAGATGCGATTGATTTATATAGAGCAAATGATGAGTTAAACGTTGCACCATATGCAGCGATTTACTGGTACAAATTGAACACAACAGACGAAGTAATGTCTAATGTGAACATCCGTAAAGCCTTAGCTTTAGCAGTTGACCGTCAAGCTTTAGTTGATAACGTAACTAAAGGTGGACAATTACCTGCCTTAGGTTTAGTTCCACCAACAAGTGCTGGTTTTGAAGAAGACCGTGGCTACATGGCAGATGCTGATTATGAATTAGCTAAAGAATATTTAGCAGCTGGATTAGAAGAGTTAGGCTTAGCTGATCCAAGTGAATTAAACATTAACATTTCAATCAACACAAGTGAAGCTCACTCAACAATCGCTCAATTTATCCAAGAAGGATGGGCGCAAAACTTAGGCATCAATGTGGCTATTGATAACACTGAATGGCAAGTATATTTAGAGCGTCTAAACGTTCTAGACTTCCAAGCAGCTCGTATGGGTTGGATTGCAGACTTTAACGACGCTTCTTCATTCTTAGATATGTATCGTACAGCTGCTTCTGGTAATAACGATACTGGTTGGGAAAATGAAGAATTCAAATCTTTAATCGATGAAGCTGCAGCAGAGCAAGATGTAGATGCAAGAACTGACTTACTTGTACAAGCTGAAGCAGTAATGATGGAAGATATGCCAGTTATTCCTTTATATTACTACACTAACTTATTTGTTATTCATGATCATGTTGAAAACATGGCGCCAGACGCATTAGGAAACATTAACCTTAAAGATGTATCGATTTCTTCTGGTGAATAGATTTTGCTAACACAAGAGAGCTTATTCATTGCGAGTAAGCTCTCTTTTTTATAATGTAAATCAGGGAATTGACAGAATAGACTAATATTTGCTCAGTGTGGTTGACATTGATTATAAAATAAGCTAAATTTTACTATGTGATTTTATTATGTGGCATCAATTAAGATAAGATGAACTTTTTTCATTTTACTGACTCATAAATTAGAATAATTAAAAGATTTGCTTAGTTATTATTTATAATGTTTGAACGAAGCGATTTATATTACCTATAACTTAGCGAATTCATGTTATCTCTAAAGCTGTTCCTTAGGAGCGGTTTTTTGATGTTTAAATATACGAGGAGGACACAATGACAAAATACGTATTAAAGCGCCTTGTTTACATTGCGATTGCATTGTTCTTTATCGTGACAGCAACTTTCTTCCTAATGAGGTTAGCACCAGGTAACCCATTTGCAAGTGAGCAAACAGTCATGACGCAGGCAATTCAAGATCAATTAAATGAGCAATATGGTTTAAGTAATCCGTGGTATATCCAATACCGTGATTATTTAGTAGATGTTCTTAAATTTGATTTCGGGGAATCAATGAAATATCGCGGTCGTTCAACGAATGACATGATTTTTGAATCATTCCCAGTTTCATTAGTCTTAGGAGGTCAGGCCTTACTGATAGCAATTGGGGGCGGGATTACATTAGGTGTGATTTCAGCAATGAATCATAACCGTGCTGGAGATTATCTAGCAACGATTATCGCTGTCTTAGGTATCTCGATTCCTTCTTTCGTTTTAGCTGGTTTATTACAATACTCACTAGGTTTAAAACTAGGTTGGTTCCCGATTAGTGGGTGGAGAGACTTTTCAAGTACTGTCCTACCGTCAGTTGCTTTAGGAATCAGTTATATGGGTAACATTGCTAAAATGACGCGTTCGAGTTTATTAGAACAAAACACATCGGAGTATGTTAAATTGGCACGAGCTAAAGGGTTGAGAAAATGGTCAGTTGTCTTTAAACATTCACTGCGTAATGCTTTATTACCGGTTGTAAGCTACTTAGGCCCATTAACAGCGGGGATTTTAACAGGTAGCTTTGTTATTGAAAATGTCTTTGCAATTCCTGGATTAGGTCGTCACTTTGTAACAAGTATCAATAACCGTGACTACACGGTCATTATGGGAACAACTGTCTTCTACGCTATTCTATTATTAATAGCCGTATTAGTCGTAGACATTCTTTACGTAATGATCGATCCTAGAATTAAATTGGAAGGAGCTGACAGCTAAATGCAAGAGCAAGAAGTATTGAACGCAGAAGACTTTAGAATTGTCGGCATAAAAGAAGATGAAACGGATGTCCTGAGTGAGAAAACAATTTCCTTTTGGGGAGAAGTTTTCCAAACGTTTATTCGCAATAAGCTAGCTATTTTTGGCTTAGTATTATTAGTTATTATCTTTTTCATGGCTCTTTTTGTGCCAATTTTATCGCCGTATTCATTTAGTGAACAAACAGGCGTCTATAACGCAGCCCCAACAATGACCAACTGGTTTGGAACTGATAACCTAGGGCGTGATGTCTTTGTTAGAGCATGGTATGGTGCGCGTATTTCCTTATTAATTGGTCTATCCGCAGCAGCAATTGATGTTGTTATCGGAGTGTTATATGGGAGTGTTGCTGGCGTTTTAGGCGGACAAACAGACAACATTATGATGCGTATTTGTGATATTCTAACAGCTATTCCAAACCTTCTAGTCGTTATTATGTTACTAGTCGTTATGGAACAAGGTTTATTTACGATGATTATTGCCTTATCAATTACTGGTTGGGTGAGAATGGCTCGGATTGTACGTGGTGAAGTGTTATCTATTAAAAATCAAGAATATGTATTAGCCGCTAGAACTTTAGGCGCCAATACAAATCACTTAATCTTTAAACACTTGATCCCGAATGCAATGGGTTCAATTATTGTAACAATGACATTAACAATTCCTGGCGCTATCTTTGCTGAGGCATTTTTAAGTTATATTGGTTTAGGTGTGACGCCACCAACAGCAAGTTGGGGTACGATGGCATCAGAGGGTAACGAAGCAATTTTAACTGCGCCTTGGCGTCTGTTTTTCCCAGCTTTATTAATCTCAATCACGATCTTTGCCTTTAATGCAGTCGGCGACGGCTTGCGTGACGCATTAGATCCAAAATTACGTAAGTAGGAGGAAAGTACATGTCAGAATTATTATTAGAAGTTAAAGATTTACGCGTGTCTTTCAAAACTTACGCTGGTTTGGTTCAAGCAGTTCGTGGCGTGAACTTCACTTTAAATAAAGGTGAAACGTTAGCGATTGTTGGAGAGTCAGGTTCAGGAAAAAGTGTCACGGCCAATGCTTTAATGCGCTTAATTCCAGAACCGCCTGGACAATATGATGCAGGAGAAATCTTATTAAACGGTGTCAATATTCTTGATAAGACGGAAGAAGAAATGACGAAAATTCGTGGGAATGATATTGCGATGATTTTCCAAGACCCAATGACGGCGTTAAACCCAACCATTCGTGTCGGAAATCAAATCGTTGAAGCCATCCGTATTCACGACAAATCGATTTCACGTGAAGCAGCTGAAAAGCGCGCGATTGAATTGTTAGATGAAGTTGGAATTGCGATGCCAGAGCAACGATTTAAACAATATCCCCATGAATTCTCAGGTGGGATGCGCCAGCGTGTCGTGATTGCGATTGCCTTGGCTGCAGAACCTAAATTATTAATTGCGGATGAACCCACAACAGCATTAGATGTGACGATTCAAGCGCAAATTATCGAGTTAATGAAAGAGATTCAAGCACGCAATGAAAACTCAATTATCTTTATTACCCATGACTTAGGGGTAGTAGCCAACATTGCTGATAAAGTAGCGGTAATGTATGCTGGACAAATTGTGGAGTATGGCGATGTTAATGAGATTTTCTATAATCCAAAACATCCTTATACGTGGGGCTTATTAGGCTCAATGCCTGACTTGGAAAGTGATGATAATGACGAATTATACACCATTCCAGGTGCCCCACCGAATATGATTAACCCTCCAAAAGGAGACGCTTTTGCGGCGCGTAACCGTTACGCAATGGCCGTTGATTATGAAAAGGAACCACCAATGTATAAAGTTAAAGAGAATCATTATGCAAAAACATGGTTATTACATCCAGACTCACCGAAAGTCGAAGTGCCTGAGGTTATTCAAAGACGAATTAACCGTTACTTGGAACTAGAAGGAGGGGCTGTCAATGACTAATAAATTACTAGAAGTTAAAAACTTAAAGCAATACTTTGGTAAGAGTTCAGCTCCAATTAAAGCTGTAGATGGTATCACTTTCGATATTTACGAAGGGGAAGTACTTGGTTTGGTTGGAGAGTCTGGTAGTGGAAAGTCCACAACTGGGCGTTCAATTATCGGTCTTTATGACATCACAGATGGCGAGATTGTCTATCAAGGACAAACGATTAGTGACCAAAAATCTGCACAAGAACGTAAAGAGTTAGCTAAAAGTATTCAAATGATTTTCCAAGATCCTTATGCGTCGTTAAACCCACGTATGACGGTTAGTGAAATCATTGGAGAAGGCTTTGATATCCATGGTTTATATAAGAATAAACAGGAACGATATGAACGAATCGCTGAATTACTTGAATCAGTCGGCTTGAACCGTGAGCATGCAACCCGTTATGCGCATGAATTCTCAGGTGGACAACGACAACGTATCGGAATTGCCCGTGCGCTTTCTTTAAAACCAAAATTCATCATCGCTGACGAACCGATTTCAGCACTAGATGTGTCGATTCAAGCGCAAGTTGTGAACTTATTAAAGACACTGCAACGCGAGCAAAATCTGACCTACCTATTTATTGCCCATGATTTATCAATGGTTAAATACATTAGTGATCGTATTGCCGTAATGCATCATGGTAAGATTGTTGAATTGGGCCCTGCCGCTGAAATTTATGCAAATCCGGTTCACCCATATACGAAATCATTGCTATCTGCAGTGCCTCAACCAGATCCAATTAGCGAGAGCAAACGTACTCGAGTAGAATACGTCCCTGAAGTAGTAACGGGAACTTTAGAAGAAATTGAAGTAAGCCCGCAACATTTCGTTTTCGCAACCAAAGAACAAATCACCAAATGGACTAAATAAAAAAACCTTCTGACCAGTTCAAGTTTGAACTGTGTCAGAAGGTTTTTTTCTTGCAAAATATGACTTCGAAGCTTACAAGGAATGCAAAAGCCAGAAGGGCTAAAAGTATTTAATCTTCAAAAGTAACTAAGTAGTAATTTTTCTTACCACGACGCACGATAATATATCGTTCACCAATCGCATGTTCTGGACTGATCTCGAAATCTAAGTCTGCTATTTTGTCCCCATTAATTGAAATTGCCCCATTCTGAACAAATTCGCGTGCTTGGCGACGTGAGCTAATTAAACCGATATCTACTAACCAAATCGCTAAGTTTTGAGCGACGCGTGGCGCAGTGTAGTGTGGCATGTTTTTGAAACCTTCTGCAATTTGCTTAGTGCTTAAGTCTTTAACGTTTCCAGTAAATAATGCCTCAGTAATCAATAAAGCTTCGTCTAAAGCTTCTTGTCCATGAACAAAACGAGTAATTTCTTCAGCTAAATGTTTTTGACCATTACGCAAATGCGGTTGCTCAGCCACTTCTTTTTCTAAAGTTTCAATTTCTTCAATAGATAAGAAAGTAAAGTATTTCAAGAACTTAACAACGTCACCATCCTGTTGGTTTAACCAGAATTGATAAAATTCATAAGGAGTGGTTTGTTCTGGGTCTAACCAAATAGCTCCCCCAGCAGATTTACCAAATTTAGTACCATCTGATTTTAACATCAATGGAATTGTTAAGCCGTAAGCTTCAGCTTCAGAACCTTCAACACGGCGAATGAAGTCAAGGCCTGCAGTGATATTCCCCCACTGGTCAGCGCCACCAATTTGCACTTGGATATTTTCTGACTTGAATAAGTGATGGAAGTCGATTGATTGTAAAATTTGGTAAGTAAATTCAGTGAATGAGATACCAAATTCTAAACGACTTGCAACAACATCTTTGGCTAACATTTGGTTAACATTGAAGTGTTTTCCATAATCACGTAGGAAACCTAATAATGAAAATTCACTCAACCAATCGTAGTTATTCACAATTCTAAAGCCACTTGCTTCAACATCACCTTTTAAGAATAGTTTGTCCATTTGAGCGGTTAGTTTACGAGCGTTCTCTTGGATTGTTTCCATTGTTTGTAACGTACGTTCGCTGTTACGACCACTTGGGTCACCAATTGAACCAGTCGCACCACCAATAACAACTAAGGGTTTATGGCCTGCTAATTGGAATCTTTTTAAAATCATAAAAGGAATCAAGTGTCCGATATGCATCGAATCACCTGTCGGGTCGACTCCACAATATAAACCGACAGCTTTCTCACTTAATAACTTTTCTAAGCCTTCTGCATTGGTTTGTTGATTAATGGCACCACGC
The DNA here is from genome assembly GCF_052116145.1 of Fundicoccus sp. Sow4_F4. Taxonomy (NCBI): domain Bacteria; kingdom Bacillati; phylum Bacillota; class Bacilli; order Lactobacillales; family Aerococcaceae; genus Fundicoccus; species Fundicoccus sp. Sow4_F4. Next base: position 1,792 of record NZ_JBQKLQ010000008.1, on the reverse strand, counting down.
CATTCTAATTCTTTCAAAATTGACAAGCCAAACACTCCTCTTTTTTTAAATTCAATTATTACAATTATATTCATTAATCCTTAGTTACGCAACGGCCTAACTCTCTCTTCTTTGTTTCTTGTAAAATGCATTGAACAGCTTCAAATTTAAAATGACAGAACCGTATAAAAAAACCTAGCACGGCGAGTCAATCAAATGACAAGCGTTGCTAGGTCTGAGAGTGCGAGAAAAACTCTACATTTCGTCCTATTGTGCACAACACAAATCACCTTTACCAAAATTAGCGTAAAAGTAATAATAATATGCGTGTAACATTGCGCAAATAGAAAGTTGCATGGTCTTTTCTCCTTTTCACTAGGTTAAGAGCATATTAACATAATTAAAAAAATCAAGCAAGTGTTGAAACGTCTATAAACGTTATTGTATCAACCTTTATAAGGGGAGGGTGAATTTCGTATGACAGTAGTGAAAAAAATGGTGCACAAGCGAATAAAGTTAATGCGAATTATTCACAAAAAATTCAAATTCATAGGGAAAGGAACATCTTTACAGTAGTGTTACAGAACATATACGAATTGAATAATTCAGCCTAAAGTCCTATGGGATGTGGTATATTACATTCAGGCAAAATTTTAGAAGATTTTATCTCTAAGATTTTATGAATAAACTTTGAATTTAAACATTGAGACGAAACACATTCGAGGTAACAAACAAGGAGAGCAAATAAACTATGAAGAAGACTTTAGGTAAAGGCGTATTCAAAACTTTATTGACATCAGCTGTAATTTTAGGATCAGTTGCATCACCAGTTGCAGCGTCAGCTCAAAGCTATGACGATTTAATTGGTGAAACACAATGGGCTATTGATAGCTTGTCAGCTGAGCAGACTGTATTATACGCAGAATTAGCATCAGCTTACGCTGAAATTGAAGTGTTACAAACAGAGGTAACAACTTTATTAGAAAACATCAACGAAGATGACGAAACAATTTATGGCTTAGAAACAGAAGTTTCTGAACTAGAAAGCATTATCGCAAAACGTCAAGAATTAATTGCTGAACAAGCAGTTTCAATTCAAATGAATGGTGGAACTTCAAACTATTTAAATGCAGTAGCTTCATCAGAATCAGTAAGTGACTTTGTAGGTCGTTTAGATGTTGTACGTAAAATGGTTACAGCACACAAAGACTTATTAGATGTTCAAAAAGTAGATAAAGCTGTAGTTGAAACGAAAAAAGTTGAAGCAGAATCAGCTAAACAAGCTAAAGTCGACAAAAAAGTTGAACTTGAAGCTTTAAAAAATGAATTAGAAGTAAGTTCTGCACAAGCAGAAGTAGTTTATGATCAACTAACAAACGATATTAGTTTAGCAGCAGCTAACCGCGATGCGTTAATCGCTGAAAAAGCAGCTTTCGAAGAAGCGCAAAGAATCGCAGCTGAACAAGCAGCAGCAGCTCAAGCGGCAGCAGCGGCGCAAGCACAAGCACAAGCCGAAGCAGTGGCGGCAGCTCAAGCAGCAGCAGACGCACAAGCACAAGCGGAATCTGATGCAATTGCAGCAGCTCAAGCCCAAGCGGCAGCAGATGCAGCAGCACAAGCAGCAGAAAATGCAGCAGGTGGCGAAGTTGTTGAAGCGCCAGTCGTAGAAGTACCTGAAGTTGAAGTGCCAGTAGAAGAAACTCCAGTCGTAGAAGTACCTGAAGTTGAAGTGCCAGTAGAAGAAACTCCAGTCGTAGAAGTACCTGAAGTTGAAGTGCCAGTAGAAGAAACTCCAGTCGTAGAAGTACCTGAA
>NZ_JBQKLQ010000007.1:0-159701 GCF_052116145.1 Fundicoccus sp. Sow4_F4 | reverse complement strand
ACAATTAAAAGGTAATTTAATGGAAATTGGCTTAAATTAGCCCCGAAAATTAAACTTTCCATTTAATAATACACGCTCTAGGTTAACTTTCGACTCTAATTGTTCCACTCGTGATTTGAGTGGTCACATTAAAAATCTAACGTGCCCACTCAGAAAATGAGTGGGACAATTAAAAGGGAATAGCTTGAATCTATCGAGTGTTGCTTATAAAACTTTAGTGAAAATGACTGGGGCTGCCAATCGATTGTTTGAGTTTCAAGGCGCCATTGGCTGTCTGTCTAAGTTGTCGAAGTAATGGCAGCTTGGTGGAATCTTTTTACAAAGACGTAAAAGCACAAAAAAGTAGACAGCATCTAAACGCGCTGTCTACTTATAAACCTTTTCTATAAATTGGTTACAAATAAGTGCCTTAATTAGAAGCAAGCTTCTAATTAAGCGAAAGTTTAAATTTCTTTGGCTAATTGTTTTTCCATATCATGATGCGGTATGTTGGCATCTAGGTAGCCTTCTTCATTTGTCACTTCATAGCCATTTTTTTCGTAAAAAGGGATGACTTGATCTTGAGCTGAGAGAATTAATCCTTCAGCAGACCGAGTTCGGGCCCATTCTTCGATTGCTTTCATTAAGTAATGACCAATATGTTGCCCTCGAACAGATTGTTTTACGGCGACTCTTTGTACTTTTAAACGCTGATCATCGTAAGGGAAATAAACACGTGCTGTTGCGACGGGTTGCTCGTCCATGTAAGCTACAATATGCCAGCGTTGATCATCTTCACCATCAATCTCTAAGGAAACGTCAACCCCTTGTTCAATCACAAATACTTGTTGACGGATTGATAAAGCGTCTCGAAACATGGGAGATTGAGTTCCCTCAAACCATTCAAAATTTAACATTTGAAACTCCTCTCGTAAATCAGTATGATGAAACTATCTTACATTTTCTAATGTTTAATGTAAATATTTATCTGAAAGAAGGAATTTAATTAATGACTACTTATCAACTTACAAAAGAATCTAAAGCGCGCTTAGAACGTATCGCTGATTTAACAGGTACTCCCTCACCAACTGGCTTTACACAGGCCATTATGGAGAAAATATCCTCCCAACTTGCTCAACATTCAGTTGAGCACTCAATAACACCTAAGGGTGGACTGTTAGTCAGCTTAGATGGAACTAATAATCAAGCACATAGATTCATAACGGCTCACGTGGATACTCTAGGAGCAATGGTTCGCGCAGTTAAAGCAGATGGTCGTTTGAAGATTGATTTAATTGGTGGCTTTAGCTACAACTCAATCGATGGCAATTACTGTCAGGTACACGCAAGTCGTACGAATAAGACTTTCGATGGAACGATTTTAATGCATCAGACAAGTGTCCATGTTTACAAGGAAGCTCGTAACGGCGAACGTAACCAAGACAATATGGAAATTCGCTTAGATCATGAAGTGAATAGTCCAGAAGAGGTTGCAGCCTTAGGGATTGCAGTGGGAGATTTCATAAGCTTTAACCCCAATATTGAAATTACTGAAACAGGTTATATTAAGTCTCGTCATTTGGATGATAAAGTGAGTGTAGCATTGTTATTAGAACTGATTGAAAAAGTTAAAGCTGGCGAAGTGACATTGGCACACACGACTCATTTTTACATTTCGAACAATGAAGAGATTGGTTATGGTGGCAACTCTAACATTGCTGATGAGGTGATCGAGTACTTAGCCGTCGATATGGGTGCGATAGGAGACGATCAAACATCAGATGAATACACAGTATCTATTTGTGCCAAAGATGGTTCAGGTCCTTATAACTTACAGTTAAGAAACCATTTGGTTGATTTATGTGAGAAACATGCAATTGCTCACCAAGTAGATATTTATCCGTACTATAGTAGTGATGCTTCAGCAGCGATGAAAGCTGGAGTGGATGTACGTCATGGTTTAATTGGTGCTGGGATTGATGCAAGCCATGCTTATGAGAGAACTCATGCTAAATCAGTGGACGCGACTTACAACTTAATTCTCGTCTATTTAGAGTCACCAATGGTTTAACTAATCACAATATAAAAGATTTCTAAGTGATGTGACCCCCGTAAGTTAGAGTTGAAATTCTAACTTTGCGGGGGTTATTCTTATTAGATTAAATGGGAGGTCGCCAGTTTTTTTAAGACCATCTTTTGTTGAAAGCGGGTGTCGTAGTTTTTAAATTATCTGAAGATGAAGGATAGTGTGTTTATTATGTCTCGAATAGGCGACTAGTCTGTTTAAAGATTAGAGAAACAATTAGATATTTGAAAAAAAATAATGCTATATCTGACATTATTTGATATGATTAAAGAATAAGACTAGCGTTGTGGTTGTATATACAAAGAATAGCGTGATTAGAGAAGGTGGATTTATGGCTGAAATCGGAGAAATATCATTAAGTCTTCTTGGCTACAATAGGGGACAAGTGTTGAATTTGGTAGAGGAAAAAGAAGCTCGTATCAAAGCACTTGAAAGCCAAGTAAGTGAATTCCAAAGCAAAATGGAAAGCTTTGAAAAGAAGATTACTTACTATGAAGAGATTGAACAAGCCTTGAAAGATGGCGTTGTAGACGCTCGTTTGACAGGCAATAGCATCATTGAGACGGCAAGCAATGAAGCAAATAAAGTAAAAGAACGTACGACAGAACAAATACTACAATTTAAAGAAGAATTTGCGTATAATAGTCGTGAGTTAGTTGGTAACGGAAGTAACTTAAAAGATCAATTGAAACAGATGAAGGGTGAAATGCTAGATATTCTTTCAAGCTATCAAGAGATGCTTAAGAAAACTGACTTTGATGCCATTTATCCTGAAAGCCAAATTGAACGTTTGCTTTTACAAGTAGATGCTTACGAAGAAGATGGTTATTTCAGTGAAGTGACAATTGATACTGAAAAACGTCAAGCGACACAAGAGAATAATTTAAGTGAGCGAGAAAAACGTGAATTAGAAAAATTAATTCAAGACGTTATCGCCAATGAAAAACAAACAGAAGTTGAATTTGATTTAGATGATTTAGATTTAAATAATAAATTAGTAAATTTTAAACGCGTTAAAGGCGGCAATTAAACGGTGAAGGTAAGTGAGAGCGAACAATACCAGTTAAGGTGTTGTTCGACTTTTTTGAGTAGAGAAGATTTTATAGAGAGTGAGTTAGGTGAACTAAAATGAGTATACAACTAGACAAAGCGGTAAAAAAACGCCGTACTTTTGCGATTATCTCTCACCCGGATGCGGGTAAAACGACGATTACTGAACAGTTATTACTATTCAGTGGGGCGATTCGTGAAGCAGGGACAGTAAAGGCAAAAGGCAAGAAATCCAATAAATTTGCTAAATCAGACTGGATGGAAATTGAAAAACAACGTGGGATTTCTGTAACAAGTTCAGTCATGCAAGTAGACTATGATGGTTACCAAGTAAACATTCTAGATACGCCAGGGCATGAGGATTTCTCAGAAGATACATATCGTACATTAATGGCGGTTGATGCTGCTGTTATGGTGATCGATTCTGGTAAAGGGATCGAGCCACAAACAAAGAAATTGTTTGAAGTATGTAGTATGCGTGGAATTCCAATCTTCACATTTATTAACAAGTTAGACCGTGATGGTCGCGAGCCGTTAGAGTTGGTATCGGAATTGGAAGATGTCTTAGGCATCCAGGCTTATCCAATGAACTGGCCAATGGGAATGGGGAAAAGTTTACTTGGTTTATATGATTTATATAATAAACGGGTTGAATTACGCCATACGGATGAAGAGGATGAAACAGAAGTTTTCGTACCTCTAGATGAAAATGGTGAAGCAGTGGGGGAACATTCTTTTAAAGAATCTTCTATTTATACACAAGGTTTGGAAGATGCTACTTTACTACATGAAGCTGGAAATGAGTTTGACCGTGAAGCGATTGCTGCTGGTAAATTAACACCTGTTTTCTTTGGTTCGGCTCTAACAGGCTTTGGTGTTCAAACATTTTTCGATGCTTTCGTTGATCTAGCGCCTGCACCTGCTGAAACAGAAGCGATGGATGACGTTGTGGTTGAACCGGATGAAAAACGTTTCACTGGCTTCGTCTTTAAAATTCAAGCGAATATGAACCCGGCTCACCGTGATCGAATTGCTTTCGTTCGTATTTGTTCAGGTGTGTTTGAAAAAGGGATGAACGTAACATTGAAACGTACAGGGAAATCCATTCGTATGGCTCATACGACTCAATTTATGGCGGATTCACGTGAAGAAGTTCAATCGGCAATTGCTGGTGATATTATTGGACTTTATGATACGGGTAACTTACAAATTGGCGATACTATTTATTCAGGCAATCAAGCCGTTCAATTTAAACCTTTACCACAATTTACGCCAGAGCTATTTATGCGTGTGACACCTAAGAATGTTATGAAACAGAAATCATTCCATAAAGGGATAGAACAATTGGTTCAAGAAGGTGCCATTCAGCTTTATAAAACTTATCATACGGAAGAGTATATTGCTGGAGCGGTTGGACAATTACAGTTTGAAGTGTTCCAATATCGTCTACTGCATGAATATAATGCAGAGATTGTCATGACGCCAATGGGTTCAAAAATAGCACGTTGGATTGATCCTAAAGATTTAAATCCAAAGATGTCTTCAAGTCGTAACCTATTAACGCGTGACCGTTTTGGCAATCCCGTCTTCTTATTCGAGAATACTTTTGCTGAAAATTGGTTCAAAGATAAGTATCCAGAGATTGAATTAAAACAACTATTATAATCATTAACCAAAGATAATAAAATACCAGCCAGGCTCGATCTATTGATCAAGTCTGGCTGGTATTTTTATAGCGTGATAAGAAGCAAAAAAATTAAGTTGTAAAGAAATAACTAGAGCCTGACTCAGGCTATTGATTATCGAATAATTTTTTCGATTTGAACAAAGTTGTGTCCTTTTAAGACTTCTAAATTATGACGATTTTCTTGATCTAATAATTTTGCAATAGCAAAATTAACCTCTTGGTCTCGGACTGTTCGTGACCTGTTTAGAACAATGACATTCTTGTGAGTATTTGCTTCAGTATAAATGACAGTTGTTGAGCCTAATGAATAAACTTTGACGTTAAATGCGTCTGTGTTTTCTAACTGTTTTGATACAAGTTCGAAATGATTATTCGTTACATCGATCATTTTCAATTGCAACGCCCCCTTAATGTAACTATATTATACTCTTTTGCAAGAAAAATAACAGGTTAAAGCGATGAATTTACTTCGAAAATGAAATTAATTGTCATTTAGCCCTTTTATTTCTTGTAAAATTGTCTTATACTGTTTGAGTCAACAATGTAATGATCATAAATGATGTTTATTGTTGTTAGATGCCTAAAAAAATGGTATTCTAGTCATTGAAAGGGTTTCACTCATGTGTAAAACCAAGTGAAGAACCCCTCAAAAAAAATTATCTAAAGGAGTTTTTAATATGGAGAAAAAAGACTTTCACGTAATTGCAGAGACAGGGATTCACGCACGCCCAGCTACTTTATTAGTTCAAACAGCGAGCAAATTCTCGTCAGATTTAAACTTAGAGTACAAAGGTAAGTCAGTTAACTTAAAATCTATTATGGGTGTAATGTCATTAGGCGTTGGTCAAGGTGCAGATGTTACTATTACAGCAGAAGGTGCAGATGAAGCAGCAGCAATTGAAGCTGTAGCTGAAACAATGAAGAACGAAGGATTATCAGAATAATGGTCAAACGATTAACTGGTATTGCAGCAAGTGATGGTGTAGCTATTGCACCCGTTTACTTACTTACTGAACCAGATTTGAGTTTTGAAACAGTTACGATTGATGATTCAGAAGCGGAAATTACACGTTTTGAGCAAGCGATTGCTCAAACGATTACAGAAATTACAGCTATTCGAGATATCGCCAAAGAATCATTAGGCGAAGAAGAAGCTCAAGTTTTTGAAGCTCATTTATTAGTTGTGGCTGATCCAGAATTTACAGATCAGGTTAAAGGTCAGATTGAATCAGACAAGGTAAATGCCGAAACTGCATTAAAAAATGTCTCTGATATGTTTATCCAAATTTTTGCATCAATGGAAGATAATCCATATATGCAAGAACGTGCAGCGGATATTAAAGATGTTTCAGAACGTATGCTTGCAGCCTTATTAGGTGTGAAGTTACCGAGTCCAGCAACAATCAACGAAGAAGTAATCGTGATTGCACACGATTTAACTCCAAGTGATACTGCACAATTAAACAAAAAGTATGTAAAGGCTTTTGTAACAAATATTGGTGGTAGAACGTCACATTCGGCAATTATGGCTCGTTCATTAGAAATTCCTGCAATTGTTGGTTCGCAATCAATTACAACTACTGTAAAAGATGGCGATGTGATTATTGTTGATGCATTAGAAGGAGAGGTTATTCTTAACCCGACTGAAGATGAAATCAAGCAATATGAAGAAAAACTTGCAGCTTATGATGGTCAAAAAGCGGAGTGGGCTAAACTTGTGGAGTCTGAATCAGTAACAAAAGACGGAAAACATATTGAATTAGCAGCAAACATTGGTACGCCAAAAGATGTTGTAGGTGTGTTAGAAAACGGTGCGGATGGCGTTGGTCTATACCGTACAGAATTCTTATACATGGATTCAGCTGATTTCCCAACTGAAGACGAACAATACGAAGCTTATAAAACAGTTCTTGAGTCAATGGATGGTAAAGGTGTTGTCGTTCGTACGATGGACATAGGTGGGGATAAAGAATTACCTTACTTAGATTTACCAGAAGAAATGAACCCATTCTTAGGATACCGTGCGATTCGTGTTTCATTAGATCAAACAGATATGTTTAAAACGCAATTACGCGCTTTATTACGTGCTTCTGTTCATGGTGATTTACGTATCATGTTCCCAATGATTGCTACTTTGCAAGAATTCCGTTCAGCTAAGAAGATTTACGATGAGATGAAAGCAGAATTAATTTCCGAAGGTGTTGTAGTTTCTGAAACAATTCAAGTCGGTATCATGGTAGAGATTCCTGCAGCAGCAGTTTTAGCTAAACAATTCGCTAAAGAAGTTGATTTCTTTAGTATCGGAACAAATGACCTTATCCAATATACAATGGCTGCAGACAGAATGAACGAACGCGTTTCATACTTATACCAACCTTACAACCCTTCAATCTTAACATTGATAAAAAATGTTATTGATGCATCTCATGCAGAAGGTAAATGGACTGGTATGTGTGGTGAAATGGCAGGCGATCAAATGGCTGTTCCATTATTATTAGGTATGGGCTTAGATGAGTTCTCGATGAGTGCAACAAGTATTCTACAAACGAGAAGCTTGATTAGCAAACTTGATTCACAAGCAATGGAAGCTTTAGCTGATAAAGCAATCAATGAATGTGGAACAGCTGAAGAAGTGGTGGCTTTAGTTGAAGAAGCAGTACGCAAAGCAACTGAAGAAGCGTAATTTATTCAGTCATCATTAATATTTAACATCAAACTCCAGGTCTCGTACCTGGAGTTTTTGCATTATATAGAGAAAAAGAGTACTTTAGGATGAGGGGAAAGACTTTTATTTTAAAGAAAAATTGCCTATAATATAAGCAGTGTGTTAAAGTTTTAAGAATGATGTAAGCCATATAAAAGATGATTATACGGATTAGAATGAGATGGTGAAGAAATGAATATAGGATTTTTTACTGATACATACTTTCCACAAGTGAGCGGTGTATCAACTTCGGTAAAATTATTGCGTGATGAACTTGTCAGGCAAGGACATAATGTAATTATATTTACAACGACCGATCCAGCTGCGAAACCAGAAATTGGGGTCGTTAGACTGCCTAGTATCCCTTTTGTAAATTACGATGATCGCCGCATTGCCTACAGTGGGTTTGATCGTTGCTTAAAAATAGCTAGACAAAACGATATTGAAATAGTACATACTCATACAGAGTTCAGTTTAGGTATGGCAGGCAAATATGTGGCGAGTCGAATGAAAATTCCAAATGTCCATACTTACCATACTATGTACGAAAATTATACGCATTATATTTTACAAGGGAATTTGATTCATGCAAGTCATGTCCGTTACTTATCGAAGTTATATTGTAATCAGACAAACGGCATTGTGACGCCAAGTAAGATTACTCACGATAAATTACGTGATTATGGTATTTCTGAAAAAATTGAAATTATTCCAACAGGCGTTAAAATGCCACGTTATTTAGCACAAAACAGGGTGGATGTACGTAATGAGTTGAATCTGCAAGAATCTGATGTGGTGTTATTGTCACTTTCGCGTGTTTCAAAAGAAAAGAAAATTGATGAAGTGGTTGCTGCTTATCCAAAGATAAAAGAAAAAATTCCGAATGCTCGTTTGGTTATTGCAGGTGATGGTCCGATTCTAGAAGATTTAAAAGAATTGAATCAAGAAAAACAACTGGATATCGTCTTTGTTGGTGGCGTTGATCACGATCAAGTTGATCGCTATTATCAAATGGCTGATTTGTATATTAATGCGAGTGATTCTGAATCACAAGGCTTAACATACCTAGAAGCCTTCGCAAACCGATTGCCGATCATCGCTCGTCGTAATTCATATTTAGAATCAATAATGCCTAATCAAAATTTTGGTGCGCTCTTTGACGATGAACAAGATTTATCTGAAGTCACCTTAGAGTTCCTATCTAAAAAAGTATCAGATGAGATTCAACAAATTGATCAAAGTCAGTTGATCGAATTATCATCAGAATATTTCGGTGAACGTGTGTCAAAGTACTATCAAGAGGTGATTGATGAATTTACATCATCAACTGATTCAAAGAAATTTGATAAACTATATACTAAAGTGAAAGACACAATTCGAGAAATAATGGTAGGAGGAATCATTAATGACTAAAGTAGGTTTTGTTGGTTTAGGTGTAATGGGAAATAGTATGGCTAAACATTTATTAGCTGCTGGACATGAATTATTTGTTTACAACAGGACTCAAGCTAAGGCAGACGAGTTAGTTAGCTTAGGCGCTAAACGGTGTTCAACACCTAAAGAAGTCGCCCATGCAGCTGATGTTGTGATGACAATAGTTGGCTATCCACAAGATGTAGAAGAAGTCTACTTCTCTCAAGAGGGGTTATTTGCAGGCGTTCATTCCAATAGTTTATTTATTGATTTGACAACGAGTACGCCTTCCTTAGCAATAAAAATTGCTGAAACTGCCTCTCGACACGGCATAAAAAGTCTAGATGCTCCAGTTTCTGGTGGGGATTTGGGGGCACGTGAAGCGCGTCTAACAACGATGGTTGGAGGAGATAAAGCGACATTTGATGAAGTGAAACCTTTATTAGATGTTTTTTCAGCTAAAGTGACATTACAAGGAAGTGCAGGAGCAGGCCAACATACAAAAATGGCTAATCAAATCATGATTGCGGGCACAATGACGGGTATGATTGAATTGTTAGTTTATGCCAAAACGGCTGGTTTAGATCTTGAAACTGTTTTAGATACTGTTGGTGGTGGGGCTGCTGCCAATTGGTCACTTGCCAACTATGCGCCTAGAATTTTGAAAGGTGATTATACGCCTGGATTTTTTGCGAAACACTTTTTAAAAGATTTAAAAATTGCTTTAGATGAAGCAGAAAAGATGGAAATTTCTTTACCAGGTGCCGAATTAGCTGCTAAATTATATCAAAAACTGTGCGATGAAGGCTATGGTGATGAGGGAACTCAAGCATTAATAAAATTATGGGAGAAATTTGCTTAGTTTTCTTGCAATTTCAAATGAATTTGATAGGATAAGACTATATTAAAAGTATGCTTATTAATTTTTGAAATGAGCTTGTTAATACTATAGTCCAATGACTGTTTGGCTGTCATATTTTTTTCGACAAAGCATCAAACAGCTTGTTGATTCATGAGACGCTAAGGGCTGTATACTTGAATATAGAGAGGGAAATTAGATGAAACCATCTGTTTTAACTGGAATTATCCAAAGACTAGAAGCAATGACAAACACTGATAATGAAACGGAAGTAAGACGTTTCGAATTAGAAGGCGTTGAAAAATGTCAGGTTGCTTATATTACTGAAAGCGACGCATTTGAAATGACGGAGAGTGCAACAGGCACTGTCTTTAGATTTGATGATATTGATTTGGTAGCAATTGAAATCTTTGATTTACTAGGTTAATAGTCAGAATATCACGTTGGACTTCTTCATCTGAGGAAGTCTTTTTTATTGGGGTTTTATCAGTAGCCTTTGATTTACCCGAAGCTTTTCATTGTTTTATTAAAATTAGTCTAAGATGCTTTTTTGCTCAGCAACAAACGCGTCAAGGCAGGATGGAATATGGTATAATAGCAATGCGCAAGAATTGAGTGAAAATCTAGTTAAAGAATGATGCAGTAATTAAAGGAGATATAATGAAGCGTTTTATTACACCTACCTGGACCATTAATTCAATATATTCGATTAAAGGTCTAGATTTATTGACACGAGGATACCATGCAGTGATTGTTGATTTAGATAATACATTAATTGCCTGGAACGAATGGGAACATACACATGACATGGCAGAGTGGATTAAAGACTTGCGAGAAGCAGGGGTTAAAGTTTACTTACTGTCTAATAATAATCACAATCGAGTAGCGAAAGTCGCTGAACCCTTAGAAGTACCTTTCACAGCGGGTGCTTTGAAGCCATTCAAAAAGAACTTCAAACTGGCAGTCGACAATCTAGTGACACCCAACGATAAAATTGTCGTGATTGGAGATCAAGTGATGACAGATGTCATTGGAGCGAATCGTTTCGGTTTAGATGTGATTCTTGTTAAACCAATTGCACAAAATGATAATATTTATACTTGGATTAACAGAAATTTAGAAAAAATAGCGTTAAAAATAGTGGGAATTGATCGCAAAGGAAATTGGGGGGACCAACTTGACTAAAGAAGAATACCAATGTATTGGCTGTGGTGCAGTCATACAAACTGAAGAAGCAAATGAAGCGGGTTATTTACCAGAATCAGCATTAGCGAAAGGCTTAGAGCGTGATAATTTCTATTGTCAACGATGCTTTAGATTACGTCACTATAATGAATTACAAGACTTAACAATTAACGATGATGTTTTTCTTGAAAAATTAAGCGAAATATCAAACGATGATGAAGCCTTAGTGGTTAATGTTGTCGATATTTTCGATGTTGAAGGAAGTTTAATTAATGGTTTAACACGTTTCGTAGGTAATCAACCAATTGTGGTTGTGGCGAATAAATCCGATTTACTACCCAAAGTAACGAAAGAAAACCGTGTGAAACACTGGTTGAAACAAGTACTTCATCAGAATGGTTTAAGAACAGAAGAGGTTTTTCTAATTAGTGCCACTAAAAAGAATACGTTAGAACCGTTGATTGAGTTAATCAAAAAAGAAGTTCAAACCCAAAACATTTACATTGTAGGTGTGACCAACGTAGGTAAATCTACTTTGATTAATCAATTGATAGCCTATTTTGGTGGTGAAAAAGAAATTATTACAACGTCGAATCATCCAGGGACAACATTGGATATGATCCAAATTCCTTTAACTGATAAGCATTCGATTGTTGATACACCTGGGATAGTTCACCGCACTCAGTTGGCTCACTATTTAAATCGTGAAGAAATCAAACAATTGTTACCATCGAAGCCTTTAAAACCGATGACTTTCCAATTGAACTCAGATCAAACAATTTTTATTGGCGCAGCCGCACGAGTTGATTTTACACGTGGAAAAAGAGCAGCCTTTACCTATTATGTGTCACAAGATGCTAAATTACACCGCACAAAAACAAGCGGCGCAGCGGAGTTTTATGAAAAACATCGTGGTGAACTATTAAGCCCACCCTATAAAGAATCTCTAGAAAACTTTCCAGAGTTAGTTTCAAGAACCATTCAATTAAAACCAGATCAAGATGTTGCGATTTCTGGTTTAGGTTGGTTTACAGTAAATGAACCAGCAGAAGTGGTGGTCTGGACCCCTAAAGGTGTGGGACTATCGATTCGCGACGCAATTATTTAAATTTAAAGGAGTTATTTATGGAAAAATTATCTAAAACACAAGTAAAATACTTACGTAAAATTTCACATTCACATAAACCAATTTTCCAATTAGGGAAATTAGGCTTAACAGATGTATTCATTAAACAAGTAGATGAAGCAATTGAAAAACGTGAATTAATTAAATTTAATATTTTGCAGAATAGTTCTGAAACAATTGAGGAAGCTGCAGCACAAATCGCTGAAGCAATCGATGCGTATGTTATTCAGACAGTTGGAAACACAGCGATTTTATATCGTGAATCAAGTAAAGAGAAATTTCAAAAGATTAGTTTAGACGTATCGAATATTGCATAAGGAGCCGATGTAAATGACAGTCGAAACAGTGGGCAGAAGTTTTCTTTCGTTAGATGAAGCCTTAGATAGCTTTAGCTTTACACAAGAAGCCGTTCAACCGACGCCATCAGGACGTTATCGAATAGGGATATTAGGGGGGACATTTAATCCACCTCACCTTGGTCATTTGTTGATGGCAGAACAAGTAGGCAATCAGCTAGAACTTGATGAAGTTTGGTTTATGCCAACAGCGAAGCCGCCTCATGCACCAGGAAAAGAAACGATCGCTTCACAGCATCGTTTACAAATGGTGCAAAAAGCGATTGCCGGTAATCCATTATTTAGATTACAGCCTTATGAAGTCAATCGTGGTGGGAAAAATTATACTGTCGACACGATGCGTCATTTCGTTTCTGAATTTCCGGAGTCTGATTTTTATTTTATCATTGGCCAAGATAGTGCACGTGATTTATATACTTGGCGCAATATTGATGAGCTCGTTCAACTCGTTCAGTTAGTAGGCGTTAGGCGTCCTGGAGAATTACCTTACAATAGCGCTTATCCAGTGTTATGGGTAGATTCACCATCTGTTGATATAAGTTCGACTGAAATTCGTTTACGTGTTTATTTAGAGCAATCAATTCGTTATCAAGTTCCGCGTGAAGTGGAAGAGTATATCGAGAAACACAGACTCTATTCGAGCAAATAGAAAGAGGGCAATAATATGAGTATCATGTATTCTAATGAATTCATCAATTGTTCACGCGATGACTTACTTGGAGAGTTACGCAAACAAATTAAGCCAAGTCGTTTTGCTCACGTTTTACGTGTTGAAGAGACAGCTTTAAAAATTGCTGAGCCTTTGGGTGTAAATCTAGAAAAAGTCAGTATTGCTGCCTTGATGCATGATTTTGCAAAAGAAATGGATGATCAAGCGATGTTTCATTTGGCCTTTGCTTATTGGCCCAATGAAGCGTTAAAAACAGCAACGGGTGATATCTGGCATGGTCCTGCAGCAGCGCAAATTTGTCGAACTGACTTCAACTGTCAGGATGAATCGATTTTAAAGGCTATTGCTGGACATACGACTGGTTGGTTTGAAATGGACCAACTTGCAAAAATTATCTATATGGCTGATTACATCGAGCCAGGGCGAGATTTTAAAGGCGTTAAGAAAGCTCGTCGACTGACTGGTGAGAACCTCACAGAAGCCTGTGAGTATAAAATGATTCGTACAATAAACTATTTACTGAAGCAACGAGTAGCCATTTTCACTGGAACCATCGATATTTATAATGCTTGGGTGAGTACACAAGAGAGTTCAATTTAAAGGGAGACATTATGACAAATAAAAATTATGAAAATTTAGAAGTAATTGTAAAAGCCGCAGATGACCGTTTAGCTCAAGAAATTATGGTAATGGATGTTGCTCAATTAACACCATTAGCAGATTATTTCATGGTAATGCATGCTAAAAATGAAAAACAATTAGGCGCAATTGTTGATGCCATTGTTGAAGCAGCTGAAAAGGCAAGTATTCCAGTAAAAAGTGTCGAAGGTAAAGAGGGTGGCAAATGGATCCTAATCGATTTATATGACATTATTGTTCATGTGTTCTACTATTCAGAACGTACACATTACAATGTGGAAAAAGTTTGGAGAGATGCACCACTCGTTGATATTTCAGATTGGATTGCTGGAGAATGAGTTTTTCCGAAATAGCACATGTTTATGATCGTTTTAATGAACTTGATGCTTATGAAGCGTGGTTAGACTTTACGTTAAATTCGCTTGCTCAACAGCCAAAGCAAGTGCTCGATGTAGCTTGCGGGACCGGCTGGTTTCCGCAGTTGTTAGCGCCATTCGTCGATCATATTACTGCAATTGATATTGATGAAGCGATGCTGGATATCGCTAGGAAAGAACAACAGCCCGGAGGAAACATTGAGTTTCAAATGGCTGATATGTTGGCCTTAGATAACTTACCTACTAACTTTGACTTAGTCACTTGTTATGCGGATTCACTGTGCTTCTTAGCAGACCAACAACAGGTTGCTCAAGCTATTAGTCAAATGTATCAAAGACTATCTGACGGAGGTACTCTATTGTTTGATGTGTGGACACCTTATCAAATCAATCAAGTTTTTGACGGATTTAATTATTTTGATAGTGATGACACTGCTGCGATTATTTGGGATAGTGAATCTGAACCGAGTAGAAACCAAGTGAGTCATTATTTAAGCGTGTTTGAACAAACAGAGTCTTCTTTATACAAACGTGTAGACGTCGAATTAACAGAGCGAACCTATCCATTAGAGACTTATCTAAGTGCTATAAAAGCGGCAGGTTTTGGCGATAAAAACATCGAGGTTTTAGTTAATTTTGGAACTAGTCATTTGCATAAAAAACGTGATCGTCAAACAGATCGTTGGTTCTTCCGTTGCGTTAAATAGTGTAGACATTCTTATTTTTGAGGTGATGTATTGAAAGTTGTTGGAATTATAACTGAATATAATCCCTTCCATCATGGGCACCATTACCAGCTTCAAGCGGCTAAACAAACAAGCCAAGCGGACGTTCTCATCGTTTTGATGAGCGGCAATGTCGTTCAGCGAGGTGAATTTGCCGTCTTGGATAAATGGCAAAGGGCTCAATTAGCCGTTCATTACGGAGCAGATTTAGTTCTGGAACTACCTCTATTAGCTAGTCTTCAATCAGCGGACTATTTTGCTAAGACGGGTGTTGAACTCCTGGCGAGGCTTGGCTGTGATACGGTGGTGTTCGGAACGGAAACGGCAACGGAATGTGAACTTAAGGCTCATGTCGCTTGGCTAGAGGAGAATGAGGTGGCTTTACAAGCAGCGATTCAGACATACTTAGCACAAGGTTTTTCTTATGCTGCTGCAATGCAAATGGGCATAGATGAATTAAAGACACAAGAAACAGAAGGCGTTCCATTAGAAACGACTTTTAATCCGACGAGCCCCAATCATATGTTAGGGATTCAATATGTAAAAGCGAATCAAGCCCTAAAACAACCGATGGATATCTTAGCAATTCCACGACTCCTTTCAGCCCAGCAGGCAGAAGTATTTATTCAATTTGATAGCGAACAAGCTAAAATACACAGTGGCAGTCACATTCGTCAACTTTGGCGACAAAAGGCATTAACGACAGATAGTCTTCCGGAAGAAACTTATAAAGAATTAAATAAGGGCCATTCTGTAGGCTGGGAAGACTACTGGCTGCCATTGAAGTACCAACTAACTTGTCATCGTCCAGAGACTTTAAGGCAGGTTTTTGGCGTCAAAGAAGGCCTCGAACATTTATTGTTAAAAAACATCGATACCGCGCTTAGTTTTTCAGACTATCGCCAATCATTAATTTCGAAACGCTGGACGCAATCATCTATTCAAAGAGTCTTGCTAGCCGTACTTTTAGATATTCAAACTGAAGAGTGGGAAAACTACCGCTCAAACATTGAAAAGCGACCTTTATTACGTATTCTTGCTTATCGACCAGCAGGCAGAATCTTGCTGAAACGTTTAAAGAAACATAGTAAAATAGAGTTATTTAGTAACTATGTCCAAAAGTATCAAAAACGGTATGATTTGATGCTAAGAGCAGACCGGATAGTCGCGATAAATCCTCGCGTAAAGGTAGCTGAACAAAACTATAGTCGCTATCCAATACAAGGTGAAAACTAGCCATTTTAATAGTGATATAAAAGTTTAAATAAATTAAAGTGAAAGATTGACAACACTAGTGAAGTTAAGTATAATTTAGTTTGTCGTTTTAGAGGTGATATTATGAAATGGACGATTAGACAGATTCAAGAACATAAAGGCGATTTACTCAATTTTGATGTTCAATTATCGGTCTTTGATCAGGTTAAACTGAGAGATGATTCGGTTATTCATTTGGACCCCGTTCGTGTGGTAGGATATTTCGTACCCTATGATCAGGATATTGTCTTGCACTGTGAACTTACAACAGTGATAACTTTACCATCAAGCCGCAGTCTGAAACCAGTCCGAGTAGAACTATCCGTTCCTATAAGTGAACGTTACATTCTTCCCGGTCAAGCGTATAATGCTGAAGATTACGAGGAAACCGCAATCGAACTTGAATTCGATTATATCGACCTCGACGCGGCTGTCGTAGACGTGGTATTATTAAATATACCCGTGCGTGTCATTGCTCCTGATGAAGAAGAAGGCGCAATGCCGTCAGGTAATAATTGGACAGTCGTAACAGAGGAAGCATACAATGCTCAAAAAGTTGAAGAACAAGTTGAATCGGTAGATCCACGCTTTGAAGCCTTAAAAACGCTAAAACTTAAAGATGATGAATAAACGCATTATCTTGAACCCAAATTAAACCAGGAGGTGTAAGAAAATGGCAGTTCCAAAAAGAAAAACATCAAAAGCAACTAAAAGAAAACGTCGTACGCATTTTAAATTAGAAGTACCAGGCATGAACAATTGTCCTGAATGTGGTGAATTAAAATTAAGCCACCGTGTATGTTCATCATGTGGTTTCTACGATGGCAAACAAGTTGTTGAAACAGCAAAATAATTTACAGAATAAACCGGTGCCTAGTGCACGGTTTTTTTTTTACTCTTTTTTAGAAAACCAAAACATCCAACCACTAAAACTACTGTGAAAATAATGCCATATTCACGTTCCAAATAGTAACTAAGCAGTTTGAAGATATGCGAACATTAAGACTAAGTATTAAGTGAACATGGATCAAATCAGTTGAGTAAACCGATCAAAATCATGTCGCTTTGATTAGATTTAGTGTAAAGTTTATGAAGAACTAACAGGCACTTTATTTGACCTTCTTGATGGAAGAATAAAGTTGACCTTTTTTGACCTATGGTTTATACTAAAACAGTAAACTAATTAAAGGTTAGTAATTAAGGAGGAAATCGAATGAATTTAGTACCTACGGTAATAGAGCAATCGTCTCGTGGCGAACGTGCTTATGATATTTATTCACGATTATTAAAAGATCGTATTATTATGTTAAGTGGACCAATCGACGATAACGTTTCGAATAGTGTGATTGCACAATTATTATTCTTGGATGCACAAGATCCAGAAAAAGATATCTACCTATATATAAACTCTCCAGGAGGAAGCGTCACATCAGGAATGGCGATTTATGACACGATGAACTTTATCAAATCTGATGTCCAAACAATTGTGATTGGCATGGCAGCTTCAATGGGGTCATTCCTATTAGCAGCTGGTACAAAAGGTAAACGTTATGCTTTACCTAACGCTGAAGTAATGATTCACCAACCTTTAGGTGGAGCACAAGGGCAAGCAACTGAAATTGAAATTGCGGCTCGTCACATCTTAAAAACGCGTGACCGCTTAAATAAAATTATCAGTGATAATACAGGTCAACCGATCGAAGTGGTTGAAAAAGATACAGATCGCGACAATTATATGTCAGCTGAAGAAGCAAAAGCCTACGGTCTGATTGACGAAATTATGGAATCCAGTAAGAAATTAAAATAAAATCAAAGAAACTACGGTGCTTTTAAAAGCACCGTAGTTTTTTTGTTTGCGCACAAGTTTACATATTTTGACTAATCAGATACAAGAAGAGGATGAAAACAAGTGAAAGCGCATAAATAATGACAAGGAGTATTGTGAAAAATATACATGATTGGACAAAAAAAGACCATCGTAAGCGCTTGTCATTTTTGATAGAAAACTAAGCTAATTCAATCATTTTGATTGCCATAGCGTAGGATTCATGCTATTATATAGTTTGTGGGGGATTATTACGTTAATTAATAGTTAGTGTTACACTAGACTATTGGACGGAAGTTGCCCATACGAGGAGGGACACTATGGAAGACGTGTTTTCGGTTATACAAGCTATAGTGCCAGATATTCAAGAAGTACTTTCGCTTAGAATTTCGATTCTTCATGAATTAGAACAAACATCGCATCGGATTGGCAGAAAATCTTTGGCACAAAAAGTTCAAGTAACCGAGCGAGTCTTAAGGACAGCAATCGATGTATTACGTGAACAGTCACTAGTCGATGTCAATAATGCAGGAATTAAGTTAACTGCATTTGGTCGACAAAAGATTGAAAGCTATGATGTGTTAGCTAGAAAAGCCAATCGTTTATATGGCTTAGAAATAGCGTTAAAAAAACATTTGAATCTAGAACACTGTTGGGTAATTCCAGGTGATGCTGATTTAGATGAGTTTGTTTATGAAGTGATGAGTCAAGCAGTTCAAGAAGTCTTAAGTACGCATTTATCATTAGGTCGTAATGTGATCGCAGTTACCGGTGGTTCGACTCTTGCAAATATAGGAGGTTACTTCGATGAGAGTCTTTCATCAGAACGTGAATTAGTCTTCGTACCGACAAGAGGTGGCGTAGGTGGTTCGATTCATATTCAATCTAATAATGTAGGTGGCTTGATGGCACAACGTACGAATTCTACTTTTATTCCATTGTTTATTCCAGAAAAAATTACTCAAGATACATCAAAGATACTCTTGATGGATCCTTCCATCAAAAAGGCAATTGAAATGAGTCAGCAAGCAGATTGTTTGTTGCTTAGCGTCGGCGCTGCTGAAGTTATGGCAGACAGACGAGACATAACACCGCAACAGCATCAAGAAATCATTGATGGTCAAGCTGTGGGAGAAGCATTTGGCGTGTTCTATAATCGCGATGGTAAAGCAGTCATTCGACTACCACGTATGGGCATCCAATTAGAGCATCTCGATCACATCCCCTTGATAATCACTGTCGTCGGTGGTGCCTCGAAAGCAGAAGCTACAAGTGCCTTTTTCAAACTTGCCCCAACTCACGGATGGTTAATTTGTGATGAAGGCATAGCTAATCAGGTTTTAAAAGGGGAAACCCTATAAAATAAAATTCCTTAAGGAGGAAGTCAGATTATGACAGTAAAAGTTGGTATTAATGGTTTTGGACGTATTGGTCGTTTAGCATTCCGCCGTATTCAAGAGGTAGAAGGTTTAGAAGTTGTAGCAATTAATGACTTAACAGATGCAAACATGTTAGCTCACTTATTAAAATATGATACAACTCAAGGACGTTTCAACGGTGAAGTTGAAGTACTAGAAGGTGCTTTCAAAGTTAACGGTTCAGAAGTTAAAGTATTAAGCAATCCAAACCCTAATGAAATTCCTTGGGGAGACTTAGGAGTAGATATCGTTTTAGAAGCTACTGGATTCTTTACTTCAAAAGAAAAAGCTGAATTACACTTACAAGGTGGAGCAAAACGTGTTGTTATTACTGCACCAGGTGGAGACGATGTTCCAACTGTAGTTTATAACACTAACCACGAAATCTTAACAGGTGACGAAACAGTTATTTCTGGTGCTTCATGTACTACAAACTGTTTAGCTCCAATGGCAGATGCTTTAAATAAAGAATTTGGTGTTGTTGAAGGTTTAATGACAACTATTCATGCTTATACAGGTGACCAAAATACTTTAGATGCACCGCATAAAGGTGGCGACTTCCGTCGTGCTCGTGCTGCTGCAGAAAACATTATTCCTAACACTACAGGTGCTGCTAAAGCAATTGGTTTAGTAATTCCTGAATTAAAAGGTAAATTAGACGGAGCAGCTCAACGTGTTCCAGTTGCAACAGGTTCATTAACTGAACTAGTAACTGTTTTAGATAAAAAAGTTACTGTTGACGAAGTTAATGCAGCTATGAAAGCAGCAGCTAACGAATCTTATGGTTATACAGAAGACCCGATCGTTTCTTCTGATATCGTCGGTATCACTTACGGTTCATTATACGATGCAACTCAAACAAAAGTTATGACAGTTGGCGACCACCAATTAGTTAAAACTGTTGCATGGTATGACAACGAAATGTCATATACTGCTCAATTAGTACGTACTTTAGAGCACTTCGCTAAACTATAATAAAAAGAAGAGCATAGCGTTTAAACAAGCGTCTATCCAATTATTGGCGGGGAGGCAAGACGCTTCCCTGCCATTTTGCGTGTAAATTTAACTCATTAGGAGGAAAAAATATGGCTAAAAAAACAGTTAGAGATTTAGATGTTAAGGGCAAGGTTGTTCTTGTTCGTGTTGACTTTAACGTGCCAATGCAAGATGGCAAGATTACGGACGACAAACGTATTAGGGCAGCATTAGACACTGTGACCCATTTAATTCAAAACAATGCAAAAGTAGTTTTATTCTCTCACTTAGGAAAAATTAAAAGTGAAGAAGATAAAGTGAAAAATGATTTAGCACCAGTTGCTGAGCATTTAGCAGCTTTATTAAAACAAGAGGTTGCATTCTCAACTGAAACTCGCGGTGAAGCTTTAGAAGCTGCAATCGCAGATTTAGAAGAGGGCGAAGTATTATTAGTTCAGAATACTCGTTATGAAGACTTAGATGGTAAGAAAGAGTCAGGTAACGATCCAGAATTAGGTAAATACTGGGCATCACTTGGTGATGTGTTCGTTAACGATGCTTTCGGGACAACACACCGTGCTCACGCATCTAACGTTGGGATTTCTGCTAACTTAGAATCTGCCGTAGGGTTCTTAGTAGAGAAAGAATTGAAATTCTTAGGTGAAGCTGTTGATAAACCAGAACGTCCATTTGTGGCGATTTTAGGGGGAGCAAAAGTTTCAGATAAGATTAAAGTGATTGAAAACTTATTATCTAAAGCGGATAAAGTAATTATCGGTGGCGGTATGGCGTACACATTCTTGAAAGCACAAGGTAAAGAAGTTGGTGAATCGTTACTAGAATTAGATAAAGTCGATCTAGCGAAAAGATTACTAGAAGAAGCTGGCGATAAGTTAGTCTTACCAGTTGATGTAGTTGTAGCGGATGATTTTTCTAACGATGCGAACACTCAAACTGTATCAGTTGATGACATTCCTGCCGACTGGGAAGGTTTAGACTGTGGACCAGAATCTATCAAACTGTTTAACGAAGTATTGAAAGATGCTAAAA
Source organism: Fundicoccus sp. Sow4_F4 (assembly GCF_052116145.1). NCBI lineage: Bacteria > Bacillati > Bacillota > Bacilli > Lactobacillales > Aerococcaceae > Fundicoccus > Fundicoccus sp. Sow4_F4. The sequence goes on along the minus strand of NZ_JBQKLQ010000007.1, from coordinate 138,323 downwards.
CAGTTATTTGGAACGGACCAATGGGCGTATTCGAAATGGAGAAATTTGCACATGGTACAAACGGTGTTGCAGAATCTCTAAGTAACTTAAAAGACGCTATCACAATTGTTGGTGGTGGTGATTCTGCAGCTGCTGTTACACAATTAGGTTACGAAGATAAATTCACGCACATTTCAACAGGTGGTGGAGCTTCGTTAAACTACCTAGAAGGTGTTGTTCTACCAGGTGTAGACGCAATTGACGAAAAATAAACTTATTAGAGGAGATGGCTTTATGACACGCAAACCTATCATTGCCGGTAACTGGAAAATGAATAAAACTCATACTGAAGCTAGCGATTTTGTGGCTGCAGTTAAAGATCAAATCCCTTCAGCAGAACTTGTTGATTCAGTAGTTGGTGCTCCAGCTTTATTCTTAGAATCAATCAAAAAAGGTTCTGAAGGTTCAGAATTAAAAGTAGCTGCTCAAAACAGTTACTTCGAAGACGAAGGTGCCTATACTGGCGAAACTAGTCCAAAAGCTTTAGCAGCTTTAGGTGTAGAATACGTAATTATCGGACACTCAGAACGTCGCGAGTACTTCCACGAAACAGACGAAGAGATTAACAAAAAAGCGAAAGCTATCTTCCGTAATGGTATGACACCAATTATCTGTTGTGGGGAAACACTTGAGCAACGTGAAGCAGGCGAGACTAATGATTTTGTTTCTGGTCAAGTCAAAGCAGCTTTAGAAGGCTTAACTGAAGAGCAAGTTGCTCAATCAGTTATTGCTTACGAGCCAATCTGGGCTATTGGAACTGGTAAATCCTCTTCAGCAGAACTTGCTAACGAAACTTGTGGTGTTGTTCGTCAAGCTGTTGCAGAAGTAACTTCTGACGAAGTCGCTCAAAAAGTACGTATTCAATATGGTGGTTCAGTTAAACCTGAAAACATAGCTGAATATATGGCTCAAGAGCACATCGATGGAGCTTTAGTTGGTGGAGCAAGTTTAGAAGTGGATTCATTCTTAGCATTATTGGAGGCCGTTAAATAATGAGTAAAGCACCAGTAGCATTAATTATCCTTGATGGATTCGCTTGTCGTGATGAAGTTAAAGGCAATGCTGTTAAAGCAGCTAAGAAACCTAATTTCGATCGCTATTGGAATGAGTTTCCTCATAATCAATTGAGAGCTGATGGTGAATTCGTTGGTTTGCCAGAAGGGCAAATGGGGAATTCAGAAGTTGGACACATGAACATTGGTGCAGGTCGTGTGGTATATCAATCACTTACACGTATCAACATCGCAGTTCGTGACGAATCTTTTTACGAGATTCCAGAGTTAATTGAAGCAGTTGAAACCGCGAAAGAAAGTGGCAAATCACTTCACTTAATGGGCTTACTTTCAGATGGTGGCGTTCATTCTCACTATGAGCATTTATTTGCACTAGTACGTTTAGCTAAAAGACATGGTTTAACAAAAGTCTATATCCATGGCTTCTTAGATGGACGTGATGTTGCGCCGGATTCAGCTTTAGGCTATATCCGCCGAACAGAAGAAGAATTGACCGAAATTGGACTTGGAAAATTCGCGTCAATTTCTGGACGTTACTATGCAATGGACCGTGATAAGCGTTGGGAACGGGTTGAAAAGGCGTATGATGTACTTGTTAAAGGAGATGGTCCAGCCTTTTCATCTGCATTAGAAGGTGTGCAAGCATCTTATGATGAAAAAGTATTTGATGAGTTCGTACTTCCTTTCGTTGTAGAAGAAGATGGACATCCTGTAGCAACTATCGAAGATGGTGACTCTGTTGTTTTATTCAACTTCCGTCCAGACCGTGCGATTCAATTATCAACAGCATTAACCAATCCGCTTTTTGATGGCTTTAGTTCAACTAAAACACCTAAAAACTTAAACTTTACGACCTTTACTCACTATAGTGATGATGTGTTAGCAAAAGTTGTTTTCAAAAAAGTAGATTTAGTAAATACTGTAGGTGAAGTGTTATCCAAAGCTGGTAAAACTCAATTGAGAATTGCTGAAACTGAAAAATACCCTCACGTAACATTCTTTATGAGTGGTGGACGTCATCAGGAGTTCTCAGGAGAAAGCCGTATTTTGATCCCATCACCAAAAGTTGCAACTTATGATTTAAAACCAGAAATGTCAGCATACGAAGTGAAAGATGCATTAATCGACGCGATTAACGAAGACACATTAGATGCGATTATTTTAAACTTTGCTAACCCTGATATGGTTGGCCATAGTGGAATGCTTGAACCAACAATTAAAGCAATTGAAGCGGTTGATGAATGTTTAGGAGAAATTGTTGATCTAATTTTATCTAAAGGTGGTCAAGCAATTATTACAGCAGACCATGGTAACTCAGATGAAGTAACAACGCCTGAAGGTGAACCAATGACAGCTCATACGACAAATCCTGTGCCAGTTATTGTGACTAAACACGGTATTGAAGTACGCGATGGTGGTAAATTAGCTGACCTAGCACCAACATTATTAGATTTATTAAATGTTGAACAGCCTGAAGAAATGACAGGTGAAAGCTTAATTAAAGCTTAAGCTTGAAATTTTTATTACACACACGAAATACTTTGCTTTTATTAGTCAGAATGAATACAATTACTTATAGATAGTCACAGAAAGCATAGCTTTACTGCTGATTATACTTATTTCAAAGGAGAGAAATAATATGCCATTTATTACAGATGTTTATGCAAGAGAAGTCCTAGATTCACGTGGTAACCCTACAATTGAAGTTGATGTTTATACAGAAAGCGGTGCGTTTGGTCGCGGAATGGTTCCTTCAGGAGCTTCAACAGGTGAGCACGAAGCTGTTGAATTACGTGATGGTGACAAAGACCGTTATTTAGGTAAAGGTGTTACTAAAGCTGTAGATAACGTAAACAACATCATTGCAGAAGCATTATTAGGTTATGATGTATTACAACAAGCAGCGATCGATACTTTATTAATCGAATTAGATGGTACTCCTAACAAAGGTAAATTAGGTGCAAACGCAATTCTTGGCGTTTCAATTGCAGCAGCACGTGCAGCAGCTGATTACTTAAACATTCCTTTATACCAATACTTGGGCGGTTTCAACACTAAAGTATTACCAACACCAATGATGAACATCATTAACGGTGGATCTCACTCTGATGCACCAATCGCATTCCAAGAGTTCATGATCTTACCAGTTGGTGCACCAACATTTAAAGAATCAATTCGTTGGGGAACTGAAGTATTCCACGCTCTTAAAGATATTCTAAAAGGACGCGGTTTAGAAACATCAGTTGGTGACGAAGGTGGATTCGCACCTCGTTTCGAAAACACTGAAGACGGTGTTGAAACAATCTTAGAAGCTATCAAAGCAGCTGGTTTAGAGCCTGGTAAAGATGTTTACCTAGGATTTGACTGTGCAGCTTCAGAATTCTACGAAGATGGTATTTACAACTACGCTAAATTCGAAGGCGAAAACGGCGCTAAATTAGACGCTGCTGGCCAAGTAGATTACTTAGCTGAATTAGTAGAAAAGTACCCAATTATCTCTATTGAAGATGGTATGGATGAGAACGACTGGGACGGTTGGAAATTATTAACTGAACGTTTAGGCGAGAAAGTTCAATTAGTTGGTGATGATTTATTCGTAACGAATACTGAAATTTTATCTAAAGGTATCAAAAACCATATTGGTAACTCAATCTTAATTAAAGTTAACCAAATCGGTACTTTAACTGAAACTTTTGATGCAATTGAAATGGCTCAACGTGCTGGTTATACAGCAGTAATCTCTCACCGTTCTGGTGAAACAGAAGATTCAACAATTGCTGACATTGCCGTGGCAACAAACGCTGGTCAAATTAAGACTGGTTCGTTATCACGTACAGACCGTGTGGCGAAATACAACCAATTATTACGTATCGAAGACGAATTAGGCGACTTAGCAGTATACCAAGGCTTAGAAGCTTTCTACAACTTAGAAAATAAATAATTGACAGTATGATTCAATAGAAACAGGCTGTAGTTTAACCAAACGCTCTCTTTATTTTATTTTGAGAAAAATAAGATAAGGGGGCGTTTTTTGTTGATAATAGATAGTCTGATTAGATTTTTCATTTTAAATGATGATATAATCTTATATAATTTAACTGGTTTTCCTCGGTTCTTAGCTATTGGACGTGCGTTAATGAGTTATCCTAGATTATTGTTACTAGATGAACCATCGTTAGGTCTAGCACCAATTATCATTAAAAATATTCTGGAGATTATCCATCACAGTTGCCAAGACGGTACAACAGTGTTAATTGTAGAACAAAACGCGGTTCAAACACTAAAAATTGCGGATTATGCCTATGTTTTAGAAGTTGGTAATATCAGTAATGAAGGCAAAGCCAATGAACTATTGCAAGACGCGTCATTAGTTGATTCATATTTAGGAAAAACTAATATCCAATAGGAGGAAATTTAAATGAAAAAATATAAATTTGTTCTAGTTGCAGCATCAGCTACTTTAACGTTGCTTTAGTTGCGCTAACAGCTTTCGCAGACCAAGGGGTTACAGATGAATCGATTTTAGTTGGTAACTCTGCTGCTATTTTAGGGACTTATTCACCAGTAGAGGCGCCGTTTAATGCAGGCATTTTGGCTTATTTTGATTGCATTAATGGTCAAGTCCTTGGAGTGAACGGTGGGATGAGGCTTTAATATTTCACGAAAAGAAGGTCCATTACAATTAAAGCATGTAAATATTTTGCTGAAAGCATAGCATTAGTAAGCTTTTTATGTTACGATTAATTGTAGAGATTTTTTAAGGAGGATGTCCTTTGTACAATGCACTTATGATTGCGTTAATCGTAGTTTCGATTTTATTAGTTATATCAGTGGTAATGCAACCATCTAAAAGTAATGCTGCAAGTTCTTTAACTGGTGGTGGCGATGATGGTACTGTAAAAACAAAAGCACGTGGTTTTGAAGCTTTTCTAATTAGAGCTACTACTGTGTTAGGGATTTTATTTTTTGGGATTGCCATTGTTTTAGCGATTCTATCAACTAAATAAAAACTAAACTTGTACAATCTCTGATTCTTTTATCAGGGATTTTTTAATTCTTATTGACTGTTTAAATCCTAATACACAAAGGGCTTATACTTGAATGTATCTTTCATTGCGTTAAAATGGATGATGTAGAGAGGATGTTGAAATTGACAATTAATATTCCATTTGAGAAAGCTATTTATTTGCCGAGTGAAGGAGCCAAAGTTGGGGTTCTTTTATTACACGCATATACTGGATCAGCTAAAGATATGAATTTGTTAGGACGCCGCTTACATAAATTAGGGTATTCTGTTTTATGTCCTAATTTTAGTGGTCATTGGTCTGACGATATTTTTGATATTCTTAATGCATCTGCCTTTATTTGGTTAGAAGAGGCTCAAGCATCCTATACTTGGTTGAAAAAACAAGGCTTTGAAAAAGTTTTTGTTTTCGGTTTATCAATGGGTGGTATTATGGCGACAGCTTTAATTGCTAATCCATCAAACTCGATTGATGGAGGCGGAATCTTTAACTCACCGGTTGTTACAGTAGAAAGAACCGATGTCTCTAAAGCTTTTATGGGGTATGCCAAATATTTAGCACGTACGACTCAAACCATGGAACAATATGAATTGGATGAAGAAAAAATTCATAAAGCCCATTGGGAACAAATGGATGAGTTGGAACAAGTAAAACAAGCAGTTAAAAAGAAGCTAGCAACTATTGACCAACCTTTCTATATCGCTCAGTCTGCCAAAGATGAGCTGATTGACACGGATGATGTCTACGAATTACAAGACGAATTAATTAATGCTAAAATCGATTTTCATTGGTTCCCAGAGAATACACACGTTATTACGGTTAATCGTGATCGTGTCGATTTTGAAAACAGTGTGATCAGTTTCTTAGCTGATAATACTTAATGACTTTACAAAAAAATATTAATAAAAATAGAGAGGAGGCTGAATATGAGTTTATCTAAATTTGAACAAAAAATATTAGCCTTTTTAAAAGAAAATGAAGAACGAAGTTTTAGTGTGAATGATTTATCATCAGTATTAAACTACGAAGGCACCAAGAATTATAAAAAATTAGTTAAAGCGCTCGCTTTTTTAGAGCGTGTCAGCGAAATTCAATTATTGCCTAATGGAAAGTTTCGTGTGATTTCTCGAGAGGACACAGTGACTGGAACATTCAGATCGAATGGTAAAGGTTATGGTTTTATTCATTATGATGATGAACAACCTGATTTTTTTGTCCCACCTTCACACGTAGGTGAAGCGATGGATGGAGATACTGTTGAAGTAAGTATTATTAAACATGTCGATCCATTAACTGGTAAAGGTTCTGAAGCGAGAGTAGAGAAAGTAACTGAACGTGCAGCAACGCAATTAGTAGGGGAGTTTTTCGCTTATAATCAAACTCAAAGAGAAGAAACAGGTTACTTAGGGTATGTTAAACCCAACGGGGACTATGCGGATGAAGTTCGTATTTATGTTTTAGGAGATGGACTCCATCCAGCGGATCATACAATTTGTATTGTTAAAATTAAAGATTACCCAACAAGCGAGCGACCAAACGTTATGACAGGTTTAGTCGCTAAAGAAATCGGCCATAAAGACGCTCCAGGTGTCGATATTCTCGCGATTCTTTATCAATTTGGTATTCCAAGTGAATTCCCAGAAGAGGTAAAGGAAGCAGCAGAATCAGTACCACAAGTCATAGATGAAGCGGCTATTGAAGGGCGTAAAGACTTACGAAATGAGTTAATTATGACAATTGACGGCGCTGATGCGAAAGACTTGGATGATGCGATTTCTTTAAAGAAAAACGAGGATGGTAGCTTCGAACTTGGTGTACATATTGCAGATGTCTCTCATTATGTTACACAAGGAAGCCCAATCGACGTAGAAGCTTTAGAAAGAGCGACGTCAGTCTATCTAACAGACCGTGTTGTACCAATGTTACCGCAAAGATTATCAAATGGAATTTGTTCCCTACATCCAAATGAAGATCGTTTGACATTAAGTTGTGTAATGACGATAGATCCATCTGGACAAGTAACGAAACATTCTATTTATCCAAGTGTGATTAATTCTTCTTACAGAATGACTTACTCTGATGTAAATGATATTTTAGATGGTAATAGCGACTTACGCGAAGAGTACCAGCAAATTGTACCTATGTTAGAAGATATGTCTGAGTTACACCATATCCTTGAAGACATGCGTTCTGAACGAGGGGCTTTAAACTTTGATGCGCCAGAAGCTAAAATTATTGTAGATTCAGATGGAAACCCAATCGACATTGAATTACGTGAACGATTTATTGGTGAGCGATTAATTGAATCCTTTATGTTAGCCGCTAATGAAACAGTAGCAAAAGAATTTACAAATAAAGCTTATCCGTTTATCTACCGTATTCATGAACAACCGAACTTAGAGAAAATGGATCGGTTCGCTGAATTTGTGACTTCATTTGGGATTGTTTTAAGAGGCGACACTGCTTCAATTAGTCCGAAACAATTACAAGAAGCTTTATCAAGTGTTGAAGGAGAGCCCTTTGAACAAGTTGTTTCGACGATGATGTTAAGAAGTATGCAACAAGCGAAGTATAGTGAAGAGCCACGTGGGCATTATGGTTTAGCTGCAGAAGACTATACACACTTTACGTCACCGATTCGTCGATACCCAGACTTGATTGTTCATCGTCTAATTCATCAATACATAAAAGGCCGTCCAACACCAAAAGAGTCAGAACGTTTAGAAGCAAAACTGCCTGAAATCGCTATTCATAGTTCTCAAATGGAAAGACGAGCAGTTGATGCTGAAAGAGCAACAGATGCGCTGAAGAAAGCTGAATTCATGTTGGATAAAGTTGGAGAAGAATTTGAAGGAATGATTAGTTCAATTACATCATTTGGTATCTTTATTCAATTACCCAATACAGTGGAAGGCTTGGTTCGCTTATCTAATCTAACAGATGATTATTATAACTTTAACCAACAACATTTATTACTGATTGGTGAAAGAACAGGTAAAGTTTACCGAATTGGCCAGAAGGTTAAGATACAAGTAACATCTGTGAATATCGAAGAACGTCAAATTGATTTTGATATTCTAGAAGCAGAGCCTGTTGAAGGCCTTGACATTGATGCATTAAATCGTCAAAAACGTCAAGCCAAAAATGCTAGAACTCAAGATAAAAACAAACGTCAATCAAACACTAACCGTCAAGGTCTGAAAAATGTGGCGGATGGTAAAGGGCGTTCTAATAGTAAGAATTCAAGAGGAAAATCCAAAAGCAATCAGTCGAAGGGGAAAAATAAATTCACCATTCGCAAGCGTAGTAAATAGAGAGTAGACGAGGTGAAAACGATGGCTAAGACCCACGATAAGCCTTTGGCACAAAACCGTAAAGCTCGACACGACTATCATATCATTGACACTTATGAAGCTGGCTTAGTGCTTAGAGGTACTGAAATTAAAGCAATTCGAGATGGTAAAATTAACATTCAAGATGGTTATATCACTATTTATAGGGGAGAAGCCTGGTTGAAGAATGTTCACATCAGTCCATACGATTTTGGAAATATATTTAATCATGATCCATTGAGAGACCGCAAGCTACTGATGCATAAAAAGCAAATCTCAGACCTTCAATCGCAGGTCAAGTTGAACCGAATGACAATCGTTCCGTTAAAAGTTTATTTAGTTCGTGGACGCGCTAAGGTTTTACTTGGTTTAGCAAAAGGTAAAGACAAGCATGATAAACGTCATGCACTCAAAGATCAACAAGCAAAGCGTGACATTGATCGTGCGATGCGTGATAGAGGAAGATATTAAATACAATAACCAATAAAGAAGCAGAGACAATCAATGTCTCTGCTTCTTTATGAATTGTCAAAATATACTATAAATAAATTTTTAATAATTTACACGTAAGTGTAGAACATCATCGTAACTATTCTTAACACAATATTAATTTAAAACTTAATTGTTTTAAATTTGGTGAGTATTTCGCTTGATCAGTCCATATGATATCCAATTGAGACCACCATTTACTCGATTCAATTAAAATAAAGGAGGCTTTGAGATGGCTAATGAGAAACCCTTTAGAAAAAGAAATAAAAATACTGAACGAAAAAAATTGTCTAAGGCTTATAGAAGAGAAGGGCTGCAGGGTTATCTTTTTTATTGCTCCATTGTTAATTGGTTTAGTTGTATTCACTTTGAGACCTTTATTATTTTCATTGTTTGAAGTTTTTCTAATTATGATATGACATCACAGATAGACTTTATTGGTTTTGATAATTATCGTAGGATGTTTAATAATGAGCCACTTTTTTTGGATTTCCTTAGGTAATACACTCTTTTATGTGGCAATCTCTGTTCCATTGACAATAGTTGGTGCTGTTGGCATAGCTTTACTAATGAATCAAAAAATACTAGGCATTCGATTTTTAGAACGATATATTACCTTCCTTCGATTCTTTCCGGAGTAGGAGTCTATTTCTTATGGATGCAATTGTTGAGTCCGCAAACGGGGTTAATAAATATTGCGCTTTCTTAGTCTGGCATCACTGGTCCAGCCTGGCTATTTGATCCTGATTGGACTAAGTCAGCTCTAATCTTTATCAACATATGGAGAGTTGGTGGCTCAATGTTACTTTATCTTGCTAGTCTTCAAGGGATTTCACCTGACTTATATGAAGCTGCTAAAATAGATGGTGCCGGACATCTTTATATCTGGTTTACTATTATTTTGCCTCTTTCAACACCAGCATTAGCAACGATTGCGGTATTCAGTTTTAATGGCGCATGGAATGATTTTATGGGGCGGCTATTATACTTAAATGATGAATCACTCTACACGTTACAGATTGGTTTGAAAGTGTTTAAAGATCAAGTTGCTACACAGTGGAATTATATGATGGCTGGTTCTTTAATCGTCTTAATACCTGTGGTAGTTCTATTTTTCGACTTGCAACGCTATTTTATCGAAGGGATGAATACTTCAGCCAGTACGAAAGGGTAAAAAAACTAGGATTAAAAATCAAAAAATATGAAGGTGCGACTTAGGAGCCAGTCGCACCTTTTTTATGAAAAAATATATTTAACATAAAGAATAGAAATTGACCCTACTATTTGAACAAGCTTTTATTTATTCACGGGGGAGGCGCGCTCATAAATGTATCCTTGCCAGATTAGTAAGTATTGAGTGGTACGAATTGGTTTTCTTTTAGTAACAGAATAATCAATGTGTTTAAGTTGTGTTGTATATTGATAGGTCAAGTCACTTAGTTGGAAAATTGACACATACCCTAAATTAAATTTAAAATTTATCTCAGAAAAATCACTATTGGCCAAAGCGTCGAGAAAGTTACGTTTTAAGGTGTGGTTTAAAACAAAGCCATCGTCTACTAATTGGGCCTGTAAGCTATCAAAAGTATCGGTGTTCACAAAGGCCAGGTTAAAACTTTTCGGGTCATACGTACCATTGGAATTCAATTGGCCAAAGCATTCAATATCCTGAAAGAGTAAGCAATAATCTAATTGTTCTTGATCTAGATATACTAGCTGTCGATAGAGAAAAAGGCGTTCTCTATCGACAGCAGATGATAAGCGAGCAAGGCCAACTTGCGGCTTTTCAAGCAACCAGCTTTCGATAGCAAGATTTTTAACCATTAAGTCGTGTTGCTTTAGTAAGTGATCAAACAATTGATTTTCTAAAGTCAAAGCAAATACTGAGTCATCATCAATTAACAAATGATCAACCATACTATTTTGAATTTCAGCTTGGTAGTAAGCCTGAAATTGTTTATATTGTTGACTATTTATTTGATTCAAATGTAACACACCCCAATAGACAGTTTGACTGAGTACCATAAAAACCATAACTACGGGCAATACAATGCCTTTTTGATTCGGAAATAAAGAGGATAAATTTCGGACGATAAAGGCTCTTTTGCTCATTTGAAGCTCCCTTAAGTTTTAGTCAATTATTAATTGAGTGGTATATTGTTGTTGATTTGTGAAAGCAACTGTTATGGTTAATATCGGGTCAGACCAATTTAAATGCCATTGCTGCACATCATAGAGATAAGGTTGATGACCGGGTGTTTTGTATATTTTTTGATTAGAATGGATGATGGTGAATTGCTTAGTCTTATCAGTCAAAATGATGGTTTCTGGTGATGCACTAATAAATTGATAATTATCTATTTCTAAAGAAATAATTTTAGTGAATAGCTGAAACTCCAGTCCTTTATCTGTTCTAAACGTTTCTTCAATCTGATAATAATGAGTAACTGCCATCGATAGACTATGCATGATGATGGCAAAGACTAACAGAGCGAGTAATGCCTCGAGAAGAGTAAAAGCATTCTTATGGGTGTAAATTGGCTTAAGAGGCGGCTGACGGGCTAATTTCTTCGAGAATAACATCATAGACTTCTCCATCTGAAAATTGAATAAAGCATTGATGAGCTTGGCAATCGAAAGCGTTGACTATGTAAGAACGTTTGGTTGCTATGGAATGTTTAGCGAGTTCAAATTGTTCGTCAGTAACCTTTGGATCCAATCTTAAACTGACTAATTCATGGAATATTTGCCAGTGTTGTGTTTCTCTTTGTAAAGTTGAAACTCTCGATAATTCTAGATAAAAAGCAGGTAAATATAACATTAGAATTAAGCTAAAGAGGCTCAAACCAACGAGTGATTCTATAAAAGTAAAGCCTTTTTTATTGACGTAACTCATACTTTCCACTTCCTAACTGAAAGACCAACTCGGCACGGTGGCCATCGCGGTGGACGAAAACGACGGTACCAAATTGATTGGTGCGACCATCTGGAAAATGTGTGAATTGTAAAGATTGTTCAATACGCCAACAATCTGGAATACTGACTTCTTGAATGGGAGTATCATGACCAACAATTTGAAATTGAACGAAAGGTAAAGTTTGCCAAAAACGAACATAGACTTGGGTTTCTTGCAAGATACTTACTTCCTGTGCGAGGTTTAAGCCAGCTAATACTTGATTAAAAAAGAGTCGAGATTCAATTTTTTCAAGCATTTCATTTGACGGAATGTAGGCTAAAACACTCATGCAGAAAGAAATAACAAGCAAGACTACTAAAGCTTCTGCTAAAGTAAAGCCCATCTTAGCTTGCGTACGCATAAGCAGTTAATTACTCGCTAGGAATTTCGATAGGCAATGTGATCACCGAATCTTCTGTAAAATTTAGTAAATTTCCAGCTTCTGTGGCTTGCTTACTTGTAATGTAGCCTTCACTGATTAATTCACCTAAAGTGACCTCTGCATCATCTTCAACAAGTAGGTAAGTGTTGGCTTGAGTTTCAAGGATCTCTGCGATGTTTTGGGTAGCTTGTTTGTCAATCCTTGTTCTTTGGCCCGCGACATTAGGTATGATGATCGCCATTAATAATGCTACCACGACTAACACAATCAGCATTTCAATTAATGTAAAACCTTTTTTTCTTTTTGGAACATTATTTTTCTTCATAAGAACCTCCGTATTAAAATTCCATTGTTAACATAGGGAGCATAATCGTTAAGTACATGCCTAGAATAAGTATCGCAATGACGAGAAACAGGAACGGTTGGATGTAACCTATTTTCTTTGCAACATCTTCCATTAAATCGTGAAAGAGTTTATCAGAATAAACTTTACATTTTTGAGCAGTTTGACTGGTCAGTTCTCCTTGATAAATAACCATTGGCAATTCTATAGAAAAGAGATTCATGTCTTTGATAATCTCAACTAATGGCTCCCCTTGTACTAAACCATATTTTAATCGTTCAGCAATTTCTGTAAGAAAAGGGTCAATTGGATATAAAGTTAAGACTTCAACTGTTTGTAATAAGGAATAACCGCCTTCAAAAAAATATCCGAGTTCTTTAGATAATTTATAGGAACAGTAACTTCTTACCCAGTAACTTAAAAAGGGAAAACGGAGTAGTAATCGGTAACGATCTAAGTAATCTAAACGCAGTAAATAGAAATCGATACATAAATATATAATCAAATTACTAGAAAGTAAAAACAAACTAATCTGTGGCAGATAATTAAAGAACATTACCAATAAACGCACTAGAACATTGCTATCATACGTTTCTTGGGAGATAAAACTCATGATGTGAGGAAGCAATAAAATTCGCATGCCAAACATCATGGCGATTAAAAAACTACCCATTATTAGGGGATATGTGATGACTTTGATAATCTTTTGTTGGTAATTCTGTACTTGTTGCATCTGCATGGCTGTGGCCCGTAGGGCTTCTATGAAACGCCCTTGCCTTTGTGCGTAGAATAATTGAGCAACAGTAGAGACTGAATAACCAAGTTCTTGAATACTCCTCTCGAAGGATTGGCCTTGCTGAAGCTGGATAATGATAGACTCAATCTGGCCTGCTTGAGGTTTCATTAACAATTTCATGAAGACCAAACTTTGGTTGATTGAAAAACCTTCCTCAAGCATATCCGCTAAAGTGATTAACAAATAGGCGCGTTGTTTAGCGTTTAGACGTTTGAGTTTATGGTTAAATAACTTCGAACTGAGTATAGGTTTTTTCGTTGATGTAGCCACATGCCCACGCCTTTCTAAGTTTTTGATTTAAATTGACCAAGTGTTGAGGCGCCTCGTTGAAAGTCAAGACTTCCTTTAATACTTGACCAGACATAATCTCTAACAGAGCGGCTCTTTTTGTACCTAAGGGCGACAGGCTACATTGTGGACGACAATCACCTTGGCATTGGTAACAATAGCGCGGGACAAGTCGTTGGGAAACGACACCAATTAAAGTTTGCTTGAGTTGTTCAGATGTCACTTGTAATTCCTGTAAACGGGCAATGACTCCTAAAGTATCTTTAGCATGAATCGTCGCAATCATCAAATGACCTGTTAAAGCACCGCGAATTGCCATTCGAGCCGTCTCTTCATCACGAATCTCACCAATCATTAAGATATCGGGGTGGTGACGTAAAGATGATTTAATTAAGACATCATAGGAAATTCCCGCTAATTCATTGACTTCCGTTTGAAGGAAGTTTGCTTCATAAATTTCAACCGGATCTTCCATCGTAATGATTTGGACGGTTTCTTGAGACATTCTTTCTCTGAGTAATTGATAAATGGTAGTAGTTTTTCCAGACCCGACAGGCCCTGAAAATAAAACGAGACCACTTTTTCTTTTTAATAAGGAGCGCAGGAGTGTGATATCTTGTGGAAAGTAAGTTTGAATTGCATGACTACTTTTCAATTGTTGTCGAATGACACGAATAACAAGCGATTCCAAAAGCAGAACATTTGTAATAGTTGAAAATCTTAATTCGACTGGACTACTATCCACTTGTAGATGACTCGCACCAGATTGTGGTTTTCGTTTTTCACCCACATCCATATTGGCGAGAAATTTAAAATAGCTAATTAAACGCTTTCCCCACTCAATTGGCTGTGTTTGATACTTTTCTAACTTTCCATTAATTCGAAAATAGATACAGTAGACATCAGTGTTGATGGGCAACAAATGGATATCTGAAACCCCAATATTAACGGCAGCTTTTGATTAACTCTTGAGCGTCTTGTTCAATCATTAGTACATCACCCTTTCAAAAATATATTGACAAAAGACTCGTCATATATAAATACGTATTTTAAGTCAATTTATGCTTTTTAATTGTTTAAGTTTTCGTTAAATTAATGAATACCTTTTCAAAAGTGTCAGTTGGTATACTTGAAAAATAAAGTATGCTAAAATGAAAGAGGCTAAGAGTGGCTAACGCTCAACACTCAGTTGAAAATAAATAAAAGGAGTTAAATATACAAATGATATTTAAAGTTATATACCAAGAAAGCAAATTACAAATTCCAAATCGCGAGAAAACAAAATCGATGTTTTTAGAGGCGGATAGTCTGATAGAAGCAAGAGAGAAATTGGCTAACAATACACCATACAATATTGAATTAGTCCAAGAAGTTTCAGGTGCTCACCTAGAATATGAGCGCGAAAATAATCCGGATTTTAACGTTGTGGAGTATTAACCATGTCTGTTAATATAAAAAACAACGAGGCTGGAGTCTTCGCTGTTGGAGGTTTAAATGAAATTGGAAAGAACATGTATGGCGTTCAATTTCAAGATGAGATAATCTTATTAGATAGTGGTGTTATGTTTCCGGAAGATGAATTGTTAGGAATCGACTATGTGATTCCTGATTATCAATACATCTTACAAAATCGTCATAAAGTGAAAGCTTTGATAATTAGTCACGGACACGAAGACCACATTGGGGGAATCCCATTCTTACTTCAACAATTTAACGTTCCGATTTATGCTGGCAAGTTAGCTAGTGCTTTAATTCGAAATAAATTACATGAACGTGGTTTGTTGAGAGATGCGAACATTACTGAAATCGATGAAAATTCAGTTATTCGTTTTAGAAAAACTAGTGTGAGTTTCTATCGTACCACTCACAGTATTCCAGAAGCATATGGGGTGGTTGTAAAAACTCCTCCAGGCAACATTGTCTTCACAGGTGACTTTAAGTTTGATTTTACACCAGTAGGTGAACCAGCGGACTTACACCGAATGGCTCGTATTGGTGAAGAGGGCGTACTCGCTTTACTTAGTGATAGTACAAACTCAGAAATTCCAACCTTTACTAAGTCAGAACAAATCGTTGGACAATCAATTAAGAACATTATCCAACGGGTCTCTGGCCGTGTAATTTTTGCTACATTCGCATCAAACGTGTCACGTCTCCAACAAGTGATTCAAACTGCTAAAGATACTGGGCGTAAAGTTGCTGTATTCGGTAGAAGTATGGAGAATGCTATAAAAACTGGTCGTGAATTAGGTTATATTCAAGATGAAAATAACGAAGTTATTATCGACAATCGCGATCTGAATCAACATCCTGCAGATCAAATGATTATTCTGTGTACTGGATCGCAAGGTGAACCTATGGCCGCCCTTAGCCGAATTGCAGCAGGTTCACACCGTCAAATCCAATTACAACCAGAAGATACTGTCATCTTTTCGAGTTCACCAATCCCTGGTAACACGATTAGTGTCAACCGTGTTATCAATCAATTAACTGAAGCTGGAGCAAATGTTATTCATGGTAAATTTAATAACATCCATACGTCAGGACACGGTGGTCAACAAGAACAATTATTAATGTTAAGATTAATGAAACCTAAATTCTTTATTCCAGTCCACGGTGAATACCGTATGTTAAGTATTCATACCGAATTAGCTCAAAGAACAGGGATTCCACGAGATAACTGTTATATCATGGAGAATGGTCAAGTATTAGCTTTAACAGCTGAAACTGCTCGATTAGCCGGACGATTCCCTGCAAATGATATCTATGTTGACGGAAGCGGAATTGGCGACATCGGTAGCATTGTATTACGTGACCGTAAAAGTCTTTCAGAAGAAGGCTTAGTAATTGTAACAGCGACAATCGATTACGAGAACAAGCAACTGGTCAGTGGTCCAGACATAATGTCACGTGGCTTCATTTATATGCGTGAGTCCGGTGATTTAATTCACGACTTACAAAACAATTTACGTTCGATCATTAACCGTGGCTTGAACGAAAATGGAAATAATGTCACTGAGCGACTCATTCGTGACTTGATTTTTGAACAAATTCAACCATTGATTTATGAAAAAACAGAACGAAATCCAATGATTCTACCAGTTTTACTTGATGTAAACAAAGGTGTGCGCAAGCGCTCAGCTAAAGTAGATTAATTATAGAAGCACTCCTTTTTGTATCCTTACAAGAATGAGTGCTTTTTCCCTCTAGATAGTTACACTCCAGGCCGAATAGGGACCTTATGACATACAGCCAAAACTAATTTACAAAAAGACTGAAAAGTATGTTGTCTCAATTGCTCAAACAAAAGAATGATTTAATATGAAATGACTATACACAATGACAAATAAATATGAGAAAGTATGAGTCCATAAAACGAAAGAAGGTTGTTCCGTGTTTAATTTTATGAAAAAGTTTCCAGGTGGACTATTACTAGTTCCAATGCTGTTAAGTGCAATTTTTTATACTTTCGCACCTAACTTATTTAGAATCGGTGGTATGACTCAAGCGATGTTCACAACGGATGGTTTAAACTATGTTATTGGTGTGACGTGTTTTTGTTCAGGAGCCGGGCTAAACATTCACCGAATTGGTAAAGTGTTAAAAAAACAGGGAGTTCTCTTATTAACAAAAATAATTATTTGTGTGATAGCAAGTATTGTATTTATCCAATTATTTGGTCAATCAGGATTTTTAGGAATCAGTGCGGTTGCCTTTATCGCAACTATCTGTAGTACCAACCCATCTTTATATCTAGCTTTAGAGGATGAGATGGGAACACCAGATGATGTCTCTGCTTTTGGCTTAGTTGGTTTATTATGTGTTCCAGCTTATCCGATGCTGATATTTGGACTATCACAAGCAACTGCCATTGATTGGATGCCAATTCTTTCAACTCTAATTCCAATCTTACTAGGAATGCTAGTTGGGAATTTAGATGAGAATATGGCAAAGTTCCTGGCACCAGGTGTTTCAGTTTTAACTCCATTCATGGGCTGGAGTTTTGGTGCAAATATCAACTTAATTAATGCCGTTCAATCTGGGGTTCAAGGTGTCATTATCACAATTATCTTCTATATATTGATGTTACCTATTCTACTTTATGTTGAAATGAAATTATTAAAAAAAGATGGAATTTCTTCTCTAGCGATTAGTTCCATTGCTGGGATGTCGGTCTCAGTACCAACTTTAATCGCTCAATCAAATCCATCCATTCAACCTTTTGTTGCATCAGCAACAGCTCAAATTGCTTTTGGTGTCGTTTTAACAAGCATTATCACACCCTATCTAGCTAAAAAATTGAACACTCGTAATCATGTGCATGATTTAAAAACACCTAACTTTTAATCCATAATAGCCCAAGCGAGAGTAAGGGCTGTTTTTTTTGATGAATTTCAAAGCTTGCTGTTGAAATATTTCGTAAAAAGCTTGAAATTTGGTATACTAGTCGAGAATGAATAGAAAGAAGGATGTATTATGTCTAGAATTGATAAAGTTAGAAATAAACTAACAGAACTAAATGTGGATGCCTTATTAGTTACAGAAACTGTTAACTTACGTTATTTGGCAAATTTTACAGGGAGTGCAGGCGTTGCAGTCATCACTCAAAATGAAGCTTATTTCATCACTGATTTTCGTTATAACGAACAAGCAGCGCAGCAAGCAGTTGGTTATACCGTTAGGATTCATAAGCAGCCAATCATGGCAGAAGTGAATGATGTTTTGATTGCGAATAATGTAAAAAAACTGGCGATTGAGGCCAATCAAATGAACGTCACAACTTACTTACACATTAAAGAATTATTTTCTGCTGAAATTGTGGAGACAAAAGGATTAGTAGAAAAAATCCGAGAAATTAAAGAGCCTTCTGAAATTGCATTGATTAAAGAAGCGTGTGACATTACGGATCAATCCTTTGAACATATCCTTAAATTCATCAAACCTGGTGTCACAGAGCTTGAAGTAGCTAATGAATTGGAAGCTTTCCTCAAAGGAAAAGGAGCTTCAGCAATGTCTTTCGATACAATTGTTGCCAGTGGTGTTCGTTCATCTATGCCTCATGGTGTGGCGTCAGATAAAGTCATTGAAGATGGTGATATGATTACTTTAGACTGGGGTTGTTATTACAAGGGTTATAGTTCAGATATGACTCGAACAATTGCGATTGGAAGTGTGGATCCAGAATTAGAAAAGATTTATCACATTGTTTTAGAAGCACATGAACGCGTAAACCGCGGAGCAAAGGCGGGAATGACGGGTAAAGAAATCGATGCCTTAGCACGTGATTACATTACAGAAAAAGGTTATGGTGACTATTTTGGACATAGTACTGGTCATGGTCTTGGCTTAGATGTTCATGAATTACCAGCCATCTCATTTAAAAACGAAGAAGCTGTTCAAGTTGGAAATGTTATTACTAACGAACCAGGAATTTATATCCCAGGATTAGGTGGCGTACGGATCGAAAATGACTTACTTGTGCAGGTGGATGGGGTTGAAAGTCTGAACAAAAGTCCAAAACATTTAATTATCCTATAGTAACTGGGTGGATTTTCCGCTAAAATATACACGATACTAAATTGTATGAAAAGGAGGCGAAGAACATGTCTAAACAAACAGGTGTTTCTTTAAATTTAGGAGAAATCAATATTACAACAGGCGTATTGGAAAGTATTGCTGCTAAAGCTGCAAGTGAAGTTGAAGGTGTTCATAAACTACACGCAAGTGTACAGAACGAAATCGGAGGCTTTATGACGCGCAATCGCGATCGAATCGGTGTTAAAGTACGTCGTGAAAACAATGCCATTGCAATTGATACTGAGATTCGTTTGAATTATGGATTTTCAGTGCCAGATGTGGCAATTAAAGTTCAAGAAAAAGTTAAAGAACAAATCTTATTTATGACTGATCTAGTAGTGCAAGAAGTTAACGTTCATGTAGTCTCAATTGAAACTGAACCGACTTCTAATCACGACTATTTGCATCTTGATGAAGAAACTGAATTAGAAGATGGTGAAGTGTTTGAATAATAAATTATCGAGACATATTGTCCGTGAAAAAGCTGTGCAGACGTTGTTCCAATTAATTGAGCCACAAGAAGAGACAACCACTGAAAGTGCGTTGGAATTTGCTCTGTTGGCAGGTAATGACCCTGAAGAGGGCTATCAAGGAAGAATCGATGCCTATTTACGTGAAATAGTGGAAGGTGTGCTTGCTCAGCAAGAAACACTTGATCAACAAATAAGCAACTATTTAACGGATTGGACAATTTCTCGCATTGCGAAAATTGATTTAACAATTTTAAGAATTGCATTTTATGAAATTTTATTCGTGGACAACACACGTGTACCCAATACGGTGGCGGTCAATGAAGCGATTGAATTAAGTAAATCCTTTAGTGATGATAAATCACGTAATTTCATCAGTGGTGTTCTTGCTAAAGTATTAGATAACCACGCATAATAAAGAGTAAACCCAAAATATGTGAAGAATATTCTTCTTTTTTTGGGTTTTTCTTTGTTTAATTATGAAGAATTAGAAAGTAGCTTGTCGAGATTCGGTAAACATCTTACAATGTATTTAGTCGTCATAGTTTGACTAAATAAACCCCAAAGCTACTAAATAAATTCTTAGTTCGTATCTATGACGAGGTTCGTGTTACTGCACTCATCTAAAAATTAGTTACACGATTTCAATCAATACGTAATAAATAATTCTCAATATTTTGTTATAATGATATTTGAGAACTGTAAAATTCAAATCAAGCTATCAATAGGAGTGGAATATATGAAAAAAAGTTTTAAGATTGGAGCGGCTCTTCTAGCGTCGTTAGCCCTTGCTCCCGTAACTGTTCCGAGTTTAGTAGGTTCAAGCAATTATGTCCAAGCGATTAGTCAAACGGAAAGCCAACGTTTATTATCTTTAGGAGCATCTTTATCAGCCGAACAACAACAACAAACGATTCAATTATTAGGTGCGTCTGATGTTACACCAACGAACACTGTTTATGTCGATGGAACTGTCATTAATCGCTTTTTACAGGATGGATCTGGTCCAGGAACTGTTGTGTATTCAAGTGCTTTTATCGAGTCTCAAAGTGAGGGGTATGGTGTACAAGTCCAAATCGTTACGCCACAGAATATCACTTTGGTAACCCCAGCAACGTATCAGAACGCAGCAATCACAGCTGGCGCTAAAAACGTACTTGTTAAAATTGGTACCGTGAGCCCTGTTACGGGTGAAGGTGCTTTAGCCGGAGTTTATGCATTACTAGAACAGTCTGGTGTTAAACTAAACCAACAGTCAATTCAAGTAGCTGAAAAGGAAATTCAAATCATCCAACAAGTTCAAGAAGAAACAGAATTAACGGATGATCAAGCGAATCAAATTTCTTCAGATATTAAACAACAGATTATTATTGAAACCACTGAAAATTCTGGAGAGCTATTATCTGAAGAAAAAATTATCCAAATTGTTCAAAATACAATCAATAATACTGTAAACAATGTGGATAATAGTACAAATGTGGATAATTCTACAACTGTAAATAATACAGAAATTAACGTTTCACCAGAAGTAATCGCTCAAATTTCAAACTGGGCATCAGAGTTCGCAACAACTGATCAAGCACAAGATACGGATGTTGTTGAACAACTTCAAAACACACAAGCGAACACTGCCGGTCAATCTTGGTCTCAAATTTTATCAAATCAAGAAGGAGCTGTAGCTGCAACTGATTTATTAGCAGCTGAAAGAGCAGACTTTAGTGATGAAACAGTCTACCATCCAGCAATTCAAGCATTTTATAATCATTTCTATGATTTAGTTGAAGCGGGTGAAACAATTGATACTCTGTATTCACACACATTTATCTTTGAAGCTTTAACACCAAGCTTAACACCAACAGAATTAGATGCCTTAAACCAGTTAAGAACTTTAGCTTATCAATATGCAGCGAATACTGATGCCGAACGTGAATCAGCAGCGGCAGCAGCTGGTATTGAATATGTGACGTTGAAAGACCACTGGTTAAGTCAACTTAATTCTGCAGACGGCTTACGTGCTCAAAATCCAATCTTAGCTGAGATTGTCCAACGTATTGCAAACGCAACTGGTTTAGCACCAGAAGTATTTAGTTATGCAGAAATGACTCAAGCGAATGAGTTTATTAACTTCTTTGTTCGTTGGGATGCTGTGAGCCATATGACAATGATGGCAGATGTTGAATTTAATTTAACAAACAACAGTATTGTTCAATATGATGAAATATTAGGTACAGCAACAACTTTACCTGCTACTTTTGACTTTGCATCAGTATATGGTGTTCAAGTAGAGAATCAATACGCCCAACAAGAGATTCCAGCTGATTTTATGATTCCAGGTTATATCGCTCCTGAAGAGGAAGTAACTGAGGAAATAGGCGAAGAAACGACTGGAGAAACAAATGAAGAATCACTAGAAGAAGTGATTGAGTCAGAGGTTTCACAAGAACCATCAAGCGAAGAGGATAGTTTAAGTGAGGAAACACCTTCTGAAGAAACACCAGAAGAAAACACAACGTTAGAAGAAACTACACCAGAAGAAGGCGCAGAATAAGCCTTTATATTAGATGTTTGATAAAAGCCTAGTCTATTACTAGGCTTTTTCTTGTCTTTTGATAAGATGGCGAATGATGGAATAAACAGTTATAAATACGGGAGTTGTTGAATAGTTTCATGATAGAAACTATGTTAAAATAGGACTAACGTGTATTTCAAGGAGGATGTTTATGACAACAATTATTGATGGTAAATTACGTTCAAAAGAGTTAACAACTGAATATAAAACAGTGGTGGCAAAGCTAGCTAAAGTTAATGTCGTGCCTAAACTTGTCGTAGTAACCGTAGGTGAAGATGAAGCAAGCAAAGTGTATGTCGGTCAAAAGCAACGTAAAGCGATTCAAATCGGAATGGAATTTGACTGGATTACTTTACCAGAAGATATTACTCAAGCGACTCTGTCAGAACAAATAGAAAAGTTGAATAACGATGATGCGGTTTCCGGAATGATTGTTCAATTTCCATTACCAAAACACCTAAGTGAAAAAAAAGTTAAAGAAGAAATTTTACCTAGTAAAGACGTCGATGGCTTCCATCCTTACAATGTTGGGAAATTAGTTGGCAACGATGCGACTGTAGTGGCTTGTACTCCCAAAGGTATTATCAATTTATTAGAGCATTACCAAATTAATCCAGAAGGAAAGAACATTACAATTGTAGGGCGTAGTCAGATTGTAGGTCTTCCATTATCTTTGTTATTAACCCATTTAAACGGGACTGTCACAGTCTGTCACACGCGCACAGCAGATTTAAAAGCCCATACGCGAAATGCGGATATTGTGATTTCAGCTGTTGGACGTGCCGGTACAATAACTGCCGACCATTTAAAGGAAGGTGCTGTCGTGATCGACGTGGGTATCAACCGATTACCCAATGGTAAATTATCTGGAGACGTAAATTATGATGAAGTATTCGATAAAGTTAGTGCTATCACACCTGTTCCTGGTGGAGTAGGACCAATGACGGTTGCAATGCTGATGGAACAAACAATATTGTGTGCGTGTCTCCAACATAATTTGAACCCAGCAGAATATTTAGGACGTGATTAAATGTCAGAAACAATCACTCAGCAGCAATATTTGAGTGTCCAAGCATTAACGAGTTACTTAAAGAGAAAGTTCGATGTGGATCCATATCTCCAACGCGTTTGGGTGATAGGAGAAATCTCCAACTATCGATTTCGTCCCAATGGACATCAGTATTTTAATTTAAAAGATGATAAAGCACGAATTAGTGCCGTGATGTATAAGGGCGCTTTTAATAAAATCCCTTTTAAAATGGAAGAAGGAATGAAGGTATTAGCAGTTGGACGGATTACACTTTATGAACCAACTGGCCAGTACCAAATCACCATCGACTCTATGGAGCCAGATGGAGTAGGCGCATTGTACCAGGCACTAGAACAATTAAAGCGAAAGTTCAAAGAAGCCGGCTTATTCGATCTACCTAAAAAAACAGTGCCTGTATTTCCAAAGAAGATAGCGGTGATTACCAGTCCGACAGGGGCAGTTATTCGAGATATTCTAACGACGATTCAAAGGCGATTCCCTATTGTTGATGTCACAGTGTTTCCAACGCGCGTTCAAGGAAAAGAGGCTGCTGGAGAAATTGTAGCTGCCTTTAATAAAGTGGACCAACACGTAGCGAACTTTGATACCGTTATTCTAGCAAGAGGTGGCGGTTCAATTGAAGATTTATGGTGTTTCAATGAAGAAGCTGTAGCTCAAGCGATAATTGCTTGTCGATTGCCCGTAATTTCATCTGTTGGGCATGAGACAGACACAACATTAGCCGACTTAGTCGCGGATATGCGAGCGGCAACACCAACCGCAGCGGCGGAATTAGCGGTACCTGTTTTAACTGATTTATTAGATCGGATATTAAACTCACAACAACGATTAATTTTAGCAATTAGTCAAAAGATGAACTTATTGCGAAAGCAATTAGAGCGATCAAGTGAGTCTTATGTGTTAAAACAACCGGACCGCTTATATCAAGCTTATATGCAACAATTGGATATTAGTATGCAACGCTTGGATACTTATCAAGAAAGATACTTTGAGCAATTGAATTATCGCTTAAATTATTTGATGCAAGGTCTAAATAGTCAACATCCTAAACAACGCTTAAAACAACTACAACAGGTCAATGATCATTTAACATTACAATTGAAACAACAGATTAAACAATTGATGCAAACAAAGAATCAATCGCTAAAACATCAAGTGCATTTACTAGATGCATATAGCCCATTAAAGAGCATGTCTCGTGGCTATGCTCTAGTTGAACATAAGGGTGAATTAGTCCGTAGTGTAAAGCAATTAGAAGTTGGAATGGACCTGTCCATTCAATTTAGCGATGGTCAAGTAGCAGCTGAAATTAATCAAATTGATGAAAAAGCGCTATTTGATGACTAAGTCACACTTTATAAGAGTATGAGAGGAAGAAATAAATGGCGGTAAAAAATGTAAAACAACCTGAGAGTTTTGAAGTAGCAATTGAAGAGCTAGAACAAATTGTTCAACAATTAGAAAAAGGAGAACTACCATTAGCTGACGCTCTAACTGCGTTTAAGAATGGTGTCGAATTAAGTCAATATTGCCAAAAAACGTTGACTGAAGCTGAGCAAACAGTCGCTAAAATGATGACTGAAAATGGTGAGGTCCCACTAGATGAGGCACAAGTCTAATGAAAAACTCTACTACTGTACTTAGAGAGATATTTGAAGCAGCTCTCGATCAACAAATTCGTTATGTGATGACCCCCATTGAAATGTTGAAACCAATGGTATACTCGTTGAAAAATGGAGGGAAAAGACTAAGACCATTATTATTATTAGCAATTCTAGAAATTAACTCAATGGATGATGTTAAAAAAGGGTTAAAGTCAGCTATCGCTTTAGAATACATCCACACATATTCTTTAATCCATGACGATTTACCGGCAATGGATAACGATGATTTACGTCGTGGTCAACCAACGAACCATATTAAATTTGATGAGGCTACTGCGATTTTAGCGGGGGATGCTTTACTAACAGATGCCTTTGCTGTGATTGCGTCTGACGACTTATTAACAGATAGTCAAAAGATACGTTTAACTCAACAGTTGAGCTTAGCATCAGGCTCACAAGGGATGGTCGCCGGGCAATTAAAAGATATCGAAGCAGAAAAAACTGAGATCACTTTGGAGCAATTGCAACAAGTCCATCATTTAAAAACAGGACAGTTGTTTATTTTTGCAGCACGTGCTGCAGCTATTATTAGTAACCTAGACACTGAGAGTAGTTTAGCTTTGGATCATTTTGCTGAGCATTTCGGAGTGGCCTATCAAATTCATAATGATTTGATGGACGTACTCGGAACAGAACAAGAAACTGGAAAGAAAGTTCAAGGCGATGCAGCTCTAGATAAGAAAACTTATCCAGCTTTTCTTGGCGTAGACCAAGCGATTGTTTACTTAAACGAAGAGCTTACGAGAGCTAAAAATTATCTAGATGAATTATCAGAAAAAACAGGAAGAAATTACCAGAAATTAGAATTCTTCTTAAATAAATTAAGCGTAGAGCGCGGTGAAGAAGTATGAAAAAAGAACGAATAGATAAGTTAGTCGTTCAAGCAGGTTTAACTGAATCTAGAGAACAAGCCCGTCGTTATATAATGGCAGGACAAATCTATGATGAGAATAATCAACGTTATGATAAACCAGGAGAAAAAATAGATGCAAGTAAAGAATTGCACATTAAAGGCAAGACAATCCCTTATGTTAGTCGAGGTGGCTTAAAGCTAGAAAAAGCGATTAAAGCGTTTGATATCGATATGACGGATCAAATCTTGTTAGATATTGGGGCGTCAACAGGTGGCTTTACAGATGCTGCTTTGCAATTTGGAGCGAAGCAGAGTTACGCACTGGATGTAGGCTATAACCAGTTAGCTTATTCTTTACGTCAAGATGAACGAGTAGTTGTAATGGAAAGACAAAACTTTCGATATTCAACACGTGATGACTTTAATCAAGGCCTACCAACTATTGCAAGTATTGATGTCTCCTTCATTTCGTTAGAATTAATTTTACCACCTCTAGTAGATATATTAGAAGAGAATGGATCAGTGTTAGCATTGATCAAACCTCAATTTGAAGCTGGACGTGAACGTGTGGGTAAAAATGGCATAATTAAAGATCCAAAGGTCCATCAAGATGTGGTAACCGAAGTTTTAGAGTTTACTTCAAGAATTGGTTTTACCATTCAAGCCTTAACTTTTTCACCTATTACTGGTGGGGAAGGGAACATCGAGTTTTTGGCTCATTTAAAGAATACTAAACAAAGCAATAATGATAGCTGGAAAGCAATCGATATTCTTGCGGTAGTTCAAGAGGCACATTCAACATTTTAGTTAAGTTACTGTAATCATCCACAATGTAATCAGTTTTGATAAGAATAGGTGAAGACATGCTTGAGAGTTTAACAATTGAAAATTTTGCGATTATTGATCAAATTAGTATCGATTTTTCTGAAGGAATGACGGTGCTTTCAGGTGAAACAGGTGCTGGGAAATCGATTATTATTGATGCATTAGGAATATTGTGCGGCGGTCGTGGCTCGGTCGAGTTTATTCGCCATGGCGAATCGCGATTAACCGTCGAGGGTTTATTTAGCTTTGAAGAACTTCCAAATGAATTATTACAATCTATGGAAAAGTTTGGTATTGAATTAGATGCAGCAACCACCCTACGAGACGGGTTAATCATACGTAGAGAAATTAACCATTCCGGTAAGAATATTATTCGTGTGAATGGTCAATTAGCCAATGTAACTTTGTTAAAAGAAATCGGAAGTTTCCTAGTGGATATTCATGGACAGAATGAACATCAAGCCTTGCTTGATAATCAACAACATTTGCATCTACTAGACCAGTTTGCTGCAACATCACTAGCAACTACAGCAAGAAAGTATCAGACAGCTTATACGAACTACCAACAATTGCGTAGAGAGTGGTTAAAGGCCCAACGTAATGAAAGTAATCAGATGCAACGATTAAGTTTCTTAGAATTCCAATTAAATGAAATCGAAGAAGCAGAGTTGGTATTAGAAGAAGACGAGCAACTTGAACAAGTAAGTAAGAAATTACAAGGCGCACAAGAAATATCTTTAAATATTGCGAATATCAATTTGATGTTCAGTGAATCAGACACTAGCGTCTTAACTCAAGTCGATCAAATCATTACTTTGTTACAAGAGATTATCGCTTATGATGAAGCATATCCAGCTTTACTAGAGCAAATAGAGTCAATTAATTATGATTTGCAAGAATTGGCTCATCAAATTGCAGCAACTGAACTAAATAGTGAAGCCGATGATCAATCGATTGACGAAGTTGAAAGTCGCCTAAACCAATTAGGACATTTAAAAAGAAAATATAATATGTCGATTGCCGAAATTTTAAGTTATTATGACGAAATTGCGGAAGAAATATATCAGATTAAACATCGAGAACAATTTATGGAAAAATTATCTAAACAACTGATTGAAGCATACGCTGAAGCTAAACGACTAGCTGATGCATTACATGAACTTAGACAAGACAAAACGGAAGCGTTAGTCACTCGCATTGAAGCAGAATTGGCGGGTTTATACATGGAGAATAGTCGATTTTCAGTGAAATTTCATAAAGCCATTCCGGATAATGCATTGAAAGATGTCTCAGATTTCAAATTAGGTAACCAAGAAATTTTCTTATCACTCAATGAATTTGGCTATGATCAAATCGAGTTTTACGTATCAACAAATATTGGTGAAGCTATGAAACCATTGGTAAAAGTTGCTAGTGGAGGAGAACTTTCTCGATTTATGTTAGCGCTAAAATCTGTTTTTGGAACGGCTGGTTTAGCCAAAACAATGGTATTTGATGAAATCGATACTGGAGTATCTGGACGTGTTGCCCAAGCAATAGCTGAAAAAATCCATCAAGTTAGCCAGTTTCATCAAGTCTTGTGTATTACCCACTTAGCTCAAGTGGCCGCGATTGCCGAAGAACAATTGTATATTTCAAAATCAGTTTCGGATAAACGAACATCCACGCAAGTTGCAACTTTAAACGATGAAGAACGTAGTGAAGTGATTGCCCAAATGATGTCCGGGAAAGTACTGACTCAAGCATCCTTACAGCTCGCAAAAGAACTATTAACCGATTATCAAAATAAACATTAATAAGGTAGAAATCGGACAATCAAAGGAGACGAATCATTGATCAAAATTTACGCACACCGTGGTAATAAATCGGAATTTCCAGAGAATAGTTTACAAGCGTTTAGATCAGCTATTGAGCTAGGGGTAGACGGCATTGAATGTGATGTTCATGTATCAGCTGATGGTCAAGCCATCATTATTCATGATGAGACGATTGATCGCACGACGACAGGTGAAGGTGAGATTATTAATATGTCACTGAATGAAATAAAAGCTTTTCATTTGCTAAATCCCGATAATCGCTTGAGCGATGAAAAGATTCCTACTTTAGAAGAAATGTTGGAGGAATTTGATCGACTAGCTTTCAACGGTGAACTTAATATCGAACTTAAAACCGACCGTCATGAGTATGAAGGCATCGAAAAGCTTGTTAAGCAGACAGTCGAAGCGAAACCTAGAGCTTATAGAATAATTTACTCAAGTTTTAATTGGAAAAGTATCGAACGTATGGCTGAGTTACAACCTAAAGCGGAGCTAGCTCTGTTGATTGCCGAACCATTATTGCCTTATCAGAAGTTTATTCCATCCTTAGACCCGTCGGCTTTACATGTCCACTTTAAGTTGGTAGAAGAATTAGATAAAGCGTACACTGACTCATTACCTTTACGATTATGGACAGTTAATGAAAGTAATGAGATAGAAAAATGGCTTAAATCTGATGTGTTAAATGTTGAAGGACTTATGACAGATTATCCAAGACAGGCATTGAAGTTGAGAGAAACGATGAATAGCTTATAAAAAGGAGTAGTATGTTGAGTCATTTACAAGAAATCCCCGTAATTGTCATTGGAGGACCAACGGCTGTTGGCAAAACAGACTTAAGTATCCAGTTAGCACAAGAAATGAACGGTGAGATTATCAATGGCGATAGTATGCAAGTTTATCGCCATCTGGACATAGGCAGTGGAAAGATTACAAAAGAAGAGATGGCCGATATTCGACATCATCTTCTAGATATATTGGAAGTTGAAGAAGAGTATGATGCGAGTCGCTTTAAACAGGAAGCGACTGTTTTAATCCAAGAAATTTGGGATAAAGGTAAACTTCCGATTATTGTAGGAGGCACGGGTTTATATTTAGAAGGTCTGTTATATAATCTAGAATTTGGTGGGAAATTGAGTAGCCAGCCTGAAATCAGAAAGAGTATTGAAGCACGTGCAAAACAAATGGGCGATCTTGCACTTTGGGAAGAATTAAAGAGTGTTGACCCAAGTGCAGCCGCATCTATCCCTTATCAAAATATTCGCCGAACGATTCGAGCACTAGAAGTTATTCAAGCGACAGGTCAACTATTTTCTGAACAAAAAAGTCAGCAAGAACAGTTATCAAACTTTAATGAATGTCTAATTTTTTTAGACCGGCCAAGAGCGCAATTATATGATAGAATAAACTTTAGAGTGTACCAAATGAGTGAGAGTGGTTTGGAACAAGAAGCGAGATGGTTATTTGATAAGGCGCAAGGACAGATTCTGCCAAGCATGAAGGGGATTGGCTATAAAGAATGGTGGCCATATTTTAAAGGGACGATGTCTAAGGAAGCCGTTATTGCCCAAATTCAACAAAATTCTAGACGTTACGCAAAACGTCAGTTAACATGGTTTAGAAATCGATTCAAATCAGTTCATTGGATTGATAATTCTAATGAAACACTTGCGATAGAAAGTGCATTATCCATTGTAAAGCAACATGTAATTAAAAGCGAAAAGGATTAGGTGAATTAACTATATGATAGAAGTTGAAAGTAGTCCCGAACGAGTCATGCTCGTCGGGGTGCAAACACAAAAGTATTCAGACGAGCATTTCGCTTCGTTGATGAAAGAACTTTCGTCACTAACAGAAACTGCTGGCGGTGAGCCAGTTAAAATCATGACACAGAAATTAACTCGACTCGATAGTCGTACAGCAGTAGGTAGCGGTAAATTAGAAGAGATTAAAGCTCAAATTGAGGTTGAAGAAATTGATCTTGTTATCTTTTTCAATGAACTGACACCAAGTATGAACCGTCACATTGAGGAGGGGTTAGAAGTTAGAGTCATTGACCGTGTCCAATTGATCTTGGATATTTTTGCCTTAAGAGCCAATAGCCGAGAAGGTAAATTACAAGTGGAATTAGCCCAATATGATTTTCTATTACCAAGAATGCACGGACAAGGAAAATATTTGTCACGTTTAGGTGGAGGAATTGGAACGAGGGGACCGGGTGAAAGCAAGCTTGAAACTGATCGTCGTCATATTCGCTCATTAATTAATTCAATTAAAAAAGAATTAGAAAATCTTGAAGAACACCGTGAGCGTACACGAATACGTCGTCAGAGTGGACGAGAGTTTAATCTAGGACTAGTGGGCTACACTAACGCTGGTAAATCCACAATATTAAGTAAGCTAACTGAAACTGAAACTTATATTCAAGATCAGCTCTTTGCAACGTTAGATCCGCTAACACGTAAGTTAACGATTAATGGGCAAACAGCTTTTACTTTAACAGACACTGTTGGATTCATTGAAGAGTTGCCAACGGAGTTAGTACAAGCTTTTAAATCGACTTTAGAAGAAATGCGTTATGTTGATTTGTTGGTACACGTAGTTGATGCTTCAAGTCCGTCAAAAGACAGACATGAACAGACTGTCCTATCTATTTTAAAAGATTTAGAAATGGAACATATTCCTGTATTGACTATCTATAATAAAGCCGATAAAATTGAAGATGGATCATTTGAAGCGACTCTATTTCCAAATATACTCGTCTCAGCATATAATGAAGACGATTTAGAACGTTTAAAACAAAAGATTTGGGAAATTAGTTTAGATAATTCGGAGAAATTCACTGTTGAAATTCAACCAGAAGAATCTGAGTTACTGGCGTTGTATCGCCAGAAGACACTGATTGAATCAATTGATTTTAATGAAGAACATCAATTTTATATTTTAACTGGTTATCGTAGACGCTTAATCGATGATAGCCACAATGCAGGAGGGAATTAACGTATGATTACGATGAATGATATCGTTGAAGAGGGGCATCCGTCTCTTCGTAAACAAGCCGAACCTGTTAAGTTTCCGTTAGATAGCGATACTTACCAACTAGGTAAAGACATGTTAGAATTTTTAATCAATAGTCAAGATGAAGAGACCGCTGAAAAATACGGTTTGAGAGCTGGGGTTGGTTTGGCAGCGACTCAATTGAATATCAATAAGCAGATATTTGCAGTCCATGTGATGGATTATGATGAAGATGGGTATGAAACTGAACCTTTAATAAGCGAAGTACTCTTTAATCCTCGAATCATTAGCCATTCAGTACAAAAAGCGGCTTTAAAAGAAGGAGAAGGGTGTTTATCTGTGAATCGTGAAGTTCCAGGTCTTGTCCCTCGTTCGAAGCGTATTCGTCTTGAATATCAAGATTTTAAAGGAGACACATACGAATTAAAACTACGTGATTATTTAGCTGTAGTAACTCAACATGAGCTTGATCATTTAAAAGGTATTATGTTTTATGATCACATTAATAAAGAAGAACCTTGGTCCTCGGACAAGGATACAACCCTTTTATAAAAAAGAAGAGTTCTGACGTCACTTTGAATGAGTGATTGTCAGAACTTTTTTATTTCAAAAAGTTGAGTAGTATAAATTATTTGGAAATCGCCAAGACACTTATTCGATAATCCCAAGATTTAGCTTCAATCTTAAGATTCTTAAAACAGAAGTGTTTAACCGTTCCTCGCTGATTCGACCACTTTTTACCGCTTCTAAAACTGCTGGCCACTGAGTCGACAACTCAGAACTGATAAGTAAATCATTTCCAGCTTCGATTGCTAGAAGAGCGGCTTCTGGAGCGCTAGCAAATTGAGTTAATCCATCCATTATTAAATCATCTGTCATAATTACTCCGTTGTAATTCAAATTCTCGCGTAAGATGTTAATGACAGCTGATGAAAGTGTAGCGGGTACTTCAAAATCAATCGAAGTCATCACATTATGAGAGACCAAAATAGCATCCACATCATTTTCAATTCCGACTTTAAACGGAGTGAAATCATGGCTTCTTAGCTCGTCAATTGTTCGATTGTCATACGCTATTCCAATATGTGTATCAACGTTTGATCCGTATCCAGGGAAATGCTTTAAAACAGCACCAACATTCGCTTCCTCAAAAACTTCTAAGGAAAGTTCAATGAATTTAGCAACTAACTCAGGATCAGACGAAAATGAGCGGTTAAAGATAAAGTCTTCAGGTGTGACTGTGACATCAGCTACTGGTGCTAGATTCATATTAAATCCTAAACTCTTAAGTAAATTAGCTTTTTCTTGTTCAGTAGAACGGACTTCATCCCATGAACCACTTAGATAATAATCATAAGGTGATTCAAATGGTTCTTCGCGATATTGAGAGAATAAACTGATACGAGTGACGGTACCACCTTCTTCATCCACAGCCATCAGCATATTGATTGGATTATTCTCCTGTAAAGTGGTTGTTTTTGATAAGACTTGCTCTGGTGTTTTGTTTTCGAAATCGTGAGCAAACCAAATATACCCCCCTAAATTATATTCGTCAGCCATCTTGAGACTTTCAGTTTCAGGATATCTAGCCAAGAATACTTGACCGACTTTTTCTTCAAGACTCATTTGCGCCAGTAAGATTTCTTCGGGTGATTGAGTGATCGGACCTTCATCTTTAACTTGTAAATTTATTTGGTTCTGTGAACTTTGTGAGGCATTTTCTAAAGATTCGTTACTTTTAACCCTATTCGAGTTGCCTCCAACCAAAATTAATAGTACAATGATGGTCGTTAGTATTTTTGTGATTGGGACTGAAACTATTCTTTTCATTAATTTCGCCTCCTAAATGTAGTATACGCGTTTGAATTTATAAATGCGAAAATTAGGAAGAGATTTTTAAAGAAAAATTAAACGATTTTAAAGATATGGTTGACAGAAACTCACTTTATATCGTATACTAATGTAGTTGTTAAATAACAAGTCATAGTAGCTCAGCTGGATAGAGCATTCGCCTTCTAAGCGAACGGTCGCAGGTTCGAATCCTGCCTGTGACGTAATGAAACAATCGTCATCCTTCGGGGTGGCTTTTTTTTATTCCAAACCTTAAAGTCCATCATTTATCAATAATATGGATTACTTTCTAAAAATAAAAATACGCTTCAAATAAAATACAGCGATCTCAAAATCTGAGATCACTGTATTTATTTAAATTATTTTTGTGCACGACGTTGGTAAGCACCATCAGCCGTACTGATTTCTAAAGCTTCTCCAACTTCGATAAAGTCAGGAACGTTTACAACTAAACCAGTTTGCATTGTCGCTGGTTTACCTGAACCAGTTACAGTAGCACCTTTAATAGAAGGTTGTGTTTCTACAACTGTTAAAGTAACTGAACCTGGTAATTCGATTCCAATAACCTCGTGGCCGAAGAATTGAATTTTGACATCCATATTTTCTAATAAGTATAACATGTCATTTTCAATAGAATCAGTTGGGATTTCGTATTGCTCATAAGTCTCTAAATCCATGAAATGAGCAGTGTCATCCATAGCATACAAGAATTGAACAGCTTTTGAATCTAAATAAGCACGTTCGAAACTTTCGTTTGGTCTGAAAGTTGTTTCGTATGTTCCCCCACCACGTACGTCACGGAGTTTCATACGCATTACTGTGTTACCTTTACCTGGTTTGTGGTGACTAGCTTCAAGAACTTTAATTAATTTTCCGTCTTGAACAAAAGTCATACCAGCCTTTAAGTCTGATGCATTAATCATTGAGATGTCTCCTTTATATTCGAAATTTACTCACTCATTATAGCATAAATAATGTCATTAATTATCATAGTCTCAGTATTTATACCAAAATATGCAAACTACCGGACTAAATTAAAAATAACAATGCTTAATGAGAGAATTTTAATTTTTATGAATCTATGCTATAATTTTGAAGTGAAAGATAAGTAACCATTTCAGACTATTATTATAGTAGGAAAATGTTATTTTTGCTTCAACACTAAAATATTTGATTGGTATAAGGAGAGTGAATTAAGTGAACGAAAAAAAATATACACAAGAGGTCTATGAGAAGCTAGAGGCAATTTATCCACATGAGGGAGAGTTTTTGCAAGCTGTCAAAGAGTTCTTAGATGCAATTGAACCAGTTATTCTTGCTAACCCAGATTATCGAAAACAAGCCGTCTTAGAAAGAATTACTGAACCAGAAAGAATTATCTCTTTCCGAGTACCTTGGGTAGATGATAGTGGCCAAGTCCAAGTAAATCGTGCCTACCGTGTGCAATTTAGCTCTTTAGCTGGTCCGTATAAAGGTGGGATTCGTTTCCACCCAACCGTAAATCAGAGCATTCTAAAGTTCTTAGGCTTCGAACAAATATTTAAGAATAGCCTAACAGGCCTACCGATAGGTGGCGGTAAGGGTGGAGCTGATTTTGATCCGAAAGGTAAATCAGAACAAGAAGTGATGCGTTTTTGTCAAAGTTTTATGACAGAATTAGCACGTTACGTAGGACCAGATGTGGATGTTCCAGCAGGAGACATTGGTGTTGGTGCACGAGAAATTGGTTATTTCTTAGGACAATATAAACGTTTGAATGGTCCAGAAGCAGGTGTTCTAACAGGCAAACCAATTCCGGCGGGAGGAAGTCTAGGAAGGACAGAAGCGACTGGTTTCGGTCTTGTTTACTTCTTGAACGAAATGTTAAGGCAAGTAGAAGACAACTTAAAAGGTAAACGTGTCATGATTTCTGGATCAGGAAACGTTGCATACTATGCCGCGCGTAAAGTTCAAGAGTTTGGAGGTATCGTTGTTTCGATGAGTGATTCTAACAGTGCAATTTATGACGAGAATGGTATCGACTTAGAATTAGTTTATGAACTAAAGGTATCTGGACGGGAAAGAATTGCTAAATATCTGGACAAATATCCAGCAGTAACCCACGCTGAAGGATCTGTTTGGGATTTAGATGTGACAGCGGATATTGCTCTACCGTGTGCCACTCAAAATGAGATTGATGCAAATCAAGCACAGCGTTTAGCAACTAACGGTGTGAAATTCGTTGCTGAAGGTGCCAATATGCCAAGTAAATCAGAAGCTGTGAAAATCTACAAACAACACGGTATCTATTATGGGCCAGGTAAAGCAGCTAATGCTGGGGGGGTCGCAGTATCAGCATTAGAGATGAGTCAAAACTCTATGCGTCAAAGATGGACGCAAGAACAAGTGGACGAAACATTGCAAGGAATTATGAAGAGTATTTTCCAAAGTTGTTTAACTGCCTGTGAAACATACGACTTAGGGTTAGATTATGCATCAGGCGCTGACATTGCGTCATTCGAAAAAACAGTCGAATTAATGTTAATTCATGGTGTCGTTTAATTTTTTGTAAAAGGATTAATCTAAAGAATAGTGCTAATTACTCTAAAGTAGTTAGCACTATTTTTATTGTTATATATTCTTATAAAAAATGAACACGATTACAAGTTGCATTTTAATGACGTTCCTTTTTACTTAGGAAATATTTAACCATTATATTGGTTGACAAAATATCTTAGCTATAATAAACTTTGAACATCAAATAGTTTGATAATCAAAACATATATTTTTGGAATGAGGTGACGTATTTGGAATTTGAGACCATTCATGAGATTAATGAATATTTAGTTATGATTTTCAATGAAATTTTGTTAATTGAAGAGAGCGCATTAAAAGAAAGTGAATTCTTTGACTTAACAATAAAAGAGATGCATACAATTGAAGCGATTGGTTTGACTGCTGAATTAAGTTCATCCGAAGTCGCGAAGAAATTAAGTGTGACAGTCGGAACTTTATCCGTGTCTGTTCAGAATTTAGTGAAAAAAGGCTATGTGGAAAGAGTGCGGTTGCCAGAAGATCGACGTGTAGTAAATTTACGTTTAACTAAACGCGGAAAATTGCTGTATCGACTTCATCGGAAATTCCATCTCAACATGGTCCACCAAACATTATCAGGATTGAATGAAACAGAAGCTTTAGCTCTTCAAAAAGGCTTAAGAAATCTACATTCATTCTTAGATGAAATGAAAACCAAAACGAAAACCAAAACGAAATAAAAGGAAGATATCATGAGTAAACTTATTGCGACAGGCTCTTACTTGCCAGAAACAGTTCTGACGAATGATCAATTAATCGAACAATTTCAAATCGACTCATCCCATGAGTGGATTGAACAGCGTTCAGGTATTACACAGCGCTATTTCGCCCTAAAAGACGAAACAGTTGCTAATCTCGCCACGAAAGCTGCACAAGACTTACTTTCAAAACTTGAAACTGACGTTGTACAAGAGATTAAATTGATTGTTGTAGCAACGATGTCGGCTAATGCGCCTACACCATCAGTTGCTAATCAAGTTCAAGCAGCATTAAGAATCAACGACGCTTGGGGCTTTGATGTCAGCGGAGCATGTAGTGGGTTTGTTATGGCACTGGATATAGCAGAACAAATGTCACGATCAAAAACTGAAGGATACACTTTAGTGATTGGTGCTGAGAAGATGAGTCAGATTTTAGATTTTTCTGATCGAAGTACAGCGGTATTGTTTGGTGATGGAGCGGGTGCCGTTCTAATTAAACATGATGGAACTGGCTTGCCAAATTATCAAAGCGAACTACATGCGATAGAAGATGATAAGTTATCCATCGCTGTTAATCCTAATGCAGAAGGCAAAAATGTCATGAGCATGCTAGGGCGTGACGTCTTTAATTTTGTTAATCGTACAGTGATTAAGTCTCTTGGGAACTTCATGACAGAACGTGTTGAAAATTATGACTATTTGATTTGCCACCAAGCTAATCAACGCTTGTTAGATATAATTGTTAAAAAGCTTAAAATCTCACAAACACAAATACCATCAAACATATCAAAAGTCGCAAATTTATCGGCAGCAAGTATACCGGTTCTACTAGACGAACTTGTGAAAGATAATAAATTGGCTTTAGACGGTTCTCAAACAATCGTAATGTGTGGTTTTGGTGGCGGCTTAGCGTGGGGAAATATCAGTATTAAACTATAAAAAAAACAAATATTTGGAGGAAAATTATTATGGTATTCGAAAAAGTAAAAGAAATTATTGTGGATCAATTAGGTATTGAAGCGAGTGAAGTAGCATTAGCAACTGACTTCGAGAACGATTTAAAAGCAGACAGTTTAGATGTATTCCAAATCATCAGCGAAATCGAAGACGAATTAGATATTACCATTGATACTGACCAAAACTTAAAAACAGTTGAAGACTTAGTTAAATACATCGAAAGTCTAGAAGCTTAATTAAAGAAGGAAGATAAACATGAAAACAGCGATCACAGAATTATTAAATATTGAATACCCAATCGTGCAAGGCGCAATGGCTTGGGTAGCAGATGCAGATTTAGCCAGCGCTGTTTCAAATGCGGGTGGTCTTGGCGTAATAGGTACTGGTCATGATCCAGTTGAACTTGTGCAGAAAAAAGTCGAAGACATGAAAAGTAAAACAAGCAAACCGTTCGCGGTCAATGTGATGTTATTAAACCCACATGTTGAAGAAGTGGTTGATTATTTAATCGCATCAGGTATTAAAATTATTACAACAGGTGCGGGTAACCCTGGGAAATACATGACTCGCTTTCAAGAAGCAGGTATTAGTGTGATTCCTGTTGTAGCTTCCGTTGCATTAGCTAAAAGAATGGAACGAATTGGTGCTACAGCCATTGTTGTTGAGGGGATGGAAGCAGG
This sequence comes from Fundicoccus sp. Sow4_F4, assembly GCF_052116145.1. Classification (NCBI taxonomy): domain Bacteria; kingdom Bacillati; phylum Bacillota; class Bacilli; order Lactobacillales; family Aerococcaceae; genus Fundicoccus; species Fundicoccus sp. Sow4_F4. The sequence goes on along the minus strand of NZ_JBQKLQ010000007.1, from coordinate 100,053 downwards.
GGGTCATATTGGGAAATTGACGACTCTTACGCTACTACCTCAAGTTGTGGACGCTGTTTCGATTCCTGTAATTGCAGCAGGTGGTTTTGGAGACGGACGTTCTCTAGCAGCAGCATTAATGCTTGGTGCTCAGGGAATTCAAGTTGGGACTCGCTTTGTTGTTTCTACAGAGTCAAATGCTCATCCTAACTTTAAAAATGCGATCTTAAAAGCGAGTGACATTGATACAGTAGTTACTGGTCAAATTAATGGTCACCCAGTTAGAGTGTTACGTAATAAGCTCACAACCCAATACTTACAAGTTGAAAAAGAAGAAACCGGGAAAGAAAATCCTGATTTTGAAAAACTAGAAGAGTTGGCAAAAGGTGCATTAAGACGTGCTGTTGTTGAAGGTAATACTGAAACAGGCTCGATGATGGCAGGTCAAATCGCTGGGTTAATTACTAAAGAAGAAAGTGTTCAAGAAATCATTTTAGATTATATAAATGGTGCAAAAGCTGTTTATCTTGAACGTCAAGCGTTCTTTGAATTATAAGCAATTATATATTACTAAAGTCTGAAAGATAGAAGGGGCAATCGATGAAACTTGCAATTATATTTAATGGTCAAGGCGCTCATTACGAGGGAATGGGCTTAGACTTTCAAACCGAATATGCTACAGCCAAAGAAGAATTTGAATTAGCAGAAGCTGCAACAGAAGGAATGCCTATTCGTGAATGGATTGAGTCAGATCTCGATCAATTTAAAGAAACTCGCAATGCACAAGTTGCTATCACGGCAACGAGCCTTGCCATATTCAATAGTATTGCCCCAAATCTTCCAGCCATTACTTTTATGGCTGGATTAAGTTTAGGGGAGTATACAGCTTTAATGGCGAGTGGCATGTTACCTAAAGAAGCGGGCTATCAGTTATTGAAAGCACGTGGGGAAATTATGTCTCGTCACTGTGAAATTTTAGCTAAAGCAACTCCAGTTCAAATGCTTGCAGTGATGCAGATGCCATTTGAAGAAATTGAGTTAATTGTCAATGAAATTAAAGAATCACATGAAGAACTGTATATTGCTAATATCAATTCTAGCCAGCAAGTTATTTTGGCAGGCACTGAGATAACGACTACGTTATTTAAAAAACGTGCAAAAGAATTAGGTTATAAAAAAACAATGCCACTTAAAGTGGAAGGGCCATTTCATAGCCCATTAATGTCAGCTACTGCTGAGCCGTTTGCAGAAGTATTAAGTGGAGTAGAGTTTTCACAAACAGAAACACTAGTAATAAGTAATACGACAGTGGAAGCGCATGATGTATCTAATGTTAAAAATCTTTTAGTCCGTCATTTAACAGAACCAGTTAAATGGCGTCAAACAATTGATTTCTTTTCAAAGCAAGGTGTCACACATATTATCCAAATTGGACCTGGAAAAACTTTAGCACAAATGCTAAAACGTGAAAAAGACACACCGGCATGTTTAGTCATCGATAAATTAGAAGATGTAGCGGAGATTCAACCATTTCTTAATGGAGGAGAAAACGAATGAGTTTAACAGTTTTAATTACGGGAAGTTCACGAGGAATTGGCTTAGGGATTGCAAAACATCTAGCCAGCCAAGGCCATCAGGTGATCTTAAATAGTCGTAAAGCAATTGATGAAAGTATTCTAAAAGAATTTGAAGAGTATGATGTGAAAGTTGGCCAAGCAATTGGGAATATTAGCGACTTTAATGTTGCTAAAGACATGATTAATGAAATAAAAGCTGAGTTTGGTAAAATCGATGTGCTGATTAATAATGCTGGTATTACGCGTGATGGATTAATGATGCGTATGAGCGAAGAAGATTTTGCTTCAGTGATTCAAACAAACTTAAATGGTACTTTCAATATGTGTCGTCACATTACACCAATTATGTTGAAACAGAAATCTGGAACCATAATTAACTTATCAAGCATTGTAGGTGTAACAGGAAATGCTGGACAAGTGAACTATGCTGCAAGTAAGGCCGGTGTGATTGGTTTGACTAAAGCTCTAGCGCGCGAATTATCGTCGCGAGCGATTACAGTTAACGCGATTGCCCCAGGTTTTATTGAAACCGATATGACCGATCAACTTAGCGACCGGGTGAAAGATTCAATGTTAAGTCAAATTCCTTTAAAACGTTTTGGTCAAGTGGAAGAAATTGCTCAGACAGTTGATTTTTTAATTAATAATCGCTATATCACTGGTCAAGTCATCGAAGTTAACGGTGGAATGAATATGTAGTCAGGCGACTACAATCAGATAGAAGTTTACAAGGAGGACTAACATGAAAAGGGTAGTAATAACTGGAATCGGAACTGTTTCTCCGATTGGAAATAATACGGATGTTTTTTGGAAGAACTTAAAAGAAGGTAACACAGGCGTTGCACCAATTACGCGTTTTGATGCAAGTCAAACGGGTATTACGGTAGCAGCAGAAGTTAAAGAGTTTGATCCAACGTTTACGATGGATCGTAAAGAATATCGTCGTATGGATTTATTCTCACAATACGGGATTGCAGCTTCAGTTGAGGCTCATGCAATGAGTGGCTATGATATTGCTTCAAATGCACACCGAGTAGGTGTTTTAGTCAGCTCAGGTATTGGTGGTTTAGTTGAAATTGAAAATGGCATTCGTAAAATGATTGCCAAAGGACCAAAACGTGTCCCACCTTTATTTGTCCCGTTAACGATTGGTAATATGGGTGCTGGTAACATTTCAATGAAATTGGGTGCTAAAGGGATTAGTTTAGATATCGTTACGGCATGTGCGAGTGCAACTAACTCAATCGGTGAAGCTTTCTTGAAAATTCAAGCAGGTTTATTAGATGCTGCACTTGCGGGAGGCGCTGAAGGCACGATTAATGAAATCGGTATTGCTGGATTTGCTGCTTTGACTGCTCTTTCAACTAACGAAGATCCAAACACAGCTTCACGTCCGTTTGATCGTGACCGTGATGGTTTTGTTATGGGTGAAGGTGCTGGGGTCGTATTTATGGAATCGTTAGAATCAGCTCAAGCACGAGGTGCAAAAATTTTAGCAGAAGTCGTAGGCTATGGTGCAAACTCTGACGCATATCATATGACAGCGCCAAGTCCAGATGGAAGTGGTGCAGGAGAAGCAATGAAATCTGCTATGTCAATGGCAGGAATTGAACCAGAGCAAGTTGATTATATCAATGCTCATGGTACAAGTACTCCAACAAATGATTCAGGAGAAACAGTTGCGATTAAGTATGCACTTGGAGAACATGCTCATAAAGTAGCGATTTCTAGTTCTAAAGGTCACTTTGGACATTTATTAGGTGCAGCTGGTGGTGTTGAAGCCATCGCTTGTGTAAAAGCTTTACAAGAAGGTTTTGTACCCGCTACTCTAGGTTTACAGAATGCTGATCCAGAATGTGATTTAGATTATGTACCAGGCGAGGGACGCAAGCAAGCATTAAACTATGTTCTATCGAACTCACTAGGCTTCGGTGGACACAATGCGGTTCTTTGCTTTAAACGTTGGGACGGTGCCTAAGCATGCAATTTGAAGAATTATTAAAATTAATTGACCGTTTGGAAACATCGAGCGTTAGTTATGTTGATTACACTCACGCTGGAGATCACGTCATCTTATCAAAAGATGGTTTAATGACTTCACCAACTTCTAACGTTATTGCTCAAGCAGATGGCTCCACTAACATACAGGTTCGTGAAACTACATCACAGCAAACTTCTGTCGGATCAACTAATTCTGCAGAAACTACTGAGGTTAATAATGAAGCTGTAGCCCAAGGTGAAACAGTATTATCACCAATGGTAGGAGTTGCTTATTTACAAGCGAATCCTGAAGCAGATCCCTTTGTTAAGGTCGGCGACACTGTAGAAAAAGGTGATGTGATCGTCTTAATTGAAGCGATGAAACTAATGAACGAAATTCAAGCGCCAAAATCAGGCGTTATAACCGAAATTTTAGTTGAAAATGAAGCGGTGGTTGAATTTAATCAACCGCTCGTACGTATTAAATAACACCCTCAGGAGGACATAAAAAATGACTATTTTAACAGCACAACAAGTAATGGATATTATTCCGAACCGTTACCCAATTTTCTTTATCGATGCAGTAGACGAATTAATTCCAGGTGAAAAAGTTGTCTGCCGTAAAAACGTAACAATTAATGAAGAAGTTTTCCAAGGACATTTCCCTGGTGAACCAGTATTTCCAGGAGTATTAATTGTTGAAGCTTTGGCCCAAGCAGGATCAATTCCGTTATTAAAAATGGATGGTTTTGAAGGTAAAACGGCTTATTTAGGCGGATTGAACAAAGTTAAATTCCGTCAGAAAGTAGTTCCAGGAGATGTTTTAAGACTTCAAGTAGATATTGTTAAATTAAAAAGCAATGCAGGGATTGGGTACGGCCAAGCCTTTGTTGGCGATAAAAAAGTATGTGAGGCCGAAATGACCTTCATTATTGGTGCTAAATAGGATGTTTCATAAAGTTCTGGTAGCTAATCGAGGGGAGATTGCCGTACGTATTATCCGTGCACTTAGAGAGTTGAATATCACCTCAGTAGCAGTTTATAGTGAAGCGGATCGCAATGCGCTCCACACGGAGCTAGCAGATGAAGCAATTTGTATTGGGCCTGCTAAGAGTTTAGATTCTTACGCCAATCCAGTGGCTATTCTATCTGCGGCGATTGTAACTGGTGCCGATGCTATTCACCCTGGTTACGGTTTTCTTTCAGAACGTAGCGACTTTGCATCAATGTGCGAAGAAATTGGTATAAAGTTTATTGGACCGCAAAGCTGGATTATTCATGACATGGGCAATAAGCAAAATGCTCGTGAAACTATGAAAGCAGCTGGTATTCCAATCACTCCAGGTAGTGAAGGCTTAGTATCTTCTTTAGAGGAAGCTGAAAAGATCGCGACTGAAATAGGCTTTCCACTAATGATCAAAGCAGCCGATGGCGGTGGTGGTAAAGGAATGCGACGAGTTGAAACGCCCGACATGCTCGTTACAATGTTTAAACAAGCCCAACAAGAAACTCAGTCTGTTTATGGTAACCAACATTTGTACATGGAACGAATCATCTATCCAGCAAAGCATATCGAAGTGCAATTGCTTGGAGATGAACATGGACATGTTGTACACTTAGGTGAACGTGATTGCTCATTACAAAGAAACAACCAAAAAGTGATTGAAATTGCGCCTGCTCAATCATTACCTAATGAAGTTCGAGAAGCTCTTTGCTCGACAGCTGTGAAGGCAGCAGCAGCCATTGGTTATACAAATGCGGGTACTATTGAGTTTCTGGTGGATGAGGAATATAACTATTACTTCATGGAAATGAATACTCGTTTACAAGTAGAGCATCCCATTACTGAGATGATTACGGGGATAGATATTGTTAAAGAACAAATTCGAATTGCGATGGGGCAAAAATTAACATTCACACAAGAAGAAATTGTTTTCTCAGGTGTTGCGATTGAATGTCGCTTGAATGCAGAAGACCCTCGAAATGGCTTTAGACCATCTAGTGGTTACATTAATCGTTTAATTATGCCCTCAGGAGGAATGGGCTTACGTATTGAAAGTGCGATTTATCCTCAATATGCATTGCCACCATTTTATGATTCAATGATTGCAAAAATCATTGTTCATCGTCCAACACGAGAAAAAGCTTTTACACTGTTAAATCGTGCATTAGTTGAAGTGGTCGTTGAAGGTTTAGAAACGAATGTGGAGTTGTTAGAGGAACTGGCATTTCATCCTGATGTTCAAGCAGACCGCACACATACTAAATGGCTAGAAGAAGTATTTATGCCAGAATGGTTAGAAGCACTGTCACAAGACAATGAAATGAAAAATCAAGAGGTAACAGAGGAGGGATAATATGGCGTTGTTTCGTAAGAAAAAAACAATTCGGTTAAATCCTGAATTGCCAACAAAATCCATCCCAAGAAGAACAGAAATTCCAGATAACCTAATTGAACGTTGTCCGAAATGTCATAAAGTTATTTTTCAAACACAACTACCAGAGAATCATTGTTGTCCACATTGTCAGAACCATTTACAGTTTCCAGCAAAAAAACGCATTGAATGGCTGACTGACAAGAACAGTTTTGTAGAATGGGATAATGATATCGATTCAGCAGATCCGTTAGAGTTTCCAGGCTATCAAGATAAACTAACATTGGCTCAAGAGATTACTGGCTTGAAAGAAGCTGTACTAACTGGGCAAGCGACATTGAATCAATTGCCACTAGCATTAGGTGTAATGGACAATCGCTTTGTTATGGCAAGTATGGGGACCGTTGTTGGTGAGAAGTTGGTTCGTCTATTTGAAGAAGCGACTAAACAATCATTACCGGTAGTCCTATTCATCGCATCGGGAGGAGCTCGTATGCAAGAAGGCATCCTATCATTAATGCAAATGGCAAAAGTAACTCAAGCAGTGGCAAAGCATAGCCAAGCAGGTTTGTTTTACTGTACTGTTTTAACGAATCCGACAACTGGAGGCGTAACTGCTAGTTTCGCAATGCAAGGCGATATTACATTAGCGGAGCCTGGAGCAACGATTGGCTTTGCTGGAAAACGCGTAATCGAACAAACAATTAAAGCCACTCTTCCTCAGGAATTCCAAAAGGCAGAGTCTGTGCTTGAAAATGGCTACATTGATCAGATTGTGAAACGTGATGACCAAAGAAAAATATTACACCTATTATTGACTATTCATCAAACACACCAGTGAAAGGAGTGAGAAAATGCAAGCCTATCAAATCGTTCAAAAAGCTCGTGAAATCTCACGTCCTTCAACAATTGAGGTGATTGATTTCTTATGTACTGATTTTATTGAATGTCATGGCGACCGTATAATGGCTGATGATGCCGCAATTGTCGGTGGAGTCGGCTTGATGGACAATAAACCAATCACGATTATTGGCATTCAAAAAGGTAATAATACAAAAGAAAATATTCGTAGAAATTTCGGTTCTGCTGGCCCAGCTGGTTATAGAAAAGCGCAGCGTCTAATGAAACAAGCTGAAAAATTCAATCGTCCCGTACTGACACTGATTAATACGGCCGGAGCATTTGCAGCGCCTGAATCAGAAGAGTATGGTATCGGTGAAGCAATTGCGAGTAGTTTAACGCTAATGAGCGAATTAACTGTACCAACAGTGGCTATCATACTAGGTGAAGGCGGCAGTGGCGGCGCAATCGCTCTTGCCCTATCTGATAAGGTATTGATGCTGGAAAACAGTATATACTCAATTCTTTCACCAGAAGGCTTCGCTTCGATCCTTTGGAAGGATTCTAAGTTAGCTTCACAAGCAGCAGATGTCATGAAATTAACAGCTACTGATTTGTTGGAAATGGGAGTGATCGATGGTATCATTTCAGAAACACATAACGGTAGCACGTTGGCGAAAGATGCTATTCTTGCTGAGATTAATCGAACGGTTCACCAAGTTTTTAGTGAATTAGACGCATTTTCTCAAGAAGAACTATTAATTGCGCGTCATGCTAGATTCCGTAAATTTTAATAAATATTGCCGCCTATTTTTGGGCGGTTTTTTTTTATTTGAATGCTGGAAATAACATTCTTGCATTAATTTGATTAAAGTGATACATTAAATGTACATTTGGTTAAAATAATGGATGTAAGATGAGAAGAGGAGTGTATTTGGTGAAGTTAAAGAAAAAGTTATTTACGCTTGTTGCGAGTTTATTGGCATTAGGTGCCGTTAATCCAATCGTATCGATTGGTGCACAAGAGGTTGTTGAACTTAATCCAGATGTTGAGCAAACGTTAAATATTGCAACAAATGGTGAATTGTCGGTTTTAGATAGTATGTTATACAATGACGTACCTACTTCAGATATGATTGGTCAAACATTTGAAGGCTTATACCGTGTGACAACTGGTTCTGATGTTGAACTAGGGCAAGCCGAAAGTGTTGAAGTAAGCGACGATGGTTTAGTCTATCGCTTTGTTCTGCGTGAAGGTTTAACATGGAGCGATGGCGAACCGGTGACTGCAAATGATTATGTCTATACTTACCAACGCTTAGTTGATCCGACTTCAGGTTCAGTGGCAGCATCAACGGTTGAAGTCTTTAAGAATGCAGCAGCGATTCGCGCGGGCGAAATGGATGTAGCTGAATTAGGTGTCGTAGCTGAGGATGATTTAACGTTAGAAATTACCCTTGAGTATCCAGCGCCTTATTTTCCTAAATTATTAACAGGTAGTCGTTTCTTACCTGTCAGTCAAGCCTTTGTTGAAGCAATTGGGTCAGATTACGCGACATCTTCAGAGAATGTGGTTAGTAACGGGCCTTTTACCATTGAAAATTGGAATGGTACAAACTTAGAGTGGAATTTAGTTAAGAATCCTAATTACTGGGACGCTGAAAATGTTTATTTAGAAGATGTGTTAGTGTCAGTTGTAAAAGAAACGAGTACCGGCGCTGATTTATTTGATGCGGAAGAATTAGATTATGTGGTTCTAACCGATGATTTTGTTCGCTTGTATGATGGAAGTGAATTTTTCAATACGATTCCTAAAGCGACAAAAGGCTATTTAATCTATAATACTAGTCGCGAAGCAACTGGCAATGCAAACATTCGCCGTGCGATTGGCCAAGCCATTGATAAAGTCCTTTATGCTGAATCGGTTATCAAAGATGGTTCAATTCCTTTACATGGTTTAGTTCCTCGTAACTTTGATGTGAATGAAGCCGGTGAAGATTTCCGTGATGCTCAAGGTGACTTGTTAGTTTATGATATCGAAGCAGCTCAAGCTGATTGGGCGACTGGATTAGAAGCATTGGGTGTTGACTCACTTGATTTAGAACTTCTTACATCAGATGTTGACCTATCTCGTCGTACTGCTGAGTTTTTACAAGCTCAATTGCAAGATAACTTACCAGGTCTAACCTTAACAATTCGTAGTGTGCCTTTACAAAACCGAATTGAGTTTTCTCGTAACTTGGACTTTGATATCATGTATGGTACTTGGGCGCCTGATTATCAAGATGGTATTAATTTTATTGAACAGTACACGACTGAAGGTGGCATTAACTTCGGAGATTACAGTAACGAAACTTATGATGACTTAGTTGAACAAGCTCGAGTAGAGTTTGCGAATAAACCAGAGGAAAGACGTGCTGCCTTACTTGAAGCAGAAAGAATAGTCATCGATGAAGATGCAGCTGTAACACCTTTCTATCAAGCATCTACATCTTACTTATTAGATACGAATGTAGAAAACTTTGAAGTCTATCCTTTTGGTCGAACAATTAATTTACGAACAGTTTATGTTAGCGAATAATTTAGCTAGTTGATAGACACTGATTTTGCCTTATTAACGGACGTGCCTTCGATGGTATGTCCGTTTCGTTTATCTTCTATCCTAAACTGGCTGCAGTTTAGAGGTTTCTCGATGAATGACCATTTAACGGAGCAAGTAACAATCGATAACATTGAGATAATAGCCTAAGTGAAGTACAATATTCTTGCTGAAACCTAAATTCATAGAAAGAGACAAACGGCAGTCAAAAAGCGTAATATATTAGGCAATAAACAAGTAGCAATGACTAGAAAAGAGGTGGAGTATGGCACAATATATTCGATTCATTATACGCAGAATCCTTTTTATGATTCTAACAATCTTTGTTATTATCACAGTAACTTTTTTACTACTACAATTTCTACCAGGAACACCATTTGCTAATCAGGAAAATTTAACTGAGAAACAAATAGAAGTTCTATATGAATTGTACGGATTAGATAAGTCAGTCTTCGACCAATATGTGACTTATCTTGGCAACATACTTAGGGGAGATTTGGGTGTATCCTTTCAATTTAACAATACACCTGTGACTCAGATTATTACGGATCGCGCGGGCCCATCTTTCCAAATTGGTATCCAATCGATGGTATTAGGGACTGTTATTGGGACTTTACTGGGAATAATTGCGGCCTTTAAGCAGAATACCTGGTTAGACACATTTACATCAGTCTTCGCAATAGGAGGGCGCTCGGTCCCTAGTTTCGTCTTTGCAGTTCTTCTTCAATTTATTTTTGCCGTTAGTTTAAAATGGTTTCCGATTGCATTCTGGCGTGAAGGCTTTATGTCAAGTGTTTTACCAACCCTTGCTTTATCTATTTCGCCAATGGCAGAGGCCTCTCGTTTTATACGGACAGAAATGATTGAGGTCTTAAATAGTGATTATATTGAATTAGCCAAGGCCAAGGGCTTTAGTAATTTATATGTGATATTCAAACATGCATTGAGGAATGCCATTATTCCTTTACTAACCATTCTCGGACCGGTAACAGCTAGTTTAATGACCGGTTCCTTAGTAGTCGAGAATATATTTTCAATCCCAGGAATTGGTGAGCAATTTACTAAATCAATTTTAGTCAATGACTATCCAACGATTATGGGGATTACCATCATGTATTCTGGCATACTTGTCACATTAATTTTAGTTGTGGATATTCTCTATGGTTTAATTGATCCGAGAATGCGCACAGTTAAAGGAGGTAGTTGATGATGAGGAAAACAAGATTACCTCAAACAGATTATAATCATGAATTATTAAGGGAACTTCCAAAAATTGATGCAGGGAAATTTCAATTGGACAATCAACAAAATCAAGATAAAATGGAAGAAATTGTCGTTCCGTCTTTGAATTTTTTACAAGATTCATGGAGGCGTCTGAAGAAAAATCGTGGCGCAATGATTTCATTCGTGTGTCTGATTATTATTATTAGTCTAGCGGTTGCTGCTCCTTTGGTGGCACCACACAATCCAAATGCTCAGAATCCAGAATGGTCAAATTTACCTCCGAAAATTCCATTTCTCAAACAATTTACATGGTTTGACGGATTAACCCTTAATCGTGGAGGTTCATTAACCGATAATTATGCAGATCAAGGGGTACCAGCAAACGTTTACTACTACCTTGGGACTGATGCACTGGGGCGCGACTTACTTTCACGAATCATTTATGGAACAAGAATTTCTTTAATGGTGGCTTTTTCTGCCGCGGCAATCAACTTTGTATTAGGCATAAGTTACGGCATAATTTCTGGTTGGGTCGGTGGTAAAATTGATACCTTTATGCAACGCATTTTAGAAATACTGTCTGGAATTCCGAACTTAGTCATCGTCGTATTAATGTTATTAGTCATGCGACCAGGTTTGCTTTCAATCATTATTACAATTGCACTAACAAGTTGGATTACAATGTCTCGGGTGGTTAGGGCCCAAACGATTAGGCTTAAGCAACAAGAATACGTACTTGCCGCCCAAGTATTGGGTCAATCAACGCCAAAGATATTAATCAAACACATTCTACCGAATATGCTTGGCTTAATCATCGTTCAGATTATGTTTGCTTTACCTTCGGCCATCTTCTTTGAAGCCTTTTTAAGTTTCATTGGTATTGGTATTCCTGCTCCAAACGCTTCGCTAGGAACATTAATTAATGACGGTTATCAAACATTCAGATTTTTACCGCACTTAATGTGGTATCCTGCAGCAGTCATTTCGATTTTAATGTTGGCATTTAATTTATTGGCTGATGGTTTACGTGATGCTTTTGATCCTAAGATGAAAGAGTAGGTAGTCGTATGAAGAAAAAAATATTATCAATCGAAAATCTACAGATTAGTTTTCAAACATTTGCTGGAAAGGTTCAGGCAATTCGTGGGGTGGATTTTAATCTTTATGAAGGCGAAACTTTAGCGATTGTTGGTGAGTCGGGATCTGGAAAATCAGTGACTACTCGTTCAATCATGGGTCTTTTAAGTAAAAATGCAATTATAGAAACAGGTAACATTGAATTTAAAGGGGAGAATCTCCTAAGTTTCTCAGATAAAAAAATGCAGAAGATTCGTGGCAAGCAAATTGCGATGATTTTTCAAGACCCCATGACTTCCTTGAATCCTACTCTAACTATTGGACGCCAAATTATGGAAGTCTTAAAAAAACATCGGGGAATGGATGCGAGGCAAGCGGTTGATGAAGCACTCAATCTATTGATTCTATGTGGTATTCGCAATCCGGAAGAACGTTTAAAACAGTACCCACATCAATTCTCAGGGGGGCAACGGCAAAGAGTTGTGATTGCAATCGCGTTAGCAGGTGATCCTGAAATATTGATAGCTGACGAACCAACAACTGCATTGGATGTCACGATTCAAGCTCAAATAATTGAATTACTAAAGAAAATTCAAAAAGAAAAAAAGATGACAATAATTTTTATTACACATGATCTGGGCGTTGTCGCAAATGTAGCAGATAGAGTGGCAGTTATGTATGCAGGTCGTTTTGTTGAAATCGGTCCAGTGGATGATATTTACTATCATCCACAACATCCTTATACATGGGGCTTGCTAAGTTCGATGCCTACTCCAAAATCAACAGGAACGCTTTATACGATTCTAGGAACGCCCCCCAATTTACTTCGGCCACCAAAAGGTGAAGCTTTTTCATTGAGAAATGAATACGCATTAGCACTAGATTTCGAACAACAAGCACCGATGTTCGAAGTAAATCCAGAACATTTCGCAGCTACATGGTTACTGCACCCAGATGCTCCACACGTTACACCACCACTAAACATTCAAGAAAGATATGCACACTATGCTGCTAAGAAAGAAGGGGGAATCCAGGATGGAACAGTTTTTAAATAATTCTGTAGCACCTCTTCTGCAAGTGAAGAATTTAAAACAGTATTACAATCCTGCTACCAATAAAGAAGTAAAAGCAGTCGACGATGTTAGTTTTAACATTTATACAGGTGAAACATTCGGCCTTGTAGGAGAATCAGGAAGTGGTAAATCGACGATTGGTCGGGCCATTGTTAATTTATTTCGACCAACAGCGGGGGAAATCATTTATAAGGAAACATCATCTTCAACGCTGAAAACCAAAAAAGATCGCTTGGCTTTTAATAAAGAGGTTCAGATGATTTTTCAAGATCCTTATGCCTCCCTCAATCCTCGAATGAAAGTAAACGACATCATTGGTGAGGGCTTAGATATTCATGGATTAGTAAATAGCCCCAAGGAACGGACAGACAGAGTGAGTGACCTTTTAGAAGTCGTTGGCTTAAATAAGGATCATGCGACGCGTTATCCTCACGAATTTTCCGGGGGACAGAGGCAGAGGATTGGAATCGCACGGGCTTTAGCAGTTGAGCCGAAATTCATCGTAGCAGATGAACCAATTTCAGCACTGGATGTATCAATCCAAGCTCAAATAATTAATTTACTTGAGGAATTGCAGGCTGATCGTGGGCTTACCTACTTATTCATTGCCCATGATTTATCGATGGTTAAATACTTTAGTGATCGAATTGGCATGATGTACCGGGGGAAAATTGTTGAAATTGCAAGTTCCGATGTGCTTTATGAGAACCCACTCCATCCCTACACACAAAGTTTACTGTCGGCAATTCCTTTACCGGACCCTGATTACGAACGTGAGCGACGCAGAATAATTTTCAATCCTACAGATGATTTTTTTTCATCAGATAAAAGTTTGCAGGAAGTTGAGTCCGATCACTGGGTTTATCAAAAAAAATAATTTGAAAAATTTTTCACAAGAAAAAAGAATGCGACTCATTATTCTAATTTAAGTGAGAAAAGCTTCTGAATATAAGTGAAAACTAGTACAGTTTTCAACATGTAGCATAACAGAATAACAGGTGAAAAATCGTCTAAAGTACGAAAAAACGGACGGAACCCTATGAAAATCTGTTTCTCATATTTGCATGCTAACTTCTCACAAACTAGAAAAATGCACTAAAAAAACGCTGACACACCGCTTGGGGCTTGCATTCTTAGTGGATAGGTGGTAAATTATTAGTTGGAAAGGTAATGTAACAGTTACTATGGCTGTGTATTACTGAATCAATTTTAGAGAGGAATGTGTAAAGGATGGCAGAAAAGAAAGCGAATGTTAAAATCGAAGACTTATTAAATCCAGAAAACTTTGATTTTAGCACAGTACAAGTATTAGATGAGAATGGGACAGTTGTTAACCCAGATTTAATGCCAGATTTAACTGATGATGAGTTTGTTCAATTAATGGAGGATATGGTATGGGCACGTGAGTTGTTCAACCGTTCTACGGCATTGGCTCGTCAAGGACGCTTAGGTTTCTACGCTCCTACAGCTGGTCAAGAAGCATCTCAAATTGGATCAATTTCAGTTACAACTAAAGATGACGCTATTTTACCAGGTTACCGTGATATCCCACAATTAATCAAACATGGTTTACCATTATCTAAAGCTTTCTTATGGTCTAAAGGACATGTTGAAGGAAATAACTATCCAGAAGACTTACGTGCATACCCACCACAAATCATCATTGGTGCACAATATGTGCAAGCAGCTGGTGTCGCATTAGGTATTAAGAAAAACAAACGTCAAGGAATTGCGATGACATGGACTGGAGACGGTGGTTCATCACAAGGAGATTTCTACGAAGGAATCAACTTTGCTGGAGCTTATAAGGCACCTGCAGTCTTCTATATCCAAAATAACGGATGGGCAATTTCGACTCCTCGTGAGTTACAAACAGCAGCAGCAACTCTAGCTCAAAAAGCAGTTGCAGTAGGAATTCCAGGAATCGTTGTAGATGGTATGGACATCCTAGCAGTTCATGCTGTTTCTAAAGCGGCTCGTGACTACGCTATCGCTGGAAATGGTCCAGTTCTTATTGAAACACTATGTTACCGTTTCGGAGCCCACTCATTATCCGGTGATGATCCAAAACGTTACCAACCAGATGGTATCCAAGATGAGTGGCAAGCAAAAGATCCATTAATCCGTTACCGTAAATTCTTAACTGACAAAGGCTTATGGTCTCCAGAAAAAGAAGAAGAAGTAATTGAACGTACTAAAGAAGAATCAAAAGCAGCGATTAAAGAAGCGGACCAAGTTGAAAAACAAAAAGTGTCAACATTCTTGAAAAATATGTATGAAACACCTGACTTTGTAACACAAGAACAAATTGACAAATATGAAGCAAAGGAGAATAAATAATCATGGCTCAAAAAACAATGATTGAGGCTATTACAGAAGCATTAGCCATCGAATTACGTAATGATGACCGTACTTTAATCTTTGGGGAAGACGTTGGTAAAAACGGTGGAGTTTTCCGTGCAACTCAAGGCCTACAAGATGAATTCGGTGAAGATCGTGTATTCAACACTCCTTTAGCTGAATCTGGTATTGGTGGTTTAGCAGTTGGTTTGTCACTAGAAGGTTTTCGTCCAATTCCAGAGATTCAGTTCTTCGGATTTGTATTTGAAGTTATGGACTCTGTTGTAGCTCAAGCTGCGCGTACTCGTTACCGTATGGGGAATACACGTAATATGCCAATTACAATTCGTTCACCTTTCGGTGGTGGTGTTCATACACCTGAATTGCATGCGGACAGTTTAGAAGGATTAATTGCACAATCACCAGGTATTAAAGTGGTTATCCCATCAAACCCATATGATGCAAAAGGTTTATTAATTTCTGCTATTCGCGACAATGACCCAGTTGTCTTCTTAGAGCATATGAAATTATACCGTTCATTCCGTGAGGAAGTTCCAGAAGAAGAATATACAATTCCTTTAGGTAAAGCTAAAGTAGTTCGTGAAGGTACAGATGCTACTGTAATTACTTACGGTGCGATGGTACAAGAATCTGTTAAAGCTGCTGAAGTATTAGCAGAAGAAGGTGTATCTGTAGAAGTTGTAGACTTACGTACAGTACAGCCATTAGATATCGAGACAATCACTGCTTCAGTTGAGAAAACAGGACGCGTTGTAGTTGTTCAAGAAGCACAACGTCAAGCTGGTGTAGGCTCTAGAGTAATTGCTGAAATTTCTGAAAGATCTGTACTTTCATTAGTTGCACCAATTGGTTTTGTTGCTGCTCCGGATACTGTATTCCCATTTGGTCAAGCTGAAAAAGACTGGTTACCAAATGCTGAAGATATCGCAGACAAAATTCGCGAGTTAAAAGAATTTTAATTAAATACACTTTGATAGATGGCCCTGCATAGGGCTGTCTTTTAAAGGCTTGTATGAAGCGAGATACTTAAAAGAGCTAATAGAAAAGGAGTAAACAAAATATGGCATTCAAATTCAAATTACCTGCCTTAGGTGAAGGAATTATGGAAGGCGAAATCGTATCTTGGGCTGTAGCCGAAGGCGATGAAGTTAAAGAGGACGACACACTAGTTGAAATCCAAAACGATAAGTCTGTTGAAGAATTACCTTCTCCAGTAAACGGTAAAGTACTTAAGATTCATGTAGCAGAAGGTGAAGTTGCAACATTAGGTCAAGTAATTATTGAAATCGATGCACCGGGTTATGAAGACGATTCTGCTGAAGAAACGCCAGCAGCACCAGCTGCAGCACCAGCGGGCGCATCTTCTCAAACAGCAGCACCAGCCGGAGGAACAAGCTACTTCCAATTCAAGTTACCTGCATTAGGCGAAGGTATCATGGAAGGTGAAGTTGTTTCTTGGGCAGTTGCTGAAGGTGACGAAGTTAAAGAAGACGATACTTTAGTTGAAATTCAAAACGACAAATCTGTTGAAGAATTACCTTCTCCAGTCGATGGAAAAGTTGTGAAAATTCATGTTCAAGCAGGTGAAGTAGCAACATTAGGTCAAGTAATCATCGAAATTGATGCACCTGGTCACAATGGAGCAACAGAAACTGCAGTAGAATCTACACCAGCATCACCAACTGCAGAAGAAGGAACTGTACCAGCAACTGCATCAACATCAACAGCAGCGCCATCAGCTCCAGCAGATCCAAACAGACGCATTTTAGCCATGCCATCAGTACGTAAATTAGCCCGTGAAAAAGGAATTGACATTACTTTAGTGAATGGATCAGGTAAAAATGGCCGAATTACTGCAGATGATGTTAAGAACTTTAATGGATCAGCAGTGCCAGCTACTGAAACACCTTCAACTGAAGTTGCAACTGCAGTAGCAGCAACACCGGCAGCTCCAGCAGCTAAACCAACACCTGCGAAACCTTATACATCACAACGAGGAGAAGCAGAAACACGTGAACCAATGACAGGAATGCGTAAAGCAATTTCTAAAGCGATGGTTAACTCAAAACATACTGCACCTCATGTTACTCACTTTGATGAAATTGAAGTGTCTAAATTATGGGATCACCGTAAGAAATTTAAAGATATCGCTTCAGATCGCGATACTAAATTAACATTCTTACCTTACGCTGTTAAAGCTTTAATCGCAGCAACTAAGAAATACCCAATCTTGAATGCATCATTAGATGACGCTACTCAAGAAGTAGTTTATAAAAACTACTACAATATCGGTATCGCAACTGATACTGACCGTGGTTTATTTGTACCAAATATTAAAGATGCAAACACTAAGAGCATGTTTGATATCGCGGATGAAATTACTGAATTAGCTGGCAAAGCTCATGAAGGTAAATTATCAGCAACAGATATGGGACAAGGAACGATCACAATCTCAAACATTGGTTCTGCTGGTGGTAAATGGTTTACGCCAATTATCAACCATCCTGAAGTAGCTATTCTTGGCTTCGGTTCAATCGTACAACAACCAATCGTTAACGAAGAAGGTGAATTGGCAGTTGGACGTGTAATTAAGTTATCTCTTTCTTATGACCACCGTGTTATTGATGGAGCGACTGCTCAAAAAGCGATGAACGAAATTAAGAAATATCTCGCTGATCCAGAATTGTTATTAATGGAAGGTTAAGGTGAAACATAAATGGTAGTAGGAGATTTAGCACTAGACTTAGATACAGTTGTTATTGGTTCAGGTCCTGGTGGATACGTTGCAGCAATTCGTGCAGCGCAATTAGGCCAAAAAGTAGCTATTATTGAAAAAGAAAATATCGGAGGCGTTTGTTTAAACGTCGGCTGTATTCCTTCAAAAGCTTTAATTAATGCAGGACATGTTTACCATAGCGCGCTAACTGGTGATCAGTTTGGTGTATCAGCTAAAGATGTTACGATTGATTTTGCTAAAACACAAGAGTGGAAAAAAACACAAGTTGTTAATAAATTAACCAGTGGTATTGAGTACCTTTTAAAGAAAAATAAAGTTGAAATTATTCGTGGAGAAGCTTTCTTTATTGATGAATCAGCTTTACGTGTGATGGAAGAAGATGGCCCAGGCCAAACTTACAACTTTAAAAACGCTATTGTAGCAACAGGATCTCGTCCAATTGAAATCAAAGGTTTCAAATTCGGTAAACGTATTATCGATTCTACTGGCGCGTTAAACTTAACTGAAATTCCTAAAGAATTAGTGGTAATCGGTGGAGGTTACATTGGTTCGGAATTAGCAGGTGCGTTTGCAAACCTAGGTTCTAAAATCACTATTTTGGAAGGATCACCACAAATCATCCCTACTTTTGAAAAAGACATGGTTAAACTTGTTGAGAAAGAATTCAAGAGTAAAGGGGTTGACATCGTAACAAAAGCAATGGCTAAGAGCGCTGAAGTTAATGGCGACCGTGTAACTGTTGCATACGAAGTTAATGGTGAGGAAAAATCAATTGAAGCTGATTATGTGTTAGTAACAGTTGGTCGTCGTCCAAATACTGACGAACTTGGTTTAGAAGTTGCTGGTGTTGAAATGACTGATCGTGGACTTGTAAAAGTTGACAATCAAGGTCGCACTAACAAGAAATCAATTTTTGCAATTGGTGATATCGTTCCTGGAGCTGCACTTGCTCATAAAGCAAGTTATGAAGCAAAAGTTGCTGCTGAAGCAATTGCTGGAGAACCCTCACAAATTGATTACATTGCAATGCCATCAGTATGTTTTACTGACCCAGAATTAGCTTCTGTGGGTCATACTAAAGCATCTGCAAAAGAAGCTGGTTTAGATGTTAACGTATCGAAATTCCCATTCTCTGGTAATGGACGTGCATTATCATTAGGTCAAGCGGAAGGTTTTGTACGTTTAGTGACTACTAAAGAAGATAATGTTATTGTGGGTGGCCAAGTGGCTGGACCAGGCGCTTCTGACGTATTAGCTGAATTAACATTGGCTGTTGAAGGTGGCTTAAATGCGGAAGATATCGCATTAACAATTCACTCTCATCCATCATTAGCTGAAACAATTATGGATACAGCTGAGTTAGTTTTAGGCAATCCAATTCATATTTAATAAATTACTAAAACCGTTCATACACATCACGTGTAGAACGGTTTTTTTCGTAGTATAAGGGATGATAAATTTTATGTTGATTTAACAAGCTTTGTGTTATGGTGCTACGCTCAGCTTGTTAATTTTCCAATCGCGGTGGTCGTCTTCAAAGCCTAAGGCTTTTCCGACTCAATCGGCTAGGCTCTGACTCGTTCAATGCGTTTACAGTCAGAGTACGCTGCGCCTGATTTAGTAGCAATTGGTGATGGCTGAGTTTTTATACAGCTTTGGAAAATACATCACTGAGTTAAGCAAAAATTATCCAACAACAATATCGCTTTAAGATCAAGCAAAAACTGCTCATTCGATGTTAAAGAACTCGGACTCCTCCGAAATTTTCTGATAGTATCCAGGATTAATGTGTCATTCTGTTTTTAGAGGCTTTGCTTAGAATAAGAGGGAATCTAAGCCTGATAGTGAGAGTGACTTAGTTAGCGTTACCGATATTAACAATCGGATGCAAGTAAATTATGGAGCACCTCACTATATTTTTTAAAACGTTCGGTTTTTGAGCTTAAAAAAAAAAACAACCCTATTCGGAACAGGGAAAACCAAACTATTAACGAACGTTTGTGTTTCGGTAGTGTTTTTAGTTCGGTTATTTATTGTGTATTGATTTCAGAATGGGTATCTTAGAAAGGTAGAAAGAACATAACGTAATGAGGAGTGAAAATGTGAAAGAAGTGTTGGAGAGTACCAACTCAGCTATTAGCAATTTCCATGGCATTGATAGTGTTGTTGAATCGGGTGGTTTGTTTGGAATTTGGAATCATCCTCTAGCGAATCAGATGACCTATTTTGGCTTACATGCTTTACAGCATAGAGGGCAAACAAGTGCGGGGATTGTAACAAGTGATGGGCAAATTTTTAAAGCTCATCGCGGCTATGGCTTGTTGAATCATGTGTTTTCGTCGGTAGATATGTTGAATGGCTTGAAAGGTAATAGTGCAGTTGGACAAGTTCGTTCAGCAACTCAGAGTGACCAAGCAGATGATTCTAATATTCAACCTCTGTTGTTTCATTTTAACAATCAATCGATTGCGATTAGCCATAACGGCAATTTAACAGAAGCACTCTCGATGCGTCAAAGCCTTGAAGCGGATGGCGCGGTATTTTCATCAAATTCTGCAGCAGAATTATTAATTCATTTAATTAGACGCGCCAAAGTTAAAGACTTTAGATTAGCCCTAGAACAATCTTTACAACAACTAAAAGGTGGCTTTAATTTCTGTTTATTAACAAATGATGGCTTATACGGGGCGGTCGACCGCAATAGTTTCCGTCCATTGATTATTGGCAAGTTTGCGAATGGTGCCTATCTTTTAGCCAGTGAAACATGTGTCTTATCTAGTATTGGGGCAAGTTATGTAACTGAACTAGCGGCAGGTGAATATGTTGTCATTAATAACTATGGTTATCAGATTTACCAATATGCCACTGATACAGAAACAACTTTAGAACCGATGGAGTTTATTTACTTTTCGCGTCCAGATTCAGATATAGCTGGCGTCAATGTGCATGCTGCTAGAAAGAGAATGGGGAAACAGTTAGCCAAAGAACATCCAGCCCAAACAGCAGATATAGTCATTGGGGTTCCGAACTCATCCTTATCAGCAGCGAGTGGTTATGCTGAAGAACATAACTTACCTTATGAAATCGGCTTGATCAAACATCAATATATTGGTCGTACCTTTATTCAACCAACTCAGGAGTTACGTGAACAAGGTGTTCGCTATAAACTGTCAGTTGTTGAGAGTTTGATTAAGGGGCAAGAAATCGTCCTAGTTGATGATTCAATCGTTAGAGGCACGACGGTCAAACATTTGATTCAATTACTGAGAGAAGCTGGAGCAAAAGCGATTCATTTAAGAATAGCCAGTCCAGCTATCCGTTTTCCCAATTATTATGGTGTGAATACAACGCACACCAGCGAATTATTTGCGGCCAATTATACAGTGCCAGAATTAAATGAGATTTTTGGTAGTGATTCACTTGGCTTCCTATCAATTAATGGTTTAGTCGATAGTATAAATGTCGCATCTGCCGATTCAAAACCTATCGGTGTTAGTTTGGACGCTTATACGGGGGTTTATCCAGCAGATATTGGAGATTATCGTCAAGAGTTTGAAGAGAATTTAAGTCCCTTACAGAAAACAATTTTAAAAGGAGAATTTCAAGATGAGTAATGCTTACCAACGTGCAGGTGTAGATATTGAAAAAGGATACGAAGCAGTTAGCCGAATGAAGAAGCATGTTAAAAGAACAGCTAGACCAGAGGTTATGAACCAATTAGGTAGTTTTGGCGCACTTTTTAAGTTAAATAATACACAGTATGAAAATCCTGTTTTAGTCAGTGGAACTGATGGTGTAGGTACTAAATTACTGTTAGCTCAAACATCAGGGCGTTTGGATACAATTGGGATTGATTGTGTGGCAATGTGTGTCAACGATATTCTAGCTCAAGGTGCAGAGCCATTATTTTTCCTAGATTATTTAGCTGTCGGTTCAAGTAATCCAGAAAAAATTGAACAAATTGTCGCTGGGGTTGCTGAAGGCTGTGTTCAAGCAGGTGCTGCCTTGGTTGGCGGTGAAACCGCTGAAATGCCAGACTTATATGAAGAAGATGAATTTGATTTAGCTGGCTTCTGTGTGGGTGTTGCTGATGAGAAAAACATCTTAGATGGTAGCAAAGTTGCTGAAGGCGATGTTTTAATTGGTTTACCAAGTTCAGGCATCCATTCAAATGGCTATTCTTTAGTCCGCAAAATATTCTTTAAAGACCATTCTCTAGACTATGCTTATCAAATGGCTGATGGCCAAACGCTATTAGATCATTTATTGATCCCGACTAAAATTTATGTCGAAGAAGTCTTACCGTTTGTTAAATCACAACAAATTAATGGGATTGCTCATATTACAGGTGGTGGTTTCTACGAAAACTTACCTAGGATGTTTGGTGAAGACTTAACAGCTGTTGTGGATACAACTAGCTGGGAGTTACCACTTATTTTCACAGAAATGCAAACATTAGGCGACTTAGCCCAAGATGAAATGTTTAATATTTTCAACATGGGAATCGGCTTAGTCTTAGCAGTCGACAAAAATAATGTTGATGCTATTCTGAAAGAAGTTGAAGGCGCTCGTGTCATCGGTAAGATGGCGAAACAAACGGTGGCTGAGGAAACAGTGCGTCTAGTAACAGGCAACGTGTTAGGTGAAGCCTAATGAGATTAGCTTTATTTGCTTCGGGAACCGGAAGCAATGTGCAGGCCATTTTAGATGCGATTAAAGCGGGCAGGTTAACAGCAACAGCTGCTTGTCTAGTCTGTGATCAAGCGGGAGCTAAAGTGATAGATAAAGCCAAGCAAGCGGGCGTACCATATCTAGTCTTAAGTCCGAAAGAGTGTCTTAACCGTGAAGATTGGGAACAACACATTCTAGCTTTTCTAAAGGAGCATGAGGTGGAACTAGTCGTGCTCGCGGGTTTTATGCGAATTATCGGCAAAACTATCTTGGCAGCTTACCCGAACAAAGTCTTAAATATTCATCCATCATTACTGCCTAACTTTCCAGGTAGACATGGTATCAAAGATGCTTTTGAAGCGGATGTAAGTGAAACGGGAGTAACGGTTCATTATGTTGATGAAGGTATTGATACGGGTGAGATTATTATGCAAGAAACAGTTAAGGTCGCAAGTGATTGGACTTTAGAACAATTAGAAACAGCTATTCATAAAATTGAACATGTTTTATATCCAACAGCAATTCAAACAGTTATTGAGAGAGGAAGAAATTAATTATGACACAATATGCATTATTGAGTGTTTCCGATAAAACAAATATTTTAGAGGTTGCTAAAGCTTTAACAGATCGAGGCATTAAATTACTCTCAACAGGAGGCACTTATCAAACGATTGAAGCGTCAGGTTTACCAG
This sequence comes from Fundicoccus sp. Sow4_F4, assembly GCF_052116145.1. NCBI lineage: Bacteria > Bacillati > Bacillota > Bacilli > Lactobacillales > Aerococcaceae > Fundicoccus > Fundicoccus sp. Sow4_F4. Next base: position 76,868 of record NZ_JBQKLQ010000007.1, on the reverse strand, counting down.
TTGAATCAGTAGATAGTTATACAGGTTTCCCAGAAATGATGGACGGACGTGTTAAAACGTTACATCCAAAAATCCATGGTGGACTGTTAGGTCTAAGAACCAATCCAGATCATGTTGCGGCAATGGCAGAGCATAAAATTCGTGCGATTGATTTTGTTATTGTTAATTTATATCCCTTTAAAGAAACAATAAGTCAGCCTAATGTAACCCTGGCTGATGCAATTGAAAATATTGATATCGGTGGCCCTTCAATGTTAAGAAGTGCTGCTAAAAACTATCAAGACGTGACAGTAGTTACTGATCCTTCAGACTACGACACTTTAATTAGTCAATTGCAAGCTAAAGGCGAAACAAGTTTTGAATTTCGTCAATATTTAGCTGGGAAAGTCTTTCAATTAACGTCTCATTATGACACTTTAATTGCTGACTACTTGAAACAATTCTCAGCAGCTGACTCTTTTGAAGCTCACAGCTGGAATCACAAAACGTTAACATTTGTTGACCAAGAAAGCTTGCGTTACGGAGAAAATAGCCATCAAGCGGCTGATTTCTACAAACAAGTCAATGCACCAGCTTACTCAATTGGCGCATCAAAGCAATTAAATGGAAAAGAATTGTCTTACAACAACTTGAAAGATGCTGATGCTGCAATTAAAATTGCCCGTGAATTTAAAGAGCCTGTAGCGGTCGCTTTAAAACATATGAACCCTTGTGGCGTTGCGATTGCTGATGAGATTGAATTAGCTTTCGAGCGTTGCTATCAAGCAGATCCAATTTCAATCTATGGTGGTATTGTTGTGGTCAATCGTCCAGTTAGTTTAGCTTTAGCTGAAAAATTAGCAACGATCTTCCTTGAAATTGTTATTGCACCAAGTTTTGACGAAGATGCCTTAGCTCGTTTAAGCCGCAAGAAGAACTTACGGTTATTAACAGTTGATTTCTCTGCGACTGAAGACAGTTACCAAGATGAATATGTATCTGTTTCAGGTGGTTTACTTGTTCAAACAGCTGATAAATCATATGAATTATCATTAGACGCTGTGAATGACATGCCAGCAGCGTGGAATATTGCAACGAAGCGTCAACCAAACGCTAAGGAAGTTGCTGCAATGAACTTTGGTATGAAAGTTGTTAAACACGTTAAGAGTAATGCGGTTGTTGTCACAAATGAATTTATGACTTTGGGTATCGGTGCGGGACAAATGAACCGTGTTGGGGCTGCTGAAATTGCCTTGAATCAAGCTGAGGCTCAAGATGCGTCATTACGTGATACTTATGTCATGTCAAGTGATGCCTTCTTGCCGATGGGTGATACTGCAGAACTAGCTAATTCACGTGGTATTTCAGCGATCGCTCAACCAGGTGGATCCGTTCATGATGATGCGTCAATTGAAGTCTGTGACCAAAATGATTTAGCAATGGCAATGACGGGTGTTCGTCATTTCCGTCATTAAGAGAAGGGCGGCACATAATAATGAAGCAAACGATTCTAGTTGTTGGCTCTGGTGGCCGTGAACATGCAATTGCGCGTGCTTTTTCAAATAGTCAGTCGGTAAAGAAAGTTTTTGTTGCACCAGGTAACCCAGGCATGCTCCTGGATAAAGCGGACATCATCGAATGTGTGCCAATTGCTGTGACAGCTGTTGAAGAGTTAGCAGCTTTTGTGATTGAACATGAGGTTGCAGTGACTTTTGTTGGACCAGAACAACCTTTAGAGTTAGGGATTGTTGACTATTTTGAACAACGTGATTTAGCAATCGTTGGGCCTTCGAAAGTTGCTGCTCAACTAGAAAACTCGAAATGGTTTGCTAAGAAAATCATGGCGGAAGCTAATGTTCAGACAGCTAAATATCAGTATTTTGCCGCTAAAGACCATCAAGAGGCTCTAGCATACTGCTTAGAAATTGGTTTACCTTGTGTCATTAAAGCCGATGGTTTAATGGCTGGTAAGGGTGTTGTGATACCTGAATCATTAGATGAAGCTAAAGAGACGCTTGAAAGAATGATGGTGGATAATGATACGTCGGTTCTAATTGAAGAGTTTTTAACTGGCACGGAGTTTTCACATTTTAGTTTAGTCAATGGCGAACATATTATTTCGCTGGGTAGCGCCTGTGATTATAAACGTGTGTTTGACGCTGATAAAGGTGCAAACACTGGAGGAATGGGGGCCTTTTCTCCGGTTCCTTGGGTGGATCAACAATTAAATCAACAAATTATTGATGAGATTGTCTTGCCAGTTGCTAAAGAAATGGTCCGTCAGGAGACACCATTCACAGGTATCTTATACACAGGTATTATCCTAACTGATAAAGGACCTAAAGTGATTGAGTTTAATACTCGCTTGGGTGATCCTGAGACACAAATCTTGTTGCCTTTATTCGAATCAGATTTCAATGAAATTATTGAGGCGCATTTAAGTAAACAAGTTTTTGAGATTGAACGTAAACAGCAAACAAATCTAGGGGTTGTGTTAGCAGCGGCTGGTTATCCAGGAGTTTGTAAAACAGAAATACCACTCTCTGTTCCAGAAAAACTAACGACTCATGTTTTATATGCGGGTGTTGGAGGCGAAGCAGACGCTTTGCATTCGACAGGTGGACGCATTCTGATGATGACAGCTAGTGGCGCAAATCTAGAGGAAGCGCGCGATAATGCTTACCAACTATTAAGTCAGTTAGAGATTGAGGATACATTCTATCGTCAAGATATTGGTTTACACCGTGAATTGAAGGAGGGGATTGAATGACACAGGCGACTGAAGTTGCAATTGTAATGGGCAGTATTTCTGACTGGGAGCAAATGCAAGGTGCCAGTGAATGGTTGAAAGACTTGAACATCAAACATGATTGCCAAGTAATTTCTGCTCACCGCATGCCCATCGAAATGATGGAGTTTTCAAAAAATGCTGCTGATAAAGGTTATAAAGTAATTATTGCAGGGGCAGGTGGGGCAGCTCATCTACCAGGCATGATTGCATCGGCAACCACGCTACCAGTCATTGGCGTACCAATTAAATCAAGTACCTTGAGTGGGATGGATTCTCTGTTATCAATTGTGCAAATGCCAGCAGGTGTACCGGTTGCTACTATGGCAATTGGTCCAGCAGGAGCGAAAAACGCAGCGTTGATGGCGGCCAGAATTCTTGCGACAACTCAAGTTGAGATTCGCCAGGCGCTTGAAGCGTTCCAACAAAGTCAGCATCAAAAAGCAACAGAAAGTAGTGAACAGCTATATGAGTAAACTAATTCATCCAGGCGCAAGGATAGGCATTATCGGAGCGGGACAACTTGGTAAAATGCTTGCTCAATCAGCTCAGAAAATGGGTTACAAAGTTGCTATGTACGATCCTAATCCAAGCTCGTGTGGCTTTGCGGTGGCTCATTCGAAAACAGTCGCTGATTTTTCAGATCGTGAGCAGTTGATGGCTTTTGTCCAATCAGTGGATGTTGTGACGTATGAGTTTGAGAATATTGATGGCGAACTTCTTCAAGAATTAGCCAATGTAGGGTACTTACCGCAAGGGACGCAGTTGTTACTGACTACCCAAGATCGCTTGAAAGAGAAAGCTTGGTTAAAAAGCATCGATGTTAAAACGGTCGATTATTCGCCCGTCTCATCACTTGCTGATATTGATATTAACCAACCAAGTTTGTTGAAAACTAATCGATTGGGTTATGACGGAAAAGGTCAATTCTTATTGAAAGCAAGCGATGCTTTTGCTGAGTTAGAAACTGAAATTGAAGCTTTATTAAATGAGCATACGATGATTCAAGAAGCTTTCTGTGACTTCGAGTATGAAGTCTCTGTGATTGTTGCCCGTGATACAGCAGGAAAGATTAGTGTTTTCCCACCGAGTATCAACCAACATGTCAACGGCGTTTTGTTTACTTCAGATGTAAACTCAGCGTTTGATAAGGAATTAACTGACAAAATCAATCAAATAGCAAATAAGATTGCTGAAGCAGGAGCATTAGTCGGTGTCTGTGGCATTGAATTTTTTGTGACAGCCGATGGACAAATTCTTGTCAATGAATTAGCGCCAAGACCTCATAATTCAGGACATTATACGATTGAAGCGTGTAATGTGTCACAATATGACCAACATATTCTGGCGATTACGGGGCGTTCTTTAATGGGAATTCGCTTGTTGGAAAACTCATTAATGGTGAATATTCTAGGTCAACACATGGGTCAATTAGATGAGGTAATGGCACTTTATCCGGATGCAATGTTACATATCTACGATAAAGGCGAAGTTAAAACACAGCGAAAGATGGGACATTTTACATTCTGTGCTTGTGATAGCCAGAGTTTATTAAATTCAGATTTTCTACAATCATGGCGTCAGCAGTTTTAAAAGGAGAATGAAATGAAACTAATCTATCAAGGTAAAACGAAAGATATTTATAAAGTTGAAGAATTAATCTGTTTGAAATTTAAAGATGATGTCACCGGTACTGATGGAAAATTTGATCCAGGTGCTAACCAAGTTGGCTTATCAATTGCTGGCATGGGGAAATTGAATCTTGAAATGACAACTTACTTCTTTGAGTCATTAGCAAAAGTAGGGATTGCAAGTCATTATGTGAGTGCTGATTTAGAAGCGAATACGATGATGGTCAAACCGCTTGAAGTTTTCGGGCAAGGTTTAGAAGTGATTACAAGATATCGTGCAACAGGTTCGTTTATTAAACGTTACGGCGCATATGTTGAAGAAGGCCAAGCCTTAGATGCTTATGTTGAACTAACGTTAAAAGATGACGTACGTGAGGATCCTTTAGTGACATCTGAGGGCATCGTGGCTTTAGGCGTCATGACGCAAGCGCAATATCAATCACTGCTTGCATTAAATGTCGAAATTGCTGAGTTTGTTAAAGCTGATTTAGCCGGGAAGGGTTTAGAAATGTATGACCTTAAACTAGAATTCGGCTATCAAGCAGATAATCCAGATGAAATTGTCTTAATGGATGAGATTTCTGGCGGCAATATGCGTGTTTATCAAGGAGAGACTTTGCTCACTCCATTAGAATTAGCTGCATTTTACACTGAACAATAAGATTGAGAGGAAAAAGATGAGTAAATTTATCGTACTACCCGCAAATGATTCAAGTTTCTTGTTGAAAGAAGCTCATAACTTTTTAAACTTGCCAACATTAGAGGCAGTGAAACAATATGAGGTATTTGAAGTATTAGCTGATGAAGAGTTAAGTGCTATTCTACCTTTAATTCCTGGTGGAATTTTAGTCGATGACTTATCTGCATTTAACAATGCAACAAGTTTTAGATATCGCCAAGTATTAGGTCAATATGATGAAATTCAAGAAATGACGCAACGTTTAGTCAGCAACTTGCGTGATCATAATGTGACGTTATTCCATTCAAAAATCATGGACTTACCAGGTTTAACTGAGGAAGCAATTAACCAATTTAAAGCTTACTATTTAAATGAAACTGAAGTTGAAGAAGTATCATTTGAAGCGCTAAATTATGATATGGGTATTTCACCAGCAACAGATTTAGAAAAAGTAGCAGGTTTCAACGACTTAGACGAAGCTGGTTTATTAGCTTTACTAGAAGATTATTCGATGGATTTATCTGATATTAAAGTTGTTCAAGCTTACTTCCAAGAAGAAGCGATTGAACCAACTGTTTTCCAATTAAAAGTCATTGATACTTATTGGTCAGACCACTGTCGACATACAACCTTTATGACAGAATTAACCAACATCCAAGTCTCAGAAGGCGATTATCAAGCGGCAATTGAAGCGACAATTGCTGAATATAATCAAGTTCGCGAAACTGTCTTTGGAGAAAGACTATCAACAAGACCTGTGACATTGATGGATTTAGCAACAATCAATACGCGTGATGCAAAACGTTTAGGTTTATTAGACAACTTAGATGAATCAGATGAAGTTAACGCTTGTTGTATCCGAATTGAAGTGGACGTTGAAGGGGAAGCAGAAGATTATTTATTATACTTCAAGAACGAAACGCATAACCACCCAACTGAAATTGAACCTTTCGGTGGCGCAGCGACTTGTATTGGTGGTGGGATTCGAGACCCTCTATCAGGTCGTAGTTACGTTCATCAAGCAATGCGTATCACAGGGGCTAAAAATCCAACAACTTCTTATGATGAAACACGCGCAAGTAAATTACCACAACGTGTGATTTCTCAAAGAGCTGCTCAAGGCTATTCTGATTATGGTAATCAAATTGGACAAACTGCAGGTTATGTACGCGAATATTACCATGATGGTTTTGAAGCAAAACGTATGGAGTTAGGCGCTTTAGTTGCGGCTGCACCCGTTGATCACGTTGTGCGTATTAAACCAGATCCTTCAGACTTAGTGATTCTATTAGGGGGACGTACTGGTCGTGATGGTTTAGGCGCTGCAGTGGGGTCATCGATGGTTCAAACTGAAAAATCAATGGAGTTACAAGGCGCAGAAGTTCAAAAAGGTAACCCAACAATTGAACGTAAAATCATTCGTTTATTCCGTCAACCAGAAGCAACAACATTAATCAAAAAATGTAATGACTTTGGTGCCGGTGGTGTTGCTGTTGCGATTGGTGAATTAGCCGATGGCTTAATTGTTGAATTAGACAAAGTACCTACAAAATATCCTGGTATGGATCCATGTGAAATTGCGATTTCTGAATCACAAGAACGTATGGCAGTAGTAGTGGATGCTAAAGATGCTGAGGCATTTATTGCTTTAGCAGAAAAAGAAGACCTAGAAGCAAGTATTGTTGCAACAGTTACTGACTCACCTTATATGGTGATGAACTATAATGGCGAAGAAGTTTTCAGACTGAAACGTTCATTTTTAGATTCAAATGGTGGTGCTAAAGCGGCAGATGCTGTCATCCAAGCTGAGAATATTAAAGACTTCTTTAAAGATGAAAGAACAATTCTTGACCAATTAGCAGATGTGAATAACGCGAGTCAAGCGGCGCTTGCTCAAAACTTTGACTTTACAATTGGTAAAGGGACTGTCTTAGCACCTTTAGGTGGTCAAGCACAAGTCACACCTCAAGAAGGTATGGTCGCAAAAATTCCAGTTCTAGGTAAAGATACTCATACAGCTTCAGTGATGACGGTGTCATTTAAACCAGCATTAGCAACATTATCACCCTACCACGGTGCTTATTACGCTGTAGCTAACTCGGTTGCAAAAGCCGTGGCCTTAGGGGTAGCTTACCAGGATGTACGTTTAACCTTCCAAGAATTCTTTGAACGCATGACAAGTTCAACAAGTTGGGGTAAACCAACAGGCGCTTTACTAGGGGCCTTCAAATTGATGAAGCAATTAGGATTAGCAGCCATTGGTGGAAAAGACAGTATGAGTGGAACGTTTGAAGACTTAGCCGTACCACCCTCTTTAATCAGTTTCGCCGTTGCTGCTACTGATGCTCGTAAAGTCGTTTCACGTGAATTGAAAGCGACAGATTCGACATTATGGTTATTAAGCGCTAAAAGTAATCAAGATGACTTGGTAGACACGGAACATTTAATTGCCTTGTTCGAACAAGTTCAAACCTTAATCGATCAAGGAGTCGTTCGTGCTATCTCTACTCTTGACGATAAAACGCTAGAAGTTAATTTAGTCGAGATGGCTTTAGGTAATCAGATTGGTTTCGAGTTAAACTCGCTTTACTTAAACCGTAAAGTACCATTAGGCTTCTTATTAGAAGTGGCTTCTGATGTGAAGATGCCCGAACGAGCTGACCTGATTGGACATACACATGCCGAATTAACGGTAAAACTTGATGAGACTTATTCGCTCTCTGAATTAGCCGCTGCTTATAGCGCACCTTTAGCAGATGTCTTTTCTGAAGTAATACTGTGTGATGTGAGTCCTGTTGAGAAAGCTTTAACTGTCCCAGCTGTTGATTCTAAGGCGCGAGTATTGATTCCAGTGATGACAGGGGTTAATGGTGAATATGATTTATATGAGGCCTTTAAACATCATACTGAGCACGTCGATTTCTTTATTGTTAAAGAAGAACTTGCTTACACTGAATCTGTTAAAGAATTAGGTCAACTAATGCATGAATACGATGTGTTGGCTTTCCCGGACGGTTCAATTTTATCGAACCGTTTAGCTTATGGACAAGCAGTTGAGTTATTACTTGAAGACTTACAAGATGATTTAGAACGCTTTATAACAAATAAGCATATCTTGGCGATTGGTGCATCATTTGCAGGTTTTGTTCGAAGTGGTTTGATTGAATTTGGCCGCATGCAAAAGGGGACAAGTCTGACATTCAAAAGCAATCCATATGAGAAGTTTATCTCTACAGTAGTTGAAGCGAATGTTGTTCAAGAGAGTCCTTATGCAGCTTTAGGCTCGTATACGACGGCACTTGCTGGCTATTCTTTAACGCTTGAATTAGACGAAGCACTCTTTACCAAACAAATACTTTCTAAATATACACGTTTCTTTGAAGGGACAGTAGCTGTCGATGCAATGACGGATCCATCCGGTCGTATCTTAGGTGTGAACGCCAACTTTGAGCGTTTCAATCGAGATGGCCTGAATAACTTAGAGATCAATGAAGCGCCTTTCATCGCAAACTTACTAAAAGCAATTAACAAATAAACCCTCTTTATATGGACCAAAAAGGACATCGAGTCTTCTTGCATAGGACTCGGTGTCCTTATTTTTGTCTTAAAAAAGAGATCAATTCATTGCGAATTGACCTCCAAATCTTTCTTAAGTAAGTGCATGCCAGTCACGTGAACGATAGATATAGAAACCATAAACGACGACTAACATATTAGACAATAACATTGCGATCCAAATTCCCATCGAGCCTAAATCGGTAAAGATGCCTAAAGCCCAAATGATTGGTAGGCGTAAAGCCCACAAACGACCAACTGACAGATACATCGCATATTTAGTTTGACCGGTTCCTTGGAAGAAACCATTAAGTGCTGAAAACAGTCCCATAAAGAAAATAATAAAGGCTGAGAAGTACAGATATTCGATGGCTTGTGTCCATAATTCAGGATCTGAGCCCCCTTTAATAAAAATCGACAGAATTTGGTAACGGCCGATTAAAACAGTTAGTGAACTGATTAATGACAGAGCGAGAATTAAGTAAATTGCTCGCTTGAAAATCGCCTTAGCACGATCAAAATTTCCTGAGCCAATATTCTGTCCGACAATCGAGGTCAAAGCAGCGCCAATCCCTAATTGGGGTTGATTAAGTAAGTCAGTAATGCGGTTGACCATAGAGTAAGCCGCTAAAGTGTTCGTTCCGTATGAAGCAATAAGACCATTAAGCACCGTAAAACCAAGCGCAGAACCACCATAACCCATTGCGGAAGGAAAGGCCACTTTACTAATGTTCGTTAGAATCTGACGATCCACTTTGACTTTACGAACGGAAACAGAAATTTCTGAATATTTATGGACAATCCGTATGCCTAGAAGGTATAAGGCAATCTTCGAAATGACGGTTGCGTATGCTGCACCGACGATGCCCATGTTGAGACCAGGGAGTCCTAACACATTATCAAAGATAAACAATGGATCAAGAATCACATTAGTAAGCGAAGAAATAATGCTGATAATTGTAATAGATTTTGTTTGACCTTGGGCATTTAAAATCGCCTGATAGCCAAAATATACGAAATCGAAAAAAAGACCAATGAAATTAATCTGTAAGTAAATGACCGATTTTTCATAAAGACCGTCACGTGCACCCATCCAATAAATTAGACTGGGTGTCGCCAGGTAACCAATCAAAGCGGCCAGAAAGCCGAGTATTAGCGACAATAAAATGGTATTGTCTGCATAGTGTTTAGCCGATTGATAATGATTGCCACCCATTTGTTGAGCAATTAAAGCAGTGGCGCCGATCCCGATCCCCATACCAACAGAAATGAACAAGAAATTGAGAGGCCAGACAAAAGCTGTCGCCGCAAAATCTTCAGCAGAAATTTGTGCCACGAACAGTCCATCCGTTAAATTATATAAAGTTCGCACGAGGTTATTAAGCATAAGTGGAACTGAGATACTTAAAATGACTTTATTTAAAGAGCCTTGCGTTATAAAATTACGATCAAATTGTTTGTTTTTCATTTTTATCACCGCTTGTCATTATACGCCAACTTCAAACTGAATGCGAGATACTTTCAACTTATTGCTATCAAAATACGAACTCAAATTATTCTACGACTTTATGAATATTATCCATTGTAAAACTTATAAAAGTGTGGCAGCATATGGCACACTTCTGGTGTTCAAGTCATTGACATGCTAAACTAGAAAGACAAAATAAGGAGGAAGATGTCATGCAAGCAGCAAATTATTGGATAGAAACACTTGAACTATCTGCTCATCGAGAAGGGGGATTTTATCGTCAAATGTTAAAGTCACCAACAACTTATTCAGATACAGCCTGTAATAGGGGCGCACGCGCACTCTATACGAGCATCTACTTTTTATTGACAGACGAGAACCCTTCACGCTTTCACCGTCTAACAGCAGACGAAGTGTGGTATTATCATGAAGGTGCTCCTTTGACGATTCACTTAATTCACCCTGATGGCCATTATGAACAAATCATCTTAGGTAAAGAAATAGAAGCTGGTCAACACTTGCAAGCTGTTGTACCCAAAAACGTTATTTTTGGCTCGTCCGTTGAAGCAGATTATGCTTTGGTTAGTTGCATGGTAGCGCCTAGTTTTGAGTATGAAGATTTTGAATTATTCAAACGAGCTGATTTACTAAAGATATATCCAGAACATGCCGAAATTATTACACGCTTAACGACCGATTAATCTAAGTTCACTCATATCAAGCTGGCTGTTTTTGACTGCTATTGCTTAGGTAAGGTGACCATTAAAGTATGTGTCTAGTGGATATTTGGAAAAATAGTGTTGTTTTTGGACGGTGGCGCGCTACTAATAGTGTCGCTCAAAGTGGTTAAATGGCATATTTTCCGAAGAAAAGATTAAATTTTTATGAGGTAAGCGTTTTAGTTTGAATATTTCTTTTTCATTCCTTGTTAAATGCGTTATAGTAAAAGGTGGAACATTACTGATTGGTTTTGTGATGGAGGTGTTCGTGATGAAGGAATATTCTTATCCGTTGGATCCGGATTGGTCGACTGGCGAAATGGTTCAGGTGATTGATTTTTTATCGGCGGTTGAAATGGTTTATGAAGCTGGGATTGATGTCTTGGAGTTTCAAGCGAAACATCGTAGCTTTAAAGAGGTTGTGACGAGCATTAGTGGTGAAAAGCAATTGGATAAGGCTTTTCAGGCTGCTTCTGGTTATTCGATTTATCGCGCAGTAAAGCATATGCGCGAGTTGTTGAAAGATACAGATGTGAGTCAGTTAGCGCCAAAGGCGCGCAAAATTAAATTATCTTAGGAGGATTTGATGTTTGATTATCAGATGCATAGTCGTATTTTAGTCTGGATGGAGACGGCTGCTGAAAATTTAAGGTTGTCTCATCAGCGTGATTTGCAGGTTCAACAGAAGAAGGATGCTGCTGATTTAGTTACTGAGATGGACAAAGCAACGGAGTTGTTTTTCGTTGAGAATATTCAGGAGCATTATCCGACTCATCGAGTGATTGGTGAGGAAGGGATGAGTGATGTGCCTGTTACGGATCTATCGGGTATCGTTTGGGTCATTGATCCAATTGATGGTACGTTAAATTTCGTTAAGCAGAAGAGAAATTTTGGTATTATGTTGGCGGTTTTCAAAGATGGTGAACCTCAAGCTGGCTACATTTATGATGTCATGAATCATGATTTTTATTATGGGATTGTGGGCGAAGGGGTTTTCTTAAATCATCAACGTTTAGAGCCAATCATGATTTCATCAATCAGTGAGGCTTTGATTGTTGGTAATGTCGGTATGTTCGCAACGAATCGTGGCAATTCTTTAGCTTTATTGACCCATTCTTTAGGTGCGAGGTCATATGGTGCTGCTGCTTTGGAAATTATTTCAGTCATGAAAGGTGAGGCGGCTGTTTATTTTTCTGCTGGTCTGCAACCTTGGGACTTCGCAGCGGGGTGGGCTATTTTTACGGCTCTAGGTTTTAAAGCAACGACACCTGATAATCAAACATTGAATCTACTCAAACGCTGTCCAGTGGTTTTTGCTAACCCAACTGTACATGCACAAGCAATGCAATTACTCAAAGAAACGAAAGAAATAGGGGAAATTAATGAAAATTCGTAATGATATTCGTAACATCGCAATTATTGCTCACGTTGACCACGGTAAAACATCTTTGGTCAATGAACTACTAGAACAATCCAACACAATCGATGCTCGTACTGACATCGGAGATCGTGCAATGGATAATAATGATATTGAGCGTGAGCGCGGGATTACAATCCTGGCTAAAAACACGGCGGTAGATTACAAAGATACACGTGTGAATATCTTGGATACACCTGGACATGCGGACTTCGGTGGTGAAGTTGAGCGTATTATGAAAATGGTTGACGGGGTTATTCTTGTCGTTGATGCTTATGAAGGGACTATGCCTCAAACGCGTTTTGTATTGAAAAAAGCGTTAGAACAAGGGTTAACTCCTGTCGTAGTTGTTAACAAAATTGACAAGCCTTCTGCTCGTCCTGAAGAAGTTGTGGATGAAGTATTAGAATTGTTGATCGAATTAGGTGCAGATGATGATCAATTGGAATTCCCAGTTGTTTATGCTTCTGCTTTAAACGGAACTTCAAGTGTCTCTTCTGACCCTGCTGATCAAGAGCATTCAATGGACGCTATCTTTGATGCTGTATTGGAACATATTCCAGCACCAGTAGATAACAGTGAAGAGCCTTTACAATTCCAAGTATCGTTATTAGATTATAGCGAATACGTTGGTCGTATTGGAATCGGTCGTGTATTCCGTGGGAAAATCAAAGTCGGAGATAACGTTACATTGATCAAAATCGATGGTTCAACTAAAAACTTCCGTGTTTCGAAAATTTTAGGTTTCTTTGGTTTAGACCGTGTTGAAATCAGTGAAGCTGTTGCAGGTGACTTGATTGCATTATCTGGTATGGATGATATCTTCGTAGGAGAAACTGTTACAGCAACAGATGCTCAGATCGCGATGCCAGTTTTACATATCGATGAGCCAACAATTGAGATGACTTTCTTAACGAACAACTCACCATTTGCTGGTCGTGAGGGTAAATATGTAACGTCTCGTAACTTGCACGATCGTTTAATGCAACAATTACAAACTGACGTTTCATTAAAAGTAACACCAACTGATTCACCAGATGCTTTTGTTGTCGCGGGTCGTGGTGAGCTTCACTTATCAATTCTAATCGAAAACATGCGTCGTGAAGGTTATGAATTCCAAGTTTCACGACCAAAAGTGATTATTCGTGAAATTGATGGTGTTCAATGTGAGCCGTTCGAACGCGTTCAAATTGACACACCAGAAGAATACATGGGTTCAATCATTGAAGCGTTAGGCCAACGTAAAGCTGAAATGGCTGACATGATAAACACTGGTAACGGTCAAATTCGTTTAGTATTCTCAGTACCAGCTCGTGGTTTAATTGGGTTCTCTACTGACTTCATGTCAATGACTCGCGGTTACGGTATTATGAACCATACTTACGACGAGTACCGTCCAATGATTAATGCAAGTATTGGTCGTCGTCGTAACGGTACATTAGTATCGATTGATAATGGTCAAGCAACCACTTACAGTATCATGAACTTAGAAGACCGAGGCACAATCTTTATTGAACCAGGTACTGAAGTTTACGCTGGTATGATAGTTGGGGAGCATAACCGTGAGAATGACTTAACTGTTAACGTGACAAAAGCGAAGCAATTAACTAACGTTCGTTCGGCGAATAAAGATCAAACATCAGTCATCAAACGTCCACGTAAAATGACTTTAGAAGAGTCATTACAATTTATGGATGAAGATGAGTATTGTGAAATTACACCAGAAAGCATTCGTTTACGTAAGCAAATCTTAGATAAGAGTGCACGTGAAAAGTCTGCGAAGAAAAAAGACTAATTAATCAATATACCTTTGGATGCTTTTTTTTTAGCTCATCCAAAGGTCATTTTTATATAGTGGAGGCTTAAATGAAAAAATACTATGGAACAATAATATTATTAGGTGTAGCAGTGATTTGGGGATCTGGTTTTGTAGCCAGCGCCTTAGCTTTAAATACGTACAGCCCTTTTCAAATATTGGCATTACGGTTTACCTTAGCATTTTTAATCCTGCTAGCAAGTAATATTTCGCGCTTGTCTGTGCTAACTTGGTCTAAATGGCGTCAAGGTGGTCTAATTGGCCTGTTTCTCTTCTTAGCTTTTGCATTCCAGACAATCGGCTTACAATATACGACAGCCTCTAAGAATGCTTTTTTAACCGCTACCAACATCGTGATTATTCCGTTTTTAACTTGGTTTATATTAAAAAGACCATTGTCGTGGAATGCAGTTATAGGAGCGAGCATTACCCTAGGTGGAATTGGATTACTCTCACTGAATGGTTCACTTAATGGCATTAATTATGGTGATGTCCTTACATTGATTTGTGCGTTATTTTTCGCTTTACAAATTTTCTATACAGAATTTTTCGTGAAGAAGTTAGCGACTTGGGAAATTATGTTTATGCAGATGGGAGTCGCTGCATTACTGTCTTGGGTAATGGTGGCATTTGAAGGGGACTTAGCACTTGATTTGAGTCTTCAAGCTTTATCACCGATTATTTACTTAGGCTTATTTAGTACTTTGATTGCCTTTGGCTTGCAGACATATGCCCAACGTTTTACGACCAGTAATCAAGCCTCGCTGATTTTATCGACGGAGGCATTTTTTGGAATGATAGCGGCTGTAATTATTTTAAATGAAGCTCTGACTGCTAATCTTTTAATTGGAGCGTTTTTTATTTTACTGGGGATTTTAGTGGTTGAGTTAAAACTTTTTAACTTTAAGCAAGATTACCTAAGCATTGATGAGAACATTAAAGACTAATGGAATAAATGAGCAAGTCTTTTGAATTTATTCTAGTAAGTGTTATAATGAAGGTGTATTAAAAATTAGGAGGAATTTAATTATGGCTTTTGAATTACCAAAATTACCTTATGCTTATGATGCATTAGAACCAGCAATTGATGCACAAACAATGGAGATTCACTATACTAAACACCACAACGCGTATGTGACTAACTTAAACAAAGCGGTTGAAGGAACAGATCTAGCACACAAATCTATTGAAGATTTAGTAGCTAATTTGAATGATGTGCCAGAAGATAAACGTACAGCTGTACGTAATAATGGTGGCGGTCATTTAAACCACACTTTATTCTGGGAGCAATTACAAGCACCATCAGATGCTAATGAAGTACCTGCAGAATTTGCAGCTAAAATAGAAGCAGCTTTTGGTTCAGTTGACACATTTAAATCTGATTTTGCTGCAGCAGCTGCCGGTCGTTTCGGCTCTGGTTGGGCATGGTTAGTGTTAGATAACGGTGAGTTAAAAGTTACATCCACTCCAAACCAAGATAACCCAGTTACAGATGGTCAAACACCATTATTAGGTCTAGACGTTTGGGAGCATGCTTACTACTTAAATTACCAAAACCGTCGTCCAGACTATATTTCAGCATTCTGGTCAGTTGTAAATTGGGATGTTGTTGTTGAACGTGCAAACGCGTAATTTAACAATTAACTAAGCGATAAAAGTCGGGGCACCTTAGGGTGATCCGACTTTTTGTGTTTAACCAGCGAATGTAATCATTTAGACCCTGTGAGGATTATTATGATTAGGTGACGTTGAATTAAGTGGTCTAATACCATGTGGATAATTTGAGACGGTGATTTGGTGAGCTAATACCATGAAGTAATTTTACGACATTGAAATAACTGTCATAATCAAAACGTAGTGACAACCTCTCTATATTTTAGACTCTAATAATATAAATTAGATTATGACAGTTGCCCATCCGTCTTTGATAAGCGATTATTGGGTATTTAATCTTTGAAGAAAGATAAGAGGAAATCTTGTTTCTTCCGTTCCATAGACAAGCTTACGATAATGAAAAACAAGGCAACATCCACAGACTTTAATTCTGTGACGAGAACTAACAAATGAGGCTTTTTATGCTATAATAATGACTATGAAATAGTGAGGAGGAGCAGATGAATAATTATCGTCGCGAAATACAAACAAACACGGCGACTAATAGCGAAACTGAAAGAAGTCATGCAACAGAAAGTCTGCTCGATAAAATTCGGCAGAAGTTTGCCTTGATGGACTATCTGATGTTAATCGTCATGCTGATTTTAATTCTGATTGGGTTTGTGATGATTTTTAGTGCTACGATGTATTATAGCCCAGATGGTGTCTCAGCGCCGGAACCTTTTAGCTTTGTGATGACTCAGTTTATGGCCACAATGGTTGGTTTAGTTGGCTTGAGCATCCTAGTCGCTTTAAAATATAAATTTTTCGAAAATATCATTGTGTTAAATACTGCGATGACAGGACTTGTTCTATCTTTAGTTTTTCTGAAGATTTATGGTCTCACTGGTGGTGGGGCGCAAAGTTGGATTTCTTTTGGTTTTGCTAGTTTCCAGCCGAGTGAAATAAGCAAGATTGCCTCGGTACTAGTCTTGGCGCGATTATTACAGGATCAACAAAGGGAAGTTATTTTAGCCGAAGAAAAAATAACCTCGAGGACAAAGAATATCTCCATTCTACTAATTGCGGTCGCGGTTATCTTAATTTTATTTCAACCTGATTTTGGCATGGTTGCACTAATTATGGGAACTTTAATCATTGTAGCAATGCAACAGTATTTAAGCGCCAAACTAAACCTCGTGATGTACGGTTTATTTGTAGTGTTAATTGGAGTGGTCAATGTGTTTGGCCGTGTCGCATCTGAATGGTTAGTTAACCATCCAAGTTACCAATTGAATCGTCTGGGTTCGTTTACCGATCCTTTTCTATATCCGCAAACTGCGGGGTATCAATTGATTAGTGGCTATCTGGCCTTTAGTCGAGGCGGTTGGTTAGGTGTAGGAATTGGACAAGGAGTGACCAAACGCGGCTCATTGCCAGCAGGTCATACGGATTTTATTCTAGCCATTTTAGGGGAAGAGACTGGCTTGTTAGGAATCATTGTGGTGATTGGTTTATTATTCGTTTTTATATTTATGATTTATCGTTGGGCTGCCCAATCTACAAGCCATTATAGACGAAACGTCTTATTCGGGATAGCAACTATGTTTTTACTTCAATCCTTCATCAACTTAGGAGGAATTGCCGGATTGATTCCCTTAACAGGTGTAACATTACCCTTTGTTAGTTATGGAGGGTCGAGTATGTTAGTCAGTATTATGACGGTCGCTATTGCGCAAGTCATGATTATTGAAGAGAAAGTCGAAGCCAAAAAACGTTTAGAAGAAGCATATCAAGAAGAAATCAAAGCAATCGAGAATGCGAGAATTGAAGGTCCTCGTAAGGGCTTAACGCTCGTTCATTCGCGAAAGCAAGAAGAGTAGGTGATAAAGTGAGTTTTGAAATTGTTCAAAGACAAGGTTTAATTGTCTGGTTATATACGTTAAAACATTTAAAATCCATTCGTAAATATGGACACGTCCACTATATTAGCAAGAAATTGAAATACGTGGTGCTATATGTGGACGCAGACCAAGCGATTCAAACAGCTGAACAGCTGGAACGTTACCACTTTGTTAGACAAGTAGAGCAGTCCCATCGAGATGAGATTGATATGTCCTTTAAAGATTCAATTCCAAACCGAATTGATCCGAATTTGAAGGCAGTTTCGGAAGATAAAGAACATGATTTCTCTGTCTTTATTTCGAGTGTGGCGGCTTCATTAGATTTACCAACCAGAGGAAAACCGATGAATGAATCGGTTGAAGACGATAAAATTCTTGTAGAAGAAGTGCTCGACAATGCGACGAAAGAAGCTGCCTCAAAGACACCGAAACAGAATGGCAGAAAATCAAATCGGAATAGTCGTCGTTCGAATCGAAATAGAAAGAATCAAAAACCTCAAAAACCTCAAGAACCTCAAGGAAAAAGCTAGACATTTTAAACTAGAAAGTTGGATTTAGATCATGCGAGTGATATCAGGAGAATATGGAAGCCGTCGCTTGAAGGCAGTTCCCGGAAACAATACTCGACCGACCACTGATAAAATAAAAGAGGGCATGTTTAATTTACTCGGAGGCTATTTTGATGGTGGTCGAGTGCTTGATTTATACGGTGGTAGTGGAGCCTTAGCTATCGAAGCCGTTTCAAGAGGAATGGATGAAGCGGTTATTACAGAAAAATACCGTCCAGCCATTCAAACGATTCGTGAGAATGTGGCGATCACAAAAGAAGAAGAGAAATTTACTATTCTTGCAGGAGATAACCGAACAGCCTTAAAGAAATTGAAGTCAGCTAAGAGTGAGTTAAGTTTCGACCTAGTTTTTATTGATCCACCTTATAAAAATCAAACGATTGAAACAGACATTCAATGGTTAGAAGACCAAGGACTCTTAACGGAAGAAACTTTGATTTTGTGCGAATCAGACGACCAAACCGTCTTGCCGCAGAACATGCAAGATTGGGGAAAAATAAAAGAAAAACATTATGGGCAAACATTTGTCCGCTTATATCAAAGGAGGATCTGATTTGACAGCGAAAGCCAAAATCGGTATTTTTGCCGGGAGTTTTGATCCAATGACTCTGGGACACCTAGACTTAATTGAAAGAAGTAGTCGACTATTTGATGAAGTGATTGTCTTAATTGCCATTAACACCTCAAAAGTCGCATTATTTACAGCAAAAGAACGTTTAAACTTAGTGGAAACATCGATCTCACATTTAACGAATGTGACAGTAGATATCCTCGAAGACGGGTTAGTTGCGAACTATTTTTCCGAAAAGAATGCGACCGCTATGATTCGTGGCGTGCGTAATACCATTGATTTTGAATATGAAAGTGGCATCGCAATTGCGAATCATTTACAAAATCCGAACCTTGAAACGATCACACTATTCGCCGATGAGAAATATCGCCATTTGAGCTCCTCACTAATTAAAGAAATTGCACGCTTTGATGGAGATGTTTCGAAAATGGTACCTGAAAAAGTCGCCGAAGCAATGAGTGTAAAGTTTAAACAATAACCAAAAGACTGGGTCGTGAAACGATATTTCGCTTCACAACCCAGTCTTTTTTTGCTTTAAACGTGAAAAGTAGGGTTCCGTAAAATGCTTCAGTACCACCCATAAATAACCAACAAAAAAACCATGCAACTGCCTCAGCACGGTCTGCATGTTTTTTTTGTGAGTCAAAAGAATTTTAATAGAATACTAAGACTGGAGTTCCGTAAGTCACACTGTTGTAAATTGTTTCAACTGCCCAGTAAGGCGTGTTGATACAGCCTAATGAACCAGCGTAAGTCCAAACATCGCCACCATAAGCTCCTTGCCAAGAGGCATCGTGAATGCCTTGTGCTTGATTATCGAAACGAATCCAATAACTAACAGGTGTGGCATATTCAGTCTCTCTAAACTGGTTGTAACCACGAAGTTTCGTGTCCGTCAACATCTCATTAACCGCGTTAGCGCCGGGAACCGTTTCAGCACCGATTTGGCCAGATACGATATCCGTTCCTAAAACCATCTCACCGTCAACGTATAGATACATCATCTGATACGTTAAATCGATTTCCACATACGTACCACCAATTTCATTTGCAGAGTTCCCATTACCTCCAGAACTGAAAGTAGCAGGCTCACGCGTTACATCAACGCCCGCATATAAATCATCGATAATCGATTGAGTCTCAGATTCCACATCAATACCCCAACCAAGAATACCAGGTGGAACGGTTACTTCGCCTTGTAAGGTACTCATAAATAGGCGCTCTTTGTTGTAAGTCGCGTACTCATCGTTTAAAGCACTCACATAATCATAAACTAAATCGTAATCAACGACCAACTGGTTGTTGTTGTCAAAATGAATCCAACTTTCAATCGTCTCTTTCGCAAGGGTTATATCTTCACCCGCAATTTGCAACGTTAATTGAATATCAGAAAAATCATCAATCGTATCCATAACAGACGTCACAACTTCGCTTTCACCATCAATCACAGGCTCAGCATAAACATCTTCTAGATCAACCGTCGACTCGTTTGACTGAACCGCATGAACAATCGATGCACCTAATTTATCAAAATCAATCTGAGTACCCATGTGCCCATCTTCAATAAAATAACCCTCATCGTCATTATAATTGATAACTGCATTGACAGCAGCCTCACGCTCAGCATTACTTAAACCGCTCTCAGCCAGAACGGTTTCGATATTCGAAGGGGTAATCGCCACTTGATCCGTCAATACATCATCAAAAGCCTCTTCCTCGAAATAACTCGTTACCCAAACAGAGGGGTCTTGAGATTGATAAACAGTCTCTAAATTAGACTCTGTATTAAACTCACTCTTGAGATCGCTCATTTTAATCCGCGCCACTTCCTGATTATTCTCCATCAGAACAACCTCACGCTCATTCAAATCCGTCTCAAGCTTCTCCTGTGCTTTTACCAACGTCAAATTACTAATATCCACCGTCCCAAACGTTGTATTAGCAACAAAACGATTCGAGTAATAGCCCACACCCGTTAAGTAAGCTGCCCCAAGACCGAGTAAAGTTACCCCTGTAATGATAAGACCTTTCTTCAACTACTTCGCCACCCATTCTCTTTCAAATTTAATAGAATCTTCAACCACTTAATATTATCTTATAATTTACCACATAAATGTGAAGAAATAATGACTTTTTTAATAAAATATCATCTATGTTTGAATGTTAACGAAAAAACGCCACTAATGCAACCATTTTTGGTGATAAAGTCCCACCTAGAACAACATTTAAACAATAATTAAATGGATTAAAAAATAAGCCCCATCATATGATTGAAGACTACAAACATCTAGTCCCGACCCACCTCCTAGCCAAAGTAGCTCAAGAAGAAGCACCTATTCAAAGTCAGCCTTGCGAACTAAACCATTCGGCGTCAGTTCATACACTAAGTCGCAAACCTCCTTTAAAAATTGACGATCATGCGAAATAGTTAAGAGGGCGCCTTCAAATGTTTGAAACAAATCGCGCAATTCCGGTTGCGACAAAGGTGAGAAATTACGTGTTGGTTCATCGAGTAAAAGCACATTTTGGCCAGCTAAATCAATTTTCAAAAGAAATAACTTAGCCTGTTGCCCACCGGATAATGCGGAGACAGGGTGATGCATCTCATCAGATGTGAAACGCATGCTGCCTAAATAAGTCATGACTTGCGTTAATTCTTCAACATCTCCCGTCTCACTCAAGAACTCAATTGGTGTTTGCGTTTCAGGCAAGAAGTCTCGATAATTTTGTGGCATATAACCCGCTTTAATGTCTAGTCGATCTTTCAAGTCTAGCCACAACTGTTTGAGAAAGGTACTTTTTCCCACACCGTTCTGGCCGATAATACCGATTTTTTGAGGGCCTCTGACCAGTAAATTTATCGAATGGGCTAGTATTCGATCGTTTAATCTTACTTGCTTGTTTTCTAAATGGAGAACGGTTTTACCATTCGCAAGAGGTTCCGTATTAGAAAACTTCACCAGAATCGGATCTTCTTTAATCGGGATGTCATCGAAATTCTCTTTTTCTCTTTCAAAGCGCCTGCCCATTGATTTAACGGCATGCATTTTTTTCTTTAATAAACGAGCACCTCCAGGATCTTGGCGAGAGATTGCATTTTGAGCATCATGAACACTACTTTCAATGCGTCTTTGTTTGGCCATGCGTTTGTCATATTCTTCCCGCTGCTTACTGGCAATTCGACTTTGAGAGTCGAATTTTAATCGCGTTTCTTCAACGTAAGCGCCATAATCCAAATTGGCAAAGGTGGCGACAGGCACTGTTTTGTGACGTAGTAGTTCGATATGTAATATTTTGTTAGCGGTGGCTCTTAGTAAAGCTTCATCATGTGAGATAAAGAGAATGGTCAGTGGGGTGCTTTTAATAAAGTGTTCCAGCCAATTGACCGTCTCTAAGTCTAAGTCATTGGAAGGTTCATCCAATAGAAGCAAATCAGCTTGCATAGCTAATAATTTTAATAGCTGAACTTTAATTTTCTCACCGCCTGACAGACTGCCAAGTGTTTGCTCACTCGTTAAACGGTCCGCATCTAGGCCTATTTGGCCAACTAATGAGTATAGTTCTGCATAGTCTAATGCATTGGCTTCAGCTTGGCCGAAAAAGAATTGATCTAAGGTCAATGTATTTAACTCTTTGGGTAACATCTGAGGTAGGTAAGCCGTTCGACTAAAGTGATTGACGTATTCTCCTTCGACGTGAATATAATTTTCGATCGAAGAATCCTTGTTAATCCATTTTAAGAGGGTCGATTTACCATTGCCTTCTTCGCCAATAATAGCGACTTTATCGCCTGGATTGACCGTGAAACTAAGATCACGCACAATCTCTTTTAAGTCCAGTTGATGTGTCATAGTCAGGTGTTTAATTTGTAACATAAGCGCACTCCTTTCAGATTGAATGCACAAAAACCGCCCAGGCTTCAGCCAGAGCGGTTTTGGAATAGAGAGTAGACTAAGAGAGCATGCGGCACTTTGGTCGCTACTGCTAATCAGTCCAATCCTTTCTAATTAAACCACTCCAAAGAAGCCTACCTAGTGATAGTTGTGCTTGCACTTGAAGTTTAGATTTAATTAGAAAGTGTACATGAACACACAGCCCCTCTTTGATTTGTCATCATTATAACAAGTCGTTTGATTAAATTCAAATATTTTATTTTCATACACATATTTTCATAGTTTTTGCGTATTTATATAAAAGGAGGGATTTCTTTGAAGAATCTACGCATTTATTTAATTGGTTTACCTTCAATCATGTTACTACTTGTATTATTTTTGTGGTATCAATCAAGTCAAAGTGGGGAGGCATTAGTTTTGGAACCCATTCACTTGAGCAAAACAGTCACTAGTCAGGAGGAAACAGCCCTCGATGACGAGTTGGAGAATAAAAAACCAGAAGAAAGCCAAACGATTTATGTTGATCTGAAAGGTGCTGTTCGCTATCCAAATGTCTATGCTTTACCAATTGGAAGTCGTTTGTTTGATGTCATTGAAATGGCAGGAGGACTGTTACCAGAAGCAGCCACGCAGCACTTGAATCAATCGCTACTACTCTCCGATCAACTGCTGATATATATTTACAGTATGGAGGAAGTAGAAGCAAGCCAAATGACAGAAGTAAATCCAGCCGAATTACCGATGGTCAGTGGACCAGAACTAGTCGAAGCCTCTACTAATACGTCAGGTGGACTGATTAATATCAATCAAGCCACGGTGGGAGAACTGATGACTTTACCAGGCATTGGGCCCAAAAAAGCCGAAGCCATTATACAATATCGAAGCGAACGTGGCTCATTTGCGAGTCCTGAAGCGATTATGGAAGTGAGCGGCATTGGGCAGAAAACTTATGAACAATTAGCCTCGCTCATTACGGTGGATTAATATGAGGGCATTATTTAATCGACAGTATTGCCAGTGGCTCTTTACCTTTGTATGGCTCGTATTAGGTTTAGAGTATTTGCATTCCGGTTCAGTATTCTTAGCCTTTATATTAATAGTCTTACTGTTACGCATCATCTGTCTTAAAAGTTCGACGCTCTTCTGGACGCTTGCTTTGTCACTACTATTATTTGTTCATTATCAAAGTCGGCAGAATCACTTGTTGGCTTTGCAAGCTTTGCCTTTCAAAACTGAAAGTGAACAAGATTATCAATTTCAACTTTTACCGACGGATATACGTTTAGACGATGATTGTTTGACGGGCACAGCTCGATTGTGGGCAGTGGATCAAGCAGTTGATGTCCAATTTAATTATTGGTTTGAAGAGTCGGCTGATATTCCAGCCGAGCTGTCTTCCCTTCAAGATAGTGCAACGATTTGGCAAGTGACCGGTCGTTTAAGTCCTCCGGAAGGTGCGAGGAATTTTGGCGTCTTTGACTACCAAGAATATTTGTTGACGCAAGGGGTCGCTTGGACATTGACAATTTCAAAAATCGACAGTATTCAAACCAGTCCTTCTAAACATTTTTCTGTCTGGCAAGCCAATCTGAGGGCTCGATTAACGAAGGCTTTACGTCAGTATCAAGACCTTGCTTGGGTTGGTTTACACAATAAACTGCTGTTTAATTTAAATTCAAAAGCGTTTCAGGATTACCGTCAAGACTTACTGGCAATGGGCATTATCCATTATTTCGCAATCAGTGGCTTTCATCTAAATTACATCCGACGTTTACTAGGGTATCTATTATTACGCATAGGGATTATTGTTGAAATCGCCGAGTTTTTATTGTTGGTAATATTGGTCTTTTATGCATGGTTGGTCCAATGGCCGGCCGGGGTCATTCGCTCGTTAGGCACCTTTTATGGAAGGCGTTTGTGCCGGCAATTTGAGTGGCCATTTAGTTCCTTCGATCAACTGGCCTTGGTCGGAATTATTATGTTGCTGTTTGATCCGATGCTTTTTCAATCGGCAGCCTTCAGGTTGAGTTTCTTGATGAGTGGTGTGATTCAATTTTATCAAGCAAACTCGTGCTATCAAACGCATGAGTTTAAGTATTCGGCTGAATTAACTTTTGCTTGCATGGTATTCTCTTGGCCGTTAATTATCAGCATGAATGCAGAATGGAATATGTTTCAATTAGTCATAGTGATTGCTTTTGGTTTAATCTTTGACCGATTGATCATGCCAGCGATGTGTATGACAACATTAGTTTTATTTAGTTTGGCTTCTTGGTCAAGTTTAGTTTCGCTACTTGAAGCACTCTCTATAGGTTTTGATTGGCTGTGGCAATTCACCGCACCTACTGGTTGGTTAGCATGGACGCGAGTGACTGTAGGAATACCCAGTGCGAGTCAGTTTTTTCTACTAATGACTGGAGCGACAGTGTGGCTTTTTTTTCTAAGAGAAAGAAGGGCTTTGGCTTATAGTGTGTTAGGGCTTTCTTATGTATGGGTGTTGGGTGTTTTACCTTATAGTCGCATCGAGAGTTCGGTGGTTGTGTTGGATGTGGGACAAGGGGATGCCTTATTGTATCGGCCGGCTTTTAGTCAAGCAGCTTGGTTGGTTGATACGGGTGGGCGTTTGTTGTTTAGTGAAGGAGGCGTGATGTTGGATGGAGCGTCAGCCCAGAAGGACTTGTTGCCGGCTTTAAAGGCTTTGGGGGTTCGCCGTTTAACAGGAGTAGTGATTACTCATCCGGATGCCGATCATATGGCAAATTTATTAGGCTTGAGTCAAGCGCTTGGTATCGATCATCTTGTCATTAGTCCCTACACGCTTCAAAGTAATTTGTGGCAGAAAGTATCTGCTTCACTACCTGAGCGTGTTCAAGTAGCGGTTTTGGAATTGGGCCAGGCGGTTCAGATTGGCGGTAGTGACTTTTCGGTGCTGGCTTTGAAAAAAGGTGCAACTTATTTTCATGAGGAGGCGTCTAATGATTCGTCTTTGGTGACGGTGTTTCAGTTGGGCGATTTGCGTTTCGTTAATCTGGGAGATTTGTCAGTAGCAGGCGAACAGCGTTTAATCGAAGAATATCCTAATTTACAGGCAGATGTGATTAAAGTTGGACATCACGGGAGCGACACGAGTAGTTCAGAGGCTTCTTTGGCGCAATTTGATGCGCGTTTGGCTTTGATTTCTGCGGGGGTGAATAATCGCTATGGCCATCCGCATGACGAGGTGGTCGAGCGTTTAGTAGCTTTTGATTTGGTGGTTTTGGCGACCAATGAAGTGGGGGCTATTCGGTTGACTTATCATCCTTGGTGGGGTTACCGAGTAGAAACAGCCCTTGAGCCACCTTGATAATATGGTACTATATTGAATGAAGAAAAGAATAGAACGGGGTCTTAGAGTATGAGTAGTCGTTACGTAGAAATTCCAGAATTTAAACATCCAATCAAATTTAGAACATTACAAAATGATGGCCTAACCGTTGTTTATCCACATTTCCATAAGGAAATTGAGTTTATTTATGCTGTTCATGGCAGTGTGCGAATTGGGGTCAACAATGATCAAGTCGATTTGGCAGAAGGTGAAATAATGTTTTTTGCGAGTGGCGAATCACATTATTTTCTAGCATCACCAGACAGTGAACGTCTTGTTTACCAGTTTGATTTACAGGTGTTTGATGAGGCGGTTTTGCGTGAGTCGGAAAAAACGTTGATGCAGTTGTTTGAAAATGGACAACCTCATAGTCGTCATTGGCCAGAGGAACTTGTGGAGAGCACGCGTGATTTATTGATTGAACTTTACCGTATTGATCAGGAAAGACCTATTGGTGTCAACTACTTGATTTTGGGCAAACTTCATCAGATGATTGGCGATTTTTTCCAGCAGTTGCCTGAACGAGAACTTGAGGCAAACAGTTTGGATTTCTCGGCCATTCAATATAAGGATACGCTAGAACGTTTGAATAAGGTATTCGCGCATATCGAGTCTAGCTATCAAGAATCAATTACAATCGAAGATATTGCGAGAATTGTTGGCTTCAGTCCTTATTATTTCACGCGTTTCTTTAAGAAGAATACTGGTCAAACCTTTGGCCAATTTTTGTCAGAATACCGGATCAACGAAGCTAAATTCATTTTAGCCAACGAAAAAATTCCGATGGTTGAGGTAGCCGAAAGAGCCGGTTTCTCGAGCGTTAAAACTTTTCATCATGTCTTTAAAGAAGCTGTCGGTCAGTCGCCACTCCAATACCAAAAAACATTCAAATCTTAACAAAACAGGATAAGCAATCAGCTGGTGCTGTGTCAAAAGTTCCTTTTTATAAGAAGATAGAAAACAAAAGATCTGACGAAGAGAAGATAATCATCTTCTTAATCGCTAGATCTTTTGTTTTTCTTTAATTACTTTATTCTTTTGAGCATTCAGTGATAACTTATCGAGGTTACATGCCATTAAAGCGATGCCAATCTCCTGACTGACTTTTTCTTTGCCTCTTACGTGGCAGCGGGTGAACCCTAAAGAACCCTTGAGAAAACCAAAGCTTGTTTCAACATCTATTTTTCTGCGCTGAAACACGGCTTGGCATTCGGGGTAGAGAAATACGTGCGTTGTTTGGCTTTAAATACTCCCAAGATGGATTGGCCATAATCTTTCGCACATAGCCCTTTTCTGTCAGAGCTTCCGGAATCTCTCGATTATCTGGCGTATAGCGCTCGGCTTTGTACTCTTTAAAGTCACGGCTCATACCATATTTATCTGTTCGTTGACGGTAAGCGGAAAAATTAAATCGCACGCCTTGGGGATCGATATAATAATCTTCAGATTCATCATATTGCCAGTTCATGATTTTCTTTTCATCTGTTAACCACTTTTTTGTCTGTTCTTTTAACATCGTGCCATAAGGAATCAGTGCGGTTATGTTCGGAAAACAATCTTCTAAGAAACGATAATCAGCTTCAGACCCGTATCCCGCATCCATGCTTAAGTAGTTCTTTGAATGTATGAGCCTTTCATGTGTCGTTAAAAAAGGTTGAATCGTGCGTGTGTCTGTTGGATTGGAGTAAATTGAATAAGCGAGCGCATACTAATTACTTGTCGCTAGTTGAAGATTTTATCCTGGTTACTTTCATCAAAGCGAACCGTATTCATTTTCCAAACGAAGCTATACTTATTAGCCTCAGCAAGACGTCTTGAGTTAACCAGCGTGCCGGCATGTTTTCCTGAACAAAGACATTGACTTTCCGACTCGTAAAGACGCCAGGCGTATAAGCAAACAGCAATAATTTAAGAACCGCAGCCAGACTGTATTCTCTAGGTCTACCAAATTCATAAGGATGATGAATCTCCAACGAATCGACTAAACTATTAAAAAAATGAGTGATAGGATGCTTTTCTGGAATATAATCCAATGATATATCCAATTTAAATTGCTTCATGTTATAATTACTATACATTTTATAAGTCCTTTCATGGGAATTATTCGGACGAGCAGAAGAGAAGGTCTGTTCGTCTTTTTTTACACCTTAATTATAATTAAAAATCGACAAAAACGCTGTCAAAACAACACCTTTTTAAGGAGCATGTTATTGACAATATCTAGTAGAATTTCTGTGTTCTTGCTGGTGTACGCTGATCTTAGTTTTAAAAAGTGTAATGGTTCTTTTAACTCATCCATAATTTTCATCGGAACAAAATTTCCAATAATATTTGACATATTATTAGCATTTCCCTCTTACTTATAATCATCCTTTAAACATTTAATCACTTCTCGATAAGAATTAAAATGTTCTTCTTTTCTCAATTGATCTAATTCTTCCCATGTTTATTCGTGCAATAAAATATTTTTCTTCTTCATTTCTTAATACTTCTTTTTCTAGATTATCAATTATTAAAGCTTTGATGATTTCGATTAATTGATTATTTCTTTCAATGATTTCAAAAAGCATTCGTTTTTCATTCAATTACACACGTTTAATTAAACAATATGAATAAAATACCTTATAAGCATTCGAATCGCTTTAAACACATGAAAACCACTCCATAAAGCCCTTTTATAAATTATAGCAATCATTTTTTTTACATTTTAGACGACAAGAGCTGATAGACCTTGTAGACGGGGAGGATTCTGTGCTTCAAATGCTTATTTCCTCCCAATAAGTATGATAAAGATTCCGTCCTAGAATATCATGAGCAAGGATCGACTGATCACCAGTTATATTTTATGAGTGGTTTAGATATTTCTTTAAGAGTAGGGTGTAGAAGCCTTTTTGACCTACTTTATTGTTGAAGTTACTTTTGATGTGGTTTCATTAACTAGCCGAACGATCTAACGGCCTATTTTTGAATCGAGGGCAATATTCGGGAACTTTTGCAAAAGAACTAGGAAGATTCTTGAAAACGTATTCGATATAATAAGATTAAGAAAACGATAACAAGGAGTTATTAAAATGACATTAAGAATTGCTGTAATTGGATGCGGTGGCATCGGAACAAAGAAACATATGCCGGCTTTAGCTAAAGTTGAAGGGGTAGAAATTGTTGCCTTTTGTGATTTAATCATCGAACGAGCAGTAGAAGCCAAAGAAATGTTCGGAACTCAAGATGCACAAGTTTATGTAGATTATCGTGAAATGTTAGCCGAAGTTGAATTAGATGTTGTCCACGTGTGTACACCAAATGATACACATGCTGAATTGTCGATTGCCGCTATGGAAGCAGACAGTCATGTTATGTGTGAAAAGCCCATGGCTAAAACAACTGAAGAAGCACGCGAAATGATTGAAGTATCAAAACGTACTGGAAAAAAATTGACGATTGGTTACCAAAATCGTTTCCGTCAAGATTCTAAATTCTTACATACAGTGGCATCTAATGGTGAATTAGGTGAGATTTACTTTGCGAAAGCTCATGCTGTTCGTCGTCGTGCAGTGCCTACTTGGGGAGTATTCTTAGATGAAGAAGCACAAGGTGGCGGACCCTTAATCGATATCGGGACCCATGCCTTAGATTTAACATTATGGATGATGAATAACTACAAACCGAAATACGTAGTAGGCAATACTTACCGTAAATTAGCTGACAATCGCAATGCTGCTAATGCATTTGGTCCTTGGAATCCAGATGAATTTACGGTCGAAGATTCGGCATTTGGCTTTGTTGTGATGGAAAACGGTGCAACAATATTCTTAGAATCTAGTTGGGCATTGAATACTTTAGATGTTAAAGAAGCTAAGACTACTTTAATGGGTTCTAAAGGTGGAGCCGATATGGAAGATGGCTTAAGAATTAATGGTGAAGAGCACGGGACTTTATTTGATAAGAAAATTGTACTGAACCCAGGAGGCGTTGACTTCTTTGAAGGGGCAGACACTGACCCAGAACTATTAGAAGCACAATCTTGGATTGATGCAATCGTTAATGACACTGAACCAGTTGTAAAACCTGAAGAAGCTTTAGTAGTAACTGAAATTTTAGAAGCGATTTATAAATCGGCTCAAACAGGAGCACCAGTTCATTTAGCATAGTAAATGTGCTTGAAAGGAGAAAGTAATGATTCAAGTAACAGTATGGAACGAATACCGTCATGAAAAGACGGATAAAGTCGTACAAGAAACATATCCAGAGGGGATTCACGGTCAAATTGCAGCCTTCCTAAAAGAAGATCACTTTCAAGTGAAAACAGCTACTTTAGACGAAGCTGAACATGGCTTAACAGATGATGTATTAAACGAAACAGATGTCTTGATTTGGTGGGGACACATGGCTCATGATGAAGTATCCGATGAGATTGTTGAACGAGTACAAAAACGTGTCCTTGAAGGAATGGGCTTAGTAGTCCTTCATTCGGCTCATTTTTCTAAAATATTCAAAAAATTGATGGGAACATCTTGTGACTTAAAATGGCGTGAAGACGGCCGACACACACGTGTCTGGAATGTTAACCCAAGCCATCCTATAGCGGAAGGTGTAAACGAATACTTTGAATTGGAGCAAGAAGAAATGTATGGTGAGCACTTTGATGTGCCAGCTCCAGACGAATTGATTTTTGTTAGCTGGTTCCCAGGTGGGGAAGTCTTCCGTAGTGGAATGACTTATCGTCGTGGAAATGGAAAGATTTTCTACTTCCAACCAGGTCATGAAACTTATCCAAGTTACTATAACAAAGATGTCCAACGCGTGATTAAGAATGCAATTAACTGGAGTTCTCCAACAGAAAACCATTATCCGCGTTATGGTCATTTTGAAAGTTTGGAGAAATAGCACGAAACTATTATTAGAAAGAGGGATTTGAATGAAACTAGGCGTATTTACACCATTATTCAATAACTTAAGTTTTGAAGAGATGATTGACGTTGTTGCATGCAAGGGACTACAAACGGTTGAAATTGGAACAGGTGGTTCACCAGGTAACGCTCACTTGGATATTGATAAATTATTAGCAAGTAGCGATGCACGTGGTGAATATTTAGCGAAATTAGCAGACAAAGGTTTAGAAATTTCAGCTTTAAGTGCACACAACAATCCCATTTCACCGATTCAATCAGTCGCAACAGAAGCGGATGAATTATTACGCAAAACAATTAAATTAGCGTCATTAATGAATGTACCAGTAGTTAACGGCTTCTCGGGTGTATCTGGCGGTAACGCTACTGATACACAAGTGAACTGGCCTGTGTTACCTTGGCCAACAGAGTACGATGATAACTATAACTATCAGTGGGATAAGAAATTAATACCTTACTGGAAAAGTATTAACACGGACGCAACAGCTGCGGGTGTTAAGATTGGCATCGAATTACACGGAGGCTTTCTAGCTCACACACCTTATACAATGTTGAAATTACGTGACGGTGCTGGAGAGGCGATTGGTTGTAACTTTGACCCTTCTCACTTATGGTGGCAAGGCATTGATCCTGTTGCTGCCATCAAGATTTTAGGTGAAGCGGGAGCAATTAATCACTTCCACGCTAAAGATACTTACTTAGACCAAGATAATATTAATATGTATGGTTTAACTGACATGCAACCTTACTCTGATGTTAAGACTCGTGCTTGGACTTTCCGTTCAGTAGGTTGTGGACATAGTTTACAAGACTGGTCAGATATGATTTCAGCGTTACGTATTTATGGTTATGATTATGTGTTAAGTATTGAACACGAAGACCCAATCATGTCAATTGATGAAGGCCTAAATCGTGCGATTACTAACTTACGTTCAATCATGATTAACGATAAACCTGCTGAGATGTGGTGGGCATAACGTTTTTTTTACAAGTCACTATTAGGAATAAATCTGTTTAGGGGGATTTTATGTCAGTAATTAATTTTGTCGTTGTGGGGTATGGGGGAATGGGGGCATACCATGCCAACTCTTTAATTCCACACGAAAAAGGTTTGTTAAAAGTAGTGGGAGCTTACGATATTGATTCAAACCGTCAATTGGCGGCTGAGACATTAGGTCATAAGGCTTATGAAAGTTATGAAGCTGTCTTGGCAGATGAATCAGTGGATGCGGTATTAATCGCTACACCTAACGATTCTCATAAAGATTTAGCGGTTGCGGCTTTACGTGCCGGTAAACATGTGGTTTGTGAAAAACCAGTGACAATGAATGTGGCTGAGCTGGACGAAATTCTAGCGGTGGCTGAAGAGACTGGTCGCGTATTTATGGTTCATCAAAATCGTCGTTGGGATCCAGATTTTCTAACTATTCGCCGTTTATATCAAGATAAAACCATCGGCGATTTATTTAAAATAGAATCACGTGTCCAAGGCGCCAACGGAATTCCAGGCGACTGGCGTCATCTAGAAGCTCACGGTGGCGGTATGTTGTTAGACTGGGGCGTTCACTTACTCGATCAGTTATTATGGATGGTTGATAGTGAAGTCAAAAACGTTCATGCTGACTTGAGTTATGTACTAGGTGACGAAGTTGATGACGGTTTCCTAGCGTACATTACATTTGAAAACGACGTGCGTGCTGTGGTTGAAGTTGGAACAACAAACTTTACCACTTTACCAAGATGGTACATTCAAGGCGTCGAAGGAAGTGCGACAATTCACGATTGGAACTTAAATGGAGAAATCGTTCGTGCGACAGGTCGTACTGATATAGCGGCACCGACACCAATTCAAGCAGGCGTTGGCTTAACGAAAACAATGGCTCCGCCATCTGAAGAGGCAACTGAATTTCTTGAGTTTCCAGAAGCTGAAGCTGAATACGATGACTTCTACCGCAACTTTTATCATGTTGTTCGCGACAATGCTGAGCCAATTGTGAAGAATACAGAAGTTCGCCGTGTTATGCAATTAATTGAAGATATTTTTGAAGCAGCAAAAGTGAAATAAACGAGACTTGCTACAAAACCAAAGAGGTTTTGTAGCAAGTTTTTTGTATATTATAGCGGAAGAGACTATTAAAAAAATCTGTGTAAGCTTACATCGTCGCGACTTGAGCCATGATGTGAAACATGGCCCAGACATCCTGGCGACTTTCGCGAGCCCACGAAATTTATAATCATATTTCAATATCGGGCTTACCAAAATGAATCAAGCAAAAGCAAATGCTAAAAAATTATGCTTCTATGTCTACATACCAAAAATTAGACTACACTCAGTATTTTCAGAAGAGAGGTGTTATCTGCGATAAAGAACAAGCCTAAAGAAGCATCACTATGCTAAAAAATTCAATAGACAGGAGCATTATCATGAAGAAATCAAATCAACCAATGCACCAGAAGCCGCTGGACCATATTCACAAGCAATCGCTACAGGTCAAATGGTATTCTTATCTGGCCAACTTGGAAGCAATCAAGTAACAAGCGCAATAGAAGAAGTGGAAGTTCAAACACGCCAAGCTTTAAAAAACATCAACTATCTCCTATCAGAAGCGAAATTAACTTTAAAAAATGTTATTAAAGTGACGGTGTTTCTAACTGACATCAATAACTTTGCAGCCGTAAACACGATTTAAGCTGAACAGTTTTCGCAAGCTTATCCG
Source organism: Fundicoccus sp. Sow4_F4 (assembly GCF_052116145.1). NCBI lineage: Bacteria > Bacillati > Bacillota > Bacilli > Lactobacillales > Aerococcaceae > Fundicoccus > Fundicoccus sp. Sow4_F4. Next base: position 43,298 of record NZ_JBQKLQ010000007.1, on the reverse strand, counting down.
GCACGTAGTGCATTCCAAGTCAGTGCTTTACCAATGGTCGGCTTAGTTATAATGAGGTCATCGCAAGTAAAGAATAAGTTTCAAATATTACGTTTGACTCAACACACTGAAAGTCGAACGTTGGACTTTACCTCGTAGCATTTCATACGCAATTCAATTGTAAATCATCGACAGTCACTTATAATAAGAATACTTGAGCGTGATTAGGAGTGTAAAGATGAGTTATTTGAAAGAAATGATTATTGAACATGGAGAAGTTTTTCCGAACAATGTGTTAAAAGTGGATTCCTTTTTAAACCACCAAATTGATCCAGTGGTCATTGAAGAAATTGAGAAAGAATTTTATCACTATTTTAAAGATGAAAAAGTAACTAAAGTGTTTACGATTGAAGCATCAGGTATTGCACCGGCTTTATTAGTCGCCCATCATTTTGGAGTGCCGATGCTGTTCGCTAAGAAAGCATTACCTTCAACTTTAATCAAACAAGATCAATATGTGACACCGGTTCATAGTTATACGAAAAATGTGACAAGTAATGTACTAATTTCGAAGGATTACTTATCAGCTTCTGACAAGGTATTAATCATCGACGATTTTTTAGCGAATGGTCAAGCAGCCCTAGGTTTAGTCGATTTAGTTGAACAAGCAGGGGCTCAAACAGTAGGAGTGGGCATCTGTATTGAAAAGTCATTTCAACCAGGCAGACAATTATTAGAAGATAAGGGCATTGATGTATTTTCAATTTGTCGTATTCAGTCTTTAGAAGACGGCAAAGTAACCTTCCTTTAGAAAGTAAACGATGAACTCTTTTGCAGGATGCAAGAGAGTTGTTTTACATGAAAGAGTTTAAGGTAATTTATAGCAGTCAAAATAAGCCCCCAATTAGTTGGCGTTGCCAGACTGATTGGGGTCCTATTTTGATGGTGGATTAGTTTTTATGCCACATATTTGCTTTGATGCCTTGATTGAGAATCGTTTCAGGATTCAGTGCATCGAAGATGTCCTCAGTGATTTCTGGTGAGAAAGTCAACATGCTAGCAAGCGATAGTTCATGAAGTTGCTTATCTTCATTGATGGCATGTAGAACCATTGCACCGACGATTTCATGCGCTTCACGAAAGGCAATACCTTTTCTAACGAGGTAATCAGCTAATTCTGTTGCGTTAAGATAGCCTTCATGAATCGTCGCTTGCAGACGATCTTTGTTCACCTGCAACTCTTCAACCACACCCGTTAGAATTTGCACGCAAGCAACGGTTGTATCTAGAGCCTCGAAGTAAATGGCCTTATCTTCTTGCATATCTTTGTTGTAGCTCAAAGGTAGACCCTTCATGGTCGTGTACATAGCATTAAGAAGACTAATGACTTTAGCCGATTTACCACGAACCAGTTCTAATGCATCTGGATTCTTCTTCTGTGGCATCATACTACTGCCGGTCGCAAAGGAATCCGAAGACTCTACAAAGCCAAATTCTTGCGAAGAGTAGATGATAAAATCTTCGGCAAAACGACTCATATGCATCATCGTACTGGCAAAGCATTCGAGGGCGTCGATAATAAAGTCACGTGAACTAACGCTGTCGAGATAGTTTCTTTGTGGGCCACCGCTAAAGCCTAAGAGTTCAGCCGTGCGCTCACGGTTAATCGCATAGGTTGTGCCAGCTAAAGCACCAGCACCTAGTGGACTCTCGTCCATTGAAGCTAAGGCGCTGTTAATTTTGGCGTAATCGCGTTCGAACATCGCCACATAAGCATCTAGCACATAGGAGAAGGGCACGATTTGAGCTCTTTGCAAGTGGGTATAGGCTGGCATTAATACATCTGCTAGTGACGCGCCTTTACTAGTGAAAGTCTCCATCATCTGTTGGATGAGAGAGGCTAAATGAGTTAAGCTTTGCTTCACATAGAGCTTCATATCGGTTGCGACTTGGTCGTTTCGACTGCGGGCAGTGTGCATCTTTTTACCAACTGTACCTAATTCTTCAATCATTTTGGCTTCAACAAAGCTGTGAATATCTTCATGAGGGCCAGAAAGAATCGCAGGATCAGCTTCAATGTCAGTGTGAAGGCTGTTTAAAGCCTTCACCAAAGCCGTGCTTTCTTCAGTGGTAAGGATGTGAGCTTCACCTAACATCGTGACATGTGCAATACTAGCCGTAATATCTTCGTGCCACAAACGTTTATCTAAGGAGAAAGATTCATTGAAAGACTGCATCAGTTCAGATGCTGTGTTCTGAAAACGTCCGCCCCAAAGTTGTGCCATTTAAATCAATCCTTTTCTTTTCTGAATTTTTGTAGGTAACGTAATAACATTGATGTAGCCTTGTGCATCATGATGTGTGAATAAATCGTCTTCACCAAAGCCACTGACATCTTGGTCGAATAGGGCATAAGGCGATGATAAACCATGCGGCAATAGGTTTCCTTTGAATAGTTTTAAAGCCACTGTTCCGCTAACTGTTTCTTGGGTTTTGGTGATAAAAGCTTGAATGGCTTCGTTAGCTTGGGAGTACCATTGGCCATTGTAAATTAATTCAGCATATTCCATCGAAATATGTTGTTTGATTTTAATTGTTTCCTTGGTTAGCGTTAAACTTTCTAATCGTTGATGAGCTTCCATCAAAATGGTCGCCCCAGGCGTTTCATAAATACCACGCGATTTCATACCAATCGTCCGGTCTTCTATCCAGTCTAACACGCCAATGCCGTGTTTGCCGCCTAAAGCATTTAATTCAGCAACTACCTCGAAAGGCGTCATGGACACACCATTGACGGCAATCGCATTACCTTGGGCAAATTCAATCGTCACAATTTCAGCTTCATTGGGTGTATCTTCAAGTGCCGCTGTAATATGTAAAATATCTGCATAATTGACGGCATTTTCAGGTGCTTCAATATTGCCACCTTCATGAGAAATATGCATTAAGTTTTCGTCCTCTGAGTAAATCTTTTCTTTGGTTGATGTGATTGGCACGCCTTTTAAGGTAGCATAATCAATCGCATCCTCCCGTGATTTAATATCCCAGATTCTCCAGGGCGCTATGATGGTCATCTCGCTATCAAAAGCCGCAATTCCCATTTCGAAACGAACTTGATCATTGCCTTTGCCTGTACAACCATGACAGATGGCTGAAGCCCCCTCAGCATGGGCGATTTCAACTAGCTTTTTGGCAATTAATGGACGAGCTAAGGCAGTCCCTAATAAATAGGTCCCTTGATATTTAACATTGCCCGCCACTGCTGGATAAATAAAATCAGCCGCAAATTCATCACTCACATGCGGATTATAAAATTTTGCTGCACCCGAAGCCAACGCTTTTTGTTCGACTAGATCCCAATCTTCTTTTTGACCCACATCCACACAGACTGCAATAATCTCACTATCATAATTATCTTTTAACCATGGAATTGTAATCGACGTGTCCAAACCACCAGAATATGCTAGAACTATTTTTTCTTTTACCATTTTATAACGCTCCCTTATCTTCTTTATCTATTTTTAAATACAAAAAAACCGCCTCTTAACTAAGAGACGGGTCATATTATATGCTCGCGGTACCACTCTATTTGATCGGCCCAATTAAATAATTAAATAATTAAATAATTAATAAGGCGAATCCAACTCATTGTCTTAACGCTTGAAGGCGGAAGAGACTACTCAAATTTTGTCTCTCCATCTCAGAAGTGCGTTTCGGTTGTTAGTTACACATTGGGCTTCCACTCTATCCCAACTCGCTGTGAGTTACTTCGAACTTACTCTCTTCATCATCGATATTTTAATATTAAATTATGATTAGTATATTAGACTGGTTGGAAGGGAATGTCAACACAAAAATGAGAATAATTTCATTTTACTCAAATAACCTAAGCGTTTATTCATAAAACTGACCGTGAATCCGCCCAAGAAGTTAAAGTTGGGTCCACCAAAATCAAGTTAAGTAACAGTCTCATATTAATCGCCCAATTGATCTATGTTGGTCAGCTGTCTGATTAAATAAGAGGAAGCCCTAAATTGGGCAAGGGGCGGCCCTCAGTTTTTTAGAAAATTAAAGTCATTTCTCTTCTGCGTGATTTCCAAATAGAAGAGGAATTATTTTTACTTAAAAAGTTAGAAGTGCTAAAATGAGTTATAAGAAAGCGCTAAAAATGTGTTCAAACGAAAATATTTAGGAGGAGATTTTATGATATCCGGAGTCAGTACATTGTTTACTTATAATGCCTTAGTACTATTAGTGTTTATACTAGGCTGGTCTTTCTACGCCTTTAGAAAAAAGAATTATTCTTTACTTGAAATAGGGTGGCCGTTATCACTAGTATTCGTTGTTTGGACTAGTTTTTTACTTTTCGGCGCGCAATCTATTTACCGTCGTTTACTCGTCTTAACAGTGACAATTTGGGGACTGAGATTGGCCTTTCACTTGTATACACTCTATTGGAATCAACCGGAGAGTAGTCGTTACCAACGATTACGCCAAGCATGGGAAGGCAAACTTTCTGGCTTAAAAGCTGTAATTGTTTTGGTTATTGCCCCGTTACTTGTGTATTATGTTGTCTCAATGATTTTAAGCATTGGCTTTTTGGACTCGCAAGAAACGCTTAGTTGGTGGCAGTATGTGGGGGTGGCTCTATGGGCACTCGGCATGTTGTTTGAAATTGGTTCAGAAGTCCAATTAAAAAAATTCCTAAGTAAACCAGAAAATGAAGGCCAAATGTTAACAAAAGGCTTATGGCGCATCTCCCGACATCCTCATTATTTTGGAACGGCGATTGTCTGGTGGGGAATTTACTTCATTTCAATCGTAGATTGGAACAATTTATTGGGCATCTTAAGTCCTATCATGATGACATTATTTGCCATCTACCTAGCAAGCCGCTCAAGTAGTGAATTGAAATATCAAGAGCGTGACGAGTTACAAGATTATACTCGAAAAACCTCACAGTTCTTACCATTCTCCGCTCAAATTGGGCGAGCTCTTTCAAGTTTAGGAAGAGGCTTAGGACGCGGTGTGTCGAAAATGACGAAAGCTTCTGCAGGTGCAGTATCATCTGCCGCTAAAAAAGCAAAAGATTCGCGTAAAAAAGACGAAACGACGCTTGAAGATGGCACAAGCCAATTGACTGATTCAGAATTAGGAGAAGAAGCTGCAGCCAGTACCACTACCACAGCGGCAGCTACACTATCCTCGAATTTCGCAAGCGATACGACAAGCGAAGCAGACGCGAGCGAGCAAGACTGGTTCAAAGAAGAGATTCCAACCGAGGAATTAGCCTCTGTCACGGAATCGGAACTAAGCTTGGATGATGAAACAACCGTCACTTACGAAACAGAATTAGCTGACACAAAAGTATCAGGAGAATTATCTGAGGACGAGTCATTGTCTGATCAAACCGGCGTAAGGGCTAGCTATGAATTGGAAGAAGATCGCATGGCGACTGAGGACGATGACTTGTTCGAAGCAATTTTAGCAGATGAAGACACGCTCGGTGACGACACAACAGACACAACTGAAGCCTCTGTGGCAGCAGACCTGTCAATAGAAGAGACAGCTATTCCGACTGAAGCAATCAATGGCGAGTTGGTAGACGCTTTAACACCTGTAGACGACTCACTCGAGACCGCCAAAGAAGAAGTTTCTGAAGAAATCGTGGCGGACATGCTTGAAGCTGAGCCTGAAGCAGACGGAAATGACGATTTACAAAAGAATTCATATAACTAGGAGTAGCCATATGAAACATGAATGGCGCAAAGCTGAAAAAGAGCTCTATCTAGCTAAAATAAAACCGACACTACTTGAGATTCCTGAGATGAAGTTCATCACAATTACAGGCAAAGGTAATCCTAATCAAGACGATTATGCTCAAAGAATTGCGGCACTTTATCCGATAGCCTACAATTTACGCTTCAAACTCAAGCGAGGCGAATTGGCAGGAGCAGCCTTTGAGTATACTGTTTACCCGCTCGAGGGCCTATGGACGCAAGAAGACTATGATCCCCTTGGACCCTTGAACAAAGACTTGTTTGTATACAAACTGATGATTCGACAACCGGCTCAAGTGACACAAGAGGACTTTCAACTTGCCAAAGAAGAAGCACTAAAAAAATCAGGTCATCCCTTGATAAAAGAAGTTGCTTTTGAAACGTACACAGAAGGTCAGGTTGCTCAGATCATGCACCATGGGCCTTATGACGATGAAGCAGCGAGTTTCGACTTGCTGGAGGCCTTTATGGCTGAGCAAGGGCTTGAAAGACAGTGGATAATGGATGAATACGTACATAGAGAAATTTATCTCAGTGATCCGCGCCGCGTTCCTCCTGAAAAGTATAAAACGACCTTAAGGTTGCGTGTTCGAGAAAAGAGGTGACAAGATGCCTTTTGTCATGCCACAACAAATCCGCCAATATTTACGAGACCAATACTTTACACTGGATGACGTTGGTTTATCCGATTCAACCATTTTATTGACTGAAAAATACGCACTGAAGATTTCAACTCTGTCAGCCGAAGCACTGAATGAGGCCTTCATGTTACAAGACTGGTTACCAGGCAAATTGCCAGTGCCAAGTATCATTGAGGTTGCCAAAAATGAGTCCCACGTTTTTGTCTTAATGGAACGCCTAAACAGCCTCTCGGCAGCAGCGCCAAGCGCTAGAAAAGACGCGCGACAACTCATGCAAGCCCTCGCTCAAGCCTTAAAACAACTCTGGTCTCTGGATATCACTACATGTCCCAGTGACCAAAGACTTAGCCAAACGTTAGAACAAGCCAGAACCAACCTATTGCAAAATAGGGTAGATATACTTCAAGCGGAAAAAGAAACTTTCGGACCGAATGGTTTTAAAGATCCCAAAGCCTTATTAAAGTGGCTTGAAGACCAACAACCTCAAGAAGACTTAGTTTTCTCACACGGTGATTTTTGCCTGCCAAGTATTTTCTTCAGTGATGATTTAACAAGAGTCAGCGGCTATATCGACCTTGGTAGAGCCGGCATTGCGGATAAATACCGTGACATCGCGTTAGTTTATCGTAGCCTATCGCATAATTTTGCTGGAGTCTACGATAATCAGCCGATAACACATGCTGATCCAGCTGAATTATTTTCTTATTTGGAGCTAGAACCCGATTGGGAGAAACTAAAGTACTATATTTTGTTGGATGAATTCTTTTAACTATTAGCAATCAAGACTAAAAATACGCCTTTTTTATGTGTCAGCTGATTCTGCCAAGGCAGTTTCTGCTGAGACAAAAGGGCGTGTTTTTTTTACTTCGAGCAAACTAATAGTAAGATAAAATTTAGACAGATTATCCAAAAAATAGTGAACTATTTACCTGATAACATGATATGATACTTTTAATGACTATGATCGAATGAGGTGGTGGCATGTGAAAAAAATAAATGTTAGCTTTGCAGGTTTAATGGGAAGTTATGATATCATAATCGGCTCAATTTCAGCTTATAGTGTCGTCTTTTTAGTAGCGAATGGTTTTGATGAGTTTCAAATTGGAATGGTCACATCTTTAGCCAATTTATTAGCTAGTTTTATTCAACCCTGGCTAGGAGGTAAAGTGGACCGAAGCGTTCGATTGAATCTGGTGCATGTGAATGTCATGATTGTTATTCCTAGTTTAGCTTTATTAATAGGCCTGTTTTTTAGCCAGAAAATTTTCTTGCTCGTTGCCATTATGTATACACTGGTTTTAATGCTCCAAGCCACCTTAATGCCCTTCATGAGTGCCACGGGTGTCTTCTTGATGAATAACGGTTTTAAACTGAATTATGGCGTTTGCCGAGCGGTCGAAAGTGCCTCTTTTGCCTTAACTTCGACTATTTTAGGGATTTTAATAACTCGAATGGGACATAACAGTATTTTAATGATGGCCATTATTGGTTACAGTTTATATTTATTTATGTTGCGTCATTTATTTAAACATTACTTACAAGCCTTATTTAATCATCACATCGACAATGTCAAATTAAATACAGTGGAAGTCGCTTTAAAAGCCAGTGAAGTGTCATTCTTCAAGAAATACGCTCACTTCAAGTACATTGTTTTTGGTTCTTTTTGTTTCTTTGTCGGTCATAATTTTATCAATTTGTTTATGCTCCAAATTGTCGAAAACGTAGGGGGCAATACTGAAAACATGGGGAATGCAATCGCCTTAGCAGCTATTTCAGAAATGCCGATCATGATTTTCTTTACGCGAATTAATCGTTACGTACCAAGCAGAGTTTTAATGATGGTCACAGGGATTTTCTTTTTTGTGAAAACAACTTTAACCTTTACAGCCATGACCGTAGGTGGCGTCTATCTTGCACAGGTGTTTCAAATTCTATCTTTCGGACTTTATATTGTGTCTTCCGTATATTATGTGAACCAAGAAATGGCTGCTGAAGATAAAGTAAAAGGGCAATCGCTTGTGACGACGGCTCATACACTAGGAAGTGTTTTTGGGAGTTTAATTGGAGGTTGGTTGATTAATCGCTACGATGTGAAATACGGCCTGTTTTTCTGTATCATCATGAGTCTTTTAGGTGTTATTGCTTATTTCTTTGGTTTAATCTATCCTCAAAAACGCAAAGCACACGCAATTAAATAAATTAAATGATAAAAACCAACGACAACTCACTTCACTATCGTGATGGGTCTCGTTGGTTTTTTTATTATTCTGGATTAGAAGCGATAATTGTCATTGTTCCTGACAGTTCAATTTTATCTACACCATGAGGCAAAATAAATGAATCCGCAAGATTTAATGAATAGCCTTGACCATCGATAATCAATTCGCCTGATCCATCAACAACGGTTGCTAAGTAATAATCTTTTGCTAAATCAATTGTTAATTTACCTGCTGTTTGCCATTTATAAACACTGAAAAATTCATTAGAAAGTAAGTGAGTTTCCGCAGATTGTTGATCTTTTTGAATCGTTACAGTCGTATCAGCATCTTGATGTGGGAAATGAGTGACATCCGCAGATTGTGCTATATGTAAGTCACGTAGGTTACCTTTATTATCGCGGCGGTCATAATCATAAACACGGTAAGTTGTATCTGAATTTTGCTGAGTTTCCAAAATCACAATGCCAGCGCCAATCGCATGAATCGTTCCATGAGGAACATAGAAGAAATCTCCTGATTTAACTTCAATGCGACGTAATAAGCCATCCCAATTTCCAGCTTCAACCATCGCTTCAAACTCATCACGACTGTGTGCGTGGTGACCATACACAATGGACGCACCAGGTTCAGCCGAAATAATATACCAACATTCTGTTTTACCTAATTCGCCTTCACCTTCATGTTCATTTGCATAACTATCATCGGGATGCACTTGCACGGAGAGGTCATCGTTCGCATCCAAAATTTTAATCAATAAGGGGAAAGGTGTTGGATGATTTTCACCGAACAGTTCGGGATGGTTCTCATACAGCTCATCTAAACCTAAGCCTTGATACTCAGAAGGTGTCGTGACAGTCGAAACACCATGGGGATGCGCACTAATGCACCACGCTTCACCAATTGAATCATTTGGCAGATCTAAATTAAACTGTGTTTGGAGCTTAGAGCCGCCCCAAATTTTCTCCTGTAGGACAGGTTTTAAAAAGATTGGTTGCAAAAAAATCGCCTGCTTTCTGTTAAAAAATTGAATAACTATAAAGTTATTTTATCATAGAGTAGGCGACAATAGCCAACATTCATACGATAAGCTAAATTTAGACAGTTAATGAAGACACTATAGAACATTTACGTTATAATTATCTTAACTATTCATTTTAGCGCTTACATTCCGTTGGCGGCAAAATTCTAAGCAGAAAATGAACAGTAAATATTTTAAAGGAGAGTACTTGAATGACAAAACAAATGAACATTGCTTTACAACTATGGAGCATCCAGGATGATTGTGAGAAAGATTTTCCTGGTACATTAAGAAAAGTTTCAGAAATGGGTTACGAAGGCGTGGAGTTTGCTGGTTATTATGGCATGGAAGCTGAAGAGCTAAAAGCCTTATTAAACGAGTTAAACTTAGAGGTAGCTGGATCTCATATACCTTACGAAGCTTTTAAAAATAACTTTGAAGAAACGATCGCTTATGAAAGAAAAATTGGCAACACAAGACTTGTCATACCATTTATGGAAGGGGAGACTCTAGAAGAGTGGCAAGCGCATTTTGAAAGCTTGCGTGAAATCCAAGAGAAATTACCAAAGGATGAATTTAAATTACTCTATCATAATCATGCTCATGAATTTACTACAATTGAAGGCGTAGATGTCATTGACGAAATGACTAAAGCCTTACCAAATCTCTTATTAGAAGTCGATACTTACTGGTTAAAATATGCTGATCGCGAAGTTATCAAATGGTTGGAAAATCATGCAGATAAAGTTGAATTACTTCATATTAAAGAAATGAAAGAAACAGAGGATGGCTTCGAAAGTACAGAGATTAGTTCTGGAATCTTACCACTTAAAAACTATATCGACTTTGCGCACAGACAAGGTCTAGAATGGTTAATCGTCGAGCAAGAAGCATTCCAAACACTGACACCGATGGAAAGTGCGGCTATTAATTACACAAATTTAAAAGCACTTTTATAAATCATACACTAAAACAAGAATCGTACTGTCCTCATCACACAGACAGCTTTTTACAGTAAAATGCCCCGTAATAAAAAGAGTTCGTCTCGAGCAAGGATGCTAAAGCCCTTAACTGGATGCGAACTCTTTTTTATTTGGTAATGAGCCACTTATGGTTCAATACGATTTCCATAACTATAAAATTTGGTTCTGTCGGGACTATAGTACCTATTCGAATAAACAATCGGTGAGCCATCGGATAAATGATAAACATCTTCAAAGTGGAAGGATTTTATCAGGATTGTTTAGTTCTAAGTACTTTGCAACGTGTTTAGTAGGTTTAGTTGGTTTTAAAGCGTATCAGTAAAAGCAAATTTAAACTTTAATTTGCTTTTCAGATATTCAAAAATAGACTGTTGAGCAACCTCATCATCTAAATAAGGAACGACACTGGCATTATAATAAGATGTCTCATATACAGAATTTTGTCTATTTATGCTGGAGACACGCTTAACTCTAAAAACAGAGTTCCCTTCATCTATTAAAAGGTTGTGAGAAATCTCCTCAACGGCTTGAATCATAGTCACACCAATGACGTTTTGAGAAATAGTAAAGTCCTGTTTTTCTTTATCGGTTCCTGATTGATGCACTAAGTTGATATATGAAGGTATTTTAGGCGCTCTTACAAATGCCTCACTCCCACGTCTTTGATAAATCATCCCTTTAATATCTAATGACTCAAGAGCTTTAATAATCGTACTATTACTCACGTTGAAATGTTCCATCAGATCAACCATGATAGGGAGTTGTTGATTGGTTTTAATTGTTTTTCTAAAATATATTATTGAATAGCATTGGCTATCTCTCGGTGTTTTGGCATTATATCAGTCCACCTTATTATCTACATCCATTATTTTTTATTTAGTGCTACCATATTAATATGAATAAAGTATAATAGAATCATAGCATATTTTAATTTATACTGCTCGTTGCTCAACCTTTGGGCACGAGCCAAGCAAAGGAGTTCGAGATGAAAAAAATTCTTATTATTTGTGCTGCTGGAATATCTTCTTCTTTAATTGCGAAGAAGGCTACAGAGCATTTTCATAACCAAACAATCGAAACGATTGTTAAATCCTCAAGTGTAATGGCTGGTATTAAATCTATCGCAAGTGATGAGTATGATTTATATCTTGTGAGTCCGCAGACGCGTCAATATTTTGATGAACTTTCTAAATCAGCCCTTAAGCGGGGAAAAGCGATTGAAATCCTTCCTGCTCAAGCTTACGTAGCAAATGGAAAAGGTACCGAAATTTTATGTGCGTTTATCGAGAGCATTCAGCATTAGATAAGTGACACATTAGGCCGGTATAATTTAGTTGTGTCTATAGTATAGACTATCAATGACTGTTTGAATAATACATTAGATTAAAGCTACCTAATGAACAGGTAATAAATAAATTGAATGAACGTTAAACGAGCACGCCCCTTTAGCATTTTTGAGAAGGGAGCGTGCTTGTTTTTTTATTTTTAGCGACTAATCAGTTCTTGTTCATTAACCACGCTAGGTAAATAAATATATTCTAAGGCTGGTTCTAAAGATTTCGCCATCCATACAATAGTGTAGAAGCGATTATGTTTCGTCACTAATTCTGGAAAGCGAACAAATTCAATAAAGTGTTGTTTTTGATGAAATTTAATACTGCGCGTATTATCTTCTACAATAGAAGAAACAATGTAATGCATACCATTTGAAATAAGTAGTGCTTCTAGGTGATCATACAGTAATTTTCCCACACCACGTACGTCAGTATTATTCGAAACATAGATACTCAATAAGCAAGCATCTTTGAATCCGTATTCATAAAAACTACTAGCATAGATAAAGCCAATCACTTCTTGATTATGCTCTGCCACAAGAAAAGGGTACTTGGTTGATGCATGATGAATTCTTGTTTGCAAAGCGTCGAGCGTAGGGATTAGAGTATCAAGATTATAGGGTGTCTCCAATATATACGGCATGTAAATCTCCTGGATTTTTGTTGCGTCACTAAGCATTGCTTCTCTTATAACTGTTGTTGTTGTTGTTGTCATGGTAAACACCATAATAATCCCCCCTTATTCAGATAACTATCAAATACAATTGTCCTCAAATTATTATAAATAAGTTTAGAAAATTAGCAATACATAAACATTAATTTAGTGTAAATTTCAGGTAGTATTTAAGTAAATCATTCAATTTGTCATCTGATTGCTAAACTTTAACTGAGTCAATCATTTTGTTAGTCATTTAACAGCGAGAAAGTAAAAGGTTGTTAGATAACACTCTAAGTAATCATTACTTTAAGTTATTAAATGCGTTGTAAACTATGAGATATTGGTATAGGAAAAGTTCAAATAAAAAAGCATATTTCGTCCTTTTTTGCGTATTTATAGATAGAGAGAAAAATCTCACAATAACAATTTTGGAGGAAAAAATATGCGTAATAAAACAATGGAACATGAGGTATTATTAGAGAAGAAAGAACATCGTAAGATATGTGAAGATTGTCAATTGAGATTACAACTTCTTGAAGCTCGCTATGAAGGTCAACTTGAGTACGACAAGATGTTTAAAAAAGAGTTCTCTAACCATGAGATAGAGTACGAATTAGTAACGAATCAATTTTTCCAAATACACAATATGGAGTTTGAAGTAGATACTTTGTTGATTTTCCCTTCGAAGTTAGTCGTTTCAACGATTATTAAATATCCTGAAGAAGCTATCTGTAGTAAAGGCTCATGGTATTTAAATGGGATTAATATTACAGGATCACCCTTTGAGGAACACGAAATTGCGATGACTGGAATCAAGTATATGACAAAAGCTTTAGGTGAAGAGGTAGAAATTGAAGGCGTCGTCGTCTTGATGAATGAAGCAGGGACTTTGCCAGGAAAGTATTATCAATCGGTTTACCAATAAGGGGAACAATTTTAAACAGCGTCCACTTAGCATTACAAGGTGGGCGCTGTTTTTTTAATAAATGATAATATTTTATTCGAAGGGGAGTTTATCTTCCCAACCTAAATCGTCACGAATCGCCATTAATTCTTTTTGAACGGCTTCGTTTAAAGGTAACCCTTTTTCCTTACGTTCTTGCCAAATTAGATATTCCTTTTCACCAGCAGTGTAAATGCGTTTTTCTCCTGGTGCAATTTCAGAAGCACGTAGGGCACGTAATATTTCACCAGCTGTTTTTTTAAAGCTTTCTAAGCCCATAAATGCTTCAGTATCAATCGCGATAAAGAAATGCCCGAGATGAAATTTCTGCTTTTCACCATTCTCACCAATTCCCGTCAACATTTTCAAGAAATTGCCTTGTTGTAAAGCAGCAGATAAAACTTCAACGAAGGTAGCAAAACCATAACCTTTATAACCAGCTAACTCCTCACCAATCCCGCCTAAAGGAGCCAAAGCTGCCTCGCCATTCACTAGCGCCTCTAGAATAGCTGGTGAATCGGTCATTGCCTGGCCATCTCGCCCAATTACCATGCCAGCCGGTGTATCTTGGCCAACACGAGCATAGTATTCGATTTTACCGCGCTGACTGATGGAAGTGGCACAATCTAATGAAAAGGGAAACTCTTCATCCGTTGGGAAGCCTAAAGTTAAAGGATTCGTTCCTAGCATGTTTTCAACGCCAAAAGTCGGTGCAATTGAAGGACGTGCATTTGTACCAGTCATACCAATACAGCCAGCCTCAGCAGCCATCTCTGTATAGTAGCCTGCAATGCCATAATGAGTTGAGTTTCTTACAGCGACCATTCCCATACCAAATTCTTTTGCTTTATCTATTGCCATTTGCATTGCTTTATAAGCAATGACTTGCCCCATACCATCATGACCATCAACCACGGCAGTTGTAGCTGTTTCTCGAATCACTTCGAATGTCGTTTCAGGAGATTGAATGCCATCTCTAATACGATCGAGATAAATTGGTTTAAAACGGTTGACCCCGTGCGATTCGATTCCTTTACGATCAGATGCGAGTAGTACATCTGTACATATTTTTGCGTCTTCTTCCGGTATTCCATAGCTCATAAAGACTTTATTGACAAAGTCGGTAATCCATTGCCACTCAACAGTAAATGTTTGACTCATCTAAATTCCTCCTATTAAAATTTGTAACCGCTTCCTATAGTGTAAAGGTAGCATATTAGATACTTAAAAACAAGAACAAATCGTGAAAGTTATCTCAAATATTTCTCAAACCTTTCTCCACTTAATTAAGTCAAAAATAACGCCAGAACAAGTGATGATGAAACACTTGTTCTGGCGTGTAAATAATAGAATGCAAATTTTTAAATACTTTCTAGAAGCGGTGCAACATTGATCGAAATGGCCCCACGACTGCCATGAGTCCCTAACACAGGCGTAATAAAACCAACTCGTACAGAACAACGTGGATATTGTTCTAGAATACGATCGCATAATGTTTGAGCATCCATCGGCGCACCCGTGTGACCAATTGTAATGTAAGCATGATTGGGATACTGATCAATTGCTTCGCTGGCTAAGAAGAATAATCGATTGATGGCTTTTTTCATTGAGCGAACTTTTTCCGTCACATGGACTTCCCCGTTAGTTGCTTGGCTCACTGTTATCTGAGGTTTAATACTTAATAAATTTCCTAATAAGCCACTAAGGGAACTTAAGCGGCCACCTTTCACGCGGTTAGTCAGTGTCTCAGGTGCAAAGTAAAAGACTGATTGAGTTAATAAGTCATTCAGCTGCTCGGTAATCTCACTTGGCTTTAAGCCACGATTGAGTAATTCCACAAGATTAAGTGTCATAGCTTCCAATACAAAGGAAGTGACTTTTGTATCAATGAGGTGAATGTTTAATCTATCTTCATACTCTCTAGATAACGACTTCACTGTTTGATAAGTCCCACTGATTTTATCAGATAAGAATAAACCAAAGACCGTATCATACCCTCGTCAATGATGCGCTCGAGTAAGTCGTAGACTTGTTTCGGTTCAGGCTGAGATGATTTTGGTAATTCACTTTCAGTATCCATTCGATCATAAAACTTCTGAGTTAGGTTTTCTTCAACGGTATCGACAAACACCGTGCCATCTTCAAAAATCGTACTCAAATACAGTTGAAATATATTAGGATTGGCAGCCGTTTCTATAGATAAGCCGGCGGTGCTGTCGACAATTATAGCTACTTTCATGCATTTCTTCCTTTCCAATGTATGTACTAATTATGATTTAGCTTAATATGATTTATGAATAAAAGTAATTTTTGACGTGATATTGGGTGTAAATAATCAAGGAATAATATTAGAGACAAAGAATTATGACATCGCCATTGACAACGCTTTCTGAAGTTTCGTATGATAAAGATATTAGTAGACATTTTATAGAAGAAATCATTTCGACTTTATGGTTAACATTTATATTTGGTCTGTATGAACTTTGAATTATAGACAGGGTAAATAGAAAAAAGGAGATGTTGTATGGATGCAAAGATGAGGATTTCAAGTCATTACAGAATTTCCAAAATTGATGAAGGCTTTACGGTTCATTTGTTGAGCATATGGGGCGCTCAGTTTATGAGGGGATTTATGAATCGGGGCATGAAACTGCCGATGAGAATGGATTCCGTAATGATGTAAAGGCGCTCGTATCAGAATTAAATGTGCCACTCTTACGTTATCCAAGAGGTAATTTTCTATCTGGCTATCAATGGGAAGATGGCATTGGGCCCCGTGAAAAACGCCCACGTCGTTTGGATTTGGCTTGGCTAACAATAGAGACGAATGAGGTTGGACTACATGAATTTATTGAGTGGGCACAGGAAGTTGGCTCACAAGTGAATATGGCAGTGAATTTAGGGACAGGCAGTATTGATGATGCGAGGCGACTCATTGAGTATTGTAATTTCCCAGGTGGCACAACATTGAGCGATTTAAGAAAAACTAATAGTCGTGAAGAGCCTTTTGCAATTAAAACATGGAGTTTGGGTAATGAGATGGATGTACCATGGCAAATTGGTCAAAAATCGGCTGAAGATTACGGAAAAATAGCCGCTCAAGCTGGAAAACTTATGAAACATGTCGACGGTTCAATTGAGTTAGTTTTATGTGGGAGTTCAGGTTCTGACATGCCTACCTTTGCATCTTGGGAAGCGGAAGTGTTGGATCATGCTTATGATTATATCGATTATATTTCACTGCATCGTTACTATGGAAACGAAGAAAATGACCTAGGTAATTATTTAGCCAAGTCTTTTGATATGGACTTTTTCATTAAAAGTGTCACAGCCATTGCTGATTATATTAAAGCCAAAAAGCGAAGTAAGAAGACCATTAATCTGTCCTTCGATGAGTGGAATGTTTGGTATCATTCAAATGAGGAAACGACAAATACTGCGCCTTGGCAAGTGGCACCGCCAATTTTATAAGATGTTTATAATTTTGAGGATGCTTTACTTGTGGGATGTTTACTCATCACGTTAATAAAAAACAGTGACCGAGTGAAAATTGCGGCTTGGCTCAATTAGTCAATGTAATCGCACCGATTATGACCGAAAAAGAAGGGAAGGCTTGGAAACAAACAATCTTCTATCCATTTAAGCAAGTATCAAATCACGGTCGAGGCGTTGCATTAATGCAACACATTGATGTGGAATCTTATACCTCCAAAGACTTTGAGGATGTTCCGTACTTAGAGTCAATTGCTGTATTAAATGAAGACGCACGAGAATTAGTGATTTTTGCCGTGAATCGATCGCAAGGAGAAGCTATAAATTTTGAAGCAAACTTAAGTGAAATCAAAGTGACCTCAGTTGTTGAATTTAGTCAAATGAGTGGCTTTGGTATTAAAGAGGTAAATGATAAAGACAATGAACGAGTGTATCCCACCTTAAGTGAAGCAATCGAATTGAAAGCAGATAAGGTTTTTGCGACACTGGAACCATTGTCTTGGAACGTCATTCGATTGGCTATCAGCTGAAATAATTAAATGCGTTCGTTTGCATTATTGAAATCATTTCCTGCTGATAAAGAAAACGCCTCCTTTAAAGCCATTTATTAGTTGGCGATAAAGTGAGGCGTTTTTATAGACTCAATTTGTTTTGTTAAACAGACGAAGTCGAATTTGGATAGTTAGTATGTTATACAAAGAAGGAAAGAGTTTATTCATCCGGTCACTTATTATTATGGATCATCAGACGCTATTTAATCGCGCCGTCAACCATACCTTTCATAATATGCTTTTGAGCAAAAATGAAGAGGATAATAACAGGCGCAATGACCATTAGAGAGGATGTTAAAATCATGTCCCATTGCTTAGTATACGAACCTGCGAAGTTGGCAACTGCGATTGGTAGTGTTTGAATATCATTTCCAACACCAAGTAATAGTAAAGGCAGTAAGTAATCATTCCAAATCCAAATTCCATTTAATATTAAGATTGTTACAGTAATTGGTTTTAATAATGGCAACACAACAAAGAAAAATGTTTGCATTTTATTTGCGCCATCAATTTCTGCTGCTTCTTCAATTTCAATTGGAACTGACTTGATAAAACCGTGAAACATAAAGACTGACATTCCCATACCGAAACCGGCATAAGCGAGGAAAACACCCCAATAGGATCGTAATAAGTTAAAATTGAACAGAGGTTGAGTGACATTTTCCTGTAAAAATCTAAACCATGAGATTAATGGATACATCACTACTTGGAATGGAATAACCATCGAAGCAACGAACATTAAAAAGATGATGGTAGACATTTTTGATTTACGCCTTACTAAACCCCATGCAGCCAAGGAAGCGACTAAGGTAATCACTAACAAAGATACGACCGTGATGATAATCGAGGAAATAAAACTTTGCGCATAATTGATGGAAGGATTATTCCAAATCGACACAATATTATCAATAAAAACGCTCCAATCTTGTGGTAACGTTAGTGGATTTAACAGGATTTCTCTTGAGGATTTTGCTGAGTTAATGATGATCAGGAAAAAAGGACTAATGAAAAGAATGAAGGCCAGAATGGCAACAACCTCTAGGACGAATAAGCCACGTTTTTTTGCTTTCATTACATTTCAACCTCCCGTCTTTTAGTTAAAGTAGTTTGAGTCAAACTAATGACCACTAATATCATGAAAAGAATAACGGCTCGAGCTTGACCACGCGCTAATTGGTTCTCAACAGAAGCGGTATTATAGATGTTCATCGTGATAAATTCAGTTCCTTTAATAGCTTGTCCTTGCCACATGATAGAAGGGCCACCACCCGTTAAAGAAACATTCACATCGAAAATTTTAAACGAGTTATTAATAGTTAAGAATAGTGAGACTGTAAATGATGACATAACCATTGGAATCGTGATATGAATTAATTTATGCCAACCATTAGCGCCATCTAATGAGGCAGATTCGTATAAAGATTCTGGAACGCTTTGGAGACCAGCGAAATAAATCATCATAATATAACCGGCATACTGCCAAGTATTCGTAATGACTAGAGCTGACATAGCTAAGTTTGGTTTACCTAAAAACAAATTAGTCATGAGCCATTCGCTACCAATCGTACTACCGACAGCTGGGAATACTTGATTATAGATAAATTGCCAGATATAACCGAGCACGAGCCCACCAATTAAGTTTGGTAGGAAGAAACCAGCACGATAAAAATTTCGACCTTTAATCGCACTAGATACCATTAATGCGAGTCCGAAGGAGACTAAATTAATAACAATAACATTGATAATAGCGAACACGATAGTGATCATTAATGAATATTGAAACCTTGTATCAGTAAAACTTTGAATATAATTAGCGAAGCCAACAAAGTTTGTGTTGGATTGTGTAATCCCCCCCCAATCGGTGAATGAATAATATACACCTAAGATAAAAGGGATCGCAATCACGAGTAAAAACACAAACACTGCCGGAGCAACTAAGAACGCGAAATTTCGTGTTTCACGAGTATTTCGATTGAATTTTTTAGGAGCTTTTGTTGCCATAAAATTCTTCCTCTCTAAAGGTAAAAAGCAGCTGAACTAGGTTGCCCAGTTAGCTGCTTTTCATTGACCGAGTTGCTTAGTTACCCAATAATTCAGGAACTTTAGCTATTTCAGTAGTCATTAACTCGATGAATTGAGCTTTATCAATATTTCCTTGAGCAAATTGTCCGTAGATTGGCCCTAAGTTATTCATACCAAAACCATCTGGCATGAAGTAAGTGTTGTCAAATGAGTAAACTGTTTTCTCTGCTGCAATCCATTCAGCTAAGAAACCTGATAATGGTGCAGAGGGTGTTTCTTCAGTAGAAGAGAATGGTGAAATCATATTTGCTTGATTAACCATGTAGTCTTGTCCTTCAGGAGTAGCAACCATATCTTCAAAGAATTTGTTGATTGAGTCTAAAGCGCCTGTATCTTTGTTAACTACGTAGTAAGAAGGAGCACCGATAAATAGACCATCTGCAGCTTCTTCACGTGATGTTTGGTAAGGAATGAAGCCCATTGCAAAGTCAGCTTCTAATTCTGCTAAGTTAGGGTCTTTCCAGTTACCTTGGTGTAAGAAGGCAGTTTGACCAGATGCAAATGCAATATCCATGTCATCTTGTGTTCCTACTGTTAACATTTGTGGGTCTGTGTAGTTGAATAATAATTCAACCCAGTCAGCATAGCCAGCCATACGATCAGCATCAGTTTCACCGGCAACAACTTGTTCAGTTACCGTACGGTCACCGTTAGCTAAGCCGTTACCTAAGAATGCGTTAAAGTCATGGTTCCCCATAATCCAAGTTTCACCTTCCATGGTAGCATTAGCTACTACAGAAGTTAAACCTAATTCATCTTTACGAGCATCTAAATCAGCAAAAGCTGCTTCTAAAGCTTCGAAAGAATTTAATGTTTCAGGATCAATGCCAGCTTCAGCTAATAAGTCAGCGTTATAAGCCAATCCATAGCCTTCAACAGAAACTGGGAAACCATAAACTTCGTCATTTTGAATGTATTCAAATTCAGTTTGATCTACCCAATCACCAGAAATTGGTTGTAACATATCAGCCCATAAGTCGTAACCACTTTGTCCTTCAATAACGAAAACATCTGGACCTTCACCAGCTGTAAAGTCTGCTTTCAATTGGTCACCTAATGAACAAGCACCTGAACATACTTTGATAGTAACATCGACACCATTTGCTTCGCCCCAAGTTGCAGCGTACGAAGTTAAGGCTTCTTGCGTTTCACTTTTATTTGAATAAAGAGTGAATGCATTGGCATCATCTGAAGCGGCTTGAACTGTAGACCCACCCATTGTTGCTAACAAACCTGCTGATAAAGCGACTTTCGTCAACTTACTAAACCATTTTGACATTAAAATTCCTCCTTAAAATGTTTTTACTACTTAACCATTTACAACTATATTATAACTTAACGATAGAATTATGCAATCGTTTTCGTAAATATTGTTACCGCTAACAAAATGTGGCTCGTTTAAGGATCATTAACATTTGAAGCGATATCATACTGAATGGCCGACTTTGACACTTTGGAAACTTTCAGGCTTTAAAAAAGACATAATTGGGTAAGTGATAATTCTCTTGATATTAGTTCAAAATCGAGATATAATTAGTTTGAATTCGAGAGAATAACATTTGGATTATCGAAAAAGATCGAAATGAGTTGACAATCGTTAAAATTCGAGATATAATCATTTCGAAATTGAGAGAAAAATAATTTTCTTGAAAGGGGGATATTAAGATGGATCGTACAAAAGAATCGTTAAATTTATTTATTGCTATTATGCGTACAAATAATGCTTTAAGTCAGATTGCTAGAGCAGATGCTTCGACAATTGGATTAAACGTAACAGAATTTGCCGTTTTAGAATTACTATACAATCGTGGCGAACAACCGATTCAAAGAATAGGCGAAAGAATTTTAATCGCAAGTAGTAGTACAACATATGTTGTCGATAAACTGTGTAATAAAGGTTTAATTGAAAGACGACCGGATTCGAAAGATCGACGTGTGACCTATGCAACTATCACTCCAGCAGGTAAAGAAGTGATGGATGGCCTTTTCCCGAAACATGCAGAACATATCGCTGATCGATTTGCGAGTTTATCAGATGAAGAACTAAGAGCGCTCCAAGCAACTCTAGCTAAAATTAGCCGTCACGGCTAATTTTAAGTTGAGTAAATACCTCGATTTCGAGACAAAGGCACTTATACTAAAAACTTAAATGAAAGTAGGAAAAAATAATGACACACAACTTAATTGGAATTCACCACGTCACAGCAATGACAAACGATGCCGAAAGAAATTACAAATTTATAACGGATGTATTAGGAATGCGACTGGTAAAGAAAACAGTCAACCAAGACGACATTCATACTTACCATACATTTTTTGCGGATGACTTTGGTTCACCTGGTACCGACTTAACATTTTTTGATTTTCCAAACAATCCACGTGGATTAAACGGGACCAACTCGATTAGTCGAATTGGTTTAAGAGTACCATCCGATGCGGCTTTAGACTATTACTTAAAACGCTTCGATGAGTTTGGTGTAAAACATGATGGCATCCAAGAATTATTTGGTAAGAAAGTACTGCCATTTGAGGAAGAAGATGGCCAAACTTATCAACTATTCTCAGATGAAAATGATGAGGGGGTTGAAGCAGGTCATGCTTGGAAGAATGGACCGATACCTGTTGAATATGCGATTCACGGCTTAGGACCTATTGAAATAACGGTAAGTTATTTCGATGATTTTAAAAATCTTATGGAAGTGATTTACGACATGAAAACGATCATTACTGAAAATGATGTGGTTGTTCTGGAACAAGGACTGGGTGGTAACGGGGGACAACTGATTTTACGTCGTGACGAAAATGGCCCTCAAAGTCAACAAGGTTATGGACAAGTTCACCATGTAGCCTTCCGTGTAGCAGATCGTGAAGCCATTAAAGTTTGGGAAGCGAAATATAATGAACTTGGTCTGAGACACTCAGGTTGGGTCGATCGCTTCTTCTTCGAAGCTCTTTATGTTCGTGTTGGACATATTCTAATTGAACTTTCGACAGATGGACCAGGCTTCATGGGTGACGAACCTTATGAGACATTAGGAGAAAGCTTATCTTTACCTCCATTCTTAGAAGGACAGCGTGAAGAAATTGAAGCAACGATCCGCCCATTTGATACAACTAGACCACATTAAAAACGACTTGAACTAAAAGTCGTCAATAGACTCGTTATATAGAAAGGAACATAGAGTATGGAAGCCATTAAAAGAATACATCATATTTCAGCAATCGTCGGTCATCCCCAAACAACCTTAGAGTTTTACAGAGATGTCTTAGGACTAAAATTTGTCAAACGAACCGTAAATTTTGATGATCCAGGGGTATATCATCTATACTTCGGAGACGACGATGCAAATCCAGGAACAATTATGACCTTTTTTAACTGGGTTAATGCACATGATGGACGTGTAGGAAGTGGTCAAGTGGGGCGAATTGCTTTTAGAATCCCGAAAGATTCGCTTGATGAGTGGCAAAGCCATTTAGAAAAACATGACACACATACACGATTGACTGGTTTATTTAATCAACCGACCCTTGAATTTACTGACCGTCATGGTCTTGCTTTAGCACTTATTGAAGGAGAAGAAACTGCAGAATCGACTAAAATTATTGGTTTCCACGGCTCCGTTTTATTATCTAGCCAGCCAGATCTAACAGCTAACACCTTAACGACTGATATGGGACTGGTTGAAGCAGGGACTACCGATTACTATTATCACTTTGAGACAATTGGTGAAGAAAGACACCATATTATTATTCCACGTGAAGCCTTGCGCGACGGACGTTGGGGAGTAGGGACAGTCCATCATATTGCATGGAGTGTTCCAGATAAAGAAAGTCATCGCCAATGGCAAGACAGGCTTGCTCGTGAAGGCTACGGAGTCACAGAAATAAAATCAAGACACTATTTTGATGCGATTTATTTAAAAGAAAAAGGAGACGTCGTCTTTGAATATGCGACAGATACCCCTGGCTTCTTCATTGATGAAACGAAAGAAGAAGCAGGCTCTAGTTTAATGTTGCCACCATGGTATGAAGCTCATCGAGCAACTTACGAAGCGGCTTTACCAGAATTACATGCTTAATTAAGTGTATAGAGGAGGAAGTAAACTGTTAAACTTTAAACCGGAACAACTAACTGCAAAAGAAAAGTATAAGATCATGGTTGGCTCAGTTATTCCACGTCCGATTGCTTTAGTATCCAGTCAGTCGAAAGAAGGCATTGTGAATATCGCACCATTCAGCTACTTTAACATCGTAACTTATCGACCGCCAATTGTTTCTGTTTCAGTTCAACGAGTTGAAGGGGAGATGAAGGATACTGCCAGGAATATTCTCATGAATCGTCAAGCGGTTGTTCATATAGTTAGTCAATCCAATGTAGAAGAAGCAAATAAAACCTCTGCAGCTTTAGGTCCAGAAGAAAGTGAGTTAGAATTAACAAACTTTACCCTGAAAAGTTCACAAATAATTGCTGTGCCAGGAATCAAAGAAGCAAAAGTTCGTTTCGAAACAGAATTATATGATCATGTGGTCATTGAAGAAGACGAGCAAGTGACTACGGATTTGTTATTATTAAAAGTAGTACATTATTCCTTAGATGAAACGGTTTATGATCCACAAACAGGCTATGTTGATGCTGACGTCTTAGCCCCTGTCAGTCGCTTAGCGGGTAATGATTATGCAGGTTTAGGAGAAGTATTTGAACTAATCCGACCTTCTTAAAAGGAGACGAAAAAATGACTAAACAAATTAAAAAAGGCCTAAATATGATTATGTCGGTAACGATGAAGAAAACACACGCGCTAAAATGTCCTTTGTACCGACAGGTCACTCGCAAATAATTGTTGATCATACGAGTGTTGGAGACGAATTTCGTGGACAAGGAGTTGGCGATCAATTATTGGATGCAGTCGTCGAATACGCTCGTGAAAATCAGTTGAAGGTGATTCCATTATGCCCATTCGTAAAAGCAAGAATGGCTAAGTTTCCAGACAAATATGGAGATGTCTTAGCCTAACTAACAGTAAGGAGGTAATTAATAATGGAGTATATTTACAAACCAGGTAAAGAAGGTCAACCAATCTTTATCACATTACATGGGACAGGTGGCGACGAGTATAACTTAATTCCTGTCGCTGAAGCATTGAACTCTGAATACGGTGTAATTGGTATTCGAGGAACAGTCAATGAAAATGGTATGAACCGGTACTTTAAACGTACGGCTGAAGGCATTTATGATTTAGCAGATCTAGAAGTCAGAGGCCAAGAATTATTAGCATTCATAGAAGAATTAGGTGAAAAATATAACTTCTCTATGGAAGACGTGATTTTATTAGGTTTTTCTAATGGCTCAAACATTGCGATTAACATGTTATTACGTAAAAATAACCTGTTTAAACAGGCGATGTTACTCGCGCCGATGTATCCAGTTGAACTTGATAAGGTTTATGACCTAAAGGATGTAAGAATCTTTCTTTCTATGGGAGAAAGTGATCCAATTGTTCCGCTTTTTGAAAGTCAACGTGTGATTGAGATTTTCAATGAGCGAAACGCTTCAATAGAAGGCATTTGGGTAAAAAGCCATGAAATCAATCCACACGTTATATCTGCAGGTAGACAATGGTTAGCGAATAAATAAACACACACTCTGCTTTCGAGCAGAGTGTTTTTTCGCGAATAAGACTAATTAATCTCTCATTTAATTCTAATTTTATGATAGAATATAATTGTTCTATGAATGAAACGCCTATAAAGTAAAAGAGCCTAGATATGCAAAAAATATTAAGAGTGTTAGACGAGTATAAACTAATGTTTGGCTTAATTCTATTCCTATTAATTGCGCGTCAATTCTTTTTCGCAAATTTTATTGTTGAAGGAGCCTCTATGGATTACACGCTTCAAGACCAAAATCGAGTAGTGGGTTTCCAACATTTTAACATTGAACGGTTCGATGTTGTGATTTTCAATGCACCAAATGAAGCAAAAGATTATGTCAAGCGTGTGATTGGAGTACCAGGTGATCAAATAAAATACGAAGGTGACCAACTTTATATCAATAATATTGCTTATGCTGAACCTTATTTGGAATTAAAGAAAGAAGAATACATCCATTCCTTCACTAATGACTTTGAAGTGAAAGAGATCATTCCTGAAGGGTATTATTTTGTATTAGGAGATAATCGCCGCAATTCAACAGATAGTCGAGAATTAGGTTTGATTGAAGAAGCAGACATTTATGCAGAATTATTTTTTAGTTACTGGCCCTTAGATCAAATGAGAGTTATTAGGTAGATTCTATTAGGTTTTTAAATTCTTATTGTTTTTACCCAGGAAATGACTATGATATGATGAATTTAATCAGCTTCATGCCGGTAAGTCAGAAAGGGTGTTTTGATGAAACAGTCACAGATAAATGTTAAGTCAGAAATAGGTAAATTAAAAAGTGTCATTTTATACCGTCCTGGTAAAGAATTAGAAAACTTAGTGCCGGACTATTTGGAAGAGTTATTGTTCGATGATATTCCATTTTTAGAAGATGCTCAAACAGAGCACGATCAGTTTGCGGCTATATTAAAAGAGAATGGTGTAGAGGTTTTATATTTGGATCAATTGGTCGTTGAAGCACTAGAAGCTGCCAATGCAACAGAAGCATTTGTTGATCAATGGCTAGAAGAAACGACCATTGAGGATAAAGAGACGCTTCATTTAATTCGTAATCATTTACTTTCTTTAAAAGACACACAAGCCATCGTTTCTAAAACGATTGAAGGCTATAAACGTGCTGAGATATTCCCAGAGGTTACCCCAACAGAGTGCTTTTCCTTTCTTGTAAATCCGATGCCTAATTTGTATTTCACACGCGATCCATTCGCAACAATGGCGCAAGGGGTGACAATTAATCGAATGTTTTCTGTCACGCGTAGGCGAGAAACTTTATATGGTGAAATGATTTTTCGTCATCATCCAACTTTCGGTAATCACCAGGTTCCTGTGTATTATGACCGAGCGAAGGAAGCAAGTATTGAAGGTGGAGACATACTTGTTTTATCAGAAACTGTCTTAGCAATTGGAGTCTCACAAAGAACGGAATTGAGTGCTATCCAACTCTTAGCGAATACACTATTTAAAGAGACGCAGTTTAGTAAAATCATTATTTTTGAAATTAGTGCCAAGCGTCAGTTTATGCATTTGGATACAGTCTTTACAATGTTGGATTATGATAAATTTGTGATTCATCCAGAAATAGAACGCGATATGAAATTATTTATCATTGAGGAAACACAGGGGGACGACGTTGAAGAAGTAACTAATAAAGGTGCGGCCGTTGTTTTAGCAGAAGCTTTAGGTGTTGAAAAAATAACGCTGATTCGAGGTGGTGGCGGAGACGAAGTGGTGGCAGCACGAGAACAGTGGAGTGATGGCTCAAATACTTTAGCGATTGCCCCAGGTGAAGTGGTCGTTTATCACCGAAATGTAGTCACCAATCAGAAACTGAGAGAAGCAGGAATTAAGTTACATGTTCTAAAAGGAAGTGAATTAGTAAGAGGTCGGGGCGGCCCCAGATGTATGAGTATGCCAATTTGGAGAGATTAAATTAAGAAAGTAGTGATCACGTGTTCCAAGGTCGAAATTTTATAAAAATTCAAGAATTTAGTCGTGAAGAAATAGAATACCTAATTGATTTTTCTATTCATTTAAAACGTCTAAAAAAAGAACGAATCCCTCATGAGTATTTAAAAGGACAGAATATTGCCTTATTATTCGATAAGACATCGACGCGGACACGCGCTTCTTTTGTCGTAGCGGCGAATGATTTAGGTGCAAAGGTTGAGTTTCTTGGACCTAATGATATTCAATTAGGCAAGAAAGAGACGGTTGAAGATACTGCCAAAGTATTTGGTAGTATGTTTGATGGGATAGAATATAGAGTATCTAGCCAGGAATTTATTGAAGCGATGGCAGAACACGCTGGCGTTCCAGTATGGAATGGGATGACGGACTTATGGCATCCCATGCAAATGTTGGCTGATTATATGACGATTAAAGAAGAGTTTGGAAAATTAGCTGGCTTAAAATTAGTTTATGTCGGAGATGGACGTAACAACGTTGCACGAAGCCTCTTAGTGACGGGAGCTTTACTAGGAGTCAATGTGTCGATTGCTGCACCGAGTTTACTGTTTCCAAATCAGGATGTGATAGATGAAGCTAAGCAACTTTCTCTTAATTCAGGTGCACATATTCAGATTACAGAAGATGTTAGTCTGGCAGTGGATCAAGCAGATATCATTTATACAGATGTCTGGGTGTCGATGGGGGAGGAAGAGCAATTTGAAGAACGAATTAATTTGTTGAAACCTTACCAAGTCACTCAAGCATTAATGGATTTAACAAACGACCAGGCAATCTTTATGCACTGTCTTCCAGCATTCCACAATAATGAGACAGTGATCTCTCAAATGGCTTTAAAAAAGTTTGGGATAGGCGAGATGGAGGTCACGGATGAAGTTTTCAAAGGGAAACACGCTAGACAATTTGCTCAAGCTGAGAACAGACTCCATACTGCTAAAGCCGTTATGGCAGCAACGAATGGGAATCTGTTTATGCCTTTATCTTTTTAAAAGCGTAGAAAGAAGATGAGTTAAAATGCAGAAAAAGCTATATGTCCACCGGAGTAAACACTACTCAATTCCTGTAGTTGTCAGTGATGAAGGCATCGTTTATATCGGATCTTTTGCGGAACCATTCGAGAAAGTGCAGGCATTACTAGAAAGTAAAATACGCTTTGAATGGATCGTTGACGCCAACAAAACGCAATATGCTGTTGATCAGTTAGAGGATTATTTAAGTGGAAAGCGAGAAACGTTTACTTGTCCCATAGATTTTCAATGGGGAACTAGCTTTCAACAAGCGGTTTGGAATCACTTGTTAACAATACCTTACGGCATGTCGACAAGTTATTCAGAAGTGGCTCAAGCTATTGGCCGCCGACAGGCTGTTCGAGCAGTCGGATCAGCTATTGGGAAAAATCCCCTATCGATTATAGTACCCTGTCACCGAGTATTGACTAAAGATGGACGCTTAGGTGGTTATAACGGGGGACTAGAGATGAAACGTACATTATTAGCAATAGAGAAAATGACGTTTAAACGATAAAGATAGACGGTACTTAGCATAAAAAGCTAAGTGCTGTTTTTATCTACAGCAAGCAATGGTCTTGTGGTGCGTAAGCAATAAGCTTTTATTTAGTTCATCTTTTTTTCATATGTATGTGTTAAAATAATAGAGAAGAATTTATCTGAAATTCATAGCTGAATCAGGATAAAATAAGTAAAAGGATTGGGTTTATGAAGCGTAAAGTACCGCTAAGTTTTTATTTTAAATTGACTTTTATCTTGCTAATATTAGGTGTTACCTATTTATATAATCGTCCACTGATTGATGCGACATTTGCAGATGAAAATTTATCAACTATTGAATCCGTGAATGTGATTTTACAAAGTGTCTTAGGAATGCAAGGGAATATAGAACTTGACCAACCTACTGGAACATCGTCTGAGATGATATCTTTTCCGGGCAACACACAACCACAGCGGATTTCTGACGAGGTGAAGGCACATCCAAATTATCAATTAGCCATAGAAAGAGCGCAGAGATTTAATCAAAATTTTAATGCCGAAGAAGTGAACGACTTTTTAACAAATAAGATTAACGAGTTTCGAATGGAGTATGGTTCAACTAATAGTTCGGTCGCAAGCTATCTTGCGGATGGCTCGCGAGCAAGAGCCTTAGAACTAGGCACTTATCACTATTTGTCTTCTAGTACAGTTGACGGCTTCTCCTTTTATAGTTTGTTTCCTGAGATTATCGAACCACAATATCGCTTGGGAGAAAATTTGTATGAATTATATATAGCCGCAGAAGATATTCATTTGGAAACTTGGGAAAATAGTGAGATTTTAGCTGATTATATATATGGAGTCTTTCAAGAGAGTTTAGAAACAGAGCTGTATCAAAATTATCATGGGATTTATGCATGGGTTCATGCTGAGCCAAGTGATTACCAAATGGAAAATGCGTCTTATGTTCGTCTTGTAGTTGTCTTATTATTAGATACTCAAATTGAGTAGAAAGCGATCACAGAATAAAGCATTGGTTCATACTATAGAGTTTTAATCAAAGGGGATTTTGACATGCCGAAAAAAACAGTTAAAACATTATCAAAAATTGCAAGCTTAGGACTTGCTAGTGCAGGCTTATATCACACTTACTATCAAAGAAAGTATCCATTAATAGTTGATGAACCAGATGAACACATTCTAAAAGTCACTAAAGATGAGGCTATGAGTAATGAATTGGCTCTGGATTGGGTAATGGAAGCCAACTATACAATTGAAATGAATGAGAAGGTAGTACCTTATTTATCAAAGCGAGTCCAAAAGGGAGAGCTAAAGCGTGGAGACTATACATTAGCGTATGACGCTTATGTTCTTGATGACGCGGTAGCGACGGTTACGATTGTTCATGGTTTTAATGAATATAAAGAAAAGTTTCAAGAAATTATTTATTACTTGTTACAAAGCAAGATCCAAGTGATAATTTATGATCAAAGAGGCCACGGTGCCTCTAAATTAACACCTCAACAGACGCAAATAGATTCTCAAAACTTCAATGAATATGTCCTAGATCTTAAAGCAGTCATTGATCAAGTTGCTCGCCCCATCTTACTCAAAGGGCAAAAGTTAATTATCTTCAGTCATTCAATGGGGGGAGCAGTCACCACATCTTACATTGAACAATATGCCAATGAAGTGGATGGAGCGATTCTTAATACGCCAATGTTTATGATTGATACAGGCAGGTATCCCCAGTCCTTTACGTATTTGTATACTAAACTGATGACAAAACTGGGCTATGGTCGTCATTATATCCCAACTACGGAAGCCTTTGAGCCAAGTCGTCATACAGTTTATAATGAAACACCAGAAGAAGCGATTTCTAATTCACAGATTCGTGAAGAATATTTTCATAAAGTGAATTTGACGAACCATACTTTACCAACGCAAGGGGGGAGTTTGAATTGGCTTAAGACAGCATTTGATACGACTCATGAGATTTTAAAACCAGATCGTTTAAATCAAGTAAACATACCTGTGTTGTTGATTCGAGCAGGAGAGGATAATGTAGTCCAAAAAGAGGGGATTTTTACTGCAGGTTATTATTTACCTAATGTTGAACGCGTTTTAATCCCAGAGAGCAAACACCAAACTTATTTAGATCACGACAACGCTTTGAAATCATACGTAAATAAATTAATCGGTTTTATCTATAGTGTATAAAAAACGAGGGCCTTATCAGGTCCTCGTTTTGGCTATTATATTGTTAAGCAACGAAGAGGCGTCAGTGTAAGGGCACGACATCTTTGATTGAAAATCGAAAACCTTCATAAGGGAAACTTGTTTTCCCCCAAAAAACTGGAGATAGGATCTCCAGTTGGTTAATGGCTATTTAGTGACGTAACCGATAATCAACCCTTTACGTTGGGCATAGAAACTACATAGACCACTCATGCCAATAACTGTAATATCTGCATTGGGGAAGCGCTCGAGAACAGAGGCTTTAAATGTCTCAGCGCCTTCTTCATTCATTGCGTGTGAGATTTCCATTGTGCCACCTTGATAGCCTTTAGAAATGATTTCATCAAAAAGGGTACGCATTGCGCGTTTAGTTCCTTTAGATTTATGGGCAAGTTCGATTTTACCTTCTTCCGTTCGGCGTCCAACTAAACGGATACCTAGTAAGCCAATCATTTGTCCAACAATCTTATTAACACGTCCATTTTTTACTAAGTTATCAACTGATTCTAGTAAGAAAGAGACGGTCGTATGTTCATGGTATGCTTTTAATTCTGCAACCATTTCATCAAAGGTGACGCCTTTATTGGCTAACTCAACTGCTTTGCGAATGAGCATATTAATCTCAGAACCAGCAGATAGTGAGTCAAAAACAAAAATATTAGCCTCGGGATGTTGTTCTAAAATTAAATCGCGTCCTAAAGACGCACTATTATAACTACCAGATAAGTTGGACGAAAGTGTAAAGGCGATTACATTTTCTGCGCCCTTATAAGTTTCAGCATAAGCATTTGGTGCAGGACAAGCACTAGAAGCGGCAGCCGACTCTCCCTCCATTGCATCCATTAAAGTTGAAATATCGATTTTTTCATCATCGACGTATACTTTATTTCCAATGTTTAACATTAAAGGAACAGACTCGAATGCTACGTCTTCGTTTAAGTTATCAATTTGTCTGAGATCAGAACCTGAATCAGTGACAATTTTCCATTTCATATATAGCACCTCAATTAAAATTTATTTATTTAAATACACATTAATCATGTATATCCTATGTACACTTCTATTATAACACATAATTTATAGCTAGAAAGCATTTGAACTTTGTGCATTTGCTGAGTAAAGGGATTGGAGTGCAGTAAATATCTTTGTTACACACTTAGTGCATAATGATTATTCTAATGTTTCTTTGTTTAATAGGGCAGCTAAATAGTCTATTTGGTCCAAATATTCGTGTTTGTTTTGCTTGTTTCTGTCACTATCTTGCGATGTGACTTAGTAAACTGTTAAGTATTCTTCAGTAGTAAGTAGGTTAATGCGAGCATTTTTGATTAGGTGTTCCTTCAATTGTGCTATTGAGATACCGGCAAAAGTGGGTAAAGTATTTATGACACAACATTCGACGCTAAACAGTTGTTTAGTAAATGCGTGTTCATGCAGGTCAATCAAGCGGACATTCAGTCTTTCTATCATTTGCTTAATGATCAGGCACTGTCAACGCCCACTTCTAGGGTTACCATCCAACCAGTAGGATCACCTGGGAGAAGTCTGTCAATACGTCAATACCATGACTTATCCAGCTGCGATTCGTTACGGATTTTAAGCCGATAGTTCGCATAAGTCAGGCAGTGATACCTAATTGGTTTAAAGGTTGGCTGATGTGGATAAACTCTTTCAATAGAGGGAGGCATAGTCAGCGGCTTTGTTAAATTATAAAAGTTAGTGAAAATAAAAATAACATGGTTTATATCGAATTCTAACCAATTATTAATTACAGTTGTGTTAAAGATGTGGAAAAGAGCGTGAAACGCTTGCGTAAAGCGGTTAAAACAGAGTAGAATAAAGGTGTGAATATAAAAAGCAAGTTATATAGAGAAAGGGTGGAGTAAATGTTCCTAGGAAATCTACATCAATCAAATGTAATTATTTTACTCAGATTATTCTTCGGTGCAGTGGGTGTCGGCTTTGCTTTTATTAGTGAGACTCAATATGCGCTAGTGTCGTTGATTATAGCGGCAATTATTGGTATTTTTACTTACCGATTGGGAGCAACTTTTGAAAGAGATGAAGCACAAGTTTCTTTCGCATTAGAATTAGACGTTTTAGCAGATATGGTTGTATATGGTCTATTGCCATCAGCTTTACTTGTACAATTAACCTTTCAATCAGTAGCGGGCGTTTTCATTATGGCTCTTTACTTATTAGCAGTTGCCATTCGTTTAGCACATTTCAATCGTTCTGAAAGATTTCTAGGGGAATTACCAGAAAACGCTTATAAAGGTTTACCTCTACAAGTTGCCGCTATTGCTTTACCTTTAGTCTCTTTATTAGGTTATGTGATGGAGTTGCAGATTTTCCAATATATTTGGGCAATCGTTTTCATCGGTTTAGGTGCAGGTTTTGTAATCACGTATCCAATTCCTAAAATTCCGAACAAATATATCTTGCCTCTAGCTGGCGTTGGGATTTTAGTTATTATTTTATTAATCGTTCTTGGAAGTTTAATTCCAGCACCAACAGCTTAATCGACATGAATTACCTGGGCTCTATTCACAAATGTGAGTAGGGCCCAATTTGATTTTTCAATGTTAGTGAATTGCCTGGAAATTCTGATATAATAAACTTATAGAAAGGGGCGAATGTGATGAAACTTAATATTCTTCATACGAATGATCTACATGGGCACTTAGAAAATTGGCCTATCATCCGTGAGTATCTTAAACTTCAACAAGCCTATTTCACTCAAAAACATGAGCCCTTTTTATTGGTCGATATTGGTGATGCTTTAGATACCGTTCATCCAATGGTTGAAGCGAGTCAAGGTATGGTCATGGTCGATTTATTTAATGAGGCGGCTTATGATGTTGTAACGATAGGTAATAACGAGGGCTTAAACTTTACAAATAATCAATTAGACTATTTATACTCTCATGCAGAATTTGAAGTAACGCTTGCGAACTTATTGGACAGTCGAACTTATGACTACCCTCGTTGGGCTAGTCCATTAATCTATCGTGAAATCGAAGGACATCGAATCGCGTTTATAGGCTTGACGGCACCTTATGCAACTTATACGCTGAATCAATATGATTTAGTAGATCCGTTTGATGCCTTGGAACAACAATTAAGAAATATTCAACGGTCGAATCAGGCAGTTGACTTAATTATTGTCTTATCTCATTTGGGCTTAAAGGATGATCGCCTATTAGCTCAAAAATTCCCCCAGCTTGATTTGATTATTGGGGGTCATACTCATCATGTGTTACATGAGGGTGAAGAAGTTCATCATTCGACCTTAGCTGCCGCTGGTAAATATGGACATTATGTCGGACATATTGAGTTAGAACTGCTCCCAAATAATCGACAAGCAATGTGGGAAAAGAGCAAGCGGCGCTGGAAAATTGAGTGTCGTGTGACATCTATCGAGCAATTGAGAGACTTAACCGAAATCCCTATTTCGGATAGTTTTGAAGCACAAGGGCGACAGTTTTTACAAAAACAACCAATCGCACATTTACCACATTATATGACTGCAGGACAGACGCAAGGGACTCATTCTTTTATCCAACTCGCACTCGATGCTATTTGTGATTCAACGAATACAAGCATTGGCGTGTTGAGTTCGGGTCTGTTTTTATCAGATTTACCTGCTGGCCTTGTGACAGAGAATGACTTGCATGAAGCTTTACCACATTCTATGCATTTGCTTGTGATGACATTTTCTGGCGAGCATTTGCTTGAACTAATAGATGAACTATTGAGTCAAGAGGATGACTTACGATACCGTTTAATTAGTGGGATGGGTTTTCGTGGGAAAATCTTTGGCGAATTTGTCTTGAAAGGCTTAACTTATCAAGAAGAATCCCGTCAGTGGTATGCTGGCGAAGAAGCACTCGATAAACGCCAGACCTACCGTGTGGCGGCAGTTGATCATTACTGGTTCCTTCCATTTTTCCCTACAATTGCGAGTTATGGTTCACCTCAATTATTATTCCCAGAATTTCTTCGTCATGTTGTAGGGGATTATATACGAAAAAAATATCCATTAACAGATACAAGAAAGGACTAAAAGATGTCTAAACAAATAGAAAATAGTATGTCTGGTCAACTTGAAGCAATCTTAACAGACATTGCCAATGAGACAACAGAAATAACAAAAGACATACATCAAATTGATGATGATCATATTCAAATTAAAAATCAAAGCTACCAAATCGTGACTAACTATCGCGAAGGCTTTAAAATTGATGCCTTTGAACAACGTTACCAAGATTTTTTTGATAAGTTTGATTTTATCGTGGGTGATTGGGGCTATGAGCAGTTACGCCTAAGAGGTTTTTACCAAGTGAATCAGAGAAAAGTGCCACGTGACCAAACCATTAATTTTTTAGATGATTATTTAAAAGAGTACTGTAATTTTGGCTGTCAGTATTTTGTGATTGCGAAAGATTCAGCACTTGAAAAATATCAACAATATGTATCACGAACTAAAACGAATACAGTCCCTCTAGCAGATGTTGCAAGTTCAAATGAGCCAATTGTTGCGACAAAAGCGCCTTCTTTTAATCAGAAGAATCGTCGACGAAAACGTCAGCAGAGAGGACGTAATGCATCGATGCCACAAACGACAGAGATAAAAGAGGAATTTCAAATTCGAAATCAAGTGAACCAATCTGCTCGTAAAGCATTGCCTACTAAAGTAGGAAACAATGTAATCAAAGCAACTGAAGCTAAACCGACGACTGAAAAGACGAAGCAGACTAAAGGGCAGTCGCAAACAGTCAATAAAAAAGCCTTCGTTATTAAGAAGAAAGCAAATCCCAAAGTGGAGAACTAAATTTAGGAGTGAGCGATTGAAGCAATATAAGGGGTATTTAATTGATTTAGATGGGACGTTATATTACGGGACAAGACGAATTCCGTCAGCGGAACAGTTTATCCGTGAATTGAAGAAACGGGACCAAGCATTCCTGTTTTTAACAAACAATGCGACTCGAACAACCCAAGAAATCGTTGAAAACTTACGTGAAAATTATGAGCTGCCAATTGGTTCAGAAAATGTCTACACTTCGACACAAGCTCTTATCGCCTATATGAAGGAGAATTGTTTAGGGAAAGTAGTGCATGTTGTAGGAGAACTGGCGTTACATCAACAAGTGGAAGAAGCGGGCTTTCAATTAACGCTTGATACAAAAGCTGATGTGGTTGTTCAAGGTTTAAATCGTCAAGCAACTTATGAAGAGCTTGCTTTAGCAGCGACGGCAATTCGTGATGGAGCCGAATTTTTGGTGACTAACGCGGATCAAACAATACCAACTGAAAAAGGGATTATGCCAAGTTCAGGCGCTTTAACAGCATTCTTAGAAGTAGCCTCTGGCAAAAAGGGGTTAGTAATGGGCAAGCCGAACGCTCTAATCGTTAAAGCAGCTTTAGAAGAATTAAACTTAAAGACAACAGACGTTTTATTGATTGGCGATAAATATGAAACAGATATCTTGGCTGGTATTAATGCAGGGGTGGATACCTTATTGGTATTGACGGGGGTGACCCGTCGAGACGATGTCCCAAGTTTACCAATACAGCCTACCTATGTATTAGAAAATTTATCTGAGTGGGTGTTTTAGTATGATTATTTTTTATACGAAGCAATTTTTAGCCACGCTAAGTTTTATTCTCACAGCGTTAGCGATGGCAGTAACTGGAGTAGTATTTGCATCTCCTCTAGTTTACCGATTAGCAATTGAAGGCTTTGATTTAACAACGATATCTGGCCTAACGAGCGAACAATTAATGGATAACTATCATACACTGTTAGGCTATTTGACGAATCCAGCAGTTGAGACACTAGAGATGAAGTATTTCAGTAGTTCTGAAGGTGGTTTGTTTCACTTTGAAGAAGTGAAATTTCTTTTTCTAATGTGCTTTGTACTAGCAGTGATTGGCTTATTGGTGTCTATCGCTACTATTTTCTGGCTACATAAAACCAAGCAACAAGCATGGATGGAACGCTGGTTCTTATTAGCGGTTAGCTTCCCATTAATTTTACTTTTCTTTATTGTGATTGCCTTTGACAAAGTGTTCATTTTATTCCATGAGTTATTATTTCGAAATGATTTATGGCTATTTAGTCCGGTAACAGACCCAGTAATCACTGTCTTACCTGAAGGGCTCTTTATGTTATTCTTCGTCATAGCCATTTTATTATATGAACTAATTATTTATGTTTTCAGAGTGTTTGCTCTATATGAAAACAAACCCAAAAGACGACAAAAAAGGTAGAGACACATAATGTGCTCCACCTTTTTTTGTTAAATATTTAAAATAATTACTTTTCAGTGCTTAGATCTTCGACCTGAGGCTGTGAGTGTGCAATTCGACTAGCAGCTGCAGCAGCTAAGGCACCCACTATGTCATCGATAAATGTGTTACAATTATTGCTTTTCTCATCGTTTAACTTGCCAATAATCCCTGGTTTCAATTTGTCGACATAACCAAAGTTAGTCAGTCCGATTGATCCATAGACATTAACAATACTAAGGCAAAGAATTTCATCAATACCATATAAACCTTCATCACGAAGTAATAAATCGCTCAAGACAGGAGACAAATGTCCATCTTCAGCCGCAATATCTAATTCAATCCCTGTAATTACAGCGTTTTGGACTTCACGTTTATCCAAAACTTTATTGATATTGTGAACGCAAAATTCATGTGTTAAATCATCAACGTAAACTTTCTGTAATTCAAAGACAATATCAGCGATATCGGTAATTTCAACGCCTCGCTTGTTTAAAAGTGAGACAGCATGCTCGCGTAAAATATTCTTTTTCAGTAATTTTTCATTTGGACTCATAATCATTCTCCTTCGAATAGGCTTGTACTGTGAATCGACGGTGTAACATTTTCTGGATCAATATATAGCAACGCATTATTGACTGCTTGTGGCGCTTCGCCAAAACCAGAGGCAATAATTTTTACTTTCCCAACATAATCAGCAATATCACCGATCGCATAAATTCCTGGAATATTTGTTTCAAGTTGTTGATTGACTTTAATTGCATTGCGTTCAGTATCCAAACCCCAAGTCTTTATTTTGCCAATTGAAGTTGAGAAACCATAATTGACAATGAAATCATCAACGTCTAAAGCGAGTACATTATCTGTACGACTCTCGTTTAGTATAACCTTGTCAATTATTTGACCCTCACCTTGTAATTCCAATGGAACATAAGGCGTCAAAATTTCGACAGAGGAGCTTTTTAAGAGCGACACACTATGTTCGAGGGCACGAAATTTATTTCTGCGATGGACGATGTAAACTTTCTTAGCGATAGGCTCTAAAGTAAGTGCCCAATCGACAGCTGAATCACCACCGCCACAAATCGCCACCACACGATCACGAAACTTTTCTAAATTATTAACATAATAATGTAAATTACCGTTTTCAAACTGAGTGGCGTTATCCACATTTAATTTACGAGGTTGGAAAGCGCCATTACCTGCCGCAATAATAATCGAACGCGAGAAATGCTTACCTATGGATGTTTCAATTTCAAAATAGGGCACATCAATTTCAGGTTCAAATCTTACGACACTTAAGGCCTCTTCTCCCAAGCAAAAGGTCGTATCGAAACGCTCCAATTGTTCAATTAGATTATTGGTTAATGCTTCGCCTGTAATGGCAGGGTAAGCAGGAATATCATAAATATATTTTTCAGAGTAAAGGTGTGCAGGCTGTCCACCTAGATTTTCTAAACTATCAATGACCTTAACCTTAGCTTGGCGCATACCCGCATAAAAAGCTGCGAATAAACCGACAGGGCCACCACCGATAATTGTGATATCATACATATTTTCATTAGGATTCAAGGAATCACTCTTTCTATCAATTATTACAAAATCCTTCTGCCTTGATTATAGCAACATTTCTGTTGGCTGCAAATCAAGAAGTGTTTTAAGAAAGGTGGCTCCATTTATAGATGAAAGAAATCACTCTTAAAAAAATACAGAAAGGACGATTGAAAAGCAAAATTGAAAAAAATAAAAACCTACTGAAAAACCGCAGTAGGTTACTATAGATAAGGTATACAAAGTTTAAGCAAACAGCATACGACAAACAAAAGCTACGACACCACCAGTCATAATACCACCAATGACTTCCGTTGGTTTATGTCCAAGGTATTTTTTGATGATCATGTGTTCGTAATCTTCTATATGGTATTGATTCAAAACAGGGTTATCCTCATTCGTATTGAAATATGAAGAGTCGTTCATTTCAACTAGCTGACCAGTTTCTGCTAAATGACGACGGATTAGTATATCGAGAACAATTCCTTGTTCTCCACTTTGGCGACGTACACCCATTGAATCAAACATAATAATGACCCCGAAAATTGTCGCAATGGCTACATGAGGGGAAGAGAAACCATATTCAAAAATAAGTGCTGTGATTAAGCTGGTTACAGCAGCCGAATGAGAACTCGGCATACCACCAGTGGAAGTCACAATATCAATTTTTGCACCTTTTTTATTAAAAAAAAGAGAAATGGGATATTTGATTAGTTGGGTGAAGAAGATTGCTATTAAAGCAGTTAATAATGGTAAGTTCATCTAGAATCATTATCCTTTTTCATAGATTTTATTTATTAAATTAATCATATCAAAAATAAAGGGCGATAACTATTAAAATCTTTTAACATTTAGTGTAAACTACTAATGAGTGTTTATTTTTGAATGAACCCATTAAATTAGAGAATAGGAGCATACAACAAAATGGAACAATTTCCGCAATTAAATTTATCGAGTGTTGAAAGAAAAGTCGTATTACATACTAATAAA
Organism: Fundicoccus sp. Sow4_F4; assembly: GCF_052116145.1. Classification (NCBI taxonomy): domain Bacteria; kingdom Bacillati; phylum Bacillota; class Bacilli; order Lactobacillales; family Aerococcaceae; genus Fundicoccus; species Fundicoccus sp. Sow4_F4. Next base: position 3,432 of record NZ_JBQKLQ010000007.1, on the reverse strand, counting down.
GGGGACATTGAGTTAGTCTTGTTTGAAGACTTAGTCCCTAAAACAGTAGCAAACTTCGTTGGACTTGCAAAACAAGGATACTACGATGGAATTATTTTCCACCGTATTATTAAAGACTTTATGATTCAAGGTGGCGATCCGACAGGTTCAGGTATGGGTGGCGAAAGCATTTATGGTGAATCTTTTGAAGATGAATTTACTCCAAACTTATTCAACCTATACGGAGCATTATCAATGGCCAATGCTGGACCTAACACAAATGGAAGTCAATTCTTTATTGTTACGGCACCAAATGTACCAGCACAAATGTTAAGCCAATTAAAAGGAGCTGGTTTTCCAGAGCCTATTATTGAAGCTTATTCCGAAAAAGGCGGCACCCCTTGGTTAGACCAAAAACATACTGTCTTTGGCCACGTGTTAAATGGAATGAACATTGTTGAAGCAATCCAAAACAGTGAAACAGGCTTCATGGATAAACCCAAAGAAGATATTATAATCGAAAGTATTACCGTTAAGTAATTCCAGCGATAAATAGTAGCACTACAAGGACATCAAAGGAGTATCAATAATGACTACAAAATTTAAAATTGGCGACATTATTGAAGGCGAAGTAACAGGAATACAAAATTATGGCGTTTTTATAAGTTTATCAGAAAACGAACAAGGTCTGATTCACATTTCAGAATGCCGTCACGGCTATATGACGGAAATTGATGGATTTGTCAAAATTGGCCAAAAACTTAAAGTAATGATTATCGATATCGATGAATTCACTAATAAAATAAGTTTGTCAATGCGTGTTCTGCAAAAATTAAATATACCGCCGTATCCTGCGCGTTCAAAAAGACGCCGCAAGCGTTACGCACCTAACATCGGATTTAGTAGCCTAGCCAAAAAGATGCCGCAATGGATTGACGAAGCTCTTAAAGAGATAGAGCAAGATGATTTTACTGATAAAGTTAGAGTTTAATTATAATAGAAGTTATTAAGGAGTGGGAAAAATGGAAAAATTGACATTTGATTATTCAAAAGCAACACCATTTTATCGTGAACATGAATTAACACAATTAGCACCTTACATTGAACTAGCGCACAAGCAATTACATGACAAAACTGGTGCGGGTAGTGATTATACTGATTGGGTAGACTTACCAGAAAATTATGATAAAGAAGAATTTGCAGCTATTAAAGCAGCTTCAGAAAAGATTCGTCAAGATTCAGAAGTTTTAGTTGTTATTGGAATTGGTGGATCGTATCTAGGTGCGCGTGCAGCAATTGAATTTTTAAACAACTCTTTCTATAACATCCATAAAGGTCAAAAAGGAAACCCACAAGTTTTCTTTGCTGGAAACAGTATCAGTTCGACTTATTTAAATGATTTAGTTGAATTAATTGGCGATCGTGATTTCTCAGTGAATATGATTTCTAAATCCGGAACAACTACAGAACCAGCGATTGCATTCAGAGTCTTTAAAGAAAAACTCATTGCAAAGTATGGTCACGAAGAAGCTGTAAAACGTATTTATGCTACTACAGATAAAGCTCGTGGTGCATTAAAAGGCGAAGCAGACGCTGAAGGTTACGAATCATTCGTTATTCCAGATGGTGTTGGTGGAAGATTTACAGTCTTAACAGCGGTAGGCTTATTACCAATTGCTGTAGCCGGAGGCGACATTGATAAATTAATGGAAGGTGCTGCTTTTGCCATGAATAATTATAGTTCATCAAAAGTAGAGGAAAACGAAGCCTATCAATATGCTGCTTTACGTACTATGTTATATCGTAAAGGGCGAGATGTCGAAATTCTTGCAAACTATGAACCAGCACTTCAGTATTTCGGGGAGTGGTGGAAACAATTATTTGGTGAATCAGAAGGTAAAGATAGCAAAGGGATTTTCCCAGCGAGCGCTAACTTCTCGACTGATTTACATTCAATTGGACAAAGTATTCAAGACGGGACTCGTAATTTGTTTGAAACAGTGATAAATGTAGAGAAATCTCGCCATGAACTTTCTATTCCTTCTATGAAAGAAGATTTGGACGGCTTACAGTACTTAGAAGGGGAGACTATTGAATTCGTCAATAAAAAAGCATTCCAAGGGACTTTATTAGCACATACGGATGGAAATGTACCAAACTTATTAGTTAACATCCCAGCGCTAGATGAGCATTCTCTAGGACAATTAATCTACTTCTTTGAAAAAGCAGTGACAATTTCTGGTTACTTAAACGGAGTAAATCCATTTGATCAACCAGGTGTAGAAGATTACAAACGCAACATGTTTGCTTTATTAGGTAAACCAGGATTTGAAGAGTTAGCAGCAGAATTAAACGAACGCTTATAAAGCTATGGATAAGAGTCGGAATTTCCGACTCTTTTTTTATTTATCAAAAACTGTTTAATCTCCAATAAAGTAGTAGATGTTAAAAAAATGCGCATGTTCTTGGTAGTGTGGATTTTTTGATTGCATCAATTTCAAAGAGATAGGCGAACTTAATCTAGTGCAGTCAATCAATATCAATAGAGTGGAAATAAATAGATGACACTCACTTAAGTTTAAAGAATTCATTAAACTGATAGTTAATGAAGAAAAAACCTTGCCTTGTTAACGCTTACATGGTATTATAAATATGCAGGAGAGGTAGAATACTTCTTCGTGTAGTAGTGAAAATACTAAGTAGTACTGACGGATATATATATAAGTAGTAAGTTAGATTTAGAATGTCACGCTTTGAAATTTCAAATGATTTACTTTCTAATGAAAAGGAAAGCAAAAACATGTAATAGAAATGAACAGACAGATTTGAATTAACAAATGAAAAACTCCGTAGCATTACAGTAATAAAATCAGTACTACTATATGAACGTATTTTCACGGAAGTTAAATAGATGAGACAGAGTGAAGGTTCGGGTAATATTGACTATTTGAGTCACACAATTGATCGTCTATTTAATCGGAGGGAGTCTCTGAAATTCAGAGGCTCTCTTTTATTGATTTCTATTTCAAAAACATATTTAAACAAAATTGAAATAAAGGTTGACATGAAATAGAGACTCGTGTTATATTATTCCTTGTCGTCACGAGGGCATAGAAAAACAAAGCCCACTACGACAAGAAAAGAATTAAATAAAATTAAAAAAATCACTTGACATAATTATTAAGTAAATGTTAAGATTAAGACCTTGTTGAGGAAGCATTTCAACAAGCAAACAAAAAATATGAAACATTAAGACGAAAACATTTTTTAAAAAGTGTTGACAACTTAAAACAACTCATGTTATTATATAAAAGTTGTCACAGCGAAACAAAACATTCGCAACTGACACAAAGCTCATTGAAAACTAAACAAAGATAAACACCAAGATGTGTAAGAGTTTATTGGCTACGGCTGATAAACACAACCGAATAAATTTCGAGACACTGGATGACC